>JBCDLI010000045.1:0-20056 GCA_038745535.1 Pseudomonadota bacterium | reverse complement strand
TGGTTCCTTCGGTCGACATCCCGGCGAGCCTTAATGCCGGAAAACAGGTGTCCGATCCCGGACTTCTCTCCGTCAGCAGCGCCACGACTTTGATCATAGCAAATGCTGAACGCCTGCCAACGCTCTCAGCTTCCATCATCGCTGCGCATTTGGACGACAGACCGGCGAGGATCACCGCTGTCCTGTGCGATGAAAGTGACGGCGACGATGAAGAGCTTGTCCCCTCATTAAGAGAACGTGCGAGCGTTACGGTCGATCTGCGTTTCGTACCGTGGAATGCAATTGGCGAGTACGAGGAGCAAAAGACACCCCGCAACAAGCACGAGTTATCGCACGACGTCTTTGTACCGGATGCGGCTGCAAAACTAACAGCAGAAATCTCACTTACTCTCGGCCATGAAACACTGCGGCCAACTCTAAACGCTTGCGCGCTCGCAAAAGCGTCGGCAGTTCTCGATGGGCGCAAAGAGGTCGACGCCGACGATATCGCCGAAGCGATTGAGATCGCGCTCGGCATTGATTTGACGCGTCAACAACCAGAAGCGCAGCCCGAACAGCAGGCTGCACCGGAGCCGCAAAGCGCAGAGCCCTCTGACAACAGGCCGGAACCACCGCGCGATCAAAATGACCACGATGGGAGCGAGGCTGAAACGCCCGGGATCAATTTCGAAGCGCTTCAAGAGATGCTGGTTGAAGCTTCCCAAAGTGGCCAAATCAAAATCGACCAGCGCACACCAAAAGGAACATCTGCCAGCAACCGCGCGATTGACGGCAAAGCCGGCGCAATGCGCAAAGGCGCAAAGCGTGGCCGACCTGCAGGTCTCGTCTCAAGACCACCATACCATGGTGCTCGACTTAACGTTCCCGCAACGCTGCGCACCGCCGCGCCTTGGCAAAAACTGAGACGTTTCCAGCGGGCTGACATTGGCCTGCCAACAACAGATAGGCCTATCGTCCGCGCTGCTGACTTCCGGTATATCCGTTATCAGCAGCCGACAGAGTCTATCGCGATTTTCGCGGTGGATGCGTCCGGCTCCACGGCGCTGGACCGATTGGCAGAAGCAAAGGGCGCCGTCGAACAGCTTCTTGCTCAATGCTATGTGCGCCGCGACAGCGTCGCGATGATTACCTTTCGCGGTCAGGCGTCGGAAATCGTGCTTGAGCCAACCCGTTCACTCGTGCGTGCGAAACGCACATTGTCGGAAATGGTCGGCGGTGGTGGAACGCCACTTGCAGCTGGTCTTCGCGCCGGTCTCGATCTTGCGATCCAAAGCCGTTCGCGCGGCAAATCTCCATTGCTGGTCATGCTCACCGATGGTCGCGGGAACATAGCGCTCGATGGCACCGCAGATCGCAAATCAGCTGCCAACGATACCGCAAAGCTCGCGCGAATGACTGCCGCGAATTCAGTGCCATCGGTGTTCATCGATATCGCGCGGCGGCCACGCGATACCGCACGTGATCTCGCTAACATCATGAATGCCGATTATTGCGCCCTGCCCCGCTTGGATGCTGGCGCAATCTCGACAGTTGTTGGTTCCTACTTCAACCAAGGGGCACGTCGATGAGCGAGGCACCCAAGAACAATCAAACCCCCGCCGCTGACCGTCCCGATTGGGCCTCGCTAAAGGCCGCTTGGCCAAACAGTGATCACTCTAACTTCATGGAAGCAGGCGGGCTTGTGTGGCATGTCCAGAAGAGCGAGAAGGCGAAAGCGCCGTCAGCTCTCCTGGTCCACGGAACAGGCGCCGCGACCCATTCAATGAGTGCACTTTTCGACGCGCTCGAAGAGCACTTCACGGTCATGGCAATCGATTTGCCCGGCCACGGCTTCACAGCCAGCGCACCATACGCGCGGCTCTCACTTCCCGGTATGGCCGCAGGTCTCGAAGCACTTTTGAAGGTTGCCGAGTTCGCGCCTGACATCTGCATCGGACATTCGGCCGGATCTGCGGTCCTTCTTGAGATGGTCGCAGAAAAGCAGATCGAGCCAAGCGCTATCATCACCATAAACGCTGCGCTCAAACCCATCGAAGGCAACACGCTGTTTTCGCCGCTCGCGAAGATGTTGTTCGCAAATCCGCTCACGCCACGCATTTTCGCAATGCAGGCGCAATACACTAGCATTGCTGCAAACCTTCTGTCCGGCACGAATTCGCCGATCAATGACCAGGCGAAAGAGCTTTACAAGGCGCTGATGTCCAATCCCGCCCATGTGAACGGCGCGCTTGGCATGATGGCAAATTGGGAATTGCAGCCCCTCGTCGACAAGCTTTCAAAAATAAAAATTCCGGTGCGTTTCATCGTCGCCAAAGATGACAAAATGGTGCCGCCCTCGGTTTCTCGCGAAGCTGCCGAACGTCTCGAAGACGCAGATGTGATCGCACACGACACGGGCGGTCACCTGCTTCACGAAGTGTCGCCAGAATCCGTCGTCGCTGAAATCGAAAAACTGATCGCTCAATCCAAAAAGGAGACCTCGCCCGTGGCCGAAAAAGTGGGAGTTGCCGAATGAACATTCATTCAAAAGCACCACGTTTGGCTGGGATGGTCGCGACCGACGATGACCGGCCCCATGCGGTTGTGATCGGCACCGGCTTCGGCGGCCTGGCCGCAGGCGTTCGTCTCGGCGCGCGTGGATATCGCGTAACGCTTATCGACGCGATGGACCGGATCGGCGGTCGCGCAGCGGTGACTGAACAAGACGGCTTTGTCTTTGACGGCGGGCCCACGATCATAACCGCGCCTGTCGTTTACGAAGAGCTTTGGGACCTCTGCGGCAAGCGCATGGAAGACCACGTCTCACTAAAGTCGTTGAACCCTTTCTATTCAATCCGGTTCGACAATGGTGACGTCTATCGCTGCTTCGCAAATGAGGACGAGGTTGAGGCGGAGATCAAGCGTTTCTCGCCAGATGATTTGCCAGGTTACCACTCGTTTCTCGCAGAAGCCGAAAAGTGCTTCAAAGCGGGCTACGAGAAGATGATTGATACGCCGTTCTTGTCCTTGAAGGATATGGCGTTCGCATTGCCCGATCTCATCGCGCGACGCGCAGACCGCTCGATCCACAAGCTCGCTGCAAAACACATCAAAGACCACCGCCTGCGCATGGCGCTTTCTTTTCACCCGCTGTTTATCGGTGGCAATCCGCTGAAAACATCCAGTGTCATGAGCCTGATCTCGCACATGGAGCGCATCTGGGGCGTCCATTTCACAATGGGTGGAACCGGCGCCCTCGCCGAAGGCATCGCCGACCTTGTGCGCGACCAAGGCGGTGTGTTCAGGCTTGCCGAAAAGGTGGATGAAATTCTGGTGACGGGTGGTAGCGCGAGCGGCGTACGTCTTGCCTCCGGCGAAACGATTGAGGCAGACATTGTGGTGTCAAACGCCGAACCCGGTCACACTTATAAGCATCTATTAGCCAAGCAAAAGCGAAAGCGCTGGACGGACCGCAAAGTCGACCGCGCCAAATACTCGATGAGCCTTTTCGTCTGGTACTTAGGTACCTCAGAGCGTTTTGAGGACGTTGATCTTCATACGATCATTCTCGGGCCACGCTATCGCGGCTTGCTGGAAGACATCTTCGACAAGAAACACCTCGCTGAGGATTTCAGCCTGTATCTTTATCGTCCGACCGCGGAAGATCCGTCGCTTGCGCCTGAAGGTTGCGACACCTTCTATGTGCTGGCTCCCGTGCCAAACTTAGAGGGCACGACCGATTGGGAGAGTTTTGAGGAAGAGTACAAACAGAAGGTCGCTGAGCGTCTGGAAATGACCGTTATGCCGGGCTTCACCGATAAGATCGTAACATCCAAGGTCGTTACGCCCCTCCACTTCCGCGATAATCTGCACTCTACCAAGGGTGCCGCTTTCGGCATGCAACCATTGATAACGCAATTGGCGTGGTTCCGCCCGCACAATAAGTCCGAGGAGATCGAAAACCTCTACCTTGTCGGCGCAGGCACACACCCGGGCGCGGGCGTACCCGCAGTCGTTTCCTCGGCAAAAATTTTGGACAAAATCGTTCCCCATGCAAACGAACTCGCTGCCAGAAATTAAGCTTACACGGGACGAGCGCGCAGCCTGCGACGCAGCTATTCGGGCAGGCTCGAAATCGTTTTATGCCGCTTCGCTCCTGTTGCCGCCCAAAACACGGAAAGCGGCGCGAGCCTTGTACTCGTTTTGCCGTACATCCGATGACCTCGTTGATGATGGCAACGAGGATGGTACCGCCACCGCGAAACTGGCCGCGCGGCTGGATGCAATCTACGCAGGCCGCTCCTATCCAATTCTCGCCGATCGTGCGTTTGCCGGCGTGGTCGCGGAGCATGGTATTTCGCGGGTGATCCCCGATGCCATGATCGAAGGTTTTGTCTGGGATGAACAATCGCGCGACTATGAAACCGAAGCTGATCTGCTCGACTATTGCGCACGCGTTGCGTCGACCGTCGGTGTGATGATGGCGCAGATTATGGGGTGCCGGGATCGACACTCCCTGGCGCGCGCCGCAGACCTCGGCCTTGGCATGCAGTTGACCAACATCGCCCGCGATGTAGGGGAGGATGCAGAACGCGGTCGGCTCTACATCCCCTCGCAATGGCTTCGAGAAGAAGGCGTCGAGCCGCAAGATTTTCTTCAGAATCCCGAGCTCAGCGAAGGGTTGCAAAGATGTGTCGAACGCCTTCTGGCGCTTGCGGACAGTTTCTACAGCCGCGCGCTTTCAGGAGTGGCGAGCCTACCGCTTAATTGCCGTCCAGCGATCCGATCCGCGGCGCTCATCTACCAGGCAATCGGGAATGAAATTCGCAAAAACAACCACAACAGCGTCGACATGCGCGCGAGCACATCCACGCGCAAAAAGCTGGGTCTCATAACGCTAGCCAGCGCAACGCCCTTTCCACTTATACCCACGAACCGCGCCGCACCTCATCCAAGCGTTGCCTTTCTTGTCGATGCCAGCGCACTACTTGCCGAACCGGAAGTGAAAACGATTGATCAACGCGCCGCGCGGATGCTGGAACTGATGCTGAAAGCAGAAGACACGAGACGGCGCGCGCAAGAAAGATCGATCTAAGGTTCGGAGCACGCCCATGTGGGTGAATTATATTCTGGTCGAAGGTCTGCTCACCATTGTGGGGTTCACCGCCTTTTACATCTGGCAGATGAGATCGCTGAAACGCGACGTCGCCGAGCGCGAAGCACGCGAAAAGGCAGCCGCGCTCAAAGATAACTCCAGTTCTCAGTCTCAGGCATAGAGGCTATCGCCGCCGTGGCATCCGAAAAAGAAGCATCGCCTTCACCAATGGATTGGCAAATCGTTTACCGCTGAAACTCTCGTGCATCAGCGTAATGTCTTCGCCCAACAGCCGCGTGAAAATCTCAGAGCGGCAGTAAAAAGGACCATCTTCAAGAGAACGCACCAGACGCGGTGCGTGGCCATTGTCAGCGTGGCTAGCTCTTAAAACACCCCAAAAACCTCGTCCCAGTGAATGGCGCTGCGGCAACTCAAATTCGCTTACCGAGCCGTCTTCGGCGTATCTCAGGCAAAGGCATTTTTCAGAGCCGTCTCGTCGACGCGTATCGTAAAGGATCACGGTATCGCCCGACGGTAATTCGCCTCGCGCCCAGTCCCAGTCGATAAATGCGTCCTCCAGACCGGCCTCACCCCAATTGCTGTCCAAATACCCGTGGCCTTCCCAATCGGGTATTTTGCCACCGTCAAACTCTGCCTTGATCCGCGAAGATGGCGAAATCGGCCACCAGCCGTGCCTGTCTTCGGCATCAATCGTGAACGCGCGCCGGGTAATCGCGCCTGCGTCCAGGGTAAGTTTCCCGCGTATGCGTTCCGGCAACATGTTCTGGCGCGGCCAAGGCATCGCCCGCTCATCGAAGTTCAAAACGAGTCTGCCATCGCGCCATTCCAGATCGCTGGGGCCGAGTGAAAAACGCGTTGCGGTTCGTTCACCGTGCGCAGAACCCCTTTCGGTCATGGTCCAGCGATTTCCCGTCGGCGAATAAAGTGCGATGTTGAAGCAGAGGTGATCGTCAGGATTTTTACGCCCGCGCCACGCATAATAAGGCGAGAAAACAGACCCCACAAAACAGATGACCGAAACGCCGTACTGGCCGCAATCGCTCAGGCCGTCGATGTACCACCAGAGATAGCCACCGGCTGGAACAGTTGTGTCGAAACGCGGTCCTTCACCAAGCTTTCCGCTGCCAACATGCCCGAGAGAGCCGCCATCGGTACGCCCGGTCCCGGATGCACCGAACCCCCGGCCAGATAGAAGTTCTCCAAAGCCGTCTTCGCGCCCGCCCGCTGAAAGCTCGCCATCCAGCCGTGCGACGCCCGGCCGTAAAGCGCCCCCCCGCTGCTTGGAAAAAGTGCTGCGAAGTCGGTTGGCGTTGTCGTCACCTGATGCAGATTGTCCTCGGTCAGTGTCATCCCGCATTGCGCCAAGAGAGACGTCATCGATTTGCGGCATTGTGCAATCTCCTGTTCGGAAAATGTATGTGTGTCGCCGTCCGCTGGCGCGTTTATGAGGCAGAGGAGCCGTTCCTTGCCGTTTGTAAGAAGTGTTCCATCGTCCGCGCGGTCTTGCGCGCAAATGTATGTGGTCGGACTTTGCGGGACGCGGCGGTGCGAAAAGATCTCGTCAAACTCGCGCTTGTAGGCGTCGGAGAAAAACACTGTATGATGGGCGAGTTGAAAGTCTTGTGGCTCTGCCTCGATGCAAAATGTCATTGCAGACAAAGACCGCTTGATAGTGGGGACCGGCTTGGGCCCGCCCATATTTGTGCCGAGCAAGCCTGCAACTGCCGAAACATCGCCATTAAATATCACAGAGTCGGCTGGAAGAACCGTGTCATCCTCCATCACGATCGAAGTTACCCGATTGGCTGATGTCTCGATCTGCGTCACCCGCGCGCCGTATCGAAACTGCACTCCGAGGCCTGCTGCAAAGTCTGCCAGAGATTTTGCTAAACCGGCCATTCCACCGCGTACGCTCCAGACGCCTGCCTGCTCGACGTGCGCCACCAGTTGTAACGTGGCTGGCGACGCAAAAGGTGATGATCCACAATAGGTCGCGTAGCGCCCAAAAAGCTGCTGTAAACGGCGGTCGGGAAAGTACTGCCCCAGCGACTTCCACATTGTGGTGAAAGGTTTCATAGCAAGCATTTGAGGGAATGAAGACAAACCCATGCGCTGTGTAAACTCAATCGGCCCCGGCCTTTGCGCGGCGATAAAGGTCTCTTTCAGTGATCGAAAAATGCCCTCGCTATCGGTCACAAAGCGCAGGAAACCGTCGCGATTTTGTCGGTCTGAAAATTCGCCAATCGCGGCGGCGGCCTCCTCCACATCGGCGAACAGGTCGAGGCTCGCACCGTCCGTCCAAAAGTGCCGCGCCAGCGTCTGCATTTTGGCAATCGGCACGATGTCCTCAAGCTTTGCGTCCGAGCCGTCTAACAGACGATCAAACACCCATTTCATCGTGAAAACGGTGGGCCCTGCGTTGACGTTGGAAGAACCGGTGCGGACAGTTCGCATCTTTCCACCCGGAAGTGCTTCCTTCTCAACCACGTGAACATCATACCCAGCCAGCGCCAAACGGATCGCAGCCGCAAGCCCGCCCATACCGGCGCCAATCACGACCACCCGATTGCGCATCGTCGCTGAGACGTTCATCGGTGTGTAAATCTCCCTATCTGTCAATTTATATTGACACTTTTGATCGTCGTTGTAAATTGACGATTGCAACGAAAGTGGAGGCCACCATGGACCTCATGAACCGCATCAATCGCGGGCTTGAAAAGGCCATCGCTCACGCCACGAGCACAACGCAACCACCCACGATCTGCGCTGCGGTGAAGCATGCGGTGTTTTCCGGTGGCGCGAGAATTCGACCAAGGCTTACTTTAGCCGTCGCTTCCGCCTGCGGTGATACAAACCCGGAAGCCGCCGACGCCGCAGCCGTCGCGTTTGAACTGATGCACTGCGCCTCTCTGGTTCACGATGACATGCCGTGCTTCGACAACGCCGGTATGCGACGCGGTGTGCCGTCCATTCACGCGAAGTTTGGTGAGCCAATTGCGCTTTTAACAGGTGACGCCCTGATCGTACTCGCGATGGAAACAATTGCCCGCGAATGTGCGTTGACGCCCGCACTGACGTCGCCGCTGATCGCAATTGTTTCGCGCGCAGTGGGCACACCCCACGGCATTGTGGCGGGTCAAGCCTGGGAAATCGAAGACGACATTCCGCTCACCGAATATCATCGCGCCAAAACCGCATCGCTCTTCACTGGCGCGTGCGCAGCAGGCGCGGTTTCTGCTGGTCACGATCCACAAAAATGGATGTCCGTTGGCGCGGCCTTGGGCGCAGCCTATCAAGTAGCCGATGATCTTCGCGACATCGCGGGCACCGCGGATGAAATCGGGAAGCCCTGCGGTCAGGACGCGGCAAATCATAAACCGAATTATGCCGAACAAAATGGTGTTGAGGCTACACTCATTCGATTGAAGACGCTCGTAGGCAACGCTGTCGATTCGGTCCCCGAATGTCCCGGCGCTCCAATGCTCCGCCAGATGATTGAGGGCGAGGCAATTCGGCTTGTTCCCAAAAAACTCGCCAGTTTCGCGGCCTGATTATGGCAGATACGATCCATTCCGAGCATCCTGTCGCTGGCCTACTGGAAAAATCAGCGCGCGGGCAAAGCCTTTACGAGCGATACCGCGCGTGGCGAACCGCGAAAATCGCGGACCCCGCATTTCGTCGTTTTGCACAACGCTTTTTTCTGACGCGACCGACAGCAAACAAAAACGCCAACGATCTTTATGCGCTGACGTCAGGCTTCATCCACAGCCAGGTTCTGCATGCCTGCGTTGAGATGGGCATTCTTCATATTTTAAGAGATCAACAGCGAACGACCGAAGACCTTGCAGACCGCTTATGTGTCATACCGGAACGCCTTTTGGCTCTGCTTAATTCGGCAGCGGCCATCGGCCTCGTGCGCGAAACCAAGTCCGGTCTGTGGGCACTGGATGATACGGGCGCAGTTGTGGAGTCCAATGGCGGTATTCGGGCGCTGATCCAGCATCACCAAGATGTTTATGAAGATCTCGCCGATCTACCAGGACTGCTCCGATATCCGTCGCGTGAAACGCGTACCGCAAAGGTCTGGTCATACGTTCGCGCTGAGGGCGGTCCGGCCAATGTCTCCACGCGGAATGCGGAACGCTATTCCGAACTCATGCGTGTCACGCAAGATATGGTGATTGACGGCGTTTTGGATGCCTACAACTTCTCGCAGCACCGTGCCTTGCTCGACGTGGGCGGCGGCAGCGGTGCGTTCGTTGAAGCACTCCATTCTCGCTTCCCGGAGCTGGGGCTTGGTCTCATCGACCTCCCGCCTGTCGCAAAAGAAGCAGAAACGCGACTTACGCGGATTGGCCTTCAGGGCAAAATCGAATGCCATGGCGGCAGCTTTTTCGACGCCGAACTCGCCTCAGAGCCAGACTGCTATTCACTCGTCCGTGTTCTTTATGATCATGATGACGACGCCGCCCTTATAATTTTGAAGAACGTCCGGCGCGCCATGACAAACGGCGACACGCTGTTAATCGCAGAGCCCATGGATGGGAATTCGCCCGGTGAACAACTCGCTGGCGCGTATTTTCATATGTATCTACTCGCCATGCGCTCGGGAAAATGTCGCACTGCAGCCCGCCATATCGAACTGCTGCGTGCCGCAGGTTTCAAAAACACCCGCAAAATCAAGACAAACCTGCCGGTTGCGACAGGTTTGATTGTTGCGCGCTTGTGACATCTCCGACCTTTGTGTAAATAATAATTGACACTATTGGGTGTCATTATAAAATGACAATACGGAATGGAGTCTCAAATCCGAAAATGAATACGACTGCAATTGTCATGACGGAGCCGCGCACGATGGAGTTGCGCGACATGCAGCTCACCCCTGCTGTCGAAGACGAGGCGCGGGTGAATGTGCTCTGGAGCGGCATTTCAACGGGAACTGAGAAATTACTGTGGGAAGGTACCATGCCGGAGTTCCCGGGTATGGGCTACCCACTGGTGCCTGGCTACGAGGCTGTTGGCCGTATCGAGGCCGCGCCGGACGCATCACGCTTCGCACCGGGCGACTTGGTCTTTGTTCCGGGCGCAAATTGCTTTGCGGGCGCGCGTGGATTATTCGGCGCCAACGCGCGTGCCGTAAGTGTCCCCGCTGAACGGCTCATTCCACTCCCTGAAAAAGTTGGGCGGAACGGCGTACTTCTGGCATTGGCTGCAACTGCCTATCACGCCATTATGCTCAACGATAAAACGCTGCCTGACCTCATTATAGGGCACGGTGTTTTAGGCCGTCTCCTGGCGCGTTTAACGGCTGCAATGGATGGCGAGGCCCCCACCGTTTGGGAAAACAACGCCGCCCGCGCGCAAGCTGCTGATTATGAAATATTGAGCGAGGCCACCGATAAACGCCGCGACTACAAATCTATCATTGATGCGAGTGGCGATCCCCGCATCCTCAATACCGCCGTATCGCGTTTAGCGCGTAATGGCGAAGTCACCTTGGCTGGATTTTACGCCGAGCCACTATCGCTGACATTCCCTCCGGCTTTCATGAAGCAGGCGCGGTTCCGCATCGCAGCCGAGTTCGAGCCAAGCGACATCTACGCAGTTCTAGACCTCATGAGCGACGGGCATTTGTCGCTCGACGGGCTCATCACCCACGTCGCGCCTGTTGGGGATGTGGCTGGCAGCTATGAGCAGGCCTTCTCCGATCCGGAAGTGCTGAAAATGATTTTTGAATGGGAGAGTTATTCATGACCGAAGGTCTTCAACTCACCGAACGCGACCGCATGGTCGACCGACTTCGCGAAGAGGCTGCAGTCGAGCCGAGTGTTCCGGCTCCGTCCGAAGTCAAAAAGGAAACGCAGATCATAGCGATCTATGGCAAGGGCGGGATCGGGAAGTCATTCACGCTTGCCAACCTGTCATATATGCTTGCCCAAACCGGCAAGAAGACGCTTTTGATCGGCTGCGATCCGAAGTCAGACACCACATCTCTTTTGTTTGGTGGTCGTGCAACACCAACCATTATCGCCACCTCATCTGCGAAAAAGGCAGCAGGCGAAGAAGTCTCTATCGGCGATGTCTGTTTTAAGCGCGACGGGGTCTACGCGATGGAACTGGGCGGTCCCGAAGTCGGTCGCGGTTGCGGCGGACGCGGCATCATCCACGGCTTTGAAACGCTTGAAAAGCTTGGCTTCCATGACTGGGATTTTGACTACGTGCTGCTGGATTTCCTCGGCGACGTGGTTTGCGGCGGCTTTGGCCTGCCGATCGCGCGTGACATGTGCCAAAAGGTTGTGGTTGTTGGCTCAAACGATCTGCAATCGCTCTACGTTGCCAACAATGTCTGTTCGGCAGTAGAATATTTCCGCAAGCTCGGCGGTAATGTCGGCGTTGCCGGCATGGTCATCAACAAAGACGATGGAACAGGCGAAGCACACGCATTTGCGGAACGCGCTGGCATTCCGGTGCTTGCCGCTATTCCCCAGCACGATGATATCCGACGCAAATCCGCCAACTACCAAATCATCGGCTATCCCGAGGGTGATTGGGGCAGCCTTTTCGGCACGCTGGCAGATAATCTTGTCGCTGCGCCGCCGCATCAGCCATCGCCGCTGACCCAAGACGAACTGCTAGGCCTGTTCGACACCGAAGAGGTCGGCAGCAACTTCAGCTTGATCCCCGCAACCGAGGAAGACATGTGCGCCGCCGGCAAGGTGCAGATGGAATCCCTCGAAGTCATTTACGACGAGGTCTGACATCTGGCATGACCATCCGTCTCCTCGATAAAGCACCACGCGTGAAAGACGCCGACGCGCAAAGTGCGCCGTCAGAACCGGATACCGGTGGCGAGGGATGCCATGCGGGTGCCGAGCAGCTGAAGGCTCAGGCAATCGCATCGGGCAATGCGGAATTGATGGAAGGCTTTGCCCGAGACTATCCGCAAGGCCCCCATGATCAGCCACAATCCATGTGCCCGGCCTTTGGCTCTTTGCGCGTTGGACTGCGCATGCGCCGCGTTGGCTCAATCCTCTCAGGCTCAGCCTGCTGCGTGTACGGCCTCACCTTCACCTCGCACTTCTATGGTGCAAAACGCTCTGTCGGATACGTGCCGTTCAGTTCTGAAACTCTGGTGACCGGCAAACTCTACGAAGACATCCGCGAGGCTGTGCATGGCATGGCATCAAAGGAAAAGTACGACGCGATCATCGTCACGAACCTCTGTGTCCCAACGGCATCCGGCATTCCAATCCAGATGTTGCCCAAGGAAATCGACGGCGTCCGCATCGTGCCGATTGATGTACCGGGCTTTGGCGTCCCAACCCACGCGGAAGCCAAGGACGTTCTATCTTCGGCCATGTTGAAATATGCACGCGAGGAGGCCGCATCCGGTCCGGTAGCGGCACCGCGTAACGGTGTTGATGGTCGACCAACGATCACACTTCTAGGCGAGATGTTCCCCGCCGACCCGATGATGATCAACGCGCTCCTGCAGCCGCTTGGTCTCACGGTAGGCCCCGTCGTGCCCGTACGGGAATGGCGCGAACTCTATTCAGCACTCGATTGCGCAGCAGTTGCCGCCATCCATCCGTTCTACACCGCTTCCATTCGCGAATTCGAAAGCGCCGGGCGGCCAATCGTCGGGTCTGCACCCGTCGGTATCGATGGCACTGACAACTGGCTGAAGAACATCGGCGAGACTTGCAATGTTGATCTGAAAACGCTGGATGCTGTCCGCAACCAGTTCCGCGGAGCGCTCACCGCGGCAATAGCACAGAATCAGATTAAAGGGCGCATCACCCTGTCGGGTTATGAAGGTTCTGAGCTTCTGGTCGGTCGTTTGCTCGTCGAGGCTGGCGCGGACCTTCGCTATGTCGGAACAGCCACGCCATGCACGGCCTACAGCTCAGAAGACGCCGATTGGCTCGAGGCCCACGGTGTGGAGGTGAACTTCCGCGCGTCGCTTGAAGAAGACATCGCAGCCTTTGAAGAATTCAAGCCCGATCTCGCGATAGGCACAACGCCTGTGGTGCAGCACGCAAAAGAGGCAGCCACGCCGTCGCTTTACTTCACCAATCTGATTTCCGCCCGCCCGATCATGGGCATGGCAGGTGCCGGTTCACTTGGCGCGGTCATCAATGGGGCAATTGCCAACAAAGCGCGCTTCGACAAGATGAACGCATTCTTCGGCGACACCGGAATGGGTGACAAAGCTGGTGTCTGGGAGACAACGCCCGCCGACAAATCCGCGTTTCGCAAGAAGTTTGCTGCACGCACGCGCAAAGCCACAAACGCCGTCGATGCAGGCGAGGCGGTAGGCACATGACTCGCTCCGCCGGTACCCACCGCTCTTTCATTTCGCCCGCGGACTGCGCTCGCCGGGCATGTGGGCACATGAATTACGTTTTAGCCACGAGGGCACGCCTATGACCCTGATCATCGATCACGACCGTGCCGGCGGTTACTGGGGGTCGGTCTACGCCTTCACCGCAATCAAAGGCCTACAGGTCATCATTGATGGCCCGGTGGGCTGCGAAAATTTGCCCGTGACCTCTGTGCTGCACTACACAGATGCCCTGCCCCCGCATGAGCTGCCCATTGTGGTGACAGGTCTGGCCGAAGAGGAACTCGGCCAGAAGGGCACCGAAGGCGCAATGAAGCAGGCCCGCAAAGCGCTCGATCCAGAGCTGCCCGCGGTTGTCGTCACCGGTTCAATCGCTGAGATGATTGGTGGTGGCGTCACGCCCGAGGGCTCAAACATCCAGCGTTTCCTGCCGCGAACGATCGACGAGGATCAGTGGCAGTCTGCCGATCGCGCGCTGAAATGGCTTTGGACTGAATACGGTCCGAAGGGCGGCAAAACCCCGCCGCCAAAGCCGCGCAAAGAAGGTGCGAAGCCGAAGGTTAATATCATCGGCGCGATTTATGGCACGTTCAACATGCCATCAGACTTGGCTGAAATTCGCCGTCTAATTGAGGGCATCGGCGCGGAGGTGAACATGACCTTCCCGCTCGGTTCGCATCTTGACGACGTGAAGCGTCTCGCAAACGGCGAAGTCAACGTCTGCCTTTACCGCGAATTCGGGCGCCTGCTCTGCGAACACCTTGGTCGGCCCTATCTGCAAGCGCCTATTGGTATTCACTCGACCACCGCTTTCCTGCGTAAGCTTGGAGAAATGCTGGACCTTGATCCCGAGCCGTTCATTGAGCAAGAAAAGCACACGACGTTAAAGCCAACCTGGGACCTCTGGCGCTCGGTCACACAAGACTTCTACGCAACGGCGTCCTTTGCGGTCGTCGCGTCGGAAACCTACGAGCGTGGCATTCGCAATTATCTTTCCGATGAACTCGGTATGCCCTGCACGTTCTCCGAGCAGCGACGCGCGGGCAAAAAGTCAGACAACGAAGGCATAAAGCGTCAGATCGCCGAGAAGCCACCGCTGATTATGTTCGGCTCTTACAATGAACGCATGTATTTGGCTGAGGCCGGATCGAAGGCGATTTACATTCCGGTGTCATTCCCGGGCGCCATAATCCGGCGTCACACGGGCACGCCAGTCATGGGCTATTCCGGTGCATCTTGGATGGTGCAGGAAGTCTGCAATGCGCTCTTCGATGCGCTTTTCAACATCTTACCACTTTCAACCGATCTCGACGCGATAGAACACACCTCAACGCGCGGTGAAAAATCGGAAATCGAGTGGTCTGACGAGGCGCAAAAGCTGCTGGAAGCGACCGTTTCTGCCGAGCCCGTTCTCGTGCGGATTTCGGCAGCAAAGCGCCTGCGCGATGAAGCTGAGCGCATAGCGCTTGAACAAGGCGCATCTCTCGTTTTGCCAGATCACCTTCCATCGCAAGAAGCAGCTGCACTGCGCGATGCCGGACGCAAAACCCGCGACGGACACAAACACCCAAAACGCGAAACCAAAGGGGAAAACTCATGAGAATGGAGATCCAGCGCAAGCATTATAACGCGCGTGAGAAAGGTCAGCGGGACCGCTTTGAGTTCCGCGCGCTCGTCGCCCTCACCTACGTTCCGTGCCTTGGCTACACCATCTATGCGCGCGCCCAAAACCGCGCAGCACCGGCAAAGACTGAAAGCGTGTTCATCGAAGCTCTTTCGTCCGCTCGCGCGGCCGTCGGCTACGCGTACGTCGCGTAGTTTCACCATCAGCCGGGGGGACCTGGCCGATAGCTTCCGGTTCGTTCGGGACCGGCGGCAACCCCGCCACGGGGGCCCCGTGGTGCACTGACTAGGAGTATATTTATGTCCAGTCAAAATATGGTTTCGCTCTCCGGCATGTCCGAAGGCGAAGCCCAGGAGTTCCATAAGTTCTACATCCAGGGGATGGCGATCTTCACTGTAATCGCAGTGGTGGCGCACTTCCTCGTATGGCTGTGGCGCCCATGGATTCCGGGTCCGGACGGTTACGCTGCTCTCGAGCGGACAACCGAAACCGTATCCGCGCTCCTACCCATGCTCGCGTAAAGGAGAAGCACAATGTGGAGAATTTGGATGGTCTTCGACCCGCGCAAGACGCTGGTCGTTCAGGGCGTTTTCCTGTTCTCGCTGGCAGTGATGATTCACTTCGTCCTGCTGTCGACAACACGCTTCAACTGGTTCGAGGGCGCTGGGGTTACCGAGACCGGCTCGCTTCAGGATTCTGTCCTGCAGTTGGCACCAGTCCTCTTCGGCTAACGCCGAATTTAAACAAGGTGACGGGCTTGCTTGGCCGGCCCGTCGCCAAAATCAACAACGACCATGCCAGACGCCGTACGGCACTGCCGAACTCGGCATAGGAGGTAAACCATGGCTATGCTCTCGTTCGAACGCAAATATCGCGTTCGCGGCGGCACGTTGATCGGCGGCGATCTTTTTGATTTTTGGGTCGGGCCGTTTTACGTCGGCTTTTTTGGTGTCACGACTGCATTTTTTGCAGCGTTGGGCACCGTTCTTATCGTGTATGGCGCCTCACAGGGCCCGACATGGAATTTGTGGCTGATTTCAATCAATCCGCCACCCATTGAATACGGCCTCGGGCTCGCACCGTTAAATGACGGCGGCCTTTGGCAAATTGTAACGATCTGCGCAATTGGTGCGTTTGTTTCGTGGATTTTCCGCGAAGTGGAGATCTCCAGAAAGCTTGGTATCGGCTATCACGTACCATTCGCCTTCGCCGCGGCGGTATTCGCCTATGTCACACTCGTCGTCTTCCGTCCGATTTTGCTCGGCGCGTGGGGCCACGGCTTTCCATACGGTATCATGAGCCACCTTCAATGGGTCTGGTCAACCGGATACCAGTACGGAAACTTCCACTACAATCCCGCGCACATGGTTGCGATCACGTTCTTCTTCACGACGACGCTCGCACTCGCACTGCACGGCGGCATGGTTTTGTCAGCGGCCAACCCCCGCACCCATGAGACCTTCTCAAAAGGTCCAGCCATCGTGAAAACCCCGGAATACGAAGACACTTATTTCCGTGACACCATCGGCTATTCGATCGGCACACTGGGCATTCACCGCCTTGGCCTGTTGCTGGCGCTTAACGCTGGGTTCTGGAGTGCGGTTTGTATCTTCATTTCTGCCGGACCGATTTGGGGTGGCTCTTGGATCGAATGGTGGGAGCCGCTTCGCGAATTCTCCCTCATGTGGGCCGCGGGCTAAGGAGCTGAACAATGCGTGAATATCAAAACATCTTCACAATCACCCAGGTCCGCGCTCATCCAGAAATGGGCGTTCCGATCGACAATTGGGAAATTGAGCGCTCAAAAAACCCGTTCTACAACTGGCTTGCCGGCAAGTTCGGTAACGCACAGATCGGGCCAATTTATTTGGGCTTTCTGGGTGTCGCCTCCATCGTAAGCTTTATCATCGGCTTTACGATCATCGGCTTCAACTACCTCGATCAGGTCGATTGGAACCCGGTTCGTTTCATCCTTGAAATGGTCTTCCTCTCACTCGACCCGCCGCTCGAAGAGCACGGCCTCCGCGTCATGCCTCCACTTGCCGAAGGCGGTTGGTGGATGATCTCCGGCTTCTTCATCACGGCATCCATCATCCTGTGGTGGTTCCGCATGTATCGAAGAGCGGTCGAACTGAAGCTTGGCCTGCACGTACCGGCAGCCTTCGCAGCTGCGATCTGGCTGTTTCTCGTGCTCGGTTTCATCCGCCCACTGGCTATGGGCACATGGAGTGAGGCGGTTCCCTTCGGTATCCTGACGCACCTTGATTGGACGAACAACTTCTCGTTGGTTTGGGGTGGCAACCTGTTCTGGAACCCGTTCCACATGCTCTCGATTGTGTTCCTCTATGGTTCGGTCCTGCTTTTTGCGATGCACGGCGCAACCATTCTGGCAACGTCCCGCTACGGCGGCGAACGCGAGCTGGAACAGATTACCGACCGCGGCACCGCATCTGAACGTGCAGCGCTCTTCTGGAGATGGACAATGGGCTTCAATGCCACGATGGAATCCGTTCACCGCTGGGCGTGGTGGTTCGCCATGTTGACCTGCATCACCGGCGGCATCGGAATTCTCATCACCGGCACGCTCGTCGACGACTGGACAGCCTGGGGCATTAAGCACGGCGTGGTTCCAGAAGATCCTGAATGGTGGCCGATCACGCCTGACTCCACCTGGGCCGAGTGGTGGAACTAGCCGCCTGAAACAAATGGAATGGCGGTTTTGCCATGGGACCGCCACTCCACGTCGCTCCGGCAACCTTATCCCGACAGTTGCCGGTCAGAGGTGGCGGATATCGAAGTCTCCGTCTCCTCGCCTTCACGCCGGGTCAAAGCCTCCACACTTCCCTGACCCGGCGTGTTTTTTAATGTCGAGCCCTCGCACCCAAACGGTGCGCTGGGCTTTTCTTTTTGCCCGAAGACAAATGTGCGCGTTTCATTTTCTTGTAGGCTCCAACTGCGACCTACACATCATGCGTGCAGTGAAGATTACAAACAGACGTATCCTGATTTCAGGCTGCTCGGCCGGCGGTAAATCGTCTTTGCTCAAGGCCCCTGCGGCAGCCGGTCATCTCACCGTGGCGGAGGCAGGCCGCCGTATTGTGAAGTCCGAAATGGTAACGGGCGGTCGCGCGTTGCCATGGGTAGACATGGCTTTGTTCGCACAAAGGGCTTTGGACACCGCGAACGCAGATATCATGAACATCCGAGCGTATAACGGGTTCGTTTTCTTTGATCGCGGCACGGTCGATGCGGCAGTCGCTCTTTCAGACACTACTGGTCGGCCACTGGCTGAGATTCTTGGAGCCGAACGCGACTATGACGATCTCGTTTTCATCGCGCCGCCTTGGGCAAAGCTCTTTCGTAACGACACAGAACGCAGGCACGGCTTTGATGACGCAGTTCTTGAATTTGAACGCCTAACGCTTGCCTTCGACGAACTCGGGTACCAACAGATTGTGCTTCCACAGACACCGGTGGACCAACGTGTCGCCTTCGTTCTGGATCAGATTTCAAGCGTCGGAAACCGTTCCATATAAATGCGAAACCAAGGTGCAAACTGCTCCGGCGTCTCTGCAATCTCTGCTCGGAGCAATTCCGCACTGACCCAACGTGTCTCACAAACCTCTTCCGGGTTCGGGCTTATTTCGATTGTATCGCGATCAATCTCAGCTGAGAACATCGTCACCAGCTCGTGTTCGTGCAGGCCGTTGCCAACATCGGCAGAGTATTCAATGACACGCTTTTCGATCAGCGGCACGGTGAAACCCATTTCTTCCACCATTCGCCGCGAGGCAGCTTCGGATTGCGTCTCGCCACCCCAATTTGGATGCGTGCAGCACGTATTGGCCCACATGCCACCGCAGTGATACTTCTCCAACGCCCGCCGCTGGATCAGCAAGTTCCCTTCGCTGAAAACAAAAACCGACACAGCCAGATGAAAAAGCGCCTTCTCGTGCGCTGCTAGTTTCTCGACGGGGTAAAGCGAACCGTCCTCAGCGATTGCTGGGATCAAAACAGGTTTGGTCATCGGGCGAAGGTCTTCTATTCTGCGGCCATCATCGCGGTTTGTTGTGGCACGAAAAGCGAAGGGTCGAACCGCGACCAATCACCTTCGATATCTACCAAATTGAACCGCGCGAAAAGATATTCTTTGAACCAACCATCGGTGTAGGCCGCCTTCACCGCCTCGCCATGCGTTGGACTGTTCAGCGAAAAGCTTCGCATTGCCGCCTCATCGGTCCAGACCGAAAACGTGACCTGATGCAGATACGGCACTTCGCCCATGCCCAACATGAAGCCCTGATGACTGTCTGCTTCGACCGCGTCAGAGATAGCTGGTACTCGCGACCAAAACGCCGGCGCTTTAGAAGCGCGAAGCGTAGCCCGTGTGAGTGCGACAACTGTTTCCCCCGACTGGACCGTATCGCCAACCGTGAAAGGCGTCATGCTCGACCATTCGCCCCGTGTCCGTATCGGATTGAGGTAGAGCGTCATGGTCTCGTCAGTGCGAGACTTATAGTTTTGAATAATCGGCGCATTTTCCATTGCGTCACGGGCGGCATCAACATCACGCCAAACCGCAAGCCAAGCGTACACTGAAAAATTAGGCCGGGTGGAAAAACCGGCTCCCGCGCCGGTGCCCATGAGCTTGTGGAACTCGACGCCATCAATCACATCAAACGCCGACTTTGCCATGCCCATTTGCGCAAACGCCCACAGGCGCGAGCGCAAAGTTGGAAAATGAAACAGTGTCAGCGTTACGGTTTGAGCCATGGCGTGGGTTCGCTAGCTTTAGGCGACCTGTCGCGTCAAAGCACACTGGCTCCACATCTCACACAAGCTTCCAGCCAGATGCACGATATCCGCATCGGTGTGGTACGGCGTTGGGGTGATGCGCAGACGCTCGGTGCCGACCGGTACCGTTGGGTAGTTAATCGGCTGCACGTAGATGCCGTAGGTCTCCAGCAGTATGTCGGATATCCATTTGCACTTG
>JBCDLI010000044.1:0-23111 GCA_038745535.1 Pseudomonadota bacterium | reverse complement strand
CGATCCGAAGTTTCTGCGACGAACTCCGCGATTGCCGAGGCAGATCACGTAACAAAAACTATGGCGAAGCGGATTGAAGACATTTGGGAGGTACTGCGATCGCGTTGAGTTAGGTCAGCACGCGCGGCAGGCCGTAAGACAAGACGCGGTGTCTTACAAAAGTCTTACGTTCTTGGATTGTTCATCATGCTAGTTTGTCAAGCCATTGAAATTTTTGGTGATCGCGCAGGGGTTCGAACCCTGGACCTACTGATTAAAAGTCAGTTGCTCTACCAGCTGAGCTACGCGATCGATGTGGAGATGTTTCGCCAACGGCGCGGTGAATAATGGCAAAGCCGAAGTCGGTCAACCGCCTAGTTGAACCAGTTTGCTGCGACCAAAGGGCGAACGCAAAACCGTGATTTCATTGTTATTAAGGCCCATAATAGCGGTGCATAGGCAAACCCGCGGATTTCGACACTTATGGATGTTTCGGTTCTTTCAGCATTTTTAGCAGGCGCAGTCTCGTTCTTGAGTCCGTGCGTTTTGCCGCTTGTTCCGGCGTATCTCTGCTACATGGCGGGGATCAGCATGAATGACTTCCGCGGCGAGCCAGACGTGGACATCAATGCGGACGGTACAGCCTCGCAACGATTAAATGCGAAATCTCCGCTCCTCATCGCGGCCGTCTCGTTCGTTTTGGGTTTCTCGACAGTATTTGTGGCGCTCGGCGCCGGTGCGGGCGTGATCGGCCAAGTGCTTCGCGCATGGCAAGCCGAGCTTGCGTTTACCGCCGGGGTCATCATCATACTGATGGGGCTCAATTTTTTGGGCGTACTGCGCATATCACTGTTGAGCAGAGAAGCGCGTTTTCAATCGCAGGGCGTACCGGCAAATCCTGTTTCTGCCTACGTGATGGGATTGGCATTCGCGTTTGGCTGGACACCGTGTATCGGCCCCGTGCTCGGTCCAATCCTTACCCTTGCAGGGGGCCAAGAAACGGCGGCGCAGGGGGCAGGGCTCTTGGCCGTTTATTCCGCAGGGCTCGGTCTTCCATTCATCGCCACCGCTATGTTTTCTGGCTCATTCATGCGGTTTCAAAGTCGCTTTCGAAAGCACATGGGAACGGTCGAGAAAGCAATCGGCGTCATGTTGATCATCGCCGGCATCCTGTTTCTAACGGGCGGCATGCAGACAATCGCATTTTGGCTAATTGAGCAGTTCCCGGCGTTGGCACGCCTAGGCTGACACCTTTTTCGCACCCAAAATAGTCGCGATGATTCCGGTGGCGACAAGCGCGATACCGACGAGATGATAGGTCTCTAGCTTCTCGCCCAGCAGTGCAATCGCGAGCAGAACCCCAAAAGGTGTCATCAGATACATAAACAAACCTGCGCGACTGGGGCCAAGGGAACGGATGCCGTATTGAAACCCTGTAAACGCGGCAACAGACGATATTAAAATAATGCCCACCAGCGCTAACAGACCGGCTGGCGCGCTCGGTAGCGTTGCTCCGCTGGAAAGTTCCCAAATTGCGATAGGTGCGTTCACGAACGCGCCTAAAAAAGCGAGCACACAGAAGATCGCGATAGGCTTCGCATTCGACAGATCGGTCGACTTGTACAAAAGCGAATAGAACGCCCACGATACTGTCGCAATTGCGATGAAAATATCTCCGACATTGAAGCGGAATGTCACCAACGTGGCGATGTCGGCACGCAAAACGATCAGTATGACACCAGACAAAGCGATCAGCGATCCGAAGACCTCAGTCCGAGTGGTCGCTCGCCCGCGTAGCACTGTTTCCAATAGCATGATCACCAAAGGTGCAACCGAGTAGATCAGTGTCGCATTGGTTGCAGTGGTGTTTTGAACGCCGAGATAAACCACGCCTCCGCAGATGCCCATGCCGAGGGACGCGAGCAGCAAAAGCCGCGCGATGTTTGAAGAGATTACAGAAAAGCCGCTGCGAATATGCGGCCACGCGAAAGGCAGCAGGATGAGACCAACCACAAACCAGCGCGTTGCAGCCAACAGAAAGGGTGCAGTGTCTGAAATGACGAAGCGGCCAAAGATGAGGTTGGTGGAAAAACACACCGCCGTTAGAAGCATCACCGCATGGGGAAACCACGGAAAATCAGCTGGTGCGTCTACTTGGTGTGCGTTTGCCATGCGGTGCGGTACAGCGCGAAAAATCGATGTTCAATATCGGCGCGAAACAAACTAGAGGTGCCGAAGAGATTCCGGGGACAAGACGATGACCGAACGAAGCTGCCTAACCATCATTCTTGCGGCGGGTGAGGGCACGCGCATGAAGTCTGATTTGGTGAAAGTCCTTCACCCTGTTGCTGGATTGCCGATGGTCTTGCACGTGGCCAACGCAGCAAAAGAGGCAGGCACAAGTGAGATCGCCGTGGTCATCGGACGTCAGGCCGAAGCCGTGGAACGCACCCTCACAGACGCTGGAATTGCAGCAACTTTTCATGAGCAGACCGAACGGCTTGGTACCGGACATGCGGTCAAAGCAGCGCGCAGCGCGATTGAGACCGGTTTTGACGATGTGCTCGTGGTGTTCGGTGACACACCTCTTTTGACACCTGAGACAATCATTGGTGCCCGCGCGGAGCTCGCAAAAGGGTCCGATGTCGTCGTCGTCGGTTTTCGCACCAGTGATCCAACCGGTTACGGGCGCTTGCTCGAAAACGGCGGTAAGCTTCTCGCAATCCGCGAAGAGAAAGAGGCAACCGACGCCGAAAAGAAAATCAATTTCTGCAATGGCGGGCTCATGGCGTTCTCCGGCGCAATCCTCACGCAGCTGCTGGACGAGATTACGAACGATAATGCCAAGGGCGAATACTATATGACGGATGCAGTAGAGATCGCGAATGGCAAAGGTCTCACCGTCAGTGCCATTGAAGCGCCGTTTGAGGATGCTCTTGGCGTCAATTCGCGCATTGAATTGGCCGAAGCAGAAGCAATCTGGCAACAGCGAAAACGCAACGAGTGCCTCGCGGCGGGAGTGACAATGCAAGCGCCGGAAACGGTTTGGTTTTACCATGATACCGAGGTTGGGTCTGATGCCGTCGTCGAACCGCATTGCGTGTTTTCCAAAGGCGTGAGGGTTGCGTCTGGCGCGCGAATTCGAGCGTTCTCGCACTTGGAAGAGGCCGAAGTCGGCGAAGACGCCGAGATCGGACCCTATGCACGGCTCCGTCCGGGCGCAAAGATTGGCAAAACGGCCAAAGTTGGTAATTTTTGCGAAATTAAAAAAGCCAAAGTGGCGAAAGGCGCAAAGGTCAACCATCTCACCTATGTCGGCGATGCTATCATCGGCGAAGGCGCAAACATCGGTGCCGGCACAATTACGTGCAACTATGATGGCTTCAACAAGCACCTGACACAAATCGGTGCAGGTGCATTCATCGGTTCCAATTCCTCGCTTGTCGCTCCCGTTAACATCGGTGATGGAGCTTACGTCGCTTCGGGATCAGTGGTCACCGACGACGTTGCTGATGATGCCGTCGCTTTCGGCCGCGCCCGTCAGACCAACAAGGATGGAAAGGCAGCCGAACTCCGCAAGCGCTTCGCAGAAATCAAAGCCGCCAAATCCAAGGGATAGGCGCTAGCCTGCTTTGAGGAGTTTGATCGCAGCGTCTCGCTCAAAAAGATAAAGCAGGACCCGCAGAGCCTTGCCGCGGTCGCTTTCAAGATTTGGGTCGGTTTCCAAAATATACCGCGTATCGTTGCGGGCTATTTCCAAAAGATCGCCGTGTGCCTCCACCCGCGCAAGTCGGAAGTCGGCGACACCGGACTGGCGGGTTCCTAAAAGCTCGCCTTCGCCGCGCAGCTTCAAATCTTCTTCCGAAATCAAAAAGCCGTCATTGGTTTCACGCATGATGGAAAGCCTCGCTTTCGCGGTTTCACCCAATGGTTCTTTGTAAAGCAGTAAACAGCTCGATTGCTCGTCTCCTCGGCCAACACGCCCTCGCAACTGGTGCAATTGGGCAAGGCCAAAACGCTCCGCATGTTCAATCACCATGATGGTCGCGTCAGGCACATCTACACCGACCTCAATGACGGTCGTGGACACCAGAAGTCGGGTCTCGCCGTTTTTGAACGCCGCCATGGCAGCGTCCTTTTCAGTGCTTTTCATCTTTCCATGGACGATTCCGACCGGGTGCGAAAACGCCTTCGTCAGTGAAGCATGTCGCGCCTCAACGGAGGTAACCGGCAGTTCCTCACTGTCTTCGACAAGCGGGCAGATCCAATAGATTTTCTTGCCATCATCAAGCGCAGCACGGACCCGCTGAACCACCTTTGCCAGCTGCTCTAATCCGATGGCCGTTGTGATAATCGGCTTCCGATTGGCGGGCTTTTCATCGAGCCGCGAGACATCCATGTCGCCATAGGCGGTGAGAACCAGCGTTCGCGGAATGGGTGTCGCAGTCATCACCAACATGTCGGTGGCCTCACCCTTGGCAGACAGCATGAGCCGCTGGTGGACGCCAAAGCGGTGCTGCTCGTCAATGACCGCAAGGCCCAAATCTTTGAACGTCACATGCTCCTGAAAGATGGCGTGTGTTCCAATCAAGATATCGATTTCACCGGCGGCCAAATCAGCCAGTATCTGCTCGCGTTCGCGACCCTTTTCGCGCCCAGTCAAGATCGCCGCGCGAAGACCAGCGGCGTAGGCTAAAGGCAGAATTGTCGCCAGGTGCTGTCTGGCAAGGACCTCCGTGGGGGCCATGAGCGCACTTTGCAGGCCACACTCGGCAGCGCTTGCCATAGCGAGAAGCGCGACAATTGTTTTACCCGAACCGACATCACCCTGCAGGAGCCGCAGCATGCGGTCTTCGCTCCCCATATCGGTCGAGATTTCCGATATTGTGCGCTCCTGCGCACCCGTTAGCGGCCAGCCGAAGGCATCAAGTATGAGTTTGCGTTTTTCGCCCGCACCGGCAGTCGCCCGTCCCTTGCTGCGCTTCAGGTTTCGGCGAACCATGGCAAGCGCCAGTTGGCCAGCGAGTAACTCATCATAGGCCAACCGACGGCGAGGCGCCGATTGCAAATCGAGATCATTGGCCGTTTGAGGCGCGTGTAAGGCCTGCAACGCTTCTGAAAACGGCGGAAATCGCTCGCGCTCAGCCATCGCTGGATCAAGCCAAGACCGGAGTTCGGGCAACCGCGCTAGTCCTGCGCCAATCGCTTTCCTCAAAACCTTGGGCGACACACCGGCGGTCAGCCCGTAAACGGGCTCGACGAGCGGAAGCTCTCCGCTCTTTGCAACAGGCACCATGTGATCCGGGTGGACCATGGACGGTCGACCATTGAACCATTCCACGCGACCGGAAATCATCATGTCTTCACCGACCGGCAGGGCGCGTTCGAGATAGGATGCACGCCCATTAAAAAACGTTAGCGCGATCTCGCCCGTGTCGTCATGGGCAAAGACCTTGTAAGGCACCCGCGATACGCCGCGAGGCGACGGCTGGTGCCGGTCAATTCGCACCTGAAGCGTCGCGATCATGCCCTCGGGCGCTTTAGCGATTCCCGGCTGAAATGTACGATCAATGATCGACACGGGAAGATGAAACACCAGAGACGCCATTCGCGGTACATCCATGCCAGCACCCGCGGGCATAATCTGT
This sequence comes from Pseudomonadota bacterium, assembly GCA_038745535.1. GTDB lineage: Bacteria > Pseudomonadota > Alphaproteobacteria > Rhizobiales > Rhizobiaceae > JBCDLI01. Next base: position 17,484 of record JBCDLI010000044.1, on the reverse strand, counting down.
ATCAGCGCTTTGCCGATCTTTTCGCCAATGCCGTCGATCACAGTCACGGGCGCAAACAATGGGTCGAGAATGGCAGGTCGCATTCTTCGTTATTTCAGCCAATCCGCGACACCTTCAAGGCTGACAAGACCTTGTTGCATGGTTATACGCAACCTTCGTTGAACCACACAGCTGCAGCAGGAACGCCCATGCCTCGTCCAATGAGCCTTGATAACCGCCGTCGCCGCGCGAAGTTTCGCGCATGGCACCGGGGGATGAAGGAAATGGACATCATATTAGGCGGTTACGTAGAGGCAAAAGTCTCCGACATGGAGCACGCTCAACTCGATGACTTGGAAATCATGATGGAGATTTTGGACCGCGATCTCTTCAAATGGTTCACAGGCGAGGCGCCCGTGCCAGCCGAACACGACAACGTGCTCTTCAAGGACATTTGCGACTTCCACGGCATAGTTCTCGCCGACGCAAAATGATCCGCAACTCAGTGCTATCTAATTTTCCTGCCCTCTCGCGGGACATGAATGACGTGCAAATTGGAGGCGTCGCCGACGGCTCTGAGGCATTTGTTGTTGCACAAATTTCACAAGCGTTGAGCGCGGATGGCTACGATGCGCCTGCCAAGGTCGTGTTTGTGGCGCGCGATGCCACACGACTGGCTGACATTGAAAATGTGCTGAGTTTCATAAATCCAACGGTCGAAACGATCACTTTTCCCGCATGGGATTGTCTGCCTTACGACCGCGTTTCACCGTCCAACGACATTGTCGCGAAGCGAATGCGGTCTTTGTCCCGGTTGGTCGAGCTCAATCGCGAAAAACAGGGCTACATTGTTCTCACAACAGCCAATGCTATTACCCAGAAAGTGGTTGATGCGGCAGCTTTGTCAGATGCCAGCTTTACTCTGAAACCCGGTCAAACAGCGTCGATGGACAATCTGATGTCCGCACTTGCGACAGCTGGCTTCGAGCGAACATCGACAGTGCGCGAACCCGGTGAATACGCGGTGCGCGGTGGCATTCTCGACGTATTTGTTTCGGCTGATGATGAACCGATCAGGCTAGACTTCTTCGGCGACGAACTTGAATCAATCCGCGCATTCGATGCCGCCACCCAGATGACAACGCGCCAACTCAAAAGCTTTGAGTTTGCGGTTTTATCGGAAGTGGTTCTGGACGATGAAAGCGTGGCGCGCTTCCGTCGGAACTACATCTCAGAGTTCGGTGCGCCCAGCCGTGATGATGCGCTTTACAACGCTGTCATATCGAAATCCCGCTTTGCTGGCATGGAGCACTGGCTGCCGTTTTTTCACGAAGCTTTGACAACGCTTAGCCAAGTTTGTGGTGATGGCACTGCTGTCGTTTACGAACATATGGCCCGCGATGCGGTCGCGGAGCGGTTCAAACAGGTTGAAGATCACTACGATTCTCGGACCCGACAGGCAGACGCAAAAGCGAGCGCCGAGAGCGTGCCGTACAAGCCAATTGAGCCAAGCAAGCTTTACCTCTCGCTGGCAGAATTGGACGCAGAGCCATCGGCGTCGACGTTGGTCTTGTCACCGTTTGAGCAACCCCCAACTGAAACCAAGGCTGTGTTCAATCTTGGAATTCGGCCGGGGCGGAGCTTCAGCAATGAGCGCGCTGACGACAAAGCGAACGTTTTCGAAGCAGCGGTGAAGCACATTCATGCGTTGGAAGATGGCGGGAAAACAGTTGTCGTGAGCGCGTGGACAGATGGATCACTTGGACGACTAAACGGCATACTGGCCGAGCACGGTTTGCGCACGCCAGCTGTTATCGAAGAGCTATCAGGCCTGAAAGACGGCACACTGCACTCAGCTGTGCTGAACACTGAGCACGGCTTTGAAACCGACGACTTTGCAATCATCGCAGAACAGGACGTGCTCGGTGACAGGATCGTGCGCCACCGTCGCCGCAAAAAAGGTTCCGACTTCATAGCCGAGGTATCCTCGCTATCAGAAGGTGATTTGGTGGTGCACGTCGATCATGGCATTGGTCGTTTTGAGGGGCTCAAAACGATTGAGGCGATGGGCGCGCCGCACGATTGTTTAGAGCTGCACTACGCAAGTGACGGCAGACTTTTTCTGCCGGTCGAGAACATAGAGCTTCTCTCCCGCTACGGTTCCGATGTTACCGAAGCCCAACTCGACAAACTCGGCGGGGTTGCCTGGCAGGCACGCAAGGCAAAGCTCAAAAAGCGCTTGCTTGAGATGGCAGAAGAGCTCATCCGCATTGCTGCCGAACGTACTATGCGAGATGCGCCGCGCCTGCAGCCTCCAGCAGGATTATACGACGAGTTTTCGGCACGCTTCCCATACGAGGAAACAGAGGACCAAGCAGCAGCGATTGACGCTGTGGTCGATGATCTGGGGCTTGGCAGACCGATGGACCGCCTTGTCTGTGGTGATGTTGGTTTCGGCAAAACAGAGGTCGCCCTGCGAGCGGCATTCGTAGCCGCATTAAACGGGGTGCAGGTGGCTGTCGTGGTGCCAACAACGCTTCTTGCCCGCCAACACTTCAAATCATTTTCAGAACGTTTCCACGGTCTGCCAATTAACGTGGGCCACGCGTCGCGATTGGCCGGACCAAAGGCATTGAGTGAAGCTAAAGCAGGCTTTGCAGACGGTTCGACAGATATCGTTGTTGGCACGCATGCGCTTTTGGGCGAGCGCGTAAAGGCCAAAAATCTCGGATTGCTGATCGTCGATGAAGAGCAGCATTTCGGTGTGAAACACAAAGAGAAGTTGAAACAGCTAAAGGCGGATGTGCACGTACTGACGCTTTCTGCGACGCCCATTCCGCGAACGCTTCAACTCGCACTCACCGGCGTTCGGGAGCTCTCATTGATTACCACGCCGCCGGTTGATCGGCTTGCCGTGCGCACATTCGTTTCTCCCTTCGACACGCTGATCATTCGCGAGACCTTGATGCGCGAGCGCTATCGCGGTGGTCAGAGTTTCTATGTTTGCCCACGCATCAGCGATCTTGATGAGGTGAAAACCTTCCTGGACGAGCACGTCCCTGAATTGCGTGTCGTCATCGCGCACGGTCAAATGCCGCCTGGCCAACTCGAAGACATCATGAATGCTTTCTACGACGGCAAATACGATGTGCTGTTATCGACCACCATCGTGGAGTCAGGTCTCGATATTCCGACGGCCAACACACTTGTAGTGCATCGCGCGGACATGTTTGGCCTTGCGCAACTCTACCAGCTGCGAGGCCGGGTTGGTCGATCGAAGCTGCGCGCCTATGCGCTGTTCACGCTTCCCGCGAATAAGACGCTCACAAAACAAGCAGATCGCCGACTGAAAGTACTACAGAGCCTCGACACGCTTGGAGCCGGTTTTCAGCTTGCGAGCCACGATCTCGACATCCGCGGTGGCGGTAACCTTCTAGGCGAAGAACAATCCGGCCACATCAAAGAGGTTGGCTTCGAACTTTACCAACAAATGCTGGAAGAGGCAGTCGCGGAGATAAAAGGTGGTGAGGCCGTCGAAGACACAAAGTGGTCGCCGCAAATCGCGATTGGTACATCGACGCTTATCCCCGAGAGCTATGTCCCCGACCTCAATCTGCGTCTTTCGCTTTATCGGCGTATGGGTGATTTGACCGAGGTGCAGGAAATAGATGCTCTTGGCGCTGAACTCGTGGACCGATTTGGTCCACTGCCGGAAGAGGTCGAGCACTTGCTCAAGATCGTTTACATCAAAGCGCTATGTCGCAAGGCGAATGTAGAAAAGGTCGACGCTGGCCCGAAAGGTGCCGTGGTTGCCTTCCGCAACAAGAATTTCGCAAACCCGGCGGGCCTCGTTCAACTGATCGGAGGCGAGGGGACAATGGCTAAAATCCGCCCGGACCAGACGGTGTTGTTCACGCGAAATTGGCAATCGGCAGACAAACGCCTTGCCGGAACTGCAGTCCTGATGACAAAGCTCGCCAAGCTTGCCGAGGCAGCCTGACGAGCAATTTTGAGAGAATTAACCGCCTTCTTTGGCGCGTTCCTGCTCTTCACGTAGACGCTGCTGAAACTCTTCGCGGCGCTTCTGGATTTCCGCCTGCAATTGCTGTTGGCGCTCTTCCAGTTCTGACTGCTGCAATGGATCACCGTCGTAGGCCGCAGTGAAGCCACTCAGCGTGAAAGTAATCGGGTTGGGCTGCTGCTGGAAATTTAGCGTCGTCAAAACAACTTCGCCGCCGCGCTTCATCGAAGCGACCAGTGCGTCGGTCAACGGCGCTTCCGCGATACAACGGTCCGCAAGGCAAATAGCATAGTCGATTTTTTGCGGCTGCCCGCCATCAATGCGCATGCTAACGCCTGCCGGGATCACACGACCCGTTGGTACTGCAACCTGAAATAGTTGGCGGTTCACCGTGCCGCTGACTTGGATCAAATTGATCGCAGTCAGAAGCTGCCCGTTTGCGGCGGTACGGATGTTCTGCACGTTGCAGATGTCATTGTCGGCCTGCTTGGTACAGGATTTGAACCATCCGGCTGGAACCTGCGCCTGTTGGGCCATTGCCGGTGCCGCAGCACCAAATGCGAACGCTGCAAAAGCAGACGCAGCAACCAAAATTCTGGAAAACATCCCGTATCCTTTTTCTTTAAGCTTCCCTGCCGGCCGCGGCGTTCGCAGTAATTTGCGGCAACAATGCGCCTCAGCCTGTGCCGGTGCGCTCTAACAGGCTCAAACCCAACATGCCAGTTTGAAAGGTGATCGGGTACTACTGGAAAAAGTCGCATTTCTCATGGCAACTAAGGTCCACAGATTCGGCGGAGACAAAACGAATGAAGAACATCTCGATGCTAACGGCGATGCTCGCGACCGCTTTAGTGGCGTTTTCTTCAAGTGTTTTGGCAGAACCTCAGCATGGAATAGCAATGCATGGCGAACCAGCGTTGCCAGCCGACTACACGCATTTCCCTTACGCAAATCCCGACGCCAATCAGACGGGCTCGATTGCTTACGGCGTCGTTGGTACCTTCGACAGTTTGAACCCGTTTGTGCTAAAATCCATGCGAACGACTGCGCGTGGCGTGTGGGATCCCGAATTCGGCAATCTCGTCTTTGAATCACTCATGCTGCGGTCTCGCGATGAACCATTCACCATGTATGGCCTCCTTGCTGAGAAGGCGGAGTGGGATGAGGATCGAACCTTCATCGAATTCACGCTGAACGACAATGCGAGGTGGTCAGATGGCGTTCCGGTTACGCCCGAAGACGTCATTTTCACCTATGAATTGTTCACTGAAAAAGGACGGCCGCCCTACAACCGACGGACAGCTCAAATTGAGTCGATTGAAAAAATCGGCGACCGCAAGGTCCGCTTTAATTTCAACGAGACATCGAACCGAGAGTTTCCGCTCATCATCGCACTGACGCCGGTTCTGCCTAAACACGCAACTGACCTTGAAAGTTTTGACAGTTCAGGCCTGACGCCTCTGATCGGCTCCGGTCCCTACGTGGTCGACAGTGTCGAACCGGGTACCCGGATCACGTATCGTCGCAACCCTGACTACTGGGGAAAAGATGTTCCAGCGATGCAGGGTTTTGCAAATTACGAGACCGTTGCGGTGGAGTATTTTCGCGATAACACGGCACGCTTTGAAGCGTTCAAGAAAGGTGTGTTTGACATCTATCCCGAAGGTGATCCGGTTGCTTGGGAAAACAATTACGATTTTCCCGCTGTGGAGGACGGACGGATTGTAAAATCAACGTTCGTATCAGAAAGGCCCGAACGTTTCCTCGGCTTCTTTTTCAACACGCGCAAGGAAGTCTTTGCAGACCGCGCCGTGCGCGAAGCTATCGGCATGCTGTTTGACTTTGAGTGGGTCAACGCAAACCTTTTTTCGGGGCGCTACACGCGCACGGGTTCGTACTGGCAAAATTCCGATGAGCTATCCGCTCTCGGAAAACCGGCAACAGACGAGGAACGGGCATTGCTGGAGCCATTTTCGGACAGCGTTCTGCCATCTGTGATGGACGGCACCTACGCGCCAACGGTGACCGATGGTTCCGGCCGAGATCGTTCGGTACTACGCAATGCGGTGCAAAAGCTTCGTGAAGCAGGCTACGCCATTGTCGACGGGCAAATGCAAAAAGACGGTCAGCAACTCGCATTTGAAGTTCTTCTTGGCACCGCCGCCGGTGCATCAAAAGATGAAGTTGAGCGCATGGCGCTTTCCATTCAACGCGCTGCCGAAGTGATCGGCATCGCGGTATCACTGCGCAATGTGGACGATGCCCAATTCCAGCAAAGACGCCAGACCTACGACTACGATCTCGTTGCTGCGTCGCTGTCCGCGTCGCTTTCACCGGGCGCTGAGCAAGTTTGGCGCTGGGGAACGCAAGCCGTCGAACCCGAAGGAACGTTCAACTTTGCTGGCGCCAACAACCCCGCCATCGATGCGTTGATTGGGGAAATCGTTGATGCGCGTGACCGAGATGAATTCTCCGCCGCAGTGCGCGCTTTGGACCGTGTGCTTATTTCCGGTCACTACGCCATTCCGCTCTACCACCTTCGCGAAAAATGGGTGGCACACTGGTCTTACGTGAAGTTTCCGGAAGGCGATACGCCCCTGTATGGGTATCAAATCCCGGTCTGGTGGTCGGACGAGCAGTAGCGAACAGGCTTATCGACAAGTATCGTTGCAATGCTGCCACAAACTGTTGCATATACGTCGCAGTGAAATGCGCTAGAGCGATACATCAATGGTTTCACTGAGCAGCCAAGACACCTCTGCGAATTCCATCTTTGATCGCGCATCGTCGCTTTACGGTAGTGCGCGGCTCGCTTTCGGTGTGGTCGTCGTTGGTTTGGGCTTGATTTGCTCAGCCGCCACATTTGTCGTCTTGGTCGGTCTCACGCCCATTCAGCCCAACGCAAGAACCGCAAACATCGCGATTTGGGTCAACTGTATCGTTGTGGCTGCCCTTGTCACACTGATCATTTTTGAAGTGCGACGCCTCTTGGCAGCCAGACGAAACCGACGTGCAGCGGCGCGCCTCCACATCCGCATCGTGATGTTCTTTTCGATTATCGCAGCAGTTCCTGCGGTGATTGTCGCTCTTGTGGCCGCCATCACGCTCGATTTGGGCCTGGATCGTTGGTTTGAACTACGGACGCGATCCATCGTCGACTCATCACAATCGGTGACCGAAGCCTATATAAACGAGACGGCAATAAATTTGCGAAACGCAACCATCACGGTGGCGTTTGCGCTGGAACAACGCCGCGTGGTTTTCAATCTGGACCGCACCGGTTTTCGCGAACTCTTGACCCAACAAGCAAGGGGTCGCGGTATGCTCGGCGCATTCATGATGCGCCGCGACGGCACGATCGTCATGAGCGCTGATATCGAAACAGCGCGCCCACTGCCACTTCCACCTGAGGAAGCGCTTGCCGATGCGCGCGAGGCAGACCCGGTCATAATTCCGCCAGGCGTGACCAATCTTGTCGGCGCGGTGATCAAGTTCCGCGATTTCGACGATATGTATTTGTTCACCGTGCGGACGGTCAGTGCTGAAGCACTGGATGCCGTACGCCTAATGGAACAAAATCGCGACGAGTATCAGCTTCTGGAAGACAATCGAGGCAACGTGCAGATCGCGTTCGCGCTCCTCTATGCCGGGCTGACGCTGATCTTGCTCTTGGCTGCGATCTGGGCAGCGATTGCGGTGGCTAACCGCCTCGTACGTCCTATTCGGCAACTGATTGGTGCCGCTCAAGAAGTGGCCGACGGCAACCTGGAAATTCGCGTGCCCGTTCGCGCCTCGGACGGTGACGTCGGTTATCTTTCAGAGACATTCAATGGAATGCTTGGTCAATTGAAAGGCCAGCGCGATGAATTGGTTGTCGCTCGAGATAGCATTGATGAGCGTCGCCGTTTTTCCGAAGCTGTGTTAGCGGGCGTGTCTGCTGGTGTAATTGGCGTTGGCGAAGACGGTTGCGTGACCATTGCAAACACCTTTGTCGAGCAAACGCTGGGGATGAACGATACCATCAAAGTCGGCACACCCTTGAGCCAATTAAGCGAACCGATCGCAACGCTTTTCAGCGAGATTAAGCGGTCGGGCCGCCACGACATTCGAAAACAAATAAAGATCTTGGATAAACGCGCGAAAGAGCGCGTGTTGAACGTACAAATCGCGATTGATGATGAGATCACAGCCTCGAAACCTGGCAGCCATGTCACCCACGTCATCACTATCGACGATGTGACCGATCTGGTTGAAGCACAGCGCTCAACCGCTTGGGCAGATGTTGCGCGGCGCATCGCCCACGAAATCAAAAATCCGCTTACACCCATTCAGCTATCCGCCGAACGGATTAAACGGCGATACGGCAAGAACATCGCCGACGAAGACCGCGCAGTTTTCGACCAGTGTCTGGCGACGATTGTCCGGCAGGTTTCAGATATCGGTCGTATGGTGGACGAGTTTTCTTCGTTTGCTCGCATGCCCAAGCCTGTCATGAGCGTCGGCGACATTCGGGAAACAGTGAAAGAAGCGATGTTCCTCGTGCAAGTCAGCCGCCCCGAAGTCTCGTTCAAACACGCAATTTCAGAGGAAGCGCTGAGGTGCAATTTTGACCATAGGCTGATCGGCCAAGCGGTTGGAAACGTCATCAAGAACGCCACAGAAGCGATTGAGGCCAGACAACTCGCGGAGCAGGGAAACGCACCGAAGGGCAAAATACTCGTGCGCGCCAGGACCGCAAGTGATGCCCGCTGTATTCAAGTGGACGTGATCGACAACGGCAAAGGGCTTCCCAAAGAAGACCGTCACAAGCTTTTGGAGCCTTACATGACGACGCGCGAAAAGGGGACCGGCCTCGGCCTCGCCATCGTCCGCAAAATTATGGAAGACCACAGCGGGAGGCTTGAGTTGTTCGACGCCCCGCCCGTCGACGGCATCCAGTCCAGTGGTGCAATGGTCCGATTGACGTTGCCGGTCGCAAAGCCGCAAACCGAACCCCATAACCAAGAAACAAAGGAAGAAGCGGCATGAAAGCCGACATCCTCGTCATCGACGATGAAGAAGACATCCGTGAAATCGTTTCCGGAATTCTGGAAGACGAAGGGTATGCCACACGCACCGCCAGCGGCAGCGAATCTGCGCTCAATGCAATCGCAGAGCGAGTGCCGCGGCTGATCTTTCTCGACATATGGCTTCAGGGCTCAAAGCTTGATGGTTTGGAATTGCTGGAAGAAATCCAGTCCATGCATCCGGGTCTCCCTGTTGTGATGATTTCGGGTCACGGAAACATTGAGACAGCGGTCTCTGCGATTAAAAATGGCGCTTACGATTACATCGAAAAGCCCTTTAAGGCTGATCGGCTCGTGCTCGTCGCTGATCGTGCGCTTGAAACCAGTGCGCTCAAGCAAGAGGTGAATGAACTCAAGCAACAGACCGTCGATAGCGCTGAATTGGTAGGAAATTCGTTGGCGATGAACACCCTGCGCCAAGCCATTGCTCGCGTTTCGCCAACAAACAGCCGTGTTCTCATCAATGGTCCGATTGGCTGCGGAAAGGGAATGGTTGCCAAGTCGATCCACGAGTCATCGCCGCGAGCAAACGGCCCATTTGTGATGATCAATGCGGCGACCATCACACCCAGTCGAATGGAAGTGGAGCTTTTTGGCACCGAAGCGAACGGTTCAGAGCGCAAGATTGGTGCATTAGAGAAAGCACACGGTGGGATACTCTACATTGATGAAGTCGCTGACATGCCGCTTGAGACTCAGGCGAAAATCCTGCGTGTCCTTGTTGAACAAGAATTTGAACGTGTCGGCGGCGTCAGGCGCGTGAAAGTCGACGTTCGCACCATTTGCTCTACAGCGGCTGATTTGGAGGCATTAGCAGAAGAAGGCAAGTTCCGCCGGGATTTGCTCAACCGTATTGCCGTGGTCCCGATTGACGTTCCCGCACTTTCTCAACGGCGTGAGGATATTCCAGCGCTTATTCAGAGTTTTATGAAGCAAATTAGCCAACAGACTGGTATCAAGAGCAAAATCATTGACAACGATGCCATGGCAGTCCTGCAGGCTCATCGGTGGCCCGGAAACGTTCGGCAGTTGCGAAACAATATCGAGCGACTGATGATATTGACGCGCGACGACCCCGATGAGGTGTCGATTACCGCTGAAAAATTACCCGCCGAACTAAACGATGATCTACCAAAGGCGCCTTCACAAGATGGCGCTCACATTATGTCACTGCCACTTCGGGAGGCACGTGAGAAATTCGAACGCGAATATCTCATGGCGCAGATCAACCGCTTCGGTGGCAACATTTCCAAGACTGCCGAATTCATTGGCATGGAGCGCTCCGCGCTGCACCGCAAACTGAAATCCCTTGGGGTTTAAGCGACTATGCGCGTTATCATTTGCGGTGCTGGTCAGGTCGGCTACGGCATTGCAGAACGCTTAGCGGCCGAGTCCAACGACGTATCTGTCATTGATAAGTCAGCCGAGTTGATCGGCAAAATTCGAGACACCTTGGATGTTCGCGGCTTTGTCGGCAACGGCAGTCACCCTGACATTCTCGCGCAGGCGGGAGCAGATGAGGCAGACATGCTGGTGGCTGTGACGCTCTTCGATGAAGTGAACATGTCCGCCTGCCAGGTTGCCCATTCCATTTTTGACACCCCGACGAAAATTGCGCGAATACGTGCACAATCCTACCTCGCTCCGCGATACCAACAGCTGTTTGCGCGCGATAATCTGCCAATCGACGTGGTGATTTCGCCCGAACGCGAAGTCGGTGAACTTGTTCTACGCCGTATCGCGCTTCCCGGCGCAACAGACGTGGTGCAATTTGCAGACGGCAACATCACGATGATGGCCATTGATTGCAGCGAAGACTGCCCGGTCATTAACACACCGCTTAGCCAGTTATCCGAACTTTTCCCTGATTTGGAAGCGACGGTTGTTGGCGTGGCGCGCAACGAGAAGCTATTCATTCCACGTTCAAGCGATCAGGTGATCGCGAACGACTTGGTGTACGTGGTGTCATCTTCGAGGCAAGTCCGCCGCACACTGTCGCTGTTTGGCCACGAGGAACGCGAAGCACGGCGCATTCTCATCGCCGGTGGTGGCAACATCGGGCTTTATGCGGCTCGCCAACTGGAAAAACGCGGCTCTAAAATCAACGTCAAGATTATTGAGAGCAACAGGAAGCGAGCCGAATTTGTGGCCGAGCGCCTGCGGCGGGCCATTGTGCTCCACGGCTCAGCACTCGACCAATCGTTGCTGCTGGAAGCTGACATCCAAGACACCGAGTTGATGGTCGCACTGACCAATGATGATCAGGTCAACGTGCTGACCTCGGCGATGGCCAAGAAGATGGGCTGCGAAGCCACGATGACGCTCATCAACAATCCGGGATACCAGTCGTTCACCAACACACTTGGGCTCGACGCTCACATCAATCCACGGTCCGTCACGATCTCCAAAGTATTGCAGCATGTGCGCCGTGGCAGGATCAAACAGGTCCATACGGTTCAACGAGCTGCCGCAGAGGCGATTGAGGCGGAAGCGCTAGAAACGTCGCCACTCGTCGGCACGCCACTGCGCGAACTAAATTTACCCGATGGTATCCGAATTGGGGCAATATTCCGTGACAATGAAGTCATCAAGCCCGACGGCAGTACCGTGATAGAAACCAAGGATCGGGTCGTTGTGTTTGCGGCGTCTGAGTATGTGAGCACAGTCGAGCAGTTATTTAGGGTGAGTATCGAATTCTTCTAAGGGGATCAGCACATGTCGCGAATTGCCTACGTCAATGGAAAATACATCCCGCACACGCATGCGTCGGTTCATGTTGAAGACCGTGGATACCAATTTGCCGATGCGATCTACGAAGCTTGCGAAGTCAAAGACGGACATATCATCGATATGCCTCGTCATCTCACGCGCCTTGACCGTTCACTCAGCGAACTGCAAATCAACTGGGATTTCGACAGAAAAGCGTTCTCTGGTGTGCTCTGCGAAACCGTGAGACGCAATCGCGTCTGGGATGGGATCGTCTACATGCAGATCTCTCGCGGCGTCGCAAAGCGGGACCATGTTTTTCCCGAGGCTGGCACGCCATGCACGGTCGTCGTTACCTCGCGAAGTGTCGATCCGGCGATCGGCGCCCACAAGGCTGCCCATGGAGTTGCTGCTATCACCGTTCCTGAGAATCGCTGGGAGCGCGTGGACATCAAATCGGTTGGCCTATTGCCAAATGCGCTTGCACGGCAAAAAGCAAAAGAGCAGGGCGCAGCTGAAGCCATTTTCGTCGATAACGACGGCATCATGAAAGAAGGCGGCGCGACCAACGTCTGGATCGTTACGAAAGACGGAACGCTTCAAACGCGGCCTGCCGATTTTGGCATTTTGAAGGGCATAACGCGTGCAGTAGCGATCGAAACCGCCAACGCCATGGGGCTCAAAATTCGCGAAAAAGGCTTCACGAAAGACGAAGCGCTGGAAGCACGAGAGTGCTTCATTACCGCAGCAACGACGCTTGTGATGCCTGTCGTTCAGCTGGACGGTAAACCGATAGCGAACGGTCATCCCGGAGAAGTGTCACGGGCGCTGCGCGGTGCGTTCCATAAACACGCCCATCGCACGGCGGTGTACGCTTAATCAAGAATATGCTGTCACGCACCTATTGTCGAAAAACTGATCGGCAACTTTTTGTAAACCATTGAACTTGTTTTTGGCGGCTAAAAATGCTGCATTGCAACAAAACAAGAATGAAGCAGATGCCAGACCGCGCCCATAACCTACAGGATCAATTCCTGAATGCTGTTAGAAAACAGAAGGTTCCTCTCACCATTTTTCTCGTAAACGGCGTGAAGCTGACGGGCGTAGTCACATCATTCGACAATTTTTGCGTTTTGTTACGCCGAGACGGTCACGCACAGCTTGTCTACAAGCATGCGATCTCTACAATTATGCCTGGACAACCAGTTCAGATGTTTGAAGCAGAGACCGCAGCGAAAGCCGATTGAACGATCATCATAACGACGCAAAAAGCACGTCGAACAAACGCGAAAATGGAGTAGACCGCTCCGTCCAACCCACAAGAGCAATTGTGCTTACGCCGGACTTTGCGCGCACCCCTTCGCACACATCTAACCGGACACGGACCCCGAAGGAACAGCTTGACGAGGCCTTAGGCCTAGCTGTCGCGATCGACCTCGATATCGTGGCGGCCGATATTGCAGCCATTTCTCGTATTGCACCAGCAACACTTTTTACCTCCGGAAAAGTTCAGGAATGGGCGCATCAAGTCACCGATTTGGATGCGGAGCTTGTTATCGTCGATTATCAACTGACCCCGGTACAGCAGCGAAATCTTGAAAAAGAGTGGAACGCGAAAGTCCTGGATCGCACTGCACTCATTTTAGAGATTTTCGGTCGCCGCGCACAAACAAAAGAGGGTCGTCTGCAAGTTGATCTAGCGCATTTGAATTATCAGCGCGGACGGCTTGTGCGGTCATGGACCCACCTTGAACGCCAGCGCGGTGGTGCCGGGTTTCTGGGCGGTCCCGGTGAAACGCAGATCGAGGCCGACCGACGCATTCTTCGTGACAAAATCAAAAAGCTGGAAAAAGAGCTGGAGCAGGTGCGCCGCACACGAACGCTTCATCGCTCCAAGCGTAAAAAAGTGCCGCTGCCAATTGTTGCGCTCGTTGGTTACACAAACGCTGGGAAATCAACACTCTTCAACCGGGTCACTGGTGCGGAGGTGATGGCCAAAGACATGCTTTTTGCGACACTCGACCCGACATTGCGACGGGTAAAACTGCCGGGCGGCACATGGGTCATCATGTCAGATACGGTGGGTTTCATCTCTGATTTGCCCACACACCTGGTCGCTGCGTTCCGGGCGACATTGGAGGAAGTTCAGGAGGCTGATCTCGTTCTCCACGTGCGAGACATGTCGGACGATCAAAACGCAGCGCAGTTTGACGATGTGAACGAAGTCTTGCGTGAACTCGATATTGATCTGCAAGATCATCGCGTGATCGAAGTCTTCAATAAGGTTGATCTTCTCAAAGAAGAAGCCCGAACGGCCTTGGCGCAACGCGCGCACAACGCCTCCTCAGGTTCACTGATTGCCGTATCAGCGATCACAGGCGAGGGGACCAATGATCTCCTCAGTGCCGTTGAAAGAAAGATTTCCGGTCAATTGGTACACCGTGACTTCTCAATTCCGGTCGAACGGTTTGAAGATGTTGCCTGGCTGCATGAGAACGCAATGGTTGTTACCCGAAATGATAATGACGACGGTTCTGTCGATTTGAGCGTGCAGATGTCCACCGATACTGCGCGTGCTTTTGAAGCGCGCCATACACTCAACTAGTATTTTTCTCTGCGTTTTTGGCTTCAATCCAAAACGCTTCCATCTCCTCAAGCGTTGAAGCATCGAGAGTACTTCCGGTCTCTTCGACCCGCTTTTCTATGTGGGCAAAGCGCCGCTTGAATTTTTGGTTCGCGCCAGAAAGCGTGGCCTCCGGGTCAATATCTAGATGTCGCCCGAGGTTAGCCATCACGAACAAAAGGTCCCCAAATTCTTCGTGCACGTCCGCTCGTGAACCGTCTGAGATCGCCTCGCGCAATTCCTCCGTTTCCTCGTGCATTTTATCAAAAATCTGTTCGGCCTCGGACCAATCGAAGCCGACGGTCGCAGCCTTCTTTTGAAGTTTCACCGCACGCATCAAAGATGGAAGCGATCTCGGCACGTCGTCCAGAATTGATTCGGAGGCCTCTGCTTTTGAAGCTTTAAGCGCTTTTTCCTCGGCTTTAATTCGTTCCCATGTTCCTTTTGCTAACTTTGCGCTACGCTCGCCTTCTGGACCGAAGACATGCGGATGTCGGCGGATCATCTTCGACGTGATCGCATGCACCACGTCACCGAAATCGAATGCGCTTTGATCACGCGCCATTTGGGCGTGGAACACGACCTGCAGCAACAAATCGCCCAGTTCATCGACAAGATCATCTAGATCATTTCGCTCTATCGCATCGGCAACTTCGTAGGCTTCTTCGATTGTGTAGGGCGCAATTGTCTCGAATGTCTGCTCAACATCCCAAGCACATCCGGTTTCCGGGTCTCGCAAGCGCTGCATGATTTCCAGAAGGCGCGAAATATCTTTTGAAGGTTTCATGCCATAGTACCTATCACGTAAGAGGACGATCCAATTACGAAAAAGGCCCCGCGGAGCGAGGCCTTGGACAAACTGAAGTTTCAGCCGCTTACGTCAGCGGGACCAGCTCAATTTCCACACGACGGTTTTGCGCACGCCCAGCTTCCGAACCGTTGTCCGCTATAGGTCTCTGCTCGCCGAACCCAACCGTGAAGAAGCGCTGCGAGTTAATGCCTTGAGCGGCAAGATAGCTTGAAACGGATTGCGCGCGACGCTGTGAAAGCGCGAGGTTAGAGGCATCGTCACCGGTCGAATCGGTGTGGCCGGAAATATTGACCAGGGTTTGGTTGAAGCGCCGCAACACGATGCCCACCGAATTAAGCGTTGGCACAAAGCTCGCTTCGATTTGATCACCATTGACCGGGAAGGTGATGTTGGACGGCATATTCAATACAATGTTGTTGCCAACGCGGGTCACGCTCACGCCCGTGGCGGCAAGCTGCTGGCGTAGTTCTGCTTCTTGCCGATCCATGTAGGCCCCGATGCCGCCACCAGCGAGCGCGCCGATACCAGCGCCAATCAATGCGTTGCGGCGATCATCACCGCCAGCGAGAGTTCCCGCAGCGGCACCAACGGCTGCCCCAATGACCGCACCACCTGCGGTATTGGAGACTTTGGGCTGCCCGGTTACGGGATCGGTCGTGCACGCGGAAAGCGTAAGAGCCGCGATAGCGACAAGGGCGATAGGACGGTTGAGCATTGGAGCTCCTTTCACATTCTTTCGGGGCGAAGATGATTTATTGATGGCCATTTTACGGCGCTTGCCCATGAAAACCATAAAATTCAATTCAGTTGATTAGCGCGGCGTTAACGCTGAGAGTTGTTTGCGTACGACATAGAGTGCCAGAGCGCCGGCGTTAGAAACATTCAAAGACCGAATGGGTCCCGGCATGTCGAGCCGGGCGAGCGTTGTCACGGTCGCTTTTGTTTTAGCGCGAATTCCTTTGCCCTCTGCTCCCATCACCAATGCGATCTTTTCGCCTGACACCGCAGTTTCCAAATCTTCCGGTGCGTCTGAATCGAGACCAACCGTTTGATATCCGCGGGTGTTCAACTCGGTAATCGCATTTGCCAAATTGCGAACGCGCACGAGCTTGATGTGTTCCAACCCGCCACTCGCAGCTTTCGCCAGGACGCCACGTTCTACAGGCGAGTGCCGGTTTGTCGTGACGATTGCATTGACACCCATGGCAACTGACGAACGGATCAGCGCACCAACATTATGGGGATCGGTCACTTGGTCGAGCATCAAAACCAAACGCGTGTCTTTGATATCTTCGAGCGTGAAAGCCGTAAGTGGATCGCATTCAATCAACACGCCCTGATGAACTGCATCTCCACCAACACGGGCGTCAATTTCTTTCGGGTGGACCGAATATACGGGAAACGAAAGCGTTTTCAGATCATGGCCGAGTCGATTGGCGGCATTTTGGGTGACCCATAATTGATAAATGTTTCGCGAGGGGTTCTTCAGTGCCTCTGCGACTGAGTGCAAACCGTAGAGAAGAACCCGGTCATTCTCATCATCGGCAGTTTCAGCGCGCTTCGTATCCCGATGCGCACGCCGCAGCTTTGCGTAATGGGTGTCCTTACGGGTGCCTTTTGTGTGGCCATTCTGATTGTGTTGATCATTGCTCATGCCTGTCCATAGCACCTCATAGACCGCACGCTAGTGCTTATGAAAAAAGGCCTGCTGACGGTTGTTGACATGCATATTTGCCATGCGCATAAGGCGCGAGTTCACCGCACAGGTGAGGGGGAATGTCCCGAGCGGCAAAGGGGGCGGACTGTAAATCCGCTGCGTAATGCTTCGTAGGTTCGAGTCCTACTTCCCCCACCATCGTAAATTCAATGTGCGGCATGCGGGTATAGCTCAATGGTAGAGCAGCAGCCTTCCAAGCTGAATATGCGGGTTCGATTCCCGCTACCCGCTCCAGATCTACTGTGAGCTACGATTGCTCTGCCACTGCGGCAGCCGCGATGGCGCGGTCTAAATCAAGCTGAAGGTCCTCGAAGTCTTCCAAGCCAACGTTAAGCCGAATTATCGGACCACCGTAATCGCGCTTCGACACCGTGCGATCGCTGAGGTTTACGTGCACCGCAAGGCTTTCATATCCACCCCATGAATAGCCAAGGCCAAAGAGCTGTAGCTCATTCAAAAAAGCGTGGAGTGCCGCTACCGATTGCCGCCGCAGCACGATTGAAAAAAGGCCTGTCGACCCTTTGAAGTCGCGCTTCCAGATCGCGTGGCCGGGATGGCTTT
>JBCDLI010000043.1:0-23220 GCA_038745535.1 Pseudomonadota bacterium | reverse complement strand
GAGGCGTGATCGGAAAGTGGACCGCGAGCAAGAGCTAAAAGCTGCATGAAAACAATGGCATACAAGCCAAGTCATGTTCATCACAAGCGTGCAGATATCACGCGATAGTTCACCATTAGCGAACGAACCGTTGATCAAACACGCTGGTTTCGGGAGGGTTTTGGGCTGTTTTGATGGGCGGTACACGCACAAAAAAGCGCAACCCAAATTGGATTGCGCTCAAAAAAAGACCTGATCTCGCTCGTGTGGTTGCTTGCCTACGCGACTTCGCCAGCCACTTGGGTCATAATTTCACGTGCCCACGGCACGGCAATGTCTTCCGGCTCGTCATAGCCTGATGCATCGTGAAGGCCGCGTTCACCCACTTGCTTTGCGCCGCGGTCTGTCATCGCCTTGGCGACCTTTGATGAACCCCAATTGTAGGTCGCATCGTAAAGCGTATCGCCCATGCCGAAGATCGCGAAATTGATCCCCTTGAGATCGGCGTCCTGCTTTTTCAAGCGCTCTACAAAATGGTCAGCCGGTATGGGCATGTCTCCATCGCCGTGGGTGGATACAACCATGATGTAAAAAGCATCTGTTGAGAGGTCCGCGGGGGCTATATCGTCTAGGTCCTTCACCTCGACGTCGAAGTCGTTTTTCAATTCGGCTTCGATATCATAGCAGACCATTTCGGAGTTTCCCGTCTCCGAACCGTAGTAAATTCCGATCTTCATTTCACACTTCCTTCCTTGGAAACTGAAGCTCTCACCACGTCTCCTCTGCCTCGGCCGTCACTAGATCATGACATAATTGAGCGTCAACAAAAGTTGGCGTACTATTATGTGGTTCTTGTAATCTCTACCTGCAAAGTCGCTACAACATCACAATATTGAAGATTGTCGCAGCGCAAAAGGCACCGTTCGGCGCACGTGAAGCTGGTAGACCCCGTAACGCGATAGAAGGTTAAAACCGCTTGCCGGATATCCCAAAATTCGCACCACCCGCGCCCGAGCCAAAGTCACCGCTGCGCGCACTCGTCTCATGCCTGACCGCGAAGCGTCGCGACCTCCTAGCCATGATGCCGGACACTGCGTACAAGATGGATATCGGATGGATGGGGATGTCGCGACGCGGAATCTTGCTCGTCAATCGACCCGATCTCGTGCGCGAAGTGCTGGTCAATCGCGTGGCGGAGTTTGAGAAGAACGACCTCTTTACCGGTGCGCTCGCCCCACTCATCAATGACGGCGTGTTTATTTCACACGGCGAAACCTGGAAGCGCCAACGCGCCATGGTGGAGCCCGGGTTTACGCACCTGCATACGGGGCGTGCGTTTGATCGCATGAATGCTGCCGTAGATGACTGCATTGCGCGGCTGCGTAGGCACGCGTTCAAGGGAGAGAGCTTCTCACTTGACGCCGAGATGACAAGGCTGAGCGCAGACATCATATACCGGGTGATATTCTCAGAGCCTTTAGGAAGCGGAGATGCAACTGCGATGTTTGCAGCTTTCGAGCGATTTCAATCGCATGTCGCTAACGTCAATCTGACCCAGTTTCTTTTCGGCAAGGCATTTGATCCGGTGCAGCAGCCAGCCGAAGCAATGGCAGCGGCAGCTGAGATTCGACGCCTTTTGACAGCAAAGATTGAGCACCGTCTCGATAGCGGCGAAGCACTCGACGACTTGCTAGGCTCAATGATCGCTGCACGCGATGAGCACGGCTCGGCGTTCACGGTAACTGAGATTGTTGATCAGGTGGCTGTTTTTTTTCTTGCTGGCCACGAGACGACAGCCACGACGCTCACATGGATTTTCTACCTTCTGTCCAACCTGCCCGATGAGCGCCGGCAACTCGTGAAGGAAATCGCAGGACACTGCGGAGATGGAGTTGATGCGCAAAATTTGAGGAAACTGAAACGGACACGCATGGCAATCAATGAAGCGCTACGGCTTTATCCTCCCGGTGCTTTCCTGCCCCGCGTCTCAATTGCCAAAACGAGTTTGGCAGGTATGCGTTTGAAGCGCGGAACAATGCTACTCATTTCACCATGGATCATTCATCGCCACCGCAATTGGTGGGCAGATCCTAACAGATTCAGGCCGGAGCGCTTTGAAAAAGCGGCTATTAAAGCGATACCGATTGGGGCATTTTTACCATTTGGGCTCGGCGGGCGTGCATGTATTGGCGGCGCATTCTCCATGGCTGAGGCTAGCCTCGTATTGGCTAAATTGTTGCCGACGTTTAATTTTCACGTTCTTGACGCAAATAATGTGATGCCCGCAGTTCACTTGACCTTGCGTCCGCAAGACCCGGTCTTCGTAAAATGTGAAGTATTGTAGGCATCGATTGTCTTGTAATTTTCATGATTATGTGACTATTGTATCATCTCGCGTCATGAAGACCGGACTATTGACTACCCGCCAAAGAGGCTGATGCCCAAAAGAGCGCGATGTGTTTTTCCATCTGACAGACACGATTTAAACCGATTGTGGTCAACCGACCGCATGAACAACTGTCTTGAAAGGACAAACGTATGAGCTCTGGAACCGTAAAGTGGTTCAACACGACCAAAGGCTTCGGCTTTATTCAGCCGGATGAGGGAGGCAACGACGTATTCGTTCATATTAGCGCTGTTCAGCGCTCGGGAATGGAGACGCTCACCGAAGGTCAAAAGATCAGCTACGAGCTGATTGCAGACAAGCGCACAGGCAAGATGGCAGCGGGCAATCTCGCCGCTGGCTAAACGCATGGAGCCGTCGGACATCAGTTCGACGGCATCACTCTCCAAAGACGATCAGTCTTTGTTGCGATCTCGACGTTCTCGGTAAGTGCCAGGCAACGCATCACGGTCGCCCTTTTTCTTCAAACCAAAAAGCGGTGGAGTTTTGGGCTCCGGCATTAACATGCCATAACGCGTTATAGCGGCAAGCCCGGTCGCGCATATGAATGCGATTTGAAAACCAATGCTGCAGATCAATGCGACGATCAAAAAGAACGTAAAGTCTACCAGAAAATTCGTACTCATGGGCAGGCTCCAATTGGACTGACCCAAGGCAGGATAGCCTTAGACTATAGTATGGTAGGGAAAATGTCTTAACCGTCCATACGACTGCGCGAATGTCGCAATCACGATTGAGGAAAACCAAGTGCCAAGCGTTATTGAATATTACTTCTACTCAGCCTCGCCATTCACCTATTTCGGCCATCAGAAGATCCGCGAAGTTGCCGCTAAACACGACTGTTTCCTTGCGCCTAAGCCTGTGAATTTATTTGCTTTGTGGGAAGTTTCCGGTGCGGTTCCGCCAGGCAAGCGCCCACCGGTAAGACAGCGCTATCGCTTGTTAGAACTGCAACGCATCGCGGAGTCCTTAGGTATCACAATTAATTTACAACCTAAGTTCTTTCCAGTGGATGCTACGCTTGCTGATCACACGATCATCGCGGTGGCGAATGCGGGCGCTGATCCTTTTGGTTACATGGAAAATGTATTTAGAACAGTTTGGACAGATGATGGTGATATTGCCGACGAAGCAACCCTGAGTTCGCTTTTGACAGACGCGGGTTTGGACGCTTCGGCCATTTTGGAGGCAGCCCGAACATTGGAAGTGGCAGAAATTCGCGAAGCCAACACCAAAGCCGCGATTGAAGCCGATGCGGTTGGCGTACCTGCCTATGTGGTTGGTGGCGAGGTATTTTGGGGCCAAGATCGCATTCATCTCATTGATGAAATGCTTGCCAGTGGTCGCGATCCAATAGTTGTCGAGAGATAGTCTCATTGCCCCGAAGCCCTTGCTAACGGATTCGCAAAGCTCTAAGAGGATTTAATTCCTTTTACGGTATGGATGCACATTGCTTTCACACGAACGAATTTGGACCGCGATTGACGAGCTAGCAGCCTCGCAAAGCTTGACCCCATCCGGGCTGGCAAAGCGAGCGGGGCTCGACTCGACGACGTTTAATAAATCGAAGCGGGTTGCCGCAGACGGTCGTCTCCGATGGCCATCGACTGAATCACTATCGAAAATCTTACAGGCGACAAATGTTTCAATCGAAGAATTCATCGCGTTTGTATCGCCGCCGTCTTCTACGCTGAACGGCCTGACCGATCGAATGGCGCTCGGCACCACGCTCCATGATGACACCCTGCAATTGGCGTACGATTTGCCTGCGTTTTCTTCAAGCCCCGTCACAGTACCGCTTGTCGGTATGGCGCAAGCTGGAGCAGGTGGTTTTTTTGACGATGCTGGCTTTCCAGCCGGTGAGGGCTGGGACCAGATTAGTTTACCGGGCTCCGATGGACTTGGTGAAAACGCCTATGCCCTCGAAATCAGCGGTGACAGTATGCTGCCGCTCTATCGTGCCGGTGATCGAATCATCGTGTCGCCCAGCGCAACCGTCCGCAAAGGCGATCGCGTGGTGGTTAAAACGCGCGACGGCGAAGTGATGGCAAAGATCCTCAAACGGAAGACCTCAATTGTCATCGAAGTTGCATCCTTGAACCCGGAACATGCTGACCGGGAAATTCCGGCCAGCGATGTCGAGTGGATCGCTCGTATCGTTTGGGCCAGCCAGTAGGTTCTACACTTCTTCGGAAACGAACTCTCCAGCGAGCGCCGCATCGATCATCGTGCACGTCTCCTTTAATCCATAGAGCGCGGCGAACGAACCAAAACGCGGACCCCGCTCTTGCCCCAGCAGTATTCGATAAAGCGCGTTGAACCACTCAACGGTGACCGCGGGTCGTCCATCGGGTCCGGTCTTTTTCGGGTCTTGATAGCGCTCAAACGGCTTGGCAATAGCGAGAACGGTGTTCTGAATCGTTTCGCCGTCCGCATCCTCGGGAAGCACCCTCAAAGCATCTAGGAGTTTTTGGAGAGCCTCACGCTCCACATCATCAGGCGCATGGAATACTTTCGAAGGCTTCACGAAGTCCTCAAAATAGCGGATCGCGTAACCGGTCAAATCATCGAGATGCGGATGCGTCTCTGCGGTTACGCCTGCGGAATATCGTGAGATGAAGCCCCAAAGAGTATCACGGTTTGATGCATTCGATGCCGAAACGAGGTTTAAAAGCATCGCAAACGACACCGGCAGATCAAGCGCTGGCGGTTCGCCGTTATGGATGTGCCAAGCAGGATTGGCCAATCGCTGGGGCACTTCCTGCTTTTGATAACTGCGCAAGTGCGCATAATATTCGTCGACCGCTTTTGGGATCACATCGAAGTGCAGGCGCTTGGCTGTGCCGGGCTTTTGAAACATGAAGAGCGCAAGGCTCTCGGTTGGCGCGTAGGTCAGCCACTCATCGATCGTCAGGCCGTTACCTTTCGACTTGGATATCTTTTGGCCTTGGTCATCGAGGAACAACTCGTAGACAAAGTGCTCGGGCGGACGCCCACCGAGGACAAGACAGATTTTATCGTAGACACCCATGTTCGGACCGTGATCCTTGCCGAACATCTCAAAATCGACACCAATGGCGGCCCATCGCGCGCCGAAATCCGGTTTCCATTGAAGCTTCACATGACCGCCTGTGACGGGAAGCGTGGTTTCGACACCGTCTTCGTCATCGAATGTGATGGTGTGATTGACTGAGTCGACTGACTTCGTTGGGACATAGAGTACCCGGCCTGTCTTCGGCGAAATTGGCAAAAACGGGCTATAGGTCGCCTGCCGTTCTTCACCAAGCGTCGGCAACATCACCTTCATGATGTCGTCATAACGCTCGCAAGCGAGTTTTAAGATGGGGTCAAAATGACCGGATGCATAGTAAGTGGTTGCTGACGCGAATTCATAGTCAAACCCAAATGTGTCTAAGAAGCGCCGAAGCATGGCATTGTTATGATGCCCAAAACTCGCATGATCGCCGCCAAATGGGTTGGGCACTTTAGTCAGGGGCTGCTGAAGGTCAGGCTCCAGAGCCGACATGTCCGGTACGTTTTCCGGCACTTTGCGCATGCCATCCATGTCGTCGGAAAAGCAAAGGAGCTTTGTAGCTACCTCATTGCGAGTGAGCACGTGAAAGGCGACGCGTACCATCGTCGTGCGGGCAACTTCGCCGAATGTGCCAATATGTGGGAGGCCCGACGGGCCGTATCCCGTCTCGAAAATCACCTCGGCAGGAAAGCCTGTTTTTGCGTAACGTTTAACAACCTTGCGCGCCTCTTCAAATGGCCAAGCTTTCGACTTCTCGGCTGCTGCAACCAGTTCATCGGTGATTTCCAAACCAAAGAGGTCGGTGCGCGCGTTCATCTCTAATTCTCACAAGTGGTCAAGCCGCGCGGTGGTATCGCAGCGCAGCAATTATGCAAGAGCAAATAAGGCCACTCTCACGGCCCTGCCCCGCTTGCTGCGTAGGGGCTCAAGGGAAAGTATCGGCGAAAGACCTCGCGATAGCGGCCATTGCGTTCCATCACAGCGAGCGCGTAGGTGATCGCCTCGCGAAGAAAAGTGTCTTCGTTACGCACCGCAACCGCCATCCCGAGCCCGGTGAAGTCGATGTCAAGATACGGGCCGCTTGCGAAGACACAGCAACCATCGGCGGCTGGTGATGTGAGGTAGAATGAAAGCGAAACGCCATCGGCTAGAAAGTAATCCACGGTGCCTGATTGAAGCGCGTCATATCCCGCTTGCTGGCTTGAAACGGTTTCTGCCATCGCCTGAGGAAAATGAAATTTGAGAAAGTCTTCGTGGGCAGTGCCCTCTTGAACGGCGACGGTTAAACCTTGCAATCCATCGTTGAAGCTATCTGAGAGATCCGCGCTTGCATCGTCCGGTTTTCGCGCAATGAAACGGGTCGGAAAACGAAAGTAAGGTGCGCTCAATCCGAACTGCTGCCGGGCTTCCAGTGAAATTTCGTTGCCGGCAATGATTGCCTCCGCTCGTCGGCCCTCCAGCGCACCTTGAAGTTCTGACCATGGTAACGCTTGAATTTCGCACTTCTGTTCGATCTCCAAAACCGAGCAAATCCCCCGCGCGATATCGATGTTGAAGCCGGTGGGTTTTTTATTCTCGTCCGCAAAATTGAATGGTGGGAAATCTAGACTTGTCAGAAAACGCAGTCTTGGAAGACCTGAAAGGTCCGGCTTCTCCGGCAATACGTTCAAGGTTTGAAACCGGGGCACGTCTGCGTCTGCGGTTCGTGGCAACATGTGCACAAAGGACAAAATTAGGGTCGACAATATTCCTAGATGCAAAAAATGTGAAATCGTCTTCCGCATAATTTTGGGTGGTGTCCAAGCACGATACTACAAGGAGCAGTAGCCATCGAATACTCGTCGGCGACTGATTTGTGTGTGCCGAACTGTACCACCGAGGTCAATGGCGATGAACCAACACGCGCGTTCCGTAGCAGTCGATGCAAAGAGCGCTGTTGGTCACACAGAGCAAGAGATGCTGCGTCTTGAGCTTTTGGACGCGCTGCGGATTGCTCGCTTAAACAGAAGCGCACGACGCCTGATTGAAGAGTTGGGCATCCAACAGCCTGAGTTCACGCAACCGGATCGCATTTGCGACACCATCTCATTTCTGGGTGAAACAGGTGCCTGTCTAAAAACCGATCTGCAGGCTGCCACGGTCGCAGCACGGAACAACGGCACTACGGCGGCTCAAGAAATTATCGCCTCCGGCGCCCTATCACCCGACCAGTTTGCCGATGAGTTGAGACACTACACGGCCTGTGCTCCGATAGACGCTCGCAATGTCAAAGCGATATTAGGTGCAGACTCCGATCCGACGTTGCTTGCAAACGATCGCGCGGTGCGCTGGTGCAGAATGGACGATGATCGGATTGTGCCAGTCGTCACGAGCCTGCCATCGCTGATCGATAGGCAGAAGCGCATTTCAAACTCTATTGAGTTGCAAAGGCGGTTAAGGATCATCGACCAGCCAAATGCGCATCGACTGGTCATCGCGAAACGCGGCAGTGATATTTGTAAAAATGTGTCAGAAGCGCTGTGGAGTGAAAGCCCAACCTTCTCGGCAAAGTCACAGGCGACTTTTACCCAAGGTGTCCAATTATCGGTAATGTTGCTGTGCCTAGTCTGGGCCTTCGGCGCAGCGACGACGACGATCGGATTGGCGCTCCACTTGGGTTTTACGCTGTTCTTCCTGAGTTGCACCCTACTGCGCGTGGCCGCCACTTGCGCGCGACCGGCAGATCGGGATGCAGATGTCATTTCCTCCGAAGACGCGAGCAAACCGGTATGGACTGTGTTGGTGGCGCTTTATCACGAACGAGAGACTATCCCGGGCCTCATCCAGCATCTTGGCGCGCTCAAGTGGCCGAGGGCGAAGATCGAAATCAAACTTGTTTGTGAAGCTGACGACATTGGGACAGTCGGCGCTATCGAAGCATGCCAACCAGATCATCGTTTCGAGATTATTCGCGTTCCCGATGTAGGTCCGCGTACAAAGCCAAAAGCGCTTTGCTTCGCGATTCCGTTCACGACGGGGTCGTTTGTGACACTCTACGACGCCGAAGATCGGCCAGCACCGATGCAATTGGAAGAAGCGTGGCAGCGTTTCGATACCGCCGATGACAAACTTGCCTGCCTGCAATCGCCGCTGAAAATTGCAAACGGGCACCGGAATAAGCTGACGGCGCTTTTCGAACTGGAATATGCGGGACTATTCGGGCGGTTGCTCCCGTGGCTGGCGGCAATGCGGTGCCCTATCCCGTTAGGCGGCACGTCAAATCATTTTAAGCGCACCGCGTTGACGGAAGTTGGCGGGTGGGACCCGTATAATGTCACGGAGGATGCGGATCTCGGCTACCGTTTGTTTGGAGCTGGTTACCGGACCGAAACGCTTTCTTTGCCGACACTGGAAGATGCGCCTAAGCAGTTTGGCATTTGGCTGCCTCAGCGAACGCGATGGTTTAAAGGCTGGATGCAGACGTGGTTGGTCCACTCCCGCAACCCGATGAGCTTCATCCAACGCTTCGGCCTTTTTCGTTTTCTGGTTCATCAATGCGTGATGTCTGGCGTGATCATGTCCACGCTCATTCATCCGCTGATAATCTTCAATATTGTGTGGCTTTGGTCATGGGTTGCGTCGCAGACCGATCACGCTACACCGCTGCTCATCGCGACCGATAGCTTGACTATTATCATTAGCTATCTCGCGTTCTCGGTTCTGGGATTGTCTGCGGTTGAGCGGAAGAAGCGACGCCATTTGCGCCGCGCACTCTGTTTCGTTCCGTTTTACTGGATGGCCATGTCATTTGCAGCTTGGCGGGCACTGCTTCAGTGCTTTCGACAGCCTTTCGTTTGGGAGAAAACGCCACACATGGCTTACGACACCGATTGAGTATCACGTAACTTTTCGGCGCCACGCCTTTGGTTGTCCTTTCCCATTGGCATGTTGGGCTGATAGTGGGTGAATTTACAGATCCGGCAAATTTGCTTTCGCAGCCACACGATGAACCCAGACGCACTCCGATCTTTCGTTGAGAGCAAAGCCTTTGAGCGCTTTGTCATCTCGATCATTATTCTAAACGCGATAACCCTTGGCTTTGAGACGTCAAAAACGGTCATGGCCACATTCGGACCGGTACTGCTCGCCATTGATCGTCTTGTTCTGTGGTTCTTTGTCGTCGAACTTGTGATGAAGTTCATTGTCTACCGCTTGGACTTTTTCAAAAGCCCGTGGCGTATTTTCGACTTCATCATCGTCGCAATTGCATTGATGCCAACAACGGGCGCGTTTTCAGTGCTTAGAGCGCTGCGTATCCTGCGCGTGCTGCGCCTCGTCTCGGTTGTTCCCTCCATGCGGCGCGTGATCGGTGGGCTCCTTGCAGCGCTTCCGGGAATGGGCTCGATTGTGCTGCTTCTGGGGCTCGTCTTTTACGTTTTCTCTGTCATGGCGACCAAACTCTTTGGCTCAGGTATAGGAGCCTGTGAGGCCTATTCAGGACGCTGCGAAGAATTCGTTCAGTGGTTCGGCACGCTTGGCGGATCAGCCTATTCACTCTTTCAGATCATGACACTTGAAAGCTGGTCGATGGGCATCGTGCGCCCCGTCATGGAAGTTTTTCCCTGGGCGTGGGCGTTTTTCATCCCGTTCATTCTCTGCACCACATTCACCGTGCTCAACCTCTTTATCGGTGTCGTCGTATCAGCAATGCAGGCCGAACACGACGAAGCCGCTGACGATGCCCGCCAGTCGCTTCGCGAAGAACAAACCGCGATATTGCAGGAGCTGCGAGCCTTGCGCAAGGAAGTGGCTGCGATGCGAAGCGAAGGCAGAGCTGGGACCTAGCTCAGTTCAGCTTCACTCAGTTTGTCGGATCATATTCTTTGAAGTGCTTCGACAGTTTCAGGCCCTGTGCCTGATAGTTGGATTTCAAGTCGATACCGTACAGCTTCTCAGGCCGCGAAGACATGTGCTCATACACAAGCCGACCGACAAGTTGCCCATCTTCGAGCACGAAAGGAACGTCATGGCTGCGCACTTCCAAGACGGCACGGGAGCCAATACCGCCGGCAAGCGCGTGACCAAAGCCCGGATCGAAGAAGCCCGCATAGTGAACACGGAATTCACCCACCAAAGGGTCAAATGGCGTCATCTCGGCGGCATAGTCTGGTGGAACATGCACTGCTTCTTTGGAGACGAGAATGTAAAACTCATCCGGGTCCAAGATTATTTGTCGTGATTGGCGAAGATGGAGCGGTTCCCAAAAGTCATGAACCGCGTTTGCATCGCGTTTATCCACATCGACGACTGCGGTATGGCGCTTGCCGCGAAAACCGACCAAGCCGTTTTCATCGCCGGAAAGGTCGACGCTCACTGCTATTCCACCGCTGGTGATATTCGCATCGCCACCGGTCACAAGCGTGTCTTTTTCATGCAGAGCAAGAAGCGCGTCGCCGTCCAAGATCGGTCGACCCTGCCTGAACCGGATCTGTGATAGCCGAGAACCTTCGCGCACAACGATTGGAAATGTGCGCGGGCTCACCTCCAGATAGAGACCGCCGCGATAACCGGGCGCGACCTTGTCGAACTCGACAGAATTATCGGTCAAGACACGGGTAAAGATATCCAAGCGTCCCGTGGAGCTTTTTGGGTTTGTCGATGCTTGCACATCATCGGGCAGTGCTAAGCGCTCCAGAAGCGGCACGATGTAGACACAGCCCGTTTCCAAAACGGCGCTCTGCGTCAAATCTATCTCGTGCAGCTTAAGCGCCTCCAGCTTTTGCATCACGGAGGACTGACTACCCGGCATAAAACCGGCGCGCACGCGGTAGGCAACGCGACCAAGGCGCAGATCAAGGCTTGCAGGCTGGATCTGATCGGCATCAAGTGCCCCCTCAGTTGAGAGCGCACCAGTTCTAAACAGGCTATCTATCTCGCGGTCTGGCAGAATGCCGGCAGTCATGGTCCCGATCCTCAAAAGTCTTGCTGTACTTGGACAGCATGGGTCGATTGACGCAACCGCACTCGGGATTTATGGACACGTTTGTGGCGATTTGAGCTGGTCGGCTTGCAGCCACGTTATCGGCAGGGCCGGTGACAAATCGCTAAAAGACCGCGTCCCTGGATTGCGCTACGACTGTGGCGCCGCGCACCGGACTGCGGAACACAGGGTAACACAATGCTAGACAGACGAAATAAGCTTTCGAATTTGGCTCCAAGTACGGAACTTGTGCACAGCGGTACGCAACGTTCCGAATACGGTGAAACGTCGGAAGCAATGTTTCTTACCCAGGGGTTCATCTACGACAGCGCAGAAGCTGCCGAAGCGCGCTTCAAGGGCGATGAGCCGGGCTATATCTACTCTCGTTACGGCAACCCCACCGTGGAGATGTTCGAGCAACGCATGTGTACGCTTGAGGGCACCGAAGCTGCCCGCGCCACAGCGTCGGGTATGGCGGCAATTGCCATGTCCATGCTCTGCCAGCTGAACGCTGGTGACCATGTGGTTGCGGCCAAAGCACTGTTTGGTTCGTGTCGATGGATTGTTGAAAAGCTGCTGCCCCAGTACGGCATCGAAAGCACTTTGATCGACGGCACCAATAATCAAGCTTGGGAAGAGGCTGTCCGGCCAAATACTAAGCTCTTCTTCTTCGAGAGCCCGACCAATCCAACGTTGGACGTCGTCGATATTGCTCACGTGGTAGCGCTTGCGAAATCATGCGGGGCAAAAACCGTTCTGGACAATGTCTTCGCAACGCCTCTCCTTCAAAAACCAATTGAACTGGGGATCGACATCGTTGCCTATTCAACGACGAAACACATTGACGGCCAAGGCCGCTGCCTGGGTGGGATCGTGCTTGGGACCGACGAGTGGGTGAACGAGCACCTTCACGACTATTTCCGCCATACCGGTCCTTCCATGAGCCCGTTTTCGGCTTGGGTTATGCTCAAAGGACTTGAGACACTTGAGTTGCGGGTCAATCGTCAGACTGCCACCGCCGGAACCATTGCAGACTTTCTCGCTGATCACCCCAAGATCTCACGTGTCATCTATCCCGGGCGAGCCGATCACCACCAAGCTGATGTCATTGCCAAGCAGATGAAAGGCGGTTCGACGATGATCGCATTCGACATTGCAGGGGGAAAAGGTGAGGCGTTTGCTTTTGAGAATGCTCTGCAGATCATTGGAATTTCAAACAATCTAGGCGACGCGAAGAGCCTTATTACACACCCCGCTACGACGACGCATAAGAACCTATCTGACGAAGGCCGCGAAGAACTGCGGATCAACGATAACACGGTGCGGTTCTCCGCAGGCCTTGAAGACGCAAATGATCTGATGCGGGATATCGATCAGGCGCTAGCTTCTATTTGAGAACACGGCTCGTCATCACAATCCGAGAAAGTGCCGTGTAGAAACAGATGACTGTAAACACATAAGCGATCTCAGCGAAGAACGCCGGAAACAGACAGAATGCGATGAAAAACGCGTAGGTTTCGGTCGCTTCGGCCAGACCGGTGGTGAAAAAGAAAGACTTCGAACCTCGCTGATCGGTTTTGAGTTTCTGTTTTTCTGCCATGATCGCGAAGGCCAGAAAGCTGGCACCGTTCACGTAAAACGAAAACACAAGGATCGCGGCGGCGAGTGCATTTGCGGACGGATCGGCGACCGCAAATGCAATTGGGATCGCGCCGTAGAATATGAAATCCAGGACAATATCGAGGAAGCCGCCAAAGTCTGATGGCTTGCTCGCTCGCGCGACCGCGCCGTCGAGCCCGTCGAAGATACGGGATACGACGATGAGGAAAGCACCGATCCAAAAATACTGGAAGGCGATTGCCGCTGCTGCGATGAGCCCTACGCCAAGCCCAGCGACGGTGATTTGGTTGGCTGTGATGCCAATCGATGCGATGAGTGAGCCGGCCTTGGTCAGATACGGTTCGACCCTCGGCTTCAAACTTCCGTCTAGCATCAGCAAATTACCGATAATTATCTATGATTTTCAATAGTATGGTGAAAACAAAGCGAAGCGTTTGATGTGATTGCTACTTTTTGTCCGCGAATGCGCTGACACGCTAATCACGATGGGGTTATTTTGTCCTCGTCGACTGAAAAACCCCCGCAATTGTTCAACTTCGAGTACTTTTTCCCGCGAACCGATAATCGTAAGCGCGCGGCATGTATAGTGCGATTACAAATGGGATCGCAGTTTCGGTGGAGCCCAAGTTTCTGCCGGACCAGTCTGATCCAGAAAATCATCGTTGGTTTTGGGCTTACACGGTACGTATTCACAATCAGAGCAGCGAGACGGTACAGCTCACTGAACGCCATTGGAAAATCACAAATGGCGTGGGCAACAGTGAAACCGTTAGCGGGCCGGGTGTCGTAGGTGAGGAACCCATCATCGAGGCCGGTAAGGTGTATACTTACACGTCAGGCTGCCCGCTCAATACGGACTCCGGCTCCATGGAAGGCCGCTATATCATGCGGCGGAAAAGCGGCGGAGAGTTTGCAGTAGCGATACCACCGTTCTCACTCGACTTGCCGACAACTAATCGGACGCTGAACTAGTTCCTATTCAGCAGGCGCGGGCTTCCGCGCCCGGTCCCGAAACAGTGGGCGATCTCCATAGACGGCCTGCAGCGCATATCGAATGTCATAGCCGATACCGATGAACGCAGGCATGAGGAACAGCACAAGAGCCGTCGCGGTCGCGAGGCCGAAGACCATTGTGATCGCCATAGGCAACAGGAACTGAGCCTGAAGACTGGTTTCAAAAAGCAACGGCGTTAGACCGCCGATGGTGGTCAATGATGTCAGCAGCACAGCGCGCAAACGATCACGACTCGCACCCAACACTGCATCTTGCACGGTATCGCCACTGCGCAGCCGTTCCTGCAGACGGACCACCATGATGATGGAGTCGTTTACCAGAATTCCAGACAATCCGAGCAGACCAATCACGGAGAGCATTGTGAGCTGAAAGTCCATAAGGTAGTGGCCAAAGACCGCGCCGACGACGCCAAATGGAATGATGGCGATAACCGCCAGGGGCAGAAAGTAACTTCCGAAGACCCAAGCGAGAATAATGTAGATCACCGCCAACGCGATCATCCCACCATTGCCCACATCGGCGAATGCTTCCCGCTGCTCTTCTGCGCGGCCTCCGAACGCGAATGAAACACCGTATTTGCGAGAAACGGTTTCGAGTTCTCCGGACGTTGTCAGGTACTCGGTCACGCCGTCGGTTGTATTCACATCCGGATTTATATCGCCGCTGATCGAAATGGTGGTCTTTCCGTCTTTCCGCTGGATCGCCGCGAAGCCCTGCGTCTCGCGGATATTCACGATTTCCGTAAGCGGCACGTAGTTTCCAGCGGAACTGCGCAACTCCATTGAGCGCAACGCGGCAGTGCCGGTGCTTTGCATCGCCGTTGAAACACGGATCGTCACCTCGTCATCGCCTCTCGCAAAACGGGCGGGCACCATTCCGCTAAAAGCAGCGCGCACCTGTCTGCCAACACTGTCAATCGTAAAGCCAAGCGCGGAACCGCGAGGCGTAAGCGTCATCTGCAATTCTGGTTTGCCGTAGGGCAGATCGTCTTCGACGCCTGACACGCCCGGCAGTGCAGAAATGATGTCGTTGACCTCGACCGCTGCATCTTTGAGGACTGCGACGCTCGGCCCACTCAACTCGACGTCAATATCAGCGCCCGGCGGTCCGCCTTGAGACTGGCGCACGGAGAACCGGCGCAGTTCGGTCTTAACGGGCACAGCCTCGCGCCAAGCGCTGACGATGTCCCGTGTGCGGACGCTACGCTCTTCGGAGCTCGTCAACTGCACTGAAATCGTTGCAAGGTTCTCGCCGCGGGAACGACCCGACATACCGAGCTTCACAATAACGGCGCTGAGAAGCTGTTCATCGCCGCCTGTGAGTGTCTGCTCGGCAGTGCGCAGCGCTGCTTCGTATTCGGCAATGCTGGCGATAACCACGTCTTCGGGCGTGCCCGGATGAAAGATGAGGCTTCCGCTGATGTTGTCCGCCTCAGGAGAGGGAAAGAAGACAAAACCGACATGGCCACCTGCCGTCATGCCGCGACCGACCACCAACACCATGCCGATTGCAACGGCCACTGCCACATAGCGCCAAGTATAGACGTGACCGACGAGCCAGTTGAATGGCTTTTCCCGAAACCACTCGAAGCCACGATCAAGCCCGCCACGAAGGCCGCTCGGTTCTGAGCCAAGCGCACCGTTTTCAGCGTTTGTAGCGCTTAAGCTGGAGCGCATGAACGCTTTTCGGGCAGTGAAGATCAGTGCTTCAGCGATCATTGCAGCTGCGAGCGCAAGGCTCGCGGTGATAGTGATCCACAACGCAGTGGGTGCACTTTGTTTCCAATCTAGGAATGGCGTTAATCCGGGCATGTAAAGAGATAAATCGGTTCGCGCGAGCATCGCCAGCGACAGCATCAGCACAATGAGCGCTACGATAAACACGCGCCACCATGACCAAATGCTTGCTCGTTCGCGCTCCAGGGAATGTGCGAGGTGTCCGGGCAATACAAAGAAACACTCTATGATGCTCGCGACCGCGACCGCGATCACCACGAGCGGTAGGACGCCGATGATCTGACCGATTCCGCCACCGATCAGGATCATCGGTGCAAACGTCGCAATCGTCGTCGTCAAAGCCGCCGTGACGGGCGTAAACATGTCGGTCACACCGCGCTCGGCAGCTTCGGCGGGATCATATCCCTGCTTCAACATCGTGTCGGTGTGCTCACCAACGACGATGGCATCATCCACGATAATGCCCAGCATCATGATCAGACCGAAGAGCGACAGCATATTGATGGTCTGGCCCGTCACATACATGATGCCGACCGTGGCAAAAAGCGCGACGGGAATGCCTGCTGCGACCCAGAAGGCGATGCGCCCATTGAGAAAAATGAAAAGGATCGCGACCACCAAAAACAGGCCCGACAGCCCATTCTTGACAAGCAGCATGATGCGCTCTGACACCGCATTGGCGCGAACGCTGTAGACCTGCAATTCAAGCGCATCGGGCAATCGTGGTCGTATCTCGGCAAGGTAATCCTGCAGGATATTGTTGCTCTTAATGGTGTCAGCGCTTTCCGACCGCTGGACCCGCATTTCAATCGCCGGGTATGCATTTTTCAACGCACGGTCTGTGTCGTCAAAACCGTCATTGATCGTCGCGATGTCGCGTAGAAAAACCTTATCGCCGTTCGGGAATGCTTTGACTTCTACCGCACCGAGCGTGGTTACGCTTTCGACGTCGGCAAGTGTTCGAAGCTGACGGCCGACGGCCCCTTCAACGCTGCCAGACGGCAAGTCGCGACTGCTGGCTTGGATGGCGGCATTGATCTCTTCGATCGTTAAATCGAGACGACGCAATTCGCGCTCTGGAACATCAACCTGAAGCTCAGGCGCACGCAGGCCGGTCATCGTGATCCGATCAATTCCGCGATCAATCAAATCATCGCGGATGCGCTTTGCCCATCGCCGCACCATTTCTTCGGACGCATTACCTGATATGGACAACCGGGCAATATCGTCGAACCACTGGGCCTGGGAGACTTTGAGATCGTCCATCTCCTGCGGAAGCCCTACAACCGTATCGACCGCCGCTTCCACATTAGCAACGGCGCGCTGCATGTCTTGGCCTTCGACAAACTCAACCCGAATGCTCCCACCATCCTGGCGTGCGTAGGAGTTCACCTTGTTGACGCCATCAATGAAGCGAACGCTTGGTTCCATGAGCGCGAGGACGTTGGTCTCCACGTCCTCCGCGCTCGCGCCCGGCCAACTGATTGAGACTGATACTGCGTCGAACTGGACGCTTGGCAGAAACTGCGTGTTGATCCGCGCAATCGCAAAAACGCCGAAGACGATTAGCAGGATCATCAGGAGGTTTGCAGCATTTGGGTGGCGAATGAACTTCGCTACCAAACCCGACGTTCGAAATCCGCTAAGCCGTCGCATCCCAGCCGGCCCTATCGATTTGCCGCGCGACCAGGCGCTCGATCCCCGTCCAGTGATGGAACCGTGACCTGCAAGCCTTCGTCCACCTCTGCAAGGCGCGTCGTCAGCACACGTTC
Organism: Pseudomonadota bacterium; assembly: GCA_038745535.1. Lineage (GTDB taxonomy): Bacteria > Pseudomonadota > Alphaproteobacteria > Rhizobiales > Rhizobiaceae > JBCDLI01. Next base: position 5,701 of record JBCDLI010000043.1, on the reverse strand, counting down.
GCCATTTGAGACGCCACTGCTCAGGATAACATCGTTCTCATCGAAGCCAACCACGGTCACATCGCGGCTTTCCAACCGTCCATCGGCGATAACGTACACGCGAGATGCGCCATAAAGAGCGGTGTCAGGCAAGCGGACTGCTTCTTCATAAGTGCGATCTGGCACGATAAGCTCGACGAAAGCGCCAGGTCGAATATCAATTTCAGCGCTGCTGGGGTCCAACCGAGCAAAAACCGTCACGCCACCGCGGTCGCTTGCGATGTCAGCACCGAGGCGGTCCACCTCGGCAGTGTATTCATAGGTCTGTGTTCCCACCGTCCAAGCGACATCGACGTTGCGACCGATAAGTGGATCAGCATCTGTCGCGATACGCCCGTATTGGGCGTCGGACAGGGTAAATGCGACATCCAATGCCTCGCCGTCATACATCGACACGGCGATGTCGTTTGCGCTTACGATACGACCAACCTCAATCGTCGTCGTTCGGATCGTTCCTGCGAACGGCGCAATGACCGTTGTTTCGGCTAGGTTTCGCCTTGCACGCTCAACGCCAAGTTCGAGACGACGTTGCGTTGCAAGCTGGCCCTGCAGACGCGCCTCCTCAATCGCGAGATTGTTGCTGCGTTGCGTAACAGCTTGGCGGCGTTGCGAGACGATTAGATTGCGATCATCCACCTGCCGCTGTGTCAGTGTACCATTGGCACGAAGCGACTGGGCGCGCTCAGCGTCGGATAAAGCAAATGAGAGCTGTTCCTCGGCGGCGACAAGTTGCTCCCGTTCAGCGGTGATCCGCGCGCGGTTCTCCACAATCGCTGCCCGCTGCTGGGCCAGTGACGCCTCTGCCTCGGCAAGTGCAGTCTCGTAGTCGAACTGGTCGATGCGAAACAAGACATCGCCATCATCAACCGAGCGGCCAGCGGCCAGTTTCGGACTTATCTCGAGCACTTCGCCGCTGACTGCCGTGCGCAACTCCACGGTCTTTCCAGCAACAACTTCACCGTAGAGCCGGACCATCGGTTGCTGTGTCGAAATATCTGCAACCACGGCATCGACGGGAAGTGCAGCTGAAAACGCCGGGCGGCCTCGGGGTTCAGGGCGGCTGTCAATCAAACGCTGCATTAGCAGACCGGAACCCGCCAAAATTCCGAGCATCACGACGGCCTGAAGTGCGCCGCGAGCGATAGTCGCTCCGCGTGATCTGCGAGGCGATCTCTCTTCGTCCAAAGAAGCCGGAAGCGCTTGATCGTCGGTCAGCGCGTCTTTTACGCGGTCGAGCATTGCCCATCATTTCCTTTGCGGAGAAAGTATACCCTCAGCACCTGTCGGCAAGTTAATGATTGGTCATGTTCCCATTGTGACGGCTCAATTTGCCCGTTGGCGATCAAACTGTGCCGGATCGAACACATAGCTCGCCGAACAAAACTCGCATTTGACGCTGATGCGACCGTCTTCAACTGCTTCGTCGCGTTCCTCTTTGGTCATGCTGCGGATGACGTTTTCGACCTTTTCTTCGGAACAACTGCACTCCTGCTTGACCGGCGTGCCATCGAAAACACGTACACCGCGTTCGTGAAACAGGCGAAATAGCAGGCGCTCTGCGCCGATCTTTTCATCGAGCAATTCATCGGCATCAACTGTGCCAACGAGTGCCATGATCTCGGTCCATGCGTCGTCTAAATCGGGCTCATCCAAGACAAAGCCGTCGGGAACTTCGCCGGGCGACAGATCGCCGGTTTTCATGCGCTCCTCACTCTCCGGCAGAAACTGCGCAAGAAGTCCACCCGCGCGCCATGAATGACGGACACCATCCATGCCTGCGGGTTCCGTCACCGTGCCCACGGCAAGGCGAACTTGTGTTGGAATTTGCTCCGATTGCCTAAAATAATTGTGCGCCACTTCTTCCAGGGACGAACCGTCTAGCTGCACGATGCCCTGGTAGCGGTTCATATACTGGCCTTGGTCAATCGTTAAAACGAGCGTGCCCTTACCGAGCATCTCTTCCGATGAAACGGCACCGGCTTGCACAGCAGCATCGACCGCCGTCTCGTCGAAACGCGCGTAAGCACGGACTTTATCCGGTGTGACCAAGTCTACAACCAAAAGCGACACCGGGCCGTCCGTCTGCGTCTGCAGAATGAACTTACCGCTGAACTTGAGCGACGTACCAAGAAGCACAGTGAGTACGGTCATCTCCGCGAGCAAGCGGGCAACTGGCTCTGGATAATCATGGCGGGACAGGATCGTATCCAGCGTTGGCCCGAGCAGGACCGCACGCCCCCGTGCATCCAGTGCTTCGACCTGAAACGGCACGACGGTATCAAGCGCAACGTCGCTGGCGACGTCGCTTCGACTTGTAACAGGGGACATAATTTTATTCTCCGGCAAGCCGCCTATTTAGGCGCTGGAGAGGCACCATTCAATGATGGCCTTTTGCACGTGCATGCGGTTCTCGGCTTCGTCCAGCACGATGGATTGCGGCCCGTCGATAACCTCATCGGTCACCTCTTCTCCGCGGTGCGCCGGCAAACAATGCATGAACACTGCTTCGGGCTTTGCCTTTGCCATCAGGTCTGCATTCACCTGATAGGGCATGAAGGTGTTGTGGCCTTTGGCTTCGTCTTCCTTGCCCATGGACACCCAAGTGTCGGTGACGACCGCATCTGCGTCTGCCACCGCCTGTTGGGTATCGTTTCCAACGCTGATCTCCGCGCCGTTCTCGCGGGCCCATTCGACATATTGCTGCATTGGCTCGCTGCCCGGTGGCACCGCCGCTGATACGGCGTAGCCAAAGCGTGCCGCGCCTTCCATCATCGAATGAAGCACATTGTTACCATCGCCTGTCCACGCAATTTTTGCGCCCTCAATGGTGCCGCGATGCTCTTCATAGGCCATTATATCAGCCATGATCTGGCAGGGGTGTGTATCGTCTGTGAGGCCATTTATGACAGGTACGGTTGCGGCTTCGGCAAGCTGTGTCAGACGGTCATGCTCTTTTGTGCGGATCATTATGATGTCCACGTAGCGTGATAATACCCGCGCCGTATCTGCAATCGTCTCGTCGCGACCCAACTGCATTTCCGCGCCTGTTAACATGATCGTTTCACCGCCGAGCTGACGCATGCCAACGTCAAAAGAGACGCGCGTCCGCGTGGACGGCTTTTCGAAGATCATCGCTAACGCCTTACCTTCCAGCGGGCGATTGGCGGAACCGGCTTTTTGCTGCGCCTTGCGGGTTTTTGCGCTTTCAATAATGCGCCTGAGTTCACCAGCGCTTATTTCGGAAATATCTAGAAAATGTCGGACCGACATGGGAATCTTCCAATTCGGAGTTTCATGGGGTGAATGAGGATTATCGGGCGAGGGTAGAAGCTGCTCGCTCTAACCGAGCCAACCCTTCGTCGATCTCTTCATCGGTGACGATGAGCGGAGGCAAGAGGCGGACGACGTTATCGCCTGCAGGCACTGTCAGCATGTTTTGGGCGTAGAGTGCTTTGACGACGTCGGCATTTAAGAGCTTGCACTTGAGGCCAAGCATAAGCCCCTCCCCGCGAAGTTCTTCAAAGACGGTGGGAAAACGCTCGACAAGCGAAAGCAGCGATTGCTTAAACTTTAATGCCTTTTGATTGACGCTATCCAAAAAGCCTTCTTCCAGCATCACGTCTAGAACAGCATTGCCAACGGCCATCGCCAATGGGTTTCCGCCATAGGTGGTGCCATGGGTTCCGGGCACCATACTGGATGCAGCGTCTTCGGTGGCCAAACATGCGCCGACCGGGAAACCGCCGCCGAGCGCTTTGGCGGATGCCAAAAGATCAGGCGTGATGCCCGCGTGTTCATGGGCGAAGAGCTTGCCCGTACGGCCCATGCCGCATTGAACCTCATCAAGAACCAGCAAAACGCCGTGCTCATCACACAGTTCGCGCAAGCCGCGCAAACATTGTAGAGGAACCGGACGCAGCCCCCCTTCACCTTGAACAGGCTCAACGAGTATGGCCGCGGTATGTTTGTCGACTGATGCCTTCAGCGCATCGTGATCACCAAATGGAACTTGTAAAAAGCCCGGCGCTTTTGGGCCAAAACCTTCAAGGTATTTTGCTTGACCGCCGGCTGCGATTGTGGCGAGCGTGCGCCCGTGGAACGCGCCCTCAAACGTGATTATATTCGCCCGGTCCGGATCGCCCTTTGCATAGTGATAGCGACGAGCACTCTTGATGGCGCACTCGAGTGCTTCGGCTCCTGAATTGGCAAAGAACACTCGGTCGGCGAAAGAGGCTTTCACCAGTCGCTGAGCGAACCGGGTCTGTTCGGGAATTTCGTAGAGATTTGAGGTGTGCCACAGTTTTTCTGCCTGCGCCTGTAGCGCATTCACGAGGTGCGAATGCGCGTGCCCCAGCGCATTGACTGCAATGCCGGAACCGAAATCGAGGTACTTCTGTCCCGCTGTGTCGTAAAGCCAAACGCCCTCACCGCGCTCGACCGATATTGCCGCACGACTGTAGGTCTCATAGATCGGTGATGGAGCGTTTAGCACGTCAGCGTCCTGCTGTTTTACCGCAACTGCGAAGTCCGCATTTATTCCGCCAGGGTTTTTGCTGTCAATAATCGTAAACGGTCGAAAACGGCGCCCCAAATCTCATAAAACTGGCGAAACCTGTTGAAATATGAGTCGGTGTTGATGGGCGCGGTTGTCCGCGAGTCCGCCATAGTTATATGTGTTTTGAAGGCCTACGGGCTTCCCACCTACTATATCTTGTTAGTCAGCTTGTTGAACAGCTCGGCAGGCATCGGTGGGGGATTCTGAAGAGGACCAATTGGAGAAGCCAATGAGTTGGACAGATGACCGCGTGGATATGCTTAAGAAGCTTTGGACTGAGGGCCTCACAGCCAGTCAGATCGCTGCGAAACTGGGCGGTGTCAGTCGAAACGCGGTTATCGGTAAGGTTCACCGCCTGAAATTGGAGTCTCGCGCAAATCCAAGCAAGAGCTCACGCACTCAGCCGCGGGCCGCCACACCGCGTCCATCCGTTCCGCGCAAACCACGCGTTGGTGCCGGGGGATACGGTACTGGTGGAAGCATCGGCGCAGGCATATCCACATCTCCGGCACCCGTTATACAGACGACCCAACGCGTCGGCGCGACCGTCATGAAGGCAGAGGTTGAAACCAAAGCGCTTGCGGAACTTGATACCCGGCCTGTCGAAGAAGTTGTGGTACCAATCGCACGCAAGCTGACACTGCTCGAGCTCAACGAAAAGACCTGTAAGTATTGCTATGGCGACCCGTTAACGGACGACTTTTACTTCTGTGGGCATGATGTCGACGGAGACAGCCCATACTGCAAATATCACAGCAAGCTGGTCTACCAACAGCCGCAGGATCGCCGTCGCCGATAAGGCAGCGGCCACCAATCAGTTACTTTTGATCGAGAGAATAACCGGCACCACGAACGGTGCGGATTGGGTCTCGTGCACGGCCAATATTGATTGATTTTCGCAATCGGCCGATGTGCACGTCCACGGTGCGGTCATCGACATAGATGTCCTGTCCCCAGACACCGTCTAGCAATTGCGTCCGCGAAAACACGCGTCCAGGCGCTTGAAGAAAGAACTCTAAAAGGCGGTATTCGGTTGGACCCAAGCGAAGTTCGCGTCCGTTGCGATAGACGCGGTGCGTTTCGCGGTCGAGCTCAATGTCGCCGGAT
>JBCDLI010000042.1:0-23640 GCA_038745535.1 Pseudomonadota bacterium | reverse complement strand
GATCGACACCGCGTTCGTTTCCCGACTTTGTAGGCATAGGAGTTGTCTGACACACGATACGTGCGGTAGCGCCCGTTGCACCACGCGATATGAAGCTGGCTCGCTTTCGCAACACGTCTATGCCGAACAATGGGTCTGTCAAAATGACGTCGCGATTGAAAAGCGAATGACGGGAAGTAGTAACCGCGATAATACCTGTGCCCGCGCCGCTTATGCCGGAAACCGCGATGCCCGCGAAAATAGGCGTGTCCGCCGCGAAAACGCAGCGACACGCGCCCGCGGAATTTACCCACATTTATCACGTTTGGAGTTGTTAGCTGATCCATCGGTGGACCTAGCAACAAGCCAGCACTCGGCGCGATGACCGGCGCTGCATGTGCTCTTGTATTTGGCGATGCAATGACCGCCGCAATGGAGAGTGCGGCCAGAGCCAAGATTGATCGAAAGAGTGGTTTGCGCATGTGCGCCTCCATTTTGCGCAGGCATCGACCGGGCGGCCAACAATGCGCGTTCAACAATTCCCTTCCAATAGACAGAGTAGCTTCATGCGTCGACGGCACCAAATCACTTTGAATTAAATCATAGCTTTTGGTAGGCCCAACCGGATCGGTCCTTTTGCTTCAGGAACCGAAACCGCGAGGCCTTTTTGGGTCACCTCGATTTCGCCTTCGATTTGAAGCTTTGCCGCTTCTTCTCGAACGGCGGGCATCATTGACCGCCATTCGGCTTCGACAGGCGATAGCGCACGCGCGACTTCAGAAGGGCAGATGGTTTTGCCAGCCCCGCGTTCTAAAACGCGACGAATGATTTCGCTCCTGATATCTGCCCTCAATTCATCAAACCGGTCGCTTGAAGCCATGTCGTGCCTCCTCCGCCTTCGGCCGAATTGCGCAACCTTCTAGGTGATCGTTCACGAGACCCATGGCCTGCATGAATGCGTAGACTGTGGTCGGCCCAACGAAGCTCCAACCTCGTTTCTTTAGATCCTTTGAGAGAGCTTTTGATTGCTCCGTCGTGGGATTTGCCATCGCCCAATCATAGGTCACGACTTGTGGTCTATGCTCGGGCTTTGGCTCAAATTGCCAGAAGTAAGCTGCCAGCGAACCGAATTCGCTTCTCAATTCCAATGCGCGTTTTGCGTTGTTGATGGTGCTAACGATCTTGCCGCGATGGCGAACAATGCCAGCGTCAGCAACCAAGCGTTCTACGTCAACATCATCGTACTCTGCGACCTTTTCAAAATCGAAGTCGTCAAATGCGGCTCGAAAATTCTCGCGTTTCCTGAGGATTGTTAGCCATGACAAACCGGACTGAAATCCTTCGAGGCAAATCTTCTCAAACAGGCGGATGTCATCATCGACTGGAAACCCCCATTCGGTATCGTGGTAGGCAAGGTAGTCAGGCTTATTGTCGTGCCACCAGCATCTCGCCACGCCGTCTTCGCCGACGATCAAACCGTTAACCATTTGCCTTAACCACGCTTCTTTTCTTTCGCTTCACCACGTCCGTGAACCGACAGGTAACCCTGTCAGAAGCTTTACGACAATCGCGGTAATTAACTGAAATTGATTCATAATTTCGATTGGCGAAGCCTGCATGATCATGTCGGGCGAGAATTGCCACGCGCAACATCGCTGCCCGGTGAAATTGTTGAGAGTTAACCGATGCGCAAATTTTCCAAGAAGATCGCGTTCGTCGCGGCCATTGCAGGAGCTGCAACGACTGTGCATGCAAACGATCGCTATGCAACGCCTCCGCCTGTCAAGCTTAGCCCAAACCTGACCAAGCCGTGGGTCATGCAACTGCAGCCGCAAAGGCAGATCGCGGTGCCACGTGTACAAACCGCAGAACGCCGGGTGGTGGTCCGTCGCGAGCGCCAGCCGCTTCGGCGCATCGTCTCGCAAGAGCAATTAAAGCAGCAGCAACTCGCGCGGCTGCAACAGCAACAACAACGCGCAAAGCCAGCAACACGCGGTCTTGATCCTATGTATCTGCCGCAGATGGTGAGTTACAACGGCAAAGCGTCACCGGGCACAATCGTGATTTCAACGCGTGATCGCTTCCTCTACCTTGTCATGGAGGGCAACCGTGCAATGCGCTACGGCGTTGGCGTTGGCAAAGCAGGCTTTGAATGGCGCGGCACGAAGAACATCACGCGCAAAGCCGAATGGCCGTCATGGCGTCCGCCTCAATCTATGATCCAACGCGTCAAACGAGAGCAAGGGCGCACGCTTCCAAGCTACATGGCAGGCGGTCCGGACAATCCGCTTGGCGCTCGAGCACTCTATCTCGGCACATCGCTTTATCGCATTCATGGCACCAATCAGCCTTGGACAATTGGCCAGGCTGTTTCCTCCGGTTGCATTCGAATGCGAAATGAGGACGTGACAGACCTCTATACGCGTGTCGGTGTTGGAACGAGGGTTGTCGTCCTCTAACACACTAAACCTCTGAAACCGTGTGAAGAAAGGCGTCGCGCTGTGCGGCGCCTTTTGTGTTTCAGGTGGCATTTACGGCAGATTAACCCTGTTGATTAACCATAAGCGCGAAGAACGCATGTCGTTCGTGTTCAGCGTAAGGGTTAGTTATGAAAAAGATTGTGGCGGCATCGGTTGCCGTTCTTGGTCTCACCACCGTATCAGGGTTTGCGGCAGACGATCTGGTGATCGAAGCGCCGGAACTAAGCGTCTCAGAAGAGAAGTCAGGCGCATACATCGCCGCCCGCATTTCGGGAGCCTTTACTGATGACACCGCATTTGGCCTTTCTGTCGTCGCGACAGATATCGTCAATGGATATGATGACCCCGGTATTGCTGGCTCACTCGCAGTGGGCTATCGCTTTAACAACAGCTTCGCCGCCGAACTTGAAGTCGGAGCGGGCGAACAAGACATCGACGCACATACGCTGACGGCAATCGATACAACTCTTTCCGGCGACAATGCTTTCGGTACGACGAAGTTCACTTACGGCCTCATAAACGGCTCACTGATGGTCGACACTGGTACCATCTTCACACCTTACGTATCCGCCGGTCTTGGCATTGCAGACGTTGAATTTGAAAATCACGGTGTTGAACTTGCAGCTGCGGTGGGTCCGCTCGGACCAGGCTCGGTGACTGCAATGGACGATAGTGACACCGCCTTTGCCTATCAGATCGGCTTCGGGAGCTTGATCGATGTCACGGACAAGATCGGTCTGGAACTGGGCTATCGTTATTTTAGTGTGTCTGACGTTGAACTGACCGCAGTGGACGGAACAGAAACAGACGTTGATCTCGATCAACATCAGTTGTCATTTGGTATTCGTTACAGCTTCTAGAAGCGCTGATTTTCTGATGCTTTCCCGTTTCAAATGATCTAGGAGCCGAGGCGTCGGTCGGGGGGATCGACGCTAAACCGGATTTTTGAGCTCGGCATCGCACCATGAAACAGGATTGGCCATTTTCAGCTCGCGCTGAACTGGAAAGCGCGTTGACCGATCTCGGCTGTGATTTGGTTGATTTACCGATTTTACAGCCAGCTGATCCATTTCTGGATACTGCCGGCGAAGACCTTCGGCGGCGTATCTTCATGACATCCGATGATGCCGGGACGCTGATGTGTTTGCGTCCTGAATTCACCATTCCCGTCTGTTTGCGTCATTTTGAGAGTGCCAAAGACGCGACGCGATATGCCTATGTGGGCGCCGTCTTTCGTCAGCGCCGTCACGGCGGGTCGGAGTTTATTCAGGCTGGCATTGAAGACATAGGCGATGAAGACAGAAGTGAATCAGACGCCCGCTCGCTTGCAGAGTCTCTGACGCTTTTGCGAAAGATAAACCCGGACTACTCAGGTCCAATTCGCATTGGCGACCAGGCTGTCTTCGAAGCGATTTTAGATGATCTCGATTTGGATGCGGTTTGTCGTCAATCGCTTATCTCCGCGTTTGGGGATCCCCAGAAAATGAAAGCAACGCTGGCGCGACTGGTTGACCCAAAACCGGCTCGATCGCTTCCTGATGATTTGCAAAACGCTTTCGCCAGCGGGGCCGAGGCGCTTCGAAAAGCCATCTCTGAACGCATGAGCAAAGCAGGTTTATCAGAGAGCGACGGCCGTACTGCCCTCGAAATCGCGGAGCGAATTCTCGATCAACAGACGGTTGGCGATCATCGAATGAGCGGGTCTCAAGCGCGGGTCATAGGTGACTTTCTGACGATTAAGCTTCCATGCAGCCAAGCGCGCGGGGCGATGGGAATGGTGCCCAAACAAGCGTTGGAAAACTTCCAGAAACGGGTGGAGGCATTCGATAGCCAGGGCCTTGATCTCACCAGAATTCAGTTTGATGCCGCGTTTGGACGCCCACTCGATTATTATACGGGCTTTGTGTTCGAAGCTCTAAACGATGGCGAGGAAGTCATTATCGGCGGTGGCCGGTATGATCATTTGTTAGAAATGCTGGGCGACGAAAAGCCTGTTCCCGCGGTCGGTTTTTCCATTTGGCTGGACCGCGCGCGGCCAAGTTCGAACGGTGACGCGCAATGACGGTGGCATGTATTATCGCAGTCCCATCAAAGGGCCGTCTTCGGGAGAAGTCTCTTTACGTAATGGCGTCTGCAGGGTTCCCGGTCATCGTGCCAAAGGATGATCGAACCTATCAAACCCATGTCGCAGGCCGCCCCGAAATCGAAATTGCGTTTCTATCCGCATCTGAAATTGCACGCGAATTGGATCTCGGCACGGTGGACGCCGGGATAACCGGCATGGATCTGGTGGGCGAAAAAATCCCATCGGCAAATCCAAAACCGGAACGTGTCGCAAAACTTGGGTTTGGTCATGCCGATGTCGTCGTCGCCGTCCCTGATCCTTGGCAGGATGTTTATACGATGGCCGAACTCGGCGAGTTGGCTGCGAGCTTTCGCGCGACACACGGGAGGCGACTGCGCATTGCCACCAAATATTGGCAACTGACGCAAAAATTCTTTTCCAGTGAGCACGGCATCCAGCTTTACCGGATCATTGAAAGCCTTGGCGCGACCGAAGGTGCGCCAGCCGCCGGACAGGCCGATATCATCGTCGATATCACTTCAACGGGATCGACGATCCGCGCCAACAAACTGCGCGTTTTGGATGATGGCGTGATTATGAAATCTGAAGCCTGTCTGTTTCGATCAGCGCGGCGACCCGAAAACGAAATTCTCGCGCAGATCCGCAAAGCGCTTCTGTAACTGTGTCAAATTCAGAAAGAAAAATGCCGCGCTATTCGGGATAGCGCGGCAACTTTGAATGGTGATCGGGATCCATTCAAAGACTGACCGGACCAGCTGATCGGGGGAACCTGCCCGGTTAAAAGGAGTTACGACGCATGCTGCTTTTGGATTAAATAAAGTGAAACTTTATTTGCTGCGGTGCAGCAATTGCTCCAAACAGCCTATTTTTACCATCCGAGCGTGCCGGGCCTGCCCTTGATTGGCCCGGTAATCCACGAGTTAACCCAACCGCCATAAAAATTACCCGGCTGCGCCTGAACTTTTTCGCCAGCAACGTAACAGGCATCCATTGGCTCGGCGTAGACCGCTACAAATCCAGCGATCTGTTCAAACCGTTTGGTCGGGGTTGGATATGCCCAAGCGGCGCGTTGCGCGCGATGACTATCCACTGCGATGTCAAAATATTTCGCCTGGCCTTTCCATTCACACATCGAATTTCCCGGCGCCGGTTTGAGGACGTCATGGCCGAAATCGTTTGGTGGGATGTAGTAGGTCGGCGGGTGATACGTTTCCAACACGCGCCATGCGTTTTTTGATTGGCAGATTACCACTCCGCCAAATGTGATGGATAAACTTCCCGTAAATCGCTCTAGAGCCGGTGGGCGGGGGTAATCCCCTACGTTCTCAATGGGCTTCATGTCTGGCTCTATCTCGTTTCGTTCGCTTTTGAATTAATCCTGAGGCTTTCAACTCACAGGTCGTTATTGTCGCGACGATAGCTTTGGCGCGATTGTGCTCCTCAAGGCAGTGCTAACGTTATGGCGAAACGACACACACAAGACATCAGAACATACCTCTGCGTCGACCACGATGGTGCAAATTGCATCGAAGTTTCCACGCCGATCGTCGTTGCTGTTCCGCGAAAACAAGCGAAGCGCAAACGGGGTCTCAAACGAACGCGATCTGTCCGCCTTCACCTTCGCCTCAACACCACTAAGCGGACGAAGATATTCCTCAAGCAACTGGACGCGAGACCATCCAATGTGGCCTTGGGTGCGCCGATCTAGTTGACCGCTAAAGGTCTCGCAATTAGCCTCCCTCCCGGACGATGGCGTCGTCCTACCTCTTCTCATTTTCGCTCCTGAACGCCCGGAGAGACAAGGTCCACAGTGGCTGAGCCCGCGATTGGCTGATGGAGGCAAGTTATGAGTACCACAGGTTCCGGTCGCCCCGAGTTCTTCCGCCGTCGCGATGGCCAAAAGGTGTCGCTTCCTTTCTCCTCTGTTGAATACGAACGGCGATTGGACGGGTTGCGCCAGATCATGGCCGCTCGCGATCTGGATGCTGTCCTTCTGACCTCGATGCACAATATCGCTTATTATTCCGGCTTTCTGTATTGCTCGTTTGGCAGGCCCTATGGCTGCGTTGTGACGCAAGAAGCCTGCACGACCGTGAGCGCCAACATTGATGCAAGCCAGCCTTGGCGGCGCAGCATTGATGACAACGTCATCTACACCGATTGGAAGCGCGATAATTATTGGCGCGCGGTGCGTTCGCTGACTGACGGCAAAAAGCACATCGGCATCGAAGCCGATCATCTTACCCTCCAGCAGCATCAGAATTTGGAGGATTTTCTTGGCGTCGCCACGGAGGATATCAGCGGCGACACGATGCGCGCGCGCATGGTGAAATCCGCCGAAGAAATCGAACTCATAAAGCATGGCGCAGCAGTTGCAGACATCGGCGGATTTGCAATTCGCGATGCAATTGCGGTGGGTGCAACTGAACTCGAAATCGCAGCCGCGGGCCGCAACGCGATGGAAGCTGAGATCGCCAGGCGTTTTCCAGAAGCCGAATACCGCGATACTTGGGTCTGGTTCCAGTCTGGGCTCAACACCGATGGTGCGCACAATCCGGTGACAAACCGGATGCTGGAGGCGGGTGACATTCTATCACTCAACACGTTTCCGATGATTTCCGGCTACTATACCGCGCTGGAACGCACACTGTTTTTGGGTGAGCCGGATGCAGCTTCGCGAAAAATCTGGGAGGCCAATGTCGAAGCACACGAACTTGGCATTTCGCTCATCAAAGCCGGGGCCACATGTTCGGGCATTTGCGCGGAAATCAATCGCCTTTTCGAGACTGGAAATCTGCTGCGGTATCGTTCCTTTGGCTACGGTCACTCCTTTGGAATTCTATCCCATTACTACGGTCGCGAGGCGGGTTTGGAACTTCGCGAAGACATCGACACCGTGCTCGAACCCGGAATGGTGATCTCCATGGAGCCGATGCTCTGGATACCCGAAGGCGAAGCAGGAGCAGGGGGGTACCGAGAGCACGACATTCTCGTAATCGGTGAGAATGGCGAAGCTGAAAACATCACAAAATTTCCCTACGGACCCGATAATAATATCATCGCGGTGTAAGCCCGTGGATTAGTGTCCGCTGCCAAACCGACCAGTGCGGACACCGTAATCGACAGCGAGGCCATAATCGGGATCATCGTCACTATCGATCATCAATTGTCCCGCCTTTGTAAGCAGATAATGACAGTCCGGCGAAAGGTGCTTTAATTGCAGCGTTTTGCCTTCTGCTTCATACTTGCCCGCGATCGCTTCAATCGCCTGCAGCGCCGACTGATCCGCAACACGGGAATTGATGAAATCGATTATGACGAGCGGCGGGTCATTCTTCGGGTTGAACAATTCCATGAACCCGTCCGCTGATCCAAAGAAAAGCGGGCCTTGGACGGCGTAAACTTTTGCGCCCTCCGGCGTGATACGGCTTTTCGCGGAGATGCGCGACGCGTTTTGCCACGCGTAAGCAAGCGCCGAAACGATAACGCCGACCACGACAGCCATCGCGAGGTCGGTCAGCACAGTCACGACGGTCACGAGCACGATGACAAACGCATCTACACGCGGGATTTTCCGCATGATGGTCAGCGAATTCCAAGCGAAGGTGCCGATGACGACCATGAACATGACGCCGACAAGCGCGGCGAGCGGTATTTGCTCAATCAACGGCGATGCAACCAAGATAAAAGCTAAAAGAAACAGCGCCGCCGAAATGCCCGAAAGCCGCGTACGACCGCCCGATTTCACATTGATCATTGATTGCCCGATCATCGCGCAACCGCCCATGCCGCCGAAAAATCCGGTCGCGGTATTCGCCATGCCTTGCGCCCAGCATTCTTTCGACGCGCCGCCGCGTTGCCCGGTAATATCGCCCACGAGGTTGAGCGTAAGCAGGCTCTCTATCAGGCCAATCGCGGCAAGAATGACCGCGTAAGGCAGGATGATTTGCAGCGTCTCAAGAGTTAGCGGCACCCTTGGAATGTGGAACATCGGCAGCCCACCCTCGATGGATGCCATGTCGCCAACGCGCGGCACGTCGAGGCCGAAAGCGATAACAAGTGCTGCCACGACGCCGATACCCACGAGCGGAGCAGGAACTGCACTCGTTATGCGTGGCATGATCCATATGATCGCCATAGTGAGCGCCACGAGGGCCAGCATCAGTACAAGCGGAAAGCCCGACAACCATTCGCTCGCAGCACCATTTTCAGCAGAACCCGGCACCTGAAATTGCGACAGTTGGGCAAGGAAAATGACAATCGCCAGGCCGTTAACAAAGCCAAGCATAACCGGATGCGGGACAAGGCGGATAAACCGGCCCAAGTGAAACGCGCCCGCTAGCATTTGTAGAAGACCCATGAGAACCACGGTTGCAAACAGGTATTCGACGCCGTGCTGTGCCACCAGCGCAACCATGACAACGGCCAATGCGCCTGTTGCGCCGGATATCATGCCCGGTCGACCCCCGAAGATCGCGGTGATCAATCCTACCATGAACGCCGCATAAAGCCCGACGAGCGGGTGGACACCTGCCACAAAAGCGAAGGCCACAGCTTCGGGCACCAATGCCAATGCCACGGTCAGACCCGACAAAAGCTCGGTTTTGATAACGGACGGCGTAAAATGTTCGATGCTTCGCCGGCGATTATCGACGGATAAATTGTCAGCAAACGCTGACAGGGCAGAGCGGATCATGAAGTGGCTTTCAGTGGAGATTTCCGGCTGACATATAGACACTGGCCTGCAATGCAACACTACTTCCCGCCAGCAATCATCACGTGTTCCCTCAACAGGCAAGCGGCTGCACCTCCGGCAGGGTGACCAGAGCGTAGGTTCGGCAATTTTGAGACCTTATGGCGGCGCCGAATTCAGCGCTTCTCGGGCGAAATAGTGGCAATCGGCGAGCACCTCTTCAGCTTCGTTTGGTCTGCTTGACGACCGGCGCATGCCAAGCGGCAGTCCCACTTTCAAAGGTAGGAAAACGCTTTTGGCGTTTTGGTGGAGCGTCTTCAACTTCTGAAAAGCCCGCGCGTGGTGCCTCGCGCGCTTCAGCGCCGCGTGAAGTGTAAGCAATCGCTTTCGGAGAGGAGCCGCTTTGATGTCAAGCGCATGGGGATCGGGTTTTTCAGAAAGCGCACGCTTATGTTTTGCAGGAAAGAGAACGGAGCGGTTGTGATCGGTAACCTCAATCACTTCCCCGAATTCTGTTTCCAGATCGATTAGATCAAAGCGATATTGGCGCTTGCGATTGCGGGACCGTAAAAGCGTAAGTGCATACTCTCCCAAAGGCTGTGCTTTGGGCGGTTTCATCAATCGCGCGATAGCATGGGCTGAAA
Organism: Pseudomonadota bacterium; assembly: GCA_038745535.1. Classification (GTDB taxonomy): domain Bacteria; phylum Pseudomonadota; class Alphaproteobacteria; order Rhizobiales; family Rhizobiaceae; genus JBCDLI01. The sequence continues at coordinate 13,758 of JBCDLI010000042.1, read as the reverse complement.
GCGGCTTAAGCTGCGTCTCAGCGATGAGGATAATCAGTCGACGAAGGGCAGATTCCGCTGGCCGCAACAATTGCAACACTCGAGTTCGCGTTGCGCGCGAAATAAAAATCCAGGGCGTCCCGTCCGCAGCGAAGAGGAACGTCTCTACAAGCGCGAGCACATTCGCCAGTTGTTTTGTTTGAAACGCGATGATCTGTAGCCAGTCAAACGGCGCAGGGTCTTTGCCGGAAATCCAGAACGCCAATGGGTTTGCCTCGCGCAACGATTGCTCGCCAGATTGGGGCAGTATGTCTGCACGTGGATAAGAACGGGCCTGTGAAAGGCATCTCGCCCGACGATGCCGGGGTTAAAACAAAAAAGCGACCGTAATTATCCCGCAAGAGAAGCGCTTTCGAGTGAAAAATCGCCAAGACCATTTGGACTGTGCGGGCACCGCACTAGGTAGATGCATAGGTTTGGAGGCCCAAAAAATGCTTCAGGAAAAACGAAAAGACCTGGACTCGGAAAAGCAGAAGAAACTGCTCGACAAGATGGTCGAGGAATTAAGCCGCACCGACGCTGATCTTTATTACCGCCCGACCGCGCAAATCGCGATGCGTTTGAAGCAGCATATCGACGGCGAAGCAGAAATCCGTGCCGACGATCGTGAACTTCTCCGGCGTCTTTCCACCCGCGATATCGAGGTGTTGCTGAGCCAGCATTGAACATCTTTTGTCCCCGGCGTTTTAGACGAGCTTTCGCAATGGCAAACTCAAATTCGGCATTTTTTGATGAAGAGCGTCGCCGTCAAAAATATATGGAGATCGACGCAAACGTTCGATCTGACCTGACAGCACGGCTTGACGAGTTGATCACACGTCACACGGCGACTTCGCTCGGTCATTGGCGGGCGCTAATCCCGATATTCCAAATTTGCCCGCGCCGCCCATTGACCTGTTGAGAGACGTTGCGTTGCAACATCTGTTACACCGGATGTGCGGTGCGGGGTCAATGTCCTCCAGGGGTGAACCTGAGCGTGCCCGGCCAATCATCGAGAATTTGCAGAAGATTTCGCGATCTTGGGATGACCCGTGAGTCCCAACAATAAGTGGTGTCCTGCCATCATCGAGCCGGTTTATACTTCCCGAAAATGCTTTTGACACTCAGATATCGTGTGTCGATGCGATAGGATATTTGCGCAATTCATTCGGGTAGGTAACTACGTTTTAATGATCACGGACATGTTCGGAAACATCAAAAAAGATATTGCGGTCGACAATAAATTTATTATCGACAAAATTAAAACGAATAGAAAATGTTCTAAATTTAAATTTTGTAATAAGTGAGCAATAAAAGCGAATAAGCAGGTAACGTATATAATTGCGTACACGAAAATCGAAAAATACTTCAAATAAAACAGTAAGAAGTTACTACGTACGGCATGTGTTGAAAAATTGTACGGAACTAAAAACGTCAACTTTTTTAATTCATTATTTTCGTCTTTTGCGATATTAAAAATGACTTTTTCAGCTGTAACCAATTTAGAAAAATGAGATATTTTGTAAATGTAAAAGAGATTTCCAATTAAAAATATGAAAAAAATTGACCTGTGATTCAATTTAAATTCTGATCCGAGTATATTAAAAACCGGATTCTCTTCACTTGTCAAAAACACTATTATTGGTAACAAGAGAGACGCTATTAAAATGAATATGCGTTCGCTAACGTCTCTAGAGTGATCGCGCGCCTCTATTAATTTTTCGAAGGCATAATTTCTATCTTCTTTGTCTAGACAATAAAAATCTGCTAACGCGATTGATGCGACCTTATCAACTGGTGAAATTCTTTTTCTACCCATGGTCACCCGCTAATTATTTTAATCGATTTAAAATTAGAATGTCGAGGCGTAAATACACGCATTCCTTAAAAATCAAAATTCGTAAAATATTGCGTCGACGATATTGCGTTATAGAGACAATGACGAACCACATCCGTCATTCGTTCCGATTTTCTGCAACGCACATAGACTTCTATGGGTTGAAGTCGTCGGACCGTCAACATCGCAGCTTTATCACGTTGCAACCGGGCTACCGGCTTAAGTCCCGTTAACGTTATATAGTTTTTCGCTGGTACCAAAAAGGCCGCTCGGAGGCAGCCTTTTCAATTGGAGCTATAGAGCGGGGGCTCTTACATCATGCCGCCCATTCCACCCATGCCGCCAGTTTGGTCCGCTTGCGGGACCAAACCATAAGACAATCATGGGCGGGCGGCACTAACAAAAAGGCTGCCCGGAGGCGGCCTTTCCAACTAGAGCGATAGAGCGGGCGCTCTTACATCATGCCGCCCATTCCACCCATGCCGCCCATATCTGGCATGCCGCCAGCAGCTGGAGCGTCTTTGGCTGGAAGTTCAGCAATCATTGCTTCGGTCGTAATCAAAAGACCTGCAACGGACGCTGCATCTTGAAGCGCTGTGCGAACAACCTTGACCGGGTCAACGATACCGGCGTCGACCATGTCGACATACTCGCCGGTCTGTGCGTTGAAGCCGTAAGCGGCGGTTGAGTTCTCGATAACCTTACCGACGATGACGGATGCTTCTTCGCCAGCATTGGACGCGATCTGGCGGGCAGGTGCCTGCAGTGCGCGACGCACGATGTTGATGCCAGCTTCCTGATCGGCATTTTCGCCTTTTGAAGTGATGGCAACAGATGCACGAAGCAGCGCTGTACCACCGCCGGAGACGATGCCTTCTTCAACGGCTGCACGTGTTGCGTTCAGCGCGTCATCGACACGGTCCTTACGCTCTTTTACTTCCACTTCGGTGGAGCCACCGACGCGGATAACGGCAACGCCGCCTGCGAGCTTTGCAAGACGTTCCTGCAGCTTCTCACGGTCGTAGTCCGAAGAGGTCTCTTCGATCTGCGCCTTGATTTGAGCCACGCGACCTTCGATGTCTGACTTTTGGCCAGCACCGTCGACGATTGTGGTGTTCTCTTTGGAGATGTTGACCTTCTTGGCTGTACCGAGCATGTCGAGCGTGACGCTCTCGAGCTTGATGCCGAGGTCTTCGGAGATGACCGTGCCGCCTGTGAGGATCGCGATATCTTCGAGCATCGCCTTACGACGGTCGCCGAAGCCCGGTGCCTTAACAGCTGCGATTTTCAGGCCGCCACGAAGCTTGTTCACGACGAGGGTCGCAAGCGCTTCGCCTTCGACGTCTTCGGCAATGATGACGAGCGGACGTGAGGACTGAACAACGCTTTCAAGAATTGGAAGCATCGCCTGCAGGTTTGAAAGCTTCTTCTCGTGGATCAGGATGTAGGGATCTTCGAGGTCTGCGATCATCTTTTCGGCATTGGTCACGAAATATGGTGACAGGTAACCGCGGTCGAACTGCATGCCTTCAACGACTTCAAGTTCGGTTTCGGCAGTCTTGGCTTCTTCAACCGTAATAACGCCTTCATTGCCGACTTTCTGCATGGCTTCGGAAATCATTTCGCCGATTTCTTTTTCGCCGTTTGCAGAGATCGTGCCGACCTGAGCAACTTCGTCAGATGTGTTGATCTTCTTTGCGTTGCTGAGAAGGTTTGCAACAACTTCGGTCACGGCGAGGTCGATACCACGCTTGAGATCCATTGGGTTCATGCCCGCAGCAACGGCTTTGTGGCCTTCCTGAACGATGGCTTGTGCGAGAACCGTAGCAGTTGTTGTGCCGTCACCGGCAACGTCGTTGGTCTTGGATGCAACTTCGCGAAGCATCTGTGCGCCCATGTTTTCGAACTTGTCTTCGAGTTCGATTTCCTTGGCGACAGAGACGCCGTCTTTCGTGATGCGCGGCGCGCCGAAAGACTTGTCGAGAACAACGTTACGACCCTTTGGGCCAAGCGTTACTTTGACGGCGTCTGCAAGAATGTTGACGCCAGCCAGCATGCGCTCACGCGCGGTGCGGCCAAATTTTACGTCTTTAGCTGACATGTGTTTCTCCTTTGCCGGATGCACTCATCCGGTGGATGGTTTGATTGTTTTGCGATTTTGGTTGGCGCTGACTTAAGCAGCAACGACACCCATGATGTCGCTTTCCTTCATGATCAGCAGATCTTCGCCGTTAAGCTTGACCTCTGTGCCTGACCACTTGCCGAAGAGAACGCGGTCGCCTGCTTTCACGTCTAGCTCGACAACCTTGCCGGAATCGTCACGTGCGCCGGAACCGACAGCAACGATTTCGCCCTCTTGAGGCTTTTCCTTCGCGGTGTCCGGGATAATGATACCGCCTGCAGTCTTTTCTTCAGAATCCACGCGACGAACGACAACACGGTCGTGGAGTGGACGAAAGTTAATGTCTGCCATTTTCGTACCCTAGCTAATGATTGATCTTCCGCTTTTTGCGGGCTTTGGCACTCAATACGGGTGAGTGCTAAGCGCGGCGGAAATAGTAAGGCTTCAAACGAGAGTCAACGCATCTTCGACGTTTGTTTGATACTTTTTCGAGTGTACTCTTCGTCACGCGATCGTCGGCTTTGTTAGCGCCGTTCGTTTGCTCGCAGCACGTGAAGATTATCCATTTGCGTCAACTCAGCCCGTTTCTCCACAATACTCACGGGTCTGCCGAAAAATGGACCCGCTGCACTCGTGGCTTCGATTTCAAGGACTGAAATCATATCCGCATCGCTGACAACGTCGCTGACGTGGATGTTGCTGTCATCGGTCCACCTAAGAAGGGCATCGCGGATTGCCAAAACACTCCTCGCGTTTTGCGTCTCTGCGCGCAGCGTATCCATCGTGATTGAGGACGCCTCAAACACGCCCGAAAATGATGGGTCTGGAGGTGAAAGAACATCACCGTCAAACGATACCGCAAATCGAATTCCAACCGGGTGCAGGCTTTTAAGCACGTCAAGTGCCCCGAGCGGGTCAACGAATAGACTGGTAGCTGGGATCGTCAGCCGGATGCGATCACGGATAGCGGGCTGGGCTTGGAACAGCGAAGAGACCTCGCTCAGCGCCCGTTGATCAAATAGTGTCGCGCCTGTTATCTGCAGGTTCAACGTGAACTGATCGATCATTTGCGCCCGTTCCAGATAGCGACGCAAATCGAGGGCACAGTCTGCTATGAGAGCATGTTCAAACTCGACAGCATTGGCCGCGTCGCTTTTGGGAACGCTACGCACATGCTGCATAACTCCGCCTCGAGACACGATGCGATTAACGTCATACTCAACGGCTTCCCCTGACATCAAATCAAACGCTGGCGTATAACTAAGCCTGTCAGTTACTTCCGTCCGAAATGCTTTTGTTCGATTGCTGTGAAGCCGTCCCGAGTTAAGGGCTGCGGTCACGTTTTCCGTGAGTTGCGGCACCACAGAAGGCAATGGAAACTCTTGCTTTGGTTGAGCCTCTTTCCAACACTCGTCCGCATCGGTGCTGAGCCGTACTTCGTCGATGGACATATTTGCGTCGGTCAAACCATGTTGGCGAGCCGATGTCATTGGGTTCGCGTTTTGACGTTTCTTCGCCGCGCGCACGGTTCGGAGCGCATCATCAAACGCCATTTGCTCCTTCCGCTTTCGCCGAGCCGTCACCAGCAAAACAGCCAATGAAAGACCCAAAAAGCCGATACCAAGGGCTGCGAGCGTTGCACCATGGCTTTCAAATAAAGCGAGGTCTGGCCAACCGGCTGTGGATAAAGACAGGCTGCCGTCGACGAGAGACGTCGACAGCCAGATCACTGTTGCAATACTTACCACGATGAAAAGTATGCGTCTCATTCAGTGCTTGCCCGAAGATATGGTTACCGTTTGGTCAATGATATTGCTGCAGATGCACACTCGCCAAATGGTTCTTGGTGACAGGGTGAACACCTTCGGTTAATGCCAGCACGTGAGCAATCAGCGGCTGGCTGATTTGCACGTCGAAACAGTCCTTCGGTCACTCCACGCATGTCTTTAAGATCAATCGAATATCTCGATGAACTCACAGATCAATACGATCTGATCGCCTGCGATGTTTGGGGCGTTATTCACAACGGTGAAGCGTCCTTTCCCGACGCAGCAGCCGCACTGATGAAGGCACGCACGGCGGGTAAGTGCGTGGTGCTGATTACGAACTCGCCGCGGCCTGCGCCGGGCGTCGTCGATCAGTTGAACGGCCTCAACGTCTCACAAGCCGCTTTTGATGGTATTGTGACCTCCGGCGATGTCACCAGAACCTTGATAACGGCAAACGACCGTCGCGTTTTTCACCTTGGACCGGAGCGCGACTTAGCACTGTTTGAAGGTCTGAACGTGGAACTCGTCGCGGAAGGTGACGCGGGCAGCGTCGTCTGTACCGGGCTGGTCGACGATGAAACCGAGACGCCGAGCGACTACGCCGACCTGCTCGATAGGCTACAGCATCGCGGCGTCCCGTTCATCTGTGCCAATCCTGACATTGTGGTCGAGCGCGGTGATCGGCTGCTTTATTGCGCGGGTGCCCTTGCGCGCGATTATGCAGAACTTGGCGGTAAAACGCTTATCGCCGGCAAGCCGCACACCCCCATATATGAACGCGTTTTCACCGTGGCGAAAAAGCTTATGGGATCAGAAGTCGATAAGAGCCGCGTTCTCGCAATCGGCGACGGCGTCACGACTGATGTGAAGGGCGCCAATGACGCCGGCTTGGATCTTCTGTTTGTGACCAACGGTATTCATGCTCGAGAATATGGTGAGCCGGGCAAGCCCGAGGTCGCGCACGTTGAACAGTTTTTGGCCGATCATGGGGCGTCAGCGACCGCAATGACGGTGCGCTTGGCCTGATGCGCGTTACCGGATTTGGCGATATTCCTGACGGGATGCTGGGTGGTGTTGTGGCCATTGGCAATTTCGACGGCGTGCATAGGGGGCACCAACTGGTGATTGACCGTGCGCTTGGCTCACGCACCAACAAGACCCAACCCGTGATCGCGATGACCTTCGAGCCCCATCCGCGTACGGTTTTCAAACCAGATGAGCCTGTCGCGCGGCTTACCGATGCGGCGATGAAGTCGACGATCCTGCAATGTGCAGGCGCAAGCGGCGTGCTGGAGGTGCCGTTTTCACGGGAGTTTTCCAAACAGACCGCAGATCAATTCGTTGACGATATCTTGATCGGTGCTTTGCAGGCAAAGCACGTGGTGACGGGTTTTGATTTTCACTTCGGGGTAAACCGACAGGGTGGCCCGGCATTTTTAATGGAAGCCGGAAAGAAGCACGGTTTCGACGTCTCGTTGGTGGATGCCGAGCGCGATAAGACCTTTGAGGTTATCTCGTCCTCTCGCATTCGCGACGCGCTAACGGCTGGTGACTTGGGCCTGGCAAACAGTCTGTTTGGCTATAAGTTTCGCGTGTCCGCAGAGGTCATACACGGCAAGCAATTGGGCCGCACGCTCGGATTCCCAACCGCAAACATGGTGCTGGAAGAGACGATGCCGCTTGCCCACGGTGTATATGCCGTGATGGTGCATGGTGCCGATGAAACGCCGTTGCCCGGCATTGCCAATTTTGGTCGAAGACCAACCGTGGATGTCGCGGGCGGGCCGCTTCTGGAGACCCATATTTTCGATCGCACAATTGATCTCTATGACCGCACTTTTGAAGTGAGCTTCCACGCCTTCATTCGGGGTGAGCAGAAATTCTCCGGCATAGATGCGCTGAAAGAACAGATGGACAAAGATGCTGCAAAGGCGCGGGAGATTTTATCCGGTACAACCGACTTTTCTGCGCTCGACGAAAAGCTGAACGCAGCAGCACTTTCTGAGTAGATGGCACACCCGCGTAAAATTCTCATCACCGGCGTTACGAGCGGCATCGGGCAGGCGTTGGCAAACCGGCTAGCTGAAAACCATGCGGTTGCCGGCGTTGGTCGCAAACCCGAACCCGAAGCGGACGCCAAGGCTTGTCAGTTTTATATCCAAGCTGACCTGAGCAAACCGGCTGACGCGAGTGAGACGATTGCAGCGTCTCTTCTAAGCAACAGTTGGACCAGCCTCGACAATGTGATCCTGAACGCGGGCACTGGATATGTTGTCGAAGACGGAGCCGAAAGCACCGAAATCATTCGCGAAACGCTTGCGACGAACATGGTGTCGCCGATTGTGCTCGCGCGCACTCTCTTCCCATGGCTGGCCAAGCGTAACGGTACGCTAACGCTGATCGGTTCAGTTGCACGCAAGGGGCAATCCATGTTTCCCACCTATGCAGCGTCAAAGGCTGGGCTTGATGGCTTTGCGCGGGCGCTGCGATCCGAATGGCAGGGCAGGGTGGCCGTGCAGGTGATCCATCCCGGACCGACGAAAACCGCAATGCATTCGAAGGCTGGATTTGATCCCGGCAAGGCTGGTGAATTTTTCGTGCCAGCGGACGCAGCTGCAGCCATGATTGAAGGGCAAATTGTGCGCAAGAGCTCGCCGCGCGTCGTTAGTTTCCTACAGCACTGGAGTGCGGGCGCTGCGCGAGCGCGGAGGCTAACGTGAAGGCGTTGGTGACCGGCGGAACGAGCGGCCTTGGCCGGGCTTTCTGTGATGCGCTAAAAGTGCGCGGCTTTGAAGTGACGAGCCTCGACATTACGACGCCAGAAACGGGTTGCGGTTTTGACCACATCCCATGTGACCTGGCCTCATCGCACAATGTTGATTTTGCTTTGAAGCAGCTTGTGAAGCGCGGGCCGTTCGATGTGGTCATCTTCAACGCTGGGATTTCGGCGACGGGCAAGTTTGAAGAGATCGATGCCGACGCTCACGCGCGTGTGCTCGCCATCAATTCCGAGGCTCCAATCGTGCTTTGCGCGGGGCTGATGGCGGAAAACATGATTTCTGAGGGTGGTCACATCGGTTTCGTCTCGTCGCTCTCACACTATGCTGGGTATCCGGGCGCGGCGAGCTATGCGGCATCAAAAGATGCGCTCGCGATTTATGCAAAGTCGATCCGCAAACCGTTTGCCAAGTCACGCTCGATTTCCGTGACTTGCGCCTTTCCCGGTCCACTGCGCACCGCCCACGCCGAGCGTCACGCGCCAAAAGGGGCTGACGCAAGTAAACGAATGACACCGGTGGCCGCGGCCAAAATCATTCTTGCCGATATCATGGCTGGCAAATCCAAAAGCCTGCCCGGTGGCGCGGCGAAAGCGACTGCCGTGCTTGGTCGAGTTGCGCCAGCTTCAATGACCAAACTCATGCGCAAGATCATCTACGATAAGCTGGAGAAGACCGTGGCGGACTAGGCTTCAAATAATTCTGTTAAGGTGCTATCCGCTTTCCATGAGCGAAATAGAACGCACAATCCGAATTACTGGCCCGGTCCGCCTTTAGGTGAGCGCGGGGCCGGGATTTTGCGCTTGAAGTCAGCGCCCCATTCCTCCAATCCGAACGAAATTTCGCGCTGCACTACGTTGCGGCGACCCATGGATGAAAACATGAGCGACAAACCGTCAGTCGACTATTCCAAAACACTTTTTCTGCCGAAGACCGATTTTCCGATGCGGGCAGGGCTGCCGAAGAAAGAGCCGGAGATCATCGCGCGTTGGCACGAGATGGATCTCTATAAAACGTTGCGCGAGGATGGTGCCGGTCGCCCGAAATACGTGCTGCACGATGGGCCACCTTATGCAAACGGCAATCTCCACATCGGCCACGCACTGAACAAGGTGCTGAAAGATGTCATAACGCGGTCGTTCCAGATGCGCGGTTACGACAGTAATTATGTGCCCGGCTGGGACTGCCACGGTCTGCCCATCGAATGGAAGATCGAGGAGCAGTATCGTTCTAAAGGCCGCGACAAGGACGAAGTGTCGATCAACGAATTCCGCAAGGAGTGCCGTGATTTCGCAACCCATTGGGTTGGCGTGCAATCGGAAGAATTCCAGCGCCTTGGCGTGACCGGCGATTTTAAAGACCCGTATCTGACGATGGCGTTTGAAGCCGAGGCAGTCATTGCCGATGAATTGATGAAATTTTCCCAATCGGGTCAACTCTATCGCGGGTCAAAGCCCGTTATGTGGAGCGTGGTCGAGCGCACAGCGCTTGCCGAGGCCGAGGTGGAATACGAGCTTCATGAAAGCGATACGATCTGGGCGAAGTTTCCAATTGTCTCTGGCTCTGAAGAGCTCGATGGCCTGCCGATCGTCATCTGGACCACGACACCGTGGACAATACCCGGGAACCGCGCGGTCTGCTTCTCATCAAAGATCAGCTACGGGCTGTATGAAGTCACCGCCGCAGAAAACGACTTCGGTCCGCAGGCGGGGGAGAAACTGATCTTTGCCGATAAGCTTGCGCCTGAGTGTTTTGAAAAAGCCAAACTTGAATACAATCGCGTTCGGGAAGTCCCGGGCAATGAGCTAGCGGCGCTCACGCTTTCCCATCCCCTCCGAGGCCAAGGCTACGATTTTGACGTGGCATTGCTCGACGGCGATCACGTCACCGACGATGCGGGAACGGGCTTCGTGCACACGGCACCCGGCCACGGTCGCGATGACTTTGAAATTTGGATGTCGAGCGCGCGCGATCTGGAAGCCAAAGGCATAGACACACGGATTCCGTTTACCGTCGATGATCGCGGCTACTACACCGCTGACGCACCGGGTTTCGAAGGTGCACGCGTGCTGGATGACAAAGGCAAGAAGGGTGACGCGAACAAGCGCGTGATCGAAGCGCTGATCAACGTCAATAATCTCTTCGCGCGCGGTCGTTTGAAGCACGAATATCCCCATTCATGGCGTTCCAAGAAGCCGGTGATCTTCCGCAACACGCCCCAGTGGTTTGTCTACATGGACCAGCAGCTCGGCGCTCCCTCCGTGGCAGCACAAGCGAGCGAAGCGAGTGCCAGTGCGCGAACGGACGCCCAAGCAGATGCGCCGGGCGGAAAGAGAAATATGGGCACACTGCGCCAAACCGCGTTAGCGGCCATTGAGGAAACGCGCTTTGTGCCGCCGCAGGGGCAAAAGCGCCTGCATTCGATGATTGAGCAGCGCCCGGACTGGGTGCTTAGTCGACAACGCGCGTGGGGTGTACCGATCTCGGTCTTCCGCCATGAGGACACCGGTCAGGTGATACCCGGACCTGATTTCGAAAAATCTGACGAGCTGCGTGCCCGCATTCGCGATGCGTTTGCCGCCGAAGGCGCTGACGCGTGGTACGAGGATGGCGCGCGCGAACGCTTCCTTGAAGGTTTTGTCGATGACATCGAAAAGTGGGCGAAAATCGACGATATCCTTGATGTCTGGTTTGATTCCGGCTCCACGCACGCGTTTTGCTTAGAGCAACGCAAAGACCTGAAATGGCCAGCCGACCTCTATCTGGAAGGTTCGGATCAGCACCGGGGTTGGTTCCACTCGTCACTTTTGGAAAGCGCAGGTACGCGCGGTCGCGCGCCCTATGATGCGGTGCTGACGCACGGGTTCGTTATGGCCGAAGACGGAACCAAGATGTCGAAATCGAAGGGCAATGTGGTCACACCACAGGAAGTCATCAAACAGTCGGGCGCGGACATTTTGCGCCTCTGGGTGACCACCTCGGATTATTCCGAAGATCTGCGCTTGGGCAAAACGATCCTGCAAACAAACATCGATAGCTACCGTAAGCTGCGAAACACCACGCGCTGGATGCTCGGCACGCTTGCGCATGACAAAGGCGAAAGCGTAGACTACGCGAACATGCCGGAGTTGGAGCGGCTTATGCTGCACCGACTCTGGGAATTGGATAGTGTCGTGCGCGACGGATATAACAGTTTCGACTTCAAGCGCATCGCCAGAAACCTGCTCGACTTCATGGTGAGCGATCTTTCCGCGTTCTACTTCGACGTGCGCAAGGATACGCTTTACTGCGAAGCGCCATCATCCATGAAGCGCAAGGCCGCTTTGCAGGTGGTGCATCAACTGTTTGACCGTCTGGTCACGTGGCTCGCGCCGATGCTGCCTTTCACCATGGAAGAGGCGTGGCTTGAGCGCTATCCCGATGCGAAGTCGGTTCACCTGGAGCAATTCAGGGGATGCCCGGACCACTGGCGCGACGATGATTTGGCCGCGAAATGGCGCAAGGTTCGTCAGGTCCGCCGGGTCGTTACAGGCGCGCTTGAAGTAGAACGTCGCGAAAAGCGCATTGGCTCTTCGTTGGAAGCAGCACCCTTTGTTCACATCACCGATGAGGCTCTGCGGTCCGCAATCGACGACGTAGACATGGATGAAATCTGCATTACGTCGGCAATCGCATTCTCAGATAAGGCAGCGCCCGAAGATGCGTTCGCCCTGCCAGAGGTTTCCGGCGTTGCAGTTGTCCCGGAAATGGCCGAGGGTAAAAAGTGCGCGCGGTCGTGGCGCGTGACGCAAGATGTTGGCAGCGATCCGGCATTTCCTGACGTGTCGGCGCGTGACGCGAAGGTGCTCCACGAACTGAAAGCACTCGGGCAGATTTGACCGCCGGGCGGGATGAAGATTTATGGTTAACCAAATCTGAAGGTCGCATTTGCGACGGTGCCGATGGCGTTGTAGAGATTAGAGACACAATGTGGCCGGATTCAACGATCACGGGCAATATGAGGAAAAACCGGCGGGTGGCGTGGCGCATGAGAAATACAATTAAGGCATTTGCGGTGTGCGCGATGGCCGTTTCGGTGTCCGCTTGCCTAGGCCCAACCTATGGGACCGACAAAACCGCCGGCGAACAGTTGATGGAAGATCTGGGCTCTGCAATTGCGCTTGGCCGACCTGAGCAGACAAAGATTAACTACGCGCCGCGTCCTGATCTCGTGCAGCCGCCGACGACGGCGACGCTGCCAACGCCTCAACAAAGCGTCGTCGAGCAAGAAGGAGCTTGGCCGGAAAGCCCCGAACAACGACGCGCCCGCATTCGCGCCGAGATTGACGAGGGCGGACGTGACGCCCGTTTTGTTGGCGGCGCAGACGCCGTCGCTGCGGTTGGTGCTTCTGAAGGCCCGGCTCGGACGGGACCTCCCGGTGCCCGTCGCATCTATCTCACGGATCCGCCGTCTGAATATCGTCAGCCTGCTCCGGGCGCGGCCACGGACGTATTGGGCGAATCCGAAGCGGCGAAACAGCGCCGTTTACGGCGGGCATCGGGCGAACGTACCGGACTTCGTCGCCTAATCCCTTGGCTCTAGCCGCGTTTATTCTGAAAGAAGTCTCGCAGTAGAGCAGCTGCTTCCCGCTCGCTGATCCCGTCATAGATCTCGGGCGCGTGGTGGCAGGTGGGCGTTGAAAAGAAGCGCACGCCGGACGTAACGGCGCCGCCTTTCAGATCGTAGGCGCCGAAGTAAAGTCGCCGTATACGAGCATGCGAAATGGCACCTGCACACATGGTGCAGGGTTCTAACGTGACATAGAGATCGCATTCGGCGAGGCGATGGGTGCCCAGTTTGGCGGCCGCCTCTCGAAGCACAATGATTTCCGCGTGGGCTGTTGGGTCGTAGAGCGTGTTTGTTAGATTTGTGCCCTGCGCCACAATTTGACCGTCATGAACGACGACCGCACCCACCGGCACTTCATCAAGGTCGATAGCGCGCCTGGCTTCATCAAGTGCGACGGCCATAAATCCGGTTTGCTTTATGTGGTTTTGGGTCAACGCGACGGCCTGATTTTCCTCGCAAGCAAGACGCCAAGTTGATATGCGTCGCACAACTTGCCAAGGCGAACACATGAAAAAAGATGACCGTCGTCCACCTCGCGGTGATAAACCCGCGCGTGGCGGCAATGATAAGGGGCGACCTGACCGGAGTGATAGAAACGGCGGGCGATCCGACCGAGGCGACGACCG
>JBCDLI010000041.1:0-23700 GCA_038745535.1 Pseudomonadota bacterium | reverse complement strand
CTATCTCGTCAACTCCGAAGGTGAGCGCTTTATGGAGCGTTACGCGCCGTCGGCGAAGGATTTGGCGTCACGTGACGTTGTTTCCCGCTGCATGACCATGGAAATTCGTGAAGGTCGCGGCGTTGGTAAGGATAAAGATCATATCTTCCTACACCTAGATCATCTGGATCCAGACATCCTTGGCGAGCGTCTGCCCGGCATTTCGGAATCTGCGAAGATTTTCGCAGGTGTCGACGTCACCAAAGAACCGATCCCTGTCATTCCGACCGTCCACTATAATATGGGCGGTGTTCCAACAAACTATTGGGGTGAGGTTCTCAACCCGAAGTCTGGCGACGCGGATGGCTTAGTCCCTGGCCTCATGGCGGTTGGTGAAGCCGGATGTGCGTCAGTGCATGGTGCCAACCGTCTTGGTTCAAACTCTCTGATCGACTTGGTCGTGTTCGGTCGCGCAGCAGCTATCCGCGCAGGCGAAGTGATTGATCGCGATGCGCCAATCCCGGAAGTCAACGAGACGGCCTGTGAAAAGATTATGGAACGCTTTGACCGTCTGCGTCACGCAAACGGTGGGGCACCAACTGCAGAACTTCGCTTGAACATGCAGAAGATCATGCAGGAAGACGCGGCTGTGTTCCGGACCCAGGAAACTCTTGAGCAGGGCTGCCGCCGTATGGATGTGGCTTATCAGAGCTTTGCCGACGTGAAGGTGTTCGATCGCTCGATGATCTGGAATTCCGATCTGGTGGAGACCTTAGAACTCGAAAACCTCCTCGCAAATGCGGTTGCGACCGTTTACGGCGCGGAGGCTCGGAAAGAGAGCCGAGGGGCACATGCCCGCGAGGACTTTAAAGACGGCCCAATGTCCGGCCGTGACGACGAAAATTGGAGAAAGCACACGCTTGCTTGGGTTCTTGAGACCGGGAAAGTGAATCTGGATTATCGTCCGGTGAACACCGATCTTATTGCCGAAGGCATTGATCTTAAGAAGATCGCACCAAAAGCACGTGTGTATTGAGGACGGGAAATGGCTGAATTTTCACTTCCTAAGAATTCTAGAATGGCGGAAGGCAAAACTTGGGATCGTCCCGAGGGCGCCAACAACCTCCGCGAATTTCGAATCTATCGCTGGAACCCCGACGACGGAAAAAATCCACAAGTCGACACATATTATGTCGATATGGATGATTGCGGCCCGATGGTTCTCGACGGCCTCCTTTATATCAAGAACAACATTGACCCTACTCTGACACTTCGCCGGTCATGTCGTGAAGGTATTTGCGGTTCGTGTGCGATGAACATCGATGGTACCAACACGCTGGCATGTACGAAGGGCATGAGCGACGTGAAGGGCACTGTGAAGGTGTATCCACTGCCTCACATGCCTGTGGTGAAGGACCTCGTGCCTGATCTGACCCAGTTCTACGCGCAGCACCGTTCAATTGAGCCGTGGTTGCAAACAAAGACACCGCAGCCGGAAACGGAATGGAAGCAGTCTCGCGAAGACCGTGAAAAACTCGACGGACTTTATGAGTGCATCCTATGTGCCTGCTGTTCGACATCGTGCCCATCCTACTGGTGGAATGGCGACCGCTATCTTGGTCCTGCTGTTCTGCTTCAGGCCTATCGATGGCTCATCGACAGCCGGGACGAGGCAACCGGTGATCGGCTGGACAGTCTTGAAGACCCCTTCCGGCTTTACCGGTGTCACACAATCATGAACTGTTCGCAGACATGTCCGAAGGGGTTGAACCCCGCCAAGGCGATTGCCGAGATCAAGAAGATGATGGTGGAACGGCGCGTTTGACGCCGCCATCCGGATCTCTGCGGCGATCGCATTAAATCGAATTTAAGAGCCTTTTGCTATCACTTGCCGCAAAGAAATGGGGGCAGGAATGGCAAGGCTTTTATCACTCGATCCTAGTGGAAAGGTCGTAACTGCACTCATCTGCTTGGGCGCAGGTGGAGCATTTGGCTGGATTCTTCTGCTTCGAATGCGGCTTGAATTGTCAATTTGGGCCGGTGTATCGATCTTCATGGCGCTGGCGTTTTGGGTAGTCGCTCAAAACATCAACGCCCACCAATCGCCGATAAAATTCAGAATTTTCTGGTCTGCATTGCCGCTGCTGGCGCTCTTCCCCTATTTGTACGTCATCAACACCTTCGGGACGTTCTCGTGGGATTCCGTTCTCCTCCATTTGAACGGTGGAATGGGTGTGGCGCCAATCGGCGTCACATTATTCGTTGAGGCCATCCCGTTCATCCTTGGCATGATTGCGACCATCTTTGTGTTCGCGCTGATCAAGGGAAAGGGAATACTGCGACAGCGCCTCGATCTGGCGTTTGCCATCTTCCTCGTTTGTATCAATTACGCAATCGTGGACCCGATACGAGCGCTCGCTTACCCGGAAGAGTTTTCGCTGTTTGCAAACGAAAATTACGTGGAGCCGTTAACGCGCGGGACTGTTGAAGCCGGTACGGAAGGCGATCAGCCAAAGAACTTCCTTCATATCTTCCTTGAAAGCACTGAACGCACATTCGGAGAAGTGCCGGAAATTGCTGAGATTATGCAACCGCTCCAGCCATGGTCTGACCGCGGCATGCAGGCGACAAATCTGGTTGAATCGGTGCTGTTGGCGAGCTCTGTTTCGGGCATGACAGCGGCCAATTGCGGTGTGCCCGCTTACTTTCTCGGATTGGTGTCAACCGAACACTCCAATGTAAACGGCGACCTGTTCCCGGGCATCAATTGCTTGGGCGATGTCATGAAGGCGCGTGGGTACAATCTCGCCCACGTCACGGGCTGGCCGATCAATTTCCTTCAGCATGCCTCTCTCTATTCGGCCCACGGCTTCGACAAGATATACGGTCCTGACGACGCAGAGGCCATTTTGACCGGCACTCGCTATGGAAACACGAACATCATTTCCGACGATAGCGTTCTTGCCGCTTCTCTCGTTGCTCTACGTGACCTGCGGTCCAGCAATCGGCCTTATGGACTGACGATTGCGACAAGTGGCGGCCACCGACCAAACGGATTTATGGCGCCCGCATGCGAAGGCCGCGACGATATTTCAGATGATCTGGCAGACGTTTTCCGCGCGACGCAGTGTACCAATTTGTTGGTGGCTGAATTCCTTGAGCAGGCTGAAGCGGAGGGCCTGTTGAAAGACACAGTATTGATTATTCAAAGTGACCACCTGCTCCCGCCTTCACCCGGTGTGGGTGTTCTTAACGGGCAGGACCGCACAAACTTCTTCTCGATCAGTGGTCCCGGCATTTCAGCTGGAACATTTGATCAGGAAGCCACGATGCTGGACGTGTTTCCAACGATTTTGGACGCTCTTGATGTGCCGTCCGAGAGCCAAAGAGCCGGATTAGGTGTTTCACTTTTCTCCGAGAATCCGACGCTCATTGAACAGAATGGACTAAGTCTGTTTGACACGCTGCTTCGACAGGACCGGCATTTGAAGCACCGGATGTGGGCGCCGCGTAACACAAACGGTCCAGCTGAACCGACAACGGGATAATCTTCCCCATCAATTTCGGACGAGCTGTTGTCGACTTTTACCTATGCGGCAGTTCGAGGGCTGCCTGCGGTCTTGTGGGTCTCGCGGTGTGGAACCGGATAACGCGTCATCACCTTAATGTGTGGTCAGTTGAATCGACGGGTGGGCGAATACCACATAGTTGGTAGCAAAGTTCATTTTGGAGGCAAAAATTATGTTGCGGGCACTCACACTGGCGTTCGTTTTTTCTGCCGCCGCGTTTTCCAGCGCCGCTTACGCCGAGACGAAATCTCTAGTCGTTGCGGGCGGGTGCTTCTGGTGCGTTGAGAAGGATTTCGAACACGTCAACGGCGTGATCGAAGCCGAAAGCGGTTATGCGGGCGGTAATATGCAGGACCCGACCTACCGCAATCACGGAAATCACCGTGAGGTTGTTCGCATCACCTACGATTCCGCAATTGTGGACTACCAAACTCTGGTATCAACATTTTTAAGAACGATCGACGTTCTAGATGGCGGCGGTCAATTTTGTGACCGCGGGCGCTCATACAGCCCCGCTATTCATGCCGCCACTGACGCGGAAATGCAGGCTGCAAAAGCCGCTGTGGCAGAAGCCGAAGTTGCTTTAGGCCGACAGCTAGCGGTTCCGGTGGAAGGTGACGTCCAGTTCTGGATCGCAGAAGACTATCACCAAGACTATTACAAAAGCGATCAGCTTCGGCTTACGCGCTTTGGTGCAATCACCCGTGCCGATGCTTACAAGCGCTATCGTGAAGCCTGCGGACGTGATGCCCGTGTGCGCCAAATCTGGGGCGACGAAGCCTATAAAAACGTGAACTACCCGACTGGATAGTTTTTAGTTTTTCCCTCTTCGGCAGTGCAAAACGCATTTGGTTTTGCGATATTACCTGTGGCCATGTCATAATCGCGTAGCATTTTATCGCGATACGGCGCGGGGAAGCCGGAGAGCTTGGGTATGGGTGTTCGAAGCACACTAACAACTTTTTCAGGATTAAGAGCTGGGGACGTTGCCCGGCACGAAGATCAGCATATTGTGGACCAACTGATCGCCGAGCGTGGCATTACGCTCGTCAAGCACCCGCTTTGGCCAGTGCTGAAGCCATTTGTGTATTCGGTTTTGCACTACCGGAAGGCAGTAGAAATGGCCGATGCAATCGCCGGGCTGTCTGGTGCTGATGCGTTTCAGCACGTATCGGATTTGTTGAAACTCAAAGTGACAGTAAATGGCCGTGAGCGTCTTCCTGAGACGGGTGGATTTGTGATGGTGTCGAACCATCCAACCGGAATTCCCGACGGCATCGCATTGTTTGATGTGATCAAAGGCATCCGCGACGACCTGGTGTTCTTTGCCAATCGCGATGCGGTCCGTGTGAGTCCGCGCCTTGCCGATATCATTATTCCGGTCGAGTGGCGTCAGGGGTCAAAAACCCATGCGAAGAGCCGTCAGACACTCGTTCAGACGAACCGCGCCTTTAAGGATGGCCGGGCTGTTGCGCTGTTTCCATCTGGTCGCATTTCATACTGGTACGACGGCGGGCTGCGAGAGCGCCCTTGGCAGGCAACAGGCATTCAACTGGCGAAACGCTACAATGTGCCAATCGTCCCGATGCACATGACGGCACGAAACTCTGGTCTTTTTTATCTGCTATCGCATCGCAATGTCGAGCTGCGTGACATGACGGTGTTCCACGAGCTTTTAAATAAAAAAGGCAAGCCGTTTCACTTAAACATCGGTCGGCCGATCATGCCGGATGATCTTGAGGGCGATGTTCAAGACCTCACAGTGAAGATGCAGCATTATTGCGAGCAACAGTTGAAGACAGACCATAACGCCAAGTTTATGCTGTAAAGCTGATCGTGCAGCCTGCTTTTTGAAGCATCCGTGAAACGGCTTTAGGCACGGCCATTGGCTTGCCCGCCGCCAGTTACAAGACTACTTCGAGCCCGAACGTCCTCGCGATCGGCTCGCGGTCACGCCTCTCCCGTCACCGATGTGGTCTTTGCCAAGTTGACTTCGCACCCGCAGGCTCTCGCTGCGTCGGCAGCGGTTCGCGTCAATGCGGGCATTTCAACCACAGCTTTATCAATGCGAGCATCGTCAAGCGCAGCCTTTGCCCGATCAATGGAGTTCGTTTTTGAGCTGATCAGCAAAACCTGATTTCTGGCGAATGGATGTTGAAGTTGTTTTCGTTGATATCCACGCGCCAATTTTCGCCGGGCATGACGGGCAGAACTGGCGTTAGCGTTCCGGTGGTCACGATATCGCCCGCGTCAATCGCGTTGCTGCCGGGCAACTGAAGTAAATGTGCGATCGCCTGAACCGGACCGCCGAGAACATCCTTGCCCGAACCTTTTGCGACAGTCTCTCCGCCACGCAGCAGACTGACCTCCATTGCGGAAAGTGTTGCCGCCAATCCTTTGCGGTTCGTTGCGTTGAGAGCGACCTTTTTACCAACCAGCAGTTCGCCGTGCATGCCTTGGTTCACCACCGCGTCCGATGTGGCGAAATTCCAACCGGGATAAATCGACTGAACGATTTCGAAGCCGAGCGAGACCCAAGCGACAGCCTCTTCAATGTCTGAAAGCGTGCATTGAGGATTCAGCTGATTGTCGAAGCCGAGAATTATCTCAGGCTCTATGCGTGGCTCATTGAAGCCCGATAGCGCGAACGGTTCTGCCGTCAGCTCAGCGATTGTTGCATCGTAGATCGGAGCCCAGACGGCCGATTTCATGCCGAGCTGCTTCCAGGTCGCCTTGTTGGTGAAGCCAATTTTCTTGCCCAACACTTTTTCACCGCGTGCCAGCCGGGCGTTCGTCATGTGGCTTGCGACCAAATAGGCGTCGTCGAAATCAAGTGCCCCGTCGATCAGGCTCGGCGGGCTCATTGATCGCCCGGCATCAATCGCGGCGAGTGTATTGCGAGCGATTTCTTCAAAGCGTGCTGACATCACCATCAGCCAATTTTTTGGCCGGTCTTTTCCCAGTCGGCAAGGAATGCCGCGAGGCCCTTGTCGGTCAACGGGTGCTTGACAAGCGACTTCAACGTGGCTGGCGGCACGGTCGCGACGTCGGCACCGATCAGTGCCGCCTCTTTTACATGGTTTACTGTACGAATCGAAGCGGCAAGGATCTGCGTTTTGAATTCGTAATTGTCGTAAATGGTGCGGATGTCTTCAATTAGTTCCATGCCGTCGATGGCCATGTCATCGAGGCGGCCGATAAATGGCGAGATGAATGTCGCGCCGGCTTTTGCTGCCATCAGCGCTTGGTTGGCCGAGAAACAGAGCGTGACGTTTGTCTGTATGCCTTCTTCGGTGAGCTTCTTGCAGGCCTTTAAACCGTCCATGGTGAGAGGCAGCTTGATACAGACGTTGTCAGCAATCTTTTTCAATACGTCGGCCTCGCGCATCATATCGTCGAACTCGGTCGCAGCGACTTCAGCTGATACTGGGCCATCGACCATGTCGCAGATCTCTTTGGTGACCTCGATGATGTCGCGCCCCGATTTTAAGATAAGCGACGGGTTTGTTGTCACCCCGTCCAAAAGGCCCGTGTCGTTGAGTTCTGCAATCTCATTTGTATCTGCGGTGTCGACGAAGAATTTCATGGCATAGCCTATCTGATGATGAGAGTTTTTTGCTTCCAATATCGGAAACGATCGTCAAGGTCACGCATGTGATGGAACACGATTCCCGTGAAGTTTCAGTAAGACAGGTGGCGCCCGTTCTGGTGCCGGTCCCTTCGCCGGTGCCTTACACCTACGCCGTGCCTGAAGGGATGATCGTCGAGCCGGGCGCAATCGTCCAAGTGCCGCTTGGCAGTCGTGCGGTGGCAGGTATCGTTTGGGATGACAGTGAAGGCGAAATACCTGCCGTCGATCCATCCAAACTGCGCGAGATAACGCACGTTTTTGACTGTCCACCGATACGCGAGGATATGCGTCGCTTTGTGGACTGGGTCGCGCGCTACACACTTTCACCGCCGGGGCAGGTGGCTCGGATGGTGGTCCGTGTGCCGGCCGCATTTGATCCCGAGCCGCCGATCCAAGGGCTTCGGCTTTCAGCTGCGCGGCCCGAGCGGATGACTGCAGCACGTGAGCGGGTGATTACGCTTGCAGACGAAGCGCCGGGCATGGCGTGGACCAAGTCGGGATTGGCGAACGCAGCGGGCGTGTCGGCAAGTGTAGTCGCAGGTCTGTTGGACGCTGGCGTATTCGAAGAAACGCTTATTCCGCCACAACCTATCGTCCCGCTACCACAGGTCGATTACGCCGCTACCGACCTTTCTGATCCGCAAAGTGCTGCTGCGGCTGAGCTTCTTGAGATGCTCCGGGCGCAAAAACCCAAACCAACGCTTTTGGAAGGCGTGACAGGATCAGGCAAAACGGAAGTCTATTTTGAGGCGATTGCGGAAACGCTTTCGCGGGGCAAACAAGTATTGGTTTTGCTGCCAGAGATCGCGCTGACAACGGCATTTATGGAGCGCTTTCATGATCGCTTCGGTGCGCCTCCTGCGCCTTGGCATTCCGATCTTCCGCCGAAGCAACGTGAACGGGTCTGGCGGCAGGTGGCGGAAGGTTCGGTTCGCGTGGTCGCCGGTGCGCGCTCGTCGCTTTTCCTTCCGTTTAAGGAACTCGGCTTAATCATTGTTGATGAAGAGCACGATGCTGCCTTCAAGCAGGAAGATCGCGTATACTACAATGCGCGGGACATGGCCGTGGTGCGCGCACATCTTGGCAAATTTCCAAGCATTCTCGTTTCGGCCACGCCTTCTGTCGAAACGCTGCACAATGCGCAAACCGGCCGATACGGCCATGTGAAGCTTGGCGCGCGCTATGCTGACGCAGCCTTGCCGGATATTCGGCTTGTCGATCTCAGGTCATCGCGTCCGGAGCGCGGTGGATTTCTCTCGCCCACTGTGATCGATGCAATGAAATCCACGCTTGCGCGGGGCGAGCAGTCGCTCCTGTTTCTCAATCGCAGAGGTTATGCGCCGCTTACGCTTTGCCGGGCGTGTGGACATCGGTTTTCCTGCAGCAATTGCTCGGCTTGGCTGGTCGAGCACCGCTTTCGCAAGCAGTTGCAATGCCACCATTGCGGCCACCACGAGCCCGTGCCCGAAGCATGTCCGGAATGCGGGACATTTGACCATCTGGTTGCTTGCGGTCCGGGGATTGAGCGGATTGCCGAGGAGGCCTTGCAGCATTTTCCCGAAGCGCGGGTGATTGTCCTGTCATCGGACATGCTTGGCGGGGTGAAGCGCTTGCGGCTGGAGATGGAGGCTATCGCAAAAGGCGAAGCAGACATCATCGTTGGCACGCAGTTGGTCGCAAAAGGGCACAATTTTCCGCTCCTCACATGTGTTGGCGTGGTTGATGCCGATCTTGGTCTTGCAAATGGTGATCCACGCGCGGCGGAACGCACATTTCAGTTGATGTCTCAGGTCACAGGACGTGCGGGACGAACCGGCCGCAAATCTGCGGCTTACATTCAGACCTATCAGCCGGAGCATCCGGTGATGCAGGCTTGCGCTTCAGGAGATAGCGAAGCGTTTTATGCCGCGCAGATTGCGGAGCGGGAAGCAGGTGCGATGCCGCCGTTTGGTCGGCTGGCGTCGATCATCGTTTCCGCAAATGACCGTAAACAGGCCGAAGGCCACGCCCGAGAACTTGCGCTGGCAGCGCCATCGGCAAATGGCATTTTAACGCTTGGCCCCGCGGAAGCGCCGCTAGCGCTCATCCGCGGGCGCTTTCGCTACCGTCTGCTTGTGCACGGTGGAAGCGAGGCAAACCTACAGGCTTTTGTATCCGCGATGGTCACCGCCGCACCGAGGTCTCGCGGCAGCGTGCGCGTGTCGGTCGACATTGATCCGCAAAGTTTTCTCTGATCAAAGCCGCTCATAACGCCATGTCCTTGAATCCAATGTCGCCAACAACCGACACAAATGTTCCACTCGCCGCAGCGCTGATCGCGCTAATGTCGTTTGTATTTTTCTCGGTTCTGGATGCGAGTGCGAAGTGGCTTGTGATCGGCGGGCAGGCGGTGATCTTCGTGGTGTGGGTGCGTTTTACAGCGCAGGCGATCATGCTCACCGTCTACTATCGCGGTTGGTCAAATGCGCGTCTGTGGCGCATGGAGAACCCGCTGCTACAGTTTGTGCGCGGTCTTTTGCTTCCACTCATGACATTGCTGAATTTCACGGCTCTTCAGTATCTGCAACTCGCCGAGACAATCGCCGTGCTGCTCGCGACGCCATTGCTGGTCGCTGTTCTCGCACGGCCATTTCTTGATGAGCGGGTTGGCAGGCAGCATTGGCTTGCGATCATTCTTGGTTTCTTCGGTGTGTTGTTGGTGGTCAAACCCGGTACGGCTGCGTTTGCGTGGCCAACGCTTTTTATTATTGGATCGATGGTTGCTTACGCTCTCTATTTCCTGCTCACGCGGAAACTGGCACCGAGCGAAACGCCCGAAAGCCTGATCTTCTACTCATGCATTTTCGCGACAGTGCTTTTCGCGCCTTTCGCTTTGGTAGAAGCGCAGATGCCTGCGCGCACTTCCGATTGGATCGCATTTGGTTTCGCCTGTGTTGCCGGGATGCTCGGCCACATGGGAATCATAAAGGCCAGCAGTCTTGCTAACGCGTCCGACATTGCGCCCTTCGGCTATACGCAGGTGATGTGGATGACGGGCATAGGGTTTTTCATCTTTGGGGATGTCCCCGGCGGGCTGACACTCATGGGCATGCTGGTTATCGCGGCAAGCGGCCTATATTTGATGTGGCTGCAACGACAGCGGCGCACCCACTCATAATTTCTAATTCGGTTTCACGTCATGCTCTCTATCGTTCCGCCCCAGTCACTTGGAGAATGGCTCGCTTGGACAAGCGCGATCATCACGATCCTGTTTGGTTTGATCTGCTTCTTTGCACCGCGCACTACTTACAAAATTCTCCGGTTGCGCACCGAAGAAGGCGTGCCCGAAGCGGTGTCTGAAAGCCGTGCGACTATGGCGGGATTTTATCTGGGAACGGGCATTCTCGCGATTTTACTTGCACAACCATTTGTATGGATGGTGCTCGGCGCCGGTTGGGCGTTTACAGCTCTCGGGCGGCTGGTCTCAATCATTTTCGATCGCGGAAATACGAGCTTCAATTGGGTCTCTATCGCGATGGAATTTGCACTTGCACTCATGCCAATTGCATATGTTTTTGGCTGGGTGGCCTAACACTCCACTTGCTACAAAAGAGTGGTTTGCGATGCTTGCGGGGTATAGGGGCCTGTGTTAGTGCCACGTCGATCGCTCGGGGGGAGCAGCTTTCAAAGCCTCTTCTGATCACTAGCAAAATTCAAGTCTGGCAGGATGCCGCTCAGGGTTCACTGAGCCATTCGCGCCGGAAAACTAAAGAGACTATCGCGCGTGGCAAACTCGTCGCTGACATCCGGTGTTGCATCCAGATACGCTGGCTCTTTGCTGGAACTCGCTGAAGACTCCAAGTCAATCGATAAAGTAGAAGCCGACCTCAATGGTCTGTCAGATTTGATCGGCGAAAGCGATGATTTCCGGCGTTTGATCGAGAGCCCTGCCTTTTCTGCTGATGCACAATTTTCAGCTATTTCAACGATTGCCGACAAGGCAAAGCTGAACCCCCTGACTTCAAATTTCTTGAAAGTCGTGGCACAAAACCGCCGCCTCTTTGCCCTGCCTGGCATCATCAAGGCCTTTCGCGAAGCAGTTGCCGCGAAAAAGGGTGTTGTTTCTGCCGAGGTGACCTCTGCGTCCGCACTTACCGGGGCGCAGATGAAAGAGCTGCAGGCAACCCTAAAATCTGTCGCCGGAAAAGACGTCGACATCACCGTTTCTGAAGACCCGTCGCTCATTGGCGGCCTCATCGTGAAGATGGGCTCGCGGATGATTGACACGTCCCTGAAAACCAAACTCTCCTCACTCAAGCTAGCACTCAAAGAGGTCAGCTGATGGACATTCGTGCTGCGGAAATTTCCGCAATTCTCAAAGATCAGATCAAAAACTTTGGCAATGAGGCCGAAGTCTCCGAAGTTGGCCAAGTGCTTTCCGTCGGTGACGGTATTGCCCGTGTTTACGGCCTTGACCAGGTTCAGGCTGGCGAAATGGTCGAATTTCCCGGTGGTGTTCGCGGCATGGCGTTGAACCTCGAAGAAGACAACGTCGGCGTTGTTATCTTCGGCAGTGACCGTGACATTAAAGAAGGCGACACGGTTAAGCGAACCGGCTCCATCGTTGATGTTCCCGTTGGCAAAGAGCTTCTTGGTCGCGTTGTTGACCCGCTGGGTAATCCAATTGACGGCAAGGGTCCTATCAAGTCCAAAGAGCGTGCTCGCGTAGACGTGAAAGCGCCGGGCATCATTCCCCGCAAGTCTGTGCATGAGCCAATGTCGACGGGTCTTAAGGCCATCGATGCCCTTATCCCGGTCGGTCGTGGACAGCGGGAGCTCGTGATCGGTGACCGCCAGACTGGCAAGACAGCGATCCTGTTGGATACATTCCTCAACCAGAAGCCGATCCATGATAATGGCCCAGAGGGCGACAAGCTTTACTGCATTTATGTCGCCGTTGGTCAGAAGCGTTCGACAGTTGCGCAATTTGTTAAGGTGCTCGAAGAGCGCGGCGCGCTGGAGTATTCCATTGTTGTTGCTGCGACGGCATCTGATCCTGCGCCGATGCAGTATCTCGCGCCATTTGCTGGCTGCACAATCGGTGAATATTTCCGCGATAACGGCATGCATGCCCTGATCGGTTATGACGACCTCTCCAAGCAGGCTGTCGCTTATCGTCAGATGTCTCTGCTTCTGCGTCGCCCGCCGGGTCGTGAAGCGTTCCCAGGTGACGTTTTTTATCTGCACTCCCGCCTTCTCGAGCGCGCTGCGAAGCTAAACGAAGACAACGGTGCTGGTTCATTGACCGCACTTCCGGTAATCGAAACGCAGGGTAACGATGTTTCGGCCTTTATCCCGACCAACGTTATCTCGATCACGGATGGTCAGATCTTCCTCGAAACCGACCTGTTCTTCCAAGGCATCCGCCCTGCGGTGAACGTTGGCTTGTCGGTTTCCCGTGTTGGTTCATCGGCTCAGATTAAAGCCATGAAGCAGGTTGCCGGTTCGATTAAAGGCGAGCTTGCCCAGTACCGCGAAATGGCTGCATTTGCGCAATTTGGTTCTGATTTGGATGCTTCCACACAGCGTTTGTTGAACCGTGGTGCACGTTTGACAGAACTTTTGAAGCAGCCGCAATTCTCTCCGCTGAAAACCGAAGAGCAGGTCGCTGTTATCTTTGCCGGCGTGAACGGTTATCTCGATAATCTGCCGGTCGATAAAGTCGGTGATTTCGAGCAGGGACTGCTGTCACACATGCGCAGTGAAGGCTCTGCGGTGCTGGACACTATCCGCACTGAGCAGAAGGTATCGGACGAAACCGAAGCCGCACTGAAGAGCCAAATTGAGGCGTTTGCAAAAGGCTTTGCTGCCTAGCGGGCGGCTTTGCTGGCGGACACGAGGACGAGCAATCAATGCCCTCATTGAAGGAATTCAGAAACAGGATCGCTTCGGTTAAGGCGACGCGCAAGATCACCAAAGCCATGCAGATGGTTGCGGCGGCAAAGCTACGTCGTGCTCAAGAGGCAGCTGAGGCAGCGCGTCCCTATTCACAGCGTATGAGCTCGGTCCTTGCCAATATTGCAGCGACCGTGGATGGCGATGACGCGCCTCGTTTAATGGCGGGTACGGGAAAAGACGACACGCATCTGCTGGTCGTTTGCACCGCCGAACGCGGTCTTTGCGGTGGTTTTAATTCGTCAATCGCGAAAAAAGCGCGCGAAGATATTCTTCGGCTGCAGCGCGACGGCAAAACCGTGAAAATTCTATGCGTCGGCAAGAAGGGTTATGACATTCTTCGCCGTGAATTTTCAGCGATGATCATTGATCGCGTTGATCTGCGGGAAGTAAAGCGGCTCGCATTTTCCGACGCGGACAAGATTGCCAAACAGGTGATCTCGCTGTTCGGTGCCGACGAGTTTGATGTGTGCACGGTTTACTATTCGGAATTCCGTTCTGTGATTAGTCAGGTGCCGACCGGTCTGCAGGTTATCCCAGCAAAGGCGGATGGCGACGATGCAGATACCAGCGGTCAAAGCGCGATTTATGAGTACGAGCCGGATCCTGCTTCAATTCTGGAAGACCTGATCCCGCGCAACATCTCTGTTCAGGTGTTTCGTGCACTTCTCGAGAACGCTGCGTCAGAGCAGGGTGCACGAATGAGCGCCATGGACAACGCGACGCGCAATGCGGGCGAAATGATCGACAAGTTGACGATCTCTTACAACCGTCAGCGCCAGGCGCAGATTACAAAAGAACTCATTGAAATCATTTCAGGCGCGGAAGCGCTGTAGGAAGGGTAGAAACGATGGCGAAAGCAGCAGCAAGCGAAGCGGGCAAGATCTCGCAAGTTATCGGTGCGGTTGTCGATGTAAAATTTGACGATCACCTGCCGGCAATCTTGAACGCGTTGGAAACCGACAATAACGGCCAGCGTTTGGTTCTAGAGGTCGCTCAGCACCTTGGTGAGAACACCGTCCGGACAATTGCGATGGACTCCACCGAGGGCTTGGTTCGCGGACAGGCAGTGACTGATACGGGTAAGGCCATCACAGTCCCCGTCGGCGAAGAGATGCTTGGTCGCATCATCAACGTGATCGGCGAGCCGATTGATGAAGCAGGCCCAATTAAGGCAACCAGCTCGCGTGAAATTCACGCAGAAGCGCCTTCTTACGTAGAACAGTCGACCGAAGCTGAAATTCTTGTGACAGGCATTAAGGTCGTTGACCTTCTCGCGCCTTACGCAAAGGGCGGTAAAATTGGTCTCTTCGGTGGTGCCGGTGTTGGTAAAACCGTTCTCATCCAGGAATTGATCAACAACATCGCGAAGGCGCACGGCGGCTACTCGGTGTTTGCTGGTGTAGGCGAGCGTACTCGCGAAGGAAACGACCTTTATTACGAATTCATTGAGTCTGGCGTGAACAAAGAAGGCGGGGGCGAAGGCTCAAAAGCTGCACTTTGCTTTGGTCAGATGAACGAGCCGCCCGGTGCGCGTGCCCGTGTTGCGTTGACAGGTCTAACTATTGCGGAAGAATTCCGCGACCAAGGGCAGGACGTGTTGTTCTTTGTCGACAACATTTTCCGCTTTACGCAGGCCGGTTCTGAAGTGTCTGCGCTTCTTGGCCGTATTCCATCTGCTGTGGGATACCAGCCAACGCTTGCGACCGATATGGGTCAGATGCAGGAACGCATCACCACGACGACAAAGGGTTCCATTACATCGGTTCAGGCGATCTACGTCCCTGCCGATGACTTGACCGACCCTGCGCCTGCTACGTCGTTCGCGCACCTTGATGCGACGACCACACTAAACCGCGCAATCGCTGAAAAAGGCATTTACCCTGCGGTGGACCCGCTCGATTCAACATCGCGTATGCTTGACCCGCAAATTGTGGGCGACGAGCACTACGAGGTGGCACGTGCGGTCCAGTCTACACTTCAGCGCTACAAGGCTTTGCAGGATATCATTGCCATTCTTGGCATGGATGAATTGTCTGAAGAAGATAAGCTGACCGTTGCACGTGCCCGCAAGATTGAGCGCTTCCTGTCACAACCATTCTTCGTCGCGGAGGTCTTCACTGGTTCACCGGGTAAACTCGTTGATCTCGCTGACACCATCAAGGGCTTTAAGGGTCTCGTCGACGGCGAGTATGACCACCTTCCAGAAGCTGCCTTCTACATGGTCGGCAACATTGACGAAGCGCTGGAGAAGGCACAAAAACTGGCTGCAGAAGCGGCTTAATCTGGCTTTCGTCGTCGGAACTCAATGGGAGAAGCGTGATGAAGTATGACTTGGTGTTTCAACTCATCTTTGCCGGTGCACTCATCGGGTTCCTGATCGGACCAAACAGCGTCGACGAATTTGTCGGGGTGCTTCCGGACAATCAGATCTGGATGAATATGATTGTGGGCGGCGGTATTGGAGGCCTGTTGGGTTTTCTTTTATCGCTGCGCCAATCGGATGAGGCATAGGAATGGCTGACGCATTCAATTTTGAGCTGGTATCACCCGAAAAGCTTTTGGTTTCCGAACAAGTGACGCAGGTCGTCGTTCCCGGCGCTGCAGGTTATCTAACCATCATGGCCAATCACGCGCCCATGATGACGACACTCGCACCCGGCATTGTGGAGACCACCTCGCCATCGGGCGACAACGAGAAGATCTTTGTGCGTGGTGGGTTTGCCGACATTTCCAGTGAAGGCTTCACGCTTCTTGCCGAAGAAGCGACTAATGTTGCTGAGTTGGATGCCGCTTACATCGCTCAGCAGATCAAGAACGCGGAAGAAGATGTCGCTGATGCCCAGTCAGAAGACCTCAAACAAGCCGCGGAGTTCCGCCTCGCGCGTCTGACTGAAATCAAGACGGCTCTCGGGCACTGATTTTTGGGCAATCACTCGGTCAAATGTGAAAACGCATTGACCACTTCCACGTAAGCCTGGCGTTTGAACTCTACGATCATATCGGGGAGTTCATGCATGGGTGCCCATTTCCAGTCATCAAATTCAGCGGTGTGACCATCTGGCGGCGGATTGATCTGGATTTCACTTTCGTGGCCGTCGAACCGAACCGCGAACCAATACTGTTCCTGACCACAGTATTTCCCTTTAAGACCAATGCCTTGCATGTGGGCTGGCAGATCGTAGCGTATGATGTCTCCGGCCTGCTCGATGAAAGAGAAGGACTTGATGCCTGTCTCCTCGTAGAGTTCACGTTGGGCGGCGGTCCACGGGTCTTCCCGCTTGTCGATACCACCCTGGGGCATTTGCCAGAGCAGGGGTTCGCCTGAGTATTCCGAGTTGTCTTCCTTGCGGCGCTTGCCCACCCAAACCAGATTCTCCGAATTGAGCACCACGATGCCTACACACGGTCGATAGGGTAGTTTTTTGGGTTTTGACATCTGGAAAGCTTACCGATTTCCACGAGCAATAGCTGCGACACCGACAAACTCGATGCCGCGTTTTTTGGCTTCATTGGCCCACTTCGTGACCTCGGTGACAGTAAGCGAAAGTGCCGAACCAGTTCCCACCGCAAAGCCCCTTGCACCTGCTAACGCCTCTAAAGACTGGAGCTGTTTTTGAATGTCCGCAGACGTCTGTGACGCATCAATGACGATGTTTGATTGGGCATAGCGCGTACCTGTTTGGGTCGCCAAATTCCCAACCTCTGCGGTGATGGAGCCATCGTTCAAGAACAGCAATCCCCGGTCTGCGAGCTCGGAAAGCACGGGTCGCATGGCGTCTGGTTGTGTTGCAAGCCGCCCACCAAGGTAGTTCATCACGCCTGTGTAATTTGTGAGGCTGGCCAGCGATTGGTGCAGTCTCTCAATGTTTGCCTCGGATGACGATGCCAGTCGCAGCGTATTGGGTCCGGGATTGATATTGGGATAGCCAAAGGGCTCCATTGGCACTTGGAGTAGGATTTCGTGTCCCTTCTGTCGTGCCTGCCGCATCCACCGGTTAAGGCTATTTCCATCGGGTGCAAAAGCGAGTGTGACCTCTGGGGGTAATTGTTCAATCGCATTGGCCGTTCCGGTCTGCGAAAGCCCGAGACCACCGATCACGAGTGCAATGCGTTTACCGCCAGCGCCGCTCCATGGTCGGGCGTAGATGTCCATCGGCATTTGGCCGTTTGGTGATATGCGCGGGATTGCGCCGCTATTGGTATCCTCCAACGCGCTTTTGTCTGGGAGATGGGCGACCTCCAACGGCTGACCTATCCCGACAACGGACGGATCGCGTACCGAGATGATCTTCGGCCCGTCTTCAGACAGCCGTCGCTCCGTAGCGCTCTCCGCAGGACGGCTTTGGGGTCGGGGAACACTTTGAACACTGGGCGGCGAGGGCTCTACGAGTGATACCTGTTCGCCGGTACCGTATACAATCTCAACCCCGCTTTCGGTCCGCGTGTTCACGGTATCAGCGGTTTCCGTTTCTGCCGGTGTGACGATCAACGGTTTTGGCTGCTGAATTTGTGCTAGCCCAATGGGTTCGGCTGCACTCAATGGCTCATCGCCAAACGAAACCAGGGCAGCGTTGGCGCCAAATCCAATCAACGCATATATGGCAAGAATGCCAATTCCAAACGACGCCCTCGACCCACCTGCCGCACCATGTCGTTGTGGGGTGGGCTTTCCTCGTGGTTTCAATGGCGCGTTAAGATCGGTCATCACGTAGCTCTACAACTTGCCAAGCCTGAATCAAAAGGGCCGCCAAATCTGACGGCCCGTTGTCTGGTGGTGCCGAAGATTAGTTCGGCAATGCCGTTGCTGGATCGGGTGGAAACGCTTCATGCGTTTCCTCACCGCGGATCAAAGATAATGCATATTGAAGCTGGTCATCGTCTTCTGCTTCGCGCGGAACGAATGCAATGGACCCAGAACCGGTTTCGTCTTCCTCTTCGCCTTCTATGTGACCGCGAAGATCGCTTTCACCGCGCTCTAGATCGTCACGACGATCTTGCAGTTCTTCTGGCAGTGTCTGCTCAACGGTAATGTCGGGCGTGATGCCCTTACCTTGGATAGAGACACCGGCAGGCGTGTAGTAGAGCGCTGTGGTGAGCCGCAGTGCGCCGGCGTCACCAAGATTGATAATCGTCTGGACCGACCCCTTTCCGAAAGACTGGGTTCCAATGACCGTTGCACGGCGGTGATCTTGTAACGCGCCTGCAACGATCTCCGAGGCCGAAGCTGAACCGCCGTTAATTAGAACCACCATTGGCTTGCCTTCGACCAGATCGCCGTCACGCGCAGAGAAGCGTCGGGAATCGCCATCGTCACGACCGCGGGTAGATACAATCAGGCCCTCTTCCAAAAACGCGTCCGACACATTGATCGCTTGATCAAGAAGGCCACCGGGGTTGAGGCGAAGGTCGAGCACGTATCCGGTCAATTCACCGTTGGATTCCGTCTCCAGCTCTTCAATTGCGGCGCGCAGATCATCATAGGTCTGCTGGCTGAATGTGGTCACGCGCATGTAGCCCACATCTCCTTCGGTTCGCCACTTCACCGCCTGAACTTTGATAATGTCGCGAATGATAGTGACTTCGAGAGGCTCGGTTCGGCCTTCACGGATGATCTCTAAAACGATCGGGGTTTTTACCGGGCCGCGCATCTTTTCGACTGCTTGCTGCAGCGAAAGGCCGCGAACCTCGTCGCCATCGATCTTGGAAATAAAGTCACCAGCAAGCACGCCAGCATCTTCCGCGGGCGTTCCAAACATCGGAGCGACGACTTTCACAAGCTCGTTCTCCATCGTCACTTCTATTCCCAAACCACCGAACTCGCCGCGAGTTTGGGTCTGCATCTCCTGTGCATCATCGGGGTCAAGATATGCCGAGTGCGGATCGAGCGACGAAAGCATGCCACCGATGGCGCTCTTCACCAGATCGCGGTCATCGGGTTGTTCGACATAGCTGGCACGTACGCGCTCAAAAATGTCGCCAAAGATTGCCAGTTGGCGATAGGTCTCGCTACCCGCGGCGTTCGCCTGCGGAGCTTTCAAAACCTGGGAAGCGCCAATCGTTCCAACCGCGCCCAAAATAGCGCCAGCAAATACGAGGGAAGCCTTGCGATACATGCTCATTCGTCCTCTTTCACGGTCCGTTTTCATCTCGACCACCAGGGTTTAGGGTCGATCGGACGTCCATTCCGTCGAAACTCAACATAGAGCTTCGGGTTGTCTGTTTGAAGCGCAGCGGCAGAAACACTGGCTAGTCTCACTGCGCCCATCCGGCCCACCGGCTCACCGGTAAGAACCTGATTGCCTGCTGAAACGTCCAATTCCGCCATTCCTGCGAGCACTACGTGGTGTGCTTCGCCTGCGTCCAAAATCAACAATTGACCATAAGCGCGAAAAGGTCCGGCATACAATACCGTGCCGTCTGCTGGAGCGGTCACAATCGCGCCAACGCGCGTGTCGATTGTTTCTCCATTGGAAATACTTCCAAGCCCGTCGCGCTCGCCAAATCTTGTTATGAATGTCCCACCGACGGGTCGAGAGAGCTGGCCAACCAACTGCGGGAAGGGTGTGTTTGACTGCAGTCTCGGGCGTGACGCTTCAAGTTCTTCGGCCCTTCGCAGGGCTTGCGCCCGTTGACGTGCTGCTTGTGCTGCGAGCTCCGCGCGGCGACGCTCCTCTTCGCGTTCGGCTTGCAGCGCTTCCAAACGTTTGCGCTCCGCTTCGGCTTCCGCGGCGCGTCGGGCGTCCTCTGCTGCTTTTCTTGCAAGTTCCTGCGCTCGCCGCTCTTCGTCAATTTCGGCCTGTAGTCTCTCAATGAGCCGCTGGAGGTTCTCCGCTTCCGCCGCCAACTGTGCCGCACGGCGTTGTTCTTCGGCCAATTCATCCAGCGTTCGGTCTTCAAGCGCTCGGCGTTCGCTTGCAAGCAGCTCAAGCCTGACCTGCTCTTCTTCTTGCTTAATCCGCCGCGCTTCAAGAGAGATCTGTTCAGCTTCAAGCGAGGCCCGAAGATCAGCAAGATCGTTGATGTCCTGGAGTAGAATCCGCGTTTGTGTCCTCATCTCCGGCACAACTGCCGCTAGCAAAATGGAAGAACGGACCGAAGACAGCGCGTCATCCGGCTTCACAAGAAGTGCAGGCGGCGGGTTTAGACCCATCCGTTGAAGTGCGGCTAAAACTTCGGCGAAGAGCGCACGCCGCTCGCGCAAACTAACGCGGATATCGTCTACCTGCACCGTTAGGTCGCCCACCCGCCCTTCGATTGCAACGACTTCATCGGTGAGTTGGCGCTCCGTTTTTGCGGCCTGAATGAGCGCATTCGTGATTGCGGTGCGGTCTCTCTTTATCGCATTGATTTCCGCTTCAAGCTCCTCGGCACGTTGCAGTGAAAGTGATCTCTCGCGAACAATCTGCTGTAAGGCGGGCGTGCCCTCGTTGATGCGTTCCTGCCGCTCAATGATCGCGGTGTTTTTAGTTTCTTGGGCGATGCCAGAGCTGGCGCTCGCCGCTAAGGCGGCGGCCGACAGACCAAGTATTGCAGCGCGTGCAAGGTACAAAGGTGGCAATCCCAATTCGAATCACTGCGACCATAAAGCGAAATTGGTTATTGATATGTCGCTCCGCTGTTATTCTCGATGATAGGGATGGCCGGCTTCAATCGAAATGGCGCGGTAAAGCTGTTCTGCGACGAGAACGCGTACGATTTGATGGGGCATGGTTAGCCTGCCAAACGAGACTTCAAGGTCTGCCTGTTGCCGAACGTTTTCGTCCAAGCCGTCCGGTCCGCCAATAGCGAACACGGTGGACGGTACGCCGCCGTCCTTCCAATTTGTTAGTTTTTTTGAGAATGCAGGAGAAGAGAGGCTTGGCGCGTGCTCATCGAACACAACAAGACGCGATTGATTGTCAGTCACCGGCGAGAGCAGAGCAGCCGCTTCGTTCCGCTTCCGATGAGTGGCATCGACGGCACGATCTTCGCTCGTTTCTGAAACGGAGATAGATTTATATCCCAACGCGCGACCGGATTTTTGTGCGCGCTCGATATAGCGCTCAAAAAGCTCTTTTTCCGGACCCGACTTCATCCGCCCGATGCAAGCGATAACGAGCTTCATGCCAACGCTCCACCAGCTTTAGCAGTCAGGCTCAGTTGAGCTTAAGTGCGATCAATGAACAGTGTCGGACCGGTGATCTGGCTCTGACCACATCTTCTCCAGAGCGTAGAAATCGCGGACTTCCGGCCGGAAAACGTGGATAACGACGTCGCCGGCGTCGATGAGCACCCAGTCGCCCTGCGAAAGACCTTCTACCCGAACCGAGCCGGATTTGTCCTCTTTGAGGGCGCGCAACAGCTGATCGCAGATCGCACCGACGTGACGGTTCGAACGCCCAGAGGCGATGACCATATAATCGGCAAGCGCTGATTTTCCTTGGATGTCAATTTGAACAAGGTCTTCGGCTTTCGCTTCTTCCAAGCATGCCACAACCGTGTTGAGTATCCGGCTACCAACAGCTTCGCTGTTATCTGCCGATGATGAAGGCGACGTCACCGCCTCCTTTGCTGACGTTGTTCGCAAGTGGTTCCTTTCCAAGATGAACAACAAAGTGGCGAATACTCGCCAACGATGGAGAGATAGCCATGGCGAGGTGTAAATTTCAAGACAGTCGTACTGACTTTATCTTAGCTCCGCCCGGCGGCGCGTCGTAATGCGGATGAAGACAGGGGCGATCGGGGGCCATGGATGAAGCACCAAGCCGGCGCTTTCAGCGACGCCAACAAGGATGCATCTGCTTCACGAACACGCGCGTGATCAAAAGCCCGGGCCATCGGCGAATTCAAGTAAGACAGGGTGGAGCCCGGACGATCAATGACCGCGATCGGGAATGTGCTAGCGATTTCGCGCCACTTCTGCCAGCGGTGAAAACCGGCAAGATTGTCAGCGCCCATGATCCAGACAAAATCAACGCCGGGGTTACGCGCCTTCACGGTCGTAAGCGTTTCTGCTGTGTAATTAACGCCGTAGGAGACCTCGAATGCGGTGACTTTTACGCGCGGGTCCCCGACGAACTCTTCGCATTGGGCAATTCGCTTCTGAAGAGACGCGAGACCGGAATGATCTTTAAGCGGATTGCCGGGCGTGACGATCCACCAAAGCTGGTCGAGTTGAAGCCGCTGAAATGCCAATTCAGCGACCAGCAGATGTCCCTCGTGCGGGGGGTCAAAAGTGCCGCCGAAAAGCCCAACCCGCATTCCGGGTTGCACCATTGGCATCCGCAAGTAGCTCTGCGGCAAACCCGCAGTGACGTCGCTCAAGGTCTTGTCTGACCCGTGCCGCGAACCCGGTAGTTGAAAGACGTCAATTGTTCGACGCCGACAGGACCGCGCGCGTGCATCTTGCCGGTTGCGATACCAATCTCTGCGCCCATGCCGAATTCACCGCCGTCGGCGAACTGCGTGGACGCATTGTGAAGCAAAATGGCGCTGTCGACCTCGTTGAAGAACCGTTCGACGACCGTTGCATCTTCGGCGATGACTGCCTCTGTATGATTGGACGACCACTTCCCGATGTGGCCAACCGCGCCGCCAATACCCTCTACAATTTCAACCGAGATAATGCTGTCGAGATATTCGGTCGCCCAATCTTGCGTCGTTGCTTGCTTAGCTTTGGGCCACAGTGATTTCACCGTTTCGCTGCCCCGGATTTCGCATCCGTTTTCATGCAGGGTATCTAGAATTGGAACGAGGTGAGTTTCTGCAACGGCGCGATCAATAAGCAGTGTCTCGGCTGCGCCGCAGATCCCTGTGCGTCGGAGCTTCGAATTCACGACGATATCGACGGCCATTTCAAGCTCAGCACTCGCGTCCACGTAGATGTGGCATAGGCCCTCAAGATGCGCGAATACCGGCACACGCGCATCGGTTTGTACCCGTTCAACGAGGCTTCGACCTCCGCGAGGGACGATTACATCAATGTTCCCACCTAGGCCCGAGAGCATTTCGCCAACGGCTGCGCGGTCCGTAGTGGGAACCAATTGGATTGCATCCAGCGGCAAGCCTGTCTTGGCGAGACCTTGCTGAAGGCACGCATGAATTGCCTGTGAGGATTGGGTTGAGTCGGAGCCGCCGCGCAAAATGACTGCGTTGCCCGCTTTGAGACACAGCGCGCCCGCGTCAGCGGTAACATTAGGACGGCTTTCATAGACCACCCCGATGACGCCAAGAGGTGTGCGAACGCGCGAGATTTGCAGTTCATTGGGGCGTGACCATTCCGAGATTACGTCTCCGACAGGATCTTTCAGGTCGGCGATTGCGCGTATGCCCTCAGCGATTGCGGCCACACGTTCGTTATCCAGTTGCAGTCGATCAAGAAAAGAGCCGCTGATGTTAGCGCTCCTCGCAGCTTCCATGTCGAGCGCGTTGGCCTGCAAAATGGTATCCATATTGGCGACAATAGCGTCTGCCATCGCGCGCAACGCAGCGTCTTTCGTTGCTGTTTTCGCCATGGCCAATTGTGTCGATGCATTGCGTGCGTTGACGCCGATTTGCGTCATCGTCTCATGGATGTCTTTCACACGATCAAGCATCGCAGTCCCG
>JBCDLI010000040.1:0-24291 GCA_038745535.1 Pseudomonadota bacterium | reverse complement strand
GCAGACATCGCCAAAGCGCTTCCCGGTCGCCAACAGGCACCGGTGTTTGGTAAACCGGCCGAAACGCTTACACCTTACAAGCAGGCGCAGATGGAGGCCCATGCGGGCGGCTATTTCATCCGCATGCGTGTGCAGGACAAGCCCGGCGTATTCGCCACGATTGCCTCGGCCATGGCGGCCAACCGAATTTCACTGGAATCCATTGTGCAGCGCAGTTCGAAAGCAGCTGCTGGTGAACCAAACGCTCAGCCCGCAAAAACGGTCATTTTGATCACACACACAACGACCGAGGCCGCGATCCGAAAAGCCACGGACGTGATTCTTCAAAAAGGCGAATTGATCAGCAAACCGCAGATCATTCGCATCGAGCGCACTTAACCACTTAGACTTTGGGCCATCTAAATCGGTTTGTTTACGCGACCTAAGGGTCTGCATGTTCAAAAGTCCGACGAGATATGTTTCGTGCAGAACAAAAAACGGGACGACAGGATATGAACATGAACGCGCAAACAAGAATTGAAGTGCCTGAAGGTGGCCTCACGCGAGAGCTTTCACTTGAACTCGCACGCGTCACGGAACGTGCTGCGGTACAGGCGGCGCGTTTGCGCGGTCGCGGTGATGAAAAAGCAGCCGATCAGATGGCCGTTGACGGCATGCGGGCCGAACTCAACAGCCTACCCATTGACGGCACTGTGGTCATTGGTGAAGGCGAACGGGACGAAGCGCCTATGCTCTACATCGGCGAGAAGGTCGGCCTCGGCGGCGGCCCGAAAGTCGACATCGCGCTCGATCCGCTCGAAGGTACAACGCTCTGCGCAAAAAACCAGCCGAATTCACTGGCCGTCATCGCACTCGCCGAGCAAGGTACGCTTCTCTACGCACCCGATGTTTATATGGATAAAATCGCGGTCGGGCCGGGCTATCCACTTGGCATGATCGACATCGAAGCGTCACCGGAAGACAATGTCTTTGCAGTCGCGAAAGCCAAAGGCGTGGACGTCAGCGAAGTGACGACCTGCATTCTCGATCGTCCCCGCCATGCCGCGCTCATTGAAGCTGTGCGAAACACAGGTGCCTCTATTCGTTTGATCGGTGACGGTGACGTTGCAGGCATCATCGACACAACCGATCCCGAAGAGACCGGCATTGATCTTTATCTTGGCAGCGGTGGCGCACCGGAAGGCGTTTTGGCGTCTGCTGCGCTTCGCTGTATCGGCGGGCAGATGCAGGGTCGTCTCATCCTCGACACGGAAGAAAAGCGCGCACGGGCTGCGAAAATGGGCGTCAAAGACCCAAATAAAATCTACACCCACGAAGAAATGGCATCCGGCGATGTACTCTTTGCGGCGACCGGCGTAACCGACGGCAATATGCTTGAAGGCGTCCGATTCGGAAAAGGTTTCATCCAGACCGAGACGATTGTGATGCGCTCCCAGTCGAAGACAGTGCGCGAAATCAAAGCCAAGCACATCGATTTCGAAAAATTCGACTAAGCAGAACAGCTTGCTTCCATGAACATTCGAAGTCGCCGCGGTTGACGTGGCGGCTTTCGCATTTGATCTGTCCTGAATGTCAGCCAATCCGCCAAACTTTCTCAATGTCAGCAAATCGGTGAAAGGGCAGGCTTGGGTTTCGCGGCTTGGCACCGTGGAAACCCGGCAGGCTGAGAATATTCGGCAGACCCACAGCGTGTCTGAAATCACAGCACGCCTCCTCGCCGCGCGCGGAGTAACATCGGAAACGGCTGCTTCCCATCTGGAACCCACCATTCGGGACTTGATGCCCGACCCCGATACGATCACAGACATGGCGAAAGCAGCAAGTCGATTGGCACACGCAATCCAAAAGGGCCAACGGATCGCTGTATTCGGCGATTATGATGTCGATGGGGCAGCGTCGAGCGCGTTGCTGACGCGCTACCTCTCCCACTTCGAAATTACGCCGACGGTCTACATTCCCGACCGTATCTTCGAAGGCTATGGACCAAACGACACCGCCATCGCCGAACTCTCCGCGAGCCACGATCTGATCGTACTCGTCGACTGCGGAACAAATAGCGCGAAGACCCTGCAAGCGGCGACGGCAAAAGGCGTCGATTGCATCGTGCTCGACCACCACCAAGTCGGCGGTGCCTTGCCGCTCATCGAAGCTGTGGCGAACCCAAACCGCGACGATGATATTTCGGGTTTGGAATACCTCTGCGCGGCTAGCGTCGTTTTCATGGCACTCGTCGCGACCCAACGTATCTTGCGCAATCAGGGTATAAAAAATCTTCCAGATTTAATGGCAATGCTCGACCTCGTGGCCATGGCAACGATCTGTGATGTGGTACCTTTAAAGGGTCTCAACCGTGCATTTGTAAAAAAGGGCACACTGGTCGCGCGACAGCGAAGCAATGTTGGCATGGCCGCTCTTGCGGATGCAGCACGCCTTTCGGGTCCAATCAACACGCATCATTTTGGCTTCATGCTTGGGCCGAGGATTAACGCTGGAGGTCGTATTGGAAACGCGGCTCTCGGAGCAGAGCTTCTCGCAGCCACGCAACTTGATCGAGCGCAGGACATCGCCGCCATGCTCGACAAACTTAACGCCGAGCGCCAGGCGATGGAGGCCGACATGCTCGCTGAGGCAAAGGCCACGGCCAGTGTGGAGCTTTCGGGCGCAAATCCGCCGTCGCTATTGGTCCTAGCAAGCACGAATTGGCATCCAGGCATCGTAGGGCTCATCGCGTCGCGGTTGAAGGACGCCTTTCATCGCCCGGCCTTTGCAATCGCCATTGAACCCGATGGCACATGCAAAGGGTCCGCCCGATCGATTCACGGCGTCGATATCGGCAAACTCGTGCAGCAGGCCGTCGAGGCTGGGCATTTGGAAAAAGGCGGCGGGCACGCGATGGCAGCCGGGCTCACAGCGCGATCCGACAAACTTCCCGCACTTCGCGCTTTCTTCGAAGAAAAAGCGGGCGAAGCAATTTCAAGATTAGTCGCCACCCAATCACTAAAAATAGACGCCGCAATTACCGCCAGAGCAGTCAATGTGGAGCTATTAGATACGCTTGACCGATGCGGACCGTTCGGTTCCGCGTATCCCACACCGGTCTTTGCACTACCGTCCCATCGCGTGACCCATGTCAAACCAGTCGGTTCAAATCACCTGCGCGTGGATCTTGCTTCAAACGACCGTGGGCGTGTGGAAGCTATGGCGTTTGGCGCAGCCGATAGCGAACTGGGTTCATTTCTTACCGATGCGGTAGGAGGCGCACCAATCCATATCGCGGGCACCGTGTCGCCCAATACTTGGCGAGGCGAGACGCGACCACAGCTCAGGATTCTCGACGCAGCTAGCACTTAAAGCGCGCTGACTAGTCTCTTAGATCAGCCGCTAGCTTGGTCCCAGCGTTGAGGAAGTTGATTGGATTTATAGGCTTTCCACCGCGGCGCACTTCGTAGTGCAGGTGAGGGCCTGTGGATCGTCCTGTACTACCAGCGTCCCCAACAACCTGACCGGCCGAAATCTGCTGGCCTTTTCTCACTTTCAGTCGGCTGAGGTGGGCGTACCGAGTGGATAAGCCGTTGGCATGCTCAATCTCAACAAGCTTCCCATAGCCACCGCGGCGACCAGAAAACACAACTCTGCCCGTGGCAGCTGCGAGGATCGGCGTTCCGGTCGGCGTACGGAAATCAAGACCCGCGTGAAACGCTTTGCGTCTCGTAAAAGGATCGCTGCGATTTCCAAAACGACTAGACATTGACTCACCGGGAGCAGGATGGGCGATCGGGAATGCCCGGATCCGATCCCGCGTCTTATCGAGAGCATCGAGCGCGGCGTCTAGGCGCTCGACTTCATGCGAAAATGCTTCTGACACGCCGGATGGGCGCGGGGGCAGCAATGGGCCGCCAAGACCGGTCTCCTCAGGCATTGCGGCCTTAACCGATAGGCCAGAAGCGCGTGCCTTCGCAGCAAGCTGTTCTGCTTTCTCAAGGGTCGCGTGACGCAAATTGGTAACATGTGCAATTTGGGAGGCTTCCAGTGTCTGCAACTTGTTTGTGACCGCAGATAAGGTCTGTTCGATTTTGCCGGGAGCGGCGGCGCTGGCGATTGACCCGGTGGTCATTGTATCCAAGCCGAGCACTTCAGCTCGTTCTGCGCCGGGACGAGCAACGGGTATTGGCATGCCTCCTAAGGAGCTTCGCGAAGAGGTCCCTAGGCCTTCTCCCGCTGCCCGTTCGAGTACCGAAGAAGCCACCGAACTGCGCTCGGCCAAAACATTTTGACGCGTCATCAGCTCAGCGAGTTTTGTCTCCATAACCTGTTGGTCAAGAAGGCGGTGCGAAGTGATACGATCAACTTGATTGCGTAATTCTGAAATTCGGTCCTCATAGGCGTGCTGCATACGCGCCTGACGAGCCATGCTTGCGTTAATAAAGTCGTCGCGAAAAATCAGATAGCTGGTCCCGGCAAGATAACCAAAACATATGGCTGTGACGATGGCGCCAGCGAAGGCTAATACCCATGGCCTTACAGTGAAATGACTGACCGATTGGCCCTTAGCGATGATGATTGTATGCGGTTCATTACGCGTACCAAATACTTTAGGCGATGACACTCAGATTCCCCAGCACCCAGAACTCCCAGAGGTCAAAGGTTACTGAATATACTTATTTTTTCGTTAAGCAGTGCACTTTCAGATAGCTTAGATCAGCGTCTACAACCGTGAGGATGCTGATAATGACCGATAAAAGCCAGGGGTTAGGCCGGACGCCGCACGAGCTCTATCGTTGAAGGGAGGCTTTAGTTGACCGCGAAAATTTCGCCGTACCAGATCATGGAAAGTTTCGTCCGGTCTTAGACCGTTTCGAGCACAGAAGAAGCGAAACCACTTTGCGCCGACGGCCACATGGGTTTTTTCGTCCTCGTAGATCACTTGGAGAATAGCGGCAGACTTCGCGTCTCCAAACTCATGAAGCTTCTCTACAATCGATGGCGTGACATCGAGCCCACGCGCTTCCAAAACCATTGGAACAATCGCTAGACGCGCAAACAGGTCATTTTCGGTCGCCGTGGCCGCTTCCCACAGCCCATCATGGGCAGGCATGTCACCATACGTAGCCCCGAGCTCTGCAAGACGCGCTTCCAACAGGCCAAAATGGCGAGCCTCGTCGTCAGCTACGCTCATCCAGCTGTCAAAAAATGACCGTGGTACATTTTGTGTGGCGAAACGCGCTACAATGTCGAGCGCAAGATCGATCGCATTGAGCTCGATGTGAGCAAGCGCATGGAGAAGAGAAACCCGGCCAGCCATGGTTCCAAGACCGCGTTTCTTCACCTTTGATGGATGCACTAATTCTGGTTTGACAGGGCGGCCGGGGCGAGCCGGAGGAGCATCGTCGGTCGGTGCAGTGAGTGATAGCGCACGCGATTTCCAGAGCTTGAAAGCTTGTCGCGTCAGCCGACGCTTTTCTGTCGTATCAGCTTCGTTCAACGCAGCGACGCACGCACTTCGGAGCGATACGACAGACAACTTCGGCGTGCTCACAGAGCTTTTGCAGCTTCGAGGACTTTTTCCACGTGACCCGGTACTTTCACCTTTCGCCATTCTTGGGAAATTTTGCCGTCCGCATCGATGAGAAAAGTTGAGCGCTCGACACCCATATACTTTTTGCCGTACATGCTTTTCTCCTTCCAGACATCGTATGCCTGAAGTGCCACGTGCTCTTCGTCCGCGACCAAAGCCACGGTCAACTCCTGCTTTTCGCGGAATTTCGCATGGCTTTTGACGCCATCCGGAGAAAGCCCGATGACCACTGTGTTTGCGGCTTTGAATTCATCGAGCGTCTCGGAAAAGCCAACCGCTTCTTTTGTGCATCCGCTTGTGTTGTCCTTCGGGTAAAAGAACAGGACCACTTTCTGCCCGCGTAAATCGCTAAGCGTCACGTCTTCGCCTTGGTCGGTCGGTAACTGAAAATCGGGCGCGGTCTCGCCAACAGTAACTGTGCTCATTGTTTTGTCCTAAAGCGTCTACGTTTGAAGTGATGCGTGAAAGAGCATCGGCATATATAACGCCACCAACGAAGGTCCACCTGATTCCAGACCGCCAGTGAGCAACGAAAACAAAAACACAAAGCGGTCAGAAGAGAAGCGGTCCAGCGCGAGCGATTTCTCCCGTTTTCCTTCCCATCAAGGCAAGGTTGGCAGGGTTCG
Source organism: Pseudomonadota bacterium (assembly GCA_038745535.1). GTDB lineage: Bacteria > Pseudomonadota > Alphaproteobacteria > Rhizobiales > Rhizobiaceae > JBCDLI01. The sequence continues at coordinate 18,090 of JBCDLI010000040.1, read as the reverse complement.
AGCCCCGGTCCACCGAAAGCGACGCGGTCGAAATACGGTCTTCGCGCTGTTGGCGCTGGTGGTGGTCTTGCCATTTGGAGCGCTATTGTTTGCGCCAAGTCTCCTCACACCGTTCCTCAGTCGTATCGCGGAAGGCGTCATTCAATCCAGTGCGCCCGATGACTGGAATATCGAGACGACAAATCCAACATTTGCCTTCAATCTGCCTGCAGCCGTTGGCGTGTCCTACCCGCAGATTACAGCATCCCGTCGTGACGGTGAGGCCGCGATCGGCGTAACGAATGTTGCTGTCACATTCGGGGCCATAAGCCTCATCAGACGTGATCCGAAAGTTACGGCACTCAGCGCCGATCTAATTTCGGCCGAACTACCGGGTGGTGGTACGCCGATTGATCCCTTGGAAATCGCACGCGACCTTGATGGGCTCAAGAACCTTGCCGCAGCGACTTTAGGGAGTGTCCGAAATCAACTCATAAGGCGGTTCCTTGGTGCGGAAATCGCGGTCGGTGAGATATCGGTTATCCAAAACGGGGTTGTCCCGCGCACCCTCTCGACGCTGACTGTTGAGGTTGGCGATGCGATTAATATCGCAACGCGCATTCATCAGCCCGCAATCGATAATCAAAAAGCACGGGAAATCCCTGTTTCAGCCCTGATTACCGCGGTTCCCGGAACCGATGATGTGGCCTCAATAGCAATTGAGACTGGCCCCATACGCGTTCCCGTCCGCGGCTATCTACGAGCGTTTTCCAACGATCCGGGAGATCGCGAACCGGGCGTTGCAAATGACTTTCAAGATGTTCGCTTCACAGGGTCTCTAAATGCAACGACGCCGACACAAAGCGCGCTGCAGTTGCGGATCGAGACCGGCACTCTTCCTCTCAAATTAGCCAAAGGCGATTTTCTACCAGTGAGCGTTCCGATAAGTGTGAGCCATCGTTCTGGTGATCAATCCATCTCCATCAGACCGGCTACTGCCACAGTGGGCCAATCCCGTTTTGTCGTATCGGGCGGTGTTCGGTTAAGTCCGAATGAAGAAAACCGAAAAGTTGAATTTGAGATAATCGCCAATGACGGGCAGCTCGCACCGTCTGATACTGTTGGTGCCGCACTCCCCTTTGCAGCACGGGCCCGTGGGACTTTCGACCTTGGTAGCCGTCTTTTGGATGTCATCAACGCTGAGGTCTCAACCGATCAAGGGGCTCTGACAGGCCGCGGAGAGATTGATTTTTCAACGACGGTCCCGGTCACAGCTGCAAAGATCTTCGGCGAACGGCTAAGCGTCTACGCTCTTCAAAAAATGTGGCCCGCTCCAATCGGACGAGGCGCCCGCCGATGGGTGATAAACAATGTAGCGGGTGGTTTTGCGACGAATGTGCAATTTGACGTTGTGGAACCGCTCCGGCGTTTTGACCCGGAAACGCGTGAGCGCATACCAGGAGACACCAGGGTCGAGCTGGATGTTGAGGGGGTTCGTTTCGACATCGCGGGACAGTTGCCGCCTGTGCGCCAAGCCAAAGGCCGCATTGTGTTTGACCGCGGCACAACGACTGTTCGCTTCGACGAAGGCAGACTTTTTGTTGGTGACGGATTGTCGACCAACGTCAGCGACGGGCAACTCGAAATCGGTGAAGGCGGCGCAGACGGTAACATCCCTGCACAATTGTCGGTCAACTTTGCCGGCACAAGCAGAGCGGTTGGCGAACTCATCACAAGGCCGCCCATCAACGCGCAACGGTTCTATGAGTTTGCACCCACAAACTTGAGCGGTGACCTCAGTGGCCGTCTCGATATGGAGTTTACGCTCAACGACATCGGCGCAAATGGTGGTCCAGACTGGAGCGTTAATTTTGATGTGGCTGACGCGGGCTCTTCAGTCCCAATCGAAGGCCGTTCGTTCCGCGGCCTCAATGGTTCAGTACAAATCGACCGAAGCCGAGCAATTGTTGACGTCGAAGGCTTAATGGATGGTCTGGATGCTGACCTTGCGCTGGTCATCCCATTTCCCGGTTCAGATATTAAAGCAGACAGGCGGATTGAAATCACCTTGGACGATGAGGATCGTCAGAAATTAGCGCCCGGTCTTGCAGCGGTCCTCACCGGACCAACACCGCTCGTCGTCTCAGACCTTGGAGGCGGTCGAAACCGGATTGAAGCAAATCTGACCAATGCGGTGCTTAGCGTGCCGTGGTTGCCGACGAAAAAGGGCCGCGAGATCAAGGCTTCTGCCGCCTTTACGATAGTGCCCGATGGAGCCAGCACGCTGCTTGATGATTTCACTTTGACCAGTAATACAATCCGAGCAGCTGGCAGCATTCGCGTTGATCAAGGGGGGCTTTTGCGAGCTCGTCTTCGAAATGTGTCATTGGTCGAAGGCGACGATTTCGATCTCTTCATCGAACGAAGCGGCAGTGGCTACACAATCGAAGTGACCGGTCGGCGGATAGATGCGCGTTCGATCATACGCCAAACACGAACCTCGATGGCAGCCACCGGCGGGGGTGGCATCGTACCGCTTTCAATTTCCGGGAATGTATCCCGTGTGGTCGGTTTTGGCGGTTTAACGGCTCGAAATGTTGCAATATCGGTAACGACAGTCGCGGAAGGTACCCAGCGTGTGCGCATAAACGGGCAGATGCAATCGACCCTGCCATTTTCGGTATCGCTTGATGGGATCGGGAGCGGCAGGTCCATCTCAATTAATGCGCTGGATGCTGGTGAGATTCTCACCTTTGTTGATCTGTACGGGCAGGTTCGGGGTGGGGTGCTCGACGTCAATCTTCGCGGAGGAGGCTCGACGCCGGTACAAGGAACGGCTCGAATTTCCGACTTCGCGGTCTTTAATGAACCACGCCTCGAGCGACTTGTAGCGACCCGCGGGGGCAACCAAGGAAGTCTTGAGGAGGTAACCGGGCGCGAGATCGACACGAGCCAGGTCCGTTTTGAAGTCGCGTCAGCAAATCTCTCGATGCAGAACGGTGCTTTAGATCTTCAAGATGCGATCCTTCGCGGTCCGTTGCTGGGATTACGACTGCGCGGGACCGCTTACGATGCGAACAATCGTATGAACTTGGCCGGTACGTTTATGCCCGCCTATGGCCTCAACACGATTTTTGCCGAAATTCCCATACTCGGTGCATTTCTTGGAAATGGACGCGACCGCGGACTGATCGGTGTGACTTTCCGGTTGTCGGGAGACGCAAAAGCTCCAAACGTGCAGGTCAATCCGCTATCGGTTATCGCGCCCGGTATTTTTCGGTCAATCTTCGAGTTTCGTTGAGGGATTTACACTGCGGGCTTCACGAGCACGTGCTTCTTTTTACCAAGCGACAGTTTGATCACCCCTTCAGCCACGTCGCGTTCTGTCACGAGCGTCTTGTCATCACTGACTGGGTTGTCGTTGATCTTTATCGCTCCGCCTTTGATGTGACGCCGAATTTCACTGTTCGAACCACCGAGCCCTGCGTCAACAAACAGCGATAGCACGCCAATGCCAGAGGCCAGATCATCTCGACTGATCTCAATGCTCGGCAGATCTGCGGCCGCAGCGCCTTCTTCAAAGGTTTGACGTGCGGTCTCCAGCGCTTTTTCCGCCTGGTCGCGACCGTGAAGCAAAGCTGTTGCTTCCGTTGCAAGCACCTTTTTGGCCTCATTAATCTCGGCACCTTTAAGGGCTTCTAGCCGGGCGATTTCATCCATCGGAAGCAGCGTGAAGAGCTTCAAGAACCGACCAACGTCAGCATCTTCTGTATTGCGCCAGTACTGCCAAAAGTCCCACGGAGAGAACATGTCGGCATTGAGCCAGACCGCACCTTTCGCGGTCTTTCCCATCTTTGCACCGGAAGCAGTGGTGAGCAGCGGCGTGGTCAAAGCGTAAAGTTGATGCGTGCCCATACGACGCCCAAGATCGACGCCATTGACAATGTTGCCCCATTGATCGGAACCACCCATCTGCAAATTACAGCCGTAGCGACGTGCAAGCTCAACATAGTCGTAGGACTGGCAGACCATGTAGTTGAACTCGATGAAGCTCATCTCTTGTTCACGATCCAGACGGAGCCGGACGGAATCCATTGTGAGCATTCGGTTTACCGAAAAATGCCGCCCAACGTCGCGGAGCATATCGATATATCCAAGACCGAGCAGCCACTCGGCGTTGTCGGTCATAATCGTGTCTGTAGGCCCATCGCCAAACTTCAATAGCTTCTCAAAGACGCCTTTGATCGACATCTTGTTCGCCTCAATCTCTTCGATTGTACGCATCGGGCGCGTTTCATCCTTACCGGATGGATCACCTACCATCGTGGTCCCGCCGCCCATGAGCGTGATCGGCTTGTTTCCAGTCTGCTGCAGCCAATAGAGCATCATCATCGACAGGAAATTGCCGATATGCAGCGATGGTGCTGTGCAATCGTAGCCTACATAGGCAATGACTTCATTCTTCTTGGCAAGCGCGTCCAGCCCCTCAAAATCTGAGCATTGATGGATAAAGCCCCGCTCATTGAGAACGCGGAGGAAGTCTGAATTGTAGCTTGCCATTGCCCCGAAAGCCTTGCCGATAGTGCAGTGCAGCGTCTAACACGGCTGCAATTGTTGTCCAGAAAGCAACTGTGAATGGGAAGCAAAATAAAGACAGCAATTGGTTTGATGAGCGGCACATCGATGGACGGAATTGATGTGGCTCTTCTCAAGACAGACGGCCTTGCAGTGATTGAATTCGGACCGTTTGAAACGTTCAAATATAGCGCGACCGATAAACAGCTGATCGAGGATGCCCTGCAGGACGCAAAGCTGATCAAGGTTCGAGACGAACGACCGGGCAACCTCGCCAAAGTTGAAGCGATGATAACGGCATGCCACGCCCGTGCCGTCGAAAGCTTCCTTGCAGAGCACAACGTCAATGCACACGATATTGATGTGATCGGTTTCCATGGGCAAACCGTTTTGCACCGACCAGAGCAAGGTCTGACAGTTCAGTTGGGTGACGGCCAAGAGCTTGCGAACAAGTTAGATGTCCCCATTGTCTGGGATATGCGCGCAAATGACATGGAAAACAACGGGCAGGGTGCGCCGCTGGTGCCTGTCTTTCACCAAGCGCTGTCGAAGAAGTTTCCGTACCACGAGACCACTGCCTTTGTGAATATTGGCGGAATTTCAAACGTGACGTTTGTCCGGACAGGGTATCCACCAGTTGCCTTCGATTGCGGGCCCGGTAACGCGTTGATCGACCAGTGGATGACGCAGAACACAAACCGAAGCTTTGATGAAAACGGCCAACTGGGGCTGCAAGGATCGGTAGATCAAAGCGTTGTGGACACTTACTTGTCTTCGCCGTTCTTCGACACGCCATATCCAAAATCGCTTGATAGGAATGACTTCACACTGGCGCAAATGCCCGATCTCTCAGCAGGAGATGGAGCGGCAACGCTTGCAGCGGTAACTGCCGAGAGCATCGCGCGCTCTGCCCACACCGCGGGAATTTTGCCAGATCGCTGGATCATCGCTGGCGGAGGCGCGCGCAACCAAGCCATTATGAAAACGCTTGCTTCAAAAGTGGTTGGCGAAGTCATCACTGCTGATGCCGTCGGACTAAATGGCGACGCGATGGAGGCGCAGTGTTGGGCTTATCTTGCTGTCAGATCGCTGCGCGGTCTGGCATTGACCTTTCCAACAACAACTGGATGCGAAGAGGCCTGCACTGGTGGCATAATTTCCGCTCCGGAACGCTGACCGGTCAGCGTTTGCCGACCAGTTTTACGACATTGTCAGGGATCAACTCACCACGGAGACGGGCATCCAGATAGCCCGCACACTCATCTAGAAGCTCCTGCTCGTGACCTTGGAAAAAATGGTTTGCGCCCGCCATCGTGCGCTGGGTAATCAAAATACCCTTTTGCGTATGCAGCTTATCGACAAGGACCTGAACGTCCTTTGGTGCAGACACACGATCTTCCTCACCGTGGATGATCAAACCGGACGAGGGGCAAGGCGCAAGAAATGCAAAGTCATAGATGTTTGGCTGCGGGGCAATCGACATAAAGCCCTCAATCTCAGGACGGCGCATCAACAGCTGCATACCGATCCACGCGCCAAACGAATATCCGGCAACCCAGTAGGATTTTGATTCCGGATGCAGGGTCTGCACCCAGTCCAATGCAGCGGCAGCATCAGAAAGTTCGCCAACACCGTGATCGAATTCACCCTGTGAGCGTCCAATGCTGCGGAAGTTGAAGCGTAGGGTCGTGAACCCACGCTCTTTGAACATGTAAAACAGGTTATAGATCATCGGGTGGTTCATGTTGCCGCCGAACTGAGGGTGCGGGTGCAAGATCATCGCGATTGGCGCGTTCGGATCTTCGGCCGGCTGATAACGTCCCTCTAGACGTCCGGCTGGACCTGCAAAAATGACTTCTGGCATGCTTACCCCTAGATCGCGGAGCGGCGAGAACCTGCCGCTATTCAACGCATTGTGTTGTTCTTGAAATCCTTCGCCGTCATAGAGAAGTAACCAACGCAATTTCAATCTTTTTCGACATCTGCAGGAATTTCACGATCGTGTCCCGGAGAACTGTATATCTCGACTATAATGCCTCCGCGCCGCTGTTGCCCGAAGCGCGAGCTGCGATGATCGATGCAATGGACAAAGACGGCAATCCCGCGTCGGTGCATGGAAACGGTCGCGCGGCAAAAGCGCTTGTCCAAAAGGCACGGCGTCAGGTCGCCGATCTTGTGAATGCAAAGCCCGAACACGTGGTCTTCACATCCGGCGCCACGGAGGCTGCTTCGACGCTACTCACTCCGAGATATGCGATGGGCCGCGCAGAACTGATGATGAGCCATTTGTATGTCTGTGCAAGCGATCACCCCTGCACGTTGGGTGGCGGACAGTTTTCAAAAAAGGCGATGACGGTCGTACCAGTCACGTCTGATGGGCTTATTGATTTGCCATCCCTGGAAACATCACTTTCAGCACACGACAAAACCAGTGGCACTGCACTCATCGCCTGCCACCACGTGAACAGTGAGACTGGCGGTATCCAACCAGTCGAAGAGATTTCTGCCGTAGCAAAAGCCCATGGCGCGGTTCTCGTGCTGGACTGCGCGCAATCGGCAGGTCGGGTTTCAATCGACATCACCGACGGCCACGCTGACTTTTTAATAGTCTCGTCACACAAAATCGGCGGCCCGAAGGGCGCAGGCGCCATCATCGCTTTTTCCGACCTGATGATGCCCACGCCATTGCTTACCGGCGGCGGCCAAGAGCGTGGACATCGTTCCGGCACCGAGGCCGTCACAATTCTGGCAGGCTTTGGCGCTGCAGCCGAAGTCGCGAAAGATCGATTGACCAAATTTGAGAGCCTGAAAACCGTGAGGGATACACTCATCAACGATATGCGCACACGCGGCGCAAATATCGTTGTTCACGCTGAGAACGCGCCCCGCGTCGGCAATACGGTCTACCTCTCTGTGCCGGGTAAAAAGGCTGAGACACTACAAATCGCCTTTGACCTCGCCGGATTCGCCGTCTCGTCCGGCTCGGCGTGTTCTTCTGGTAAGGTTGGAAAAAGCCATGTGCTGGCCGCAATGGGCGTAAATTCCGACGAAGGCGCAATTCGCATGTCATTTTCGCCCGATACGGCGCCTGCTGACCTCAACGCATTTACTGCGAAATTGCTCGAAATTTCAGCACGTTAGACCTTAGACAAAAAAAGCAGTCATTAATTGTCAATTTTCTACTTTAGAACTTTTCAAAACTGCGCTACTGCCTATATCTAGTTTAGAACGAATATAAACAGGAGCCGGGAATGCCCGCTGTTCAGGAAACAATCGATCAGGTCGCACAGATTGATGTGGACCAGTACAAATATGGCTTTGAGACCATGATCGAAATGGACAGGGCGCCAAAGGGCCTGTCCGAAGACGTGATCCGTTTTATCTCTGCCAAAAAAGACGAGCCAGAGTGGATGCTTCAGTGGCGTCTCGACGCTTACAAGCGTTGGCTGAAGATGGAGGAGCCCGATTGGGCCCGCGTCGATTATCCAAAAATCGACTTCAACGACATCTACTATTACGCGGCGCCGAAAGGCGTAACAGGGCCAAAGACCATCGATGATGTCGATCCTGAAATCCTGAAAACGTACGAGAAGCTTGGTATCCCGCTTGCTGAACAGGAGCTTCTGGCCGGCGTTCAGGAGCGTAGGGTTGCGGTGGATGCGGTGTTTGATTCCGTGTCGGTTGTAACGACATTTAAGGACGAGCTGGCGAAAGCGGGCGTGATCTTCATGTCGATTTCCGAGGCGATCCGCGAATACCCTGAGCTTGTGAAGAAGTATCTCGCTTCGGTCGTGACGGTCGCAGACAATTATTATTCGGCGCTGAACTCGGCTGTCTTTACCGACGGTTCTTTTGTCTACGTGCCCGAAGGTGTTCGCTGCCCGATGGAATTGTCCACATATTTCCGCATCAACGCGGAAAATACCGGCCAGTTTGAGCGTACACTCATCATCGCCGAAAAGGGTGCTTATGTCTCCTACCTAGAAGGCTGTACCGCGCCACAGCGCGACGAAAATCAGCTGCACGCAGCGGTCGTTGAGCTTGTTGCCATGGAAGACGCCGAAATCAAATATTCGACGGTCCAGAACTGGTATCCGGGCGACATGGAAGGCAAGGGCGGTATTTACAACTTCGTGACGAAGCGTGGCGACTGCCGGGGAGACCGCGCGAAGATTTCTTGGACGCAGGTTGAAACGGGCTCCGCGATCACGTGGAAATACCCATCGTGCATTCTGCGCGGCGATGATTCCCGCGGTGAGTTTTACTCAATCGCAGTGTCAAACGGTGCGCAGCAGATCGATAGCGGCACGAAGATGATTCATCTCGGCAAGAATACTTCGAGCCGCATCATCTCGAAAGGTATCTCCGCAGGCCGTTCGCAAAACACCTATCGCGGTAAGGTTTCAGCCCATCGCAAGGCGGAGAATGCACGCAACTTCACCCAGTGCGACTCGCTTTTGATCGGCAATGACTGCGGCGCACACACAGTGCCGTATATTGAGGCTAACAATTCGTCTGCCCAATTCGAGCACGAAGCGACGACCTCGAAGATCTCAGAGGATCAGCTTTTTTACTGTATGCAGCGCGGCATTCCCGAAGAGGAAGCCATCGCACTCATCGTCAACGGCTTCGTGAAAGAGGTCATTCAAGAGCTGCCAATGGAATTTGCGGTTGAAGCACAAAAGCTGATCGGCATCAGCTTGGAGGGCTCCGTTGGCTAACGGAGCGCAACGTGACGCTGGCACCACACGACTGATCGGTGCCGCGTCAATTCTTATCGCAACAGCGATTGGATACTTTTTAGATCCTTTGAACAACGCAATGTTGTCGGCTGGCCTTCTTGGAATGGTCGCTGGCGTTAGTTTTGCAATGAGAGCGCTCTTTAAGCGCAAATAAATTTCGGACGGAGACAGCGAAATGCTGGAAATCAAAGACCTTCATGCCTCAATCGCTGAAGAGGGAACGGAAATTATCAAAGGCCTCAATCTCACCGTTTCCCCCGGCGAGGTTGCCGCGATCATGGGGCCCAATGGCTCCGGTAAATCGACCCTGTCTTACATTCTCGCAGGTCGCGAGGATTATGAGGTCACCAGCGGCGACATTCTCTACAATGGCGAGAGCATATTGGAGATGGATCCGGCTGAACGCGCTGCGGCGGGTATTTTCTTGGCATTCCAATACCCAATGGAAATCCCAGGCGTCGCGACGATGCAGTTTCTGAAAGTCGCTATGAACGAGCAGCGCAAGGCACGCGGTGAAGAGGAACTTACGACGCCAGACTTCCTACGTCTGGTAAAAGAAAGCGCGGCGACGCTGAACATCGACATGGCGATGCTCAAGCGTCCGCTCAACGTCGGCTTCTCGGGTGGCGAGAAGAAACGCGCGGAAATTCTGCAGATGAAGCTTCTCCAGCCGAAACTCTGCGTGCTCGATGAGACGGACTCTGGCCTCGATATTGATGCGCTCAAAATCGTCGCTGATGGCGTGAACGCGCTGCGCTCACCTGATCGCGCAACCATTGTCATCACCCACTACCAGCGCTTGCTTGACTACATTGTGCCCGACTCCGTGCACGTGCTTTCAAAGGGCAAGATCGTGACGTCGGGCGACAAGGACATTGCAAAAGAACTTGAGGCGAACGGCTACGCTGACGTGCTTGCAGCGGCCGCAGCGGCGTAATGATGGCTGTGTCAACAATGGGTACCGCAAAGAAAATTGAGCTTACCGACGCAGAAAATGCGCTGGTTGAGAGTTTCGTAGATCGTCTTGGTCGACTTCCAGGCAATGCCGACACCGTGCAGGCTCGCGACAATGCCATTTCGACCTTGAAGAAAAACGGGCTGCCTACGCGCAAAATCGAGGCGTTCCACTACACTCACCTTCGGGGCTTGCTAAAGTCTGTTCCAGACCGCGACCATTCCGGGCACGGGGAAGCTGTCTCGCCCCTTGTGTCAAATGCCGAATTGATCACGCTCAACAATGGGCGGCTTGGCGACTTGCCGGAGATCGAGGGTGTTCAAATGACACCGGTTTCATCCAGCCTGCAAGCAGATGTAGGTGCGCTCTCTTTGGGCCCTGTTGAGCCCCAAGACGCCGTTGGCATGGTGAACACCGCATTCCTGTCTGACGGCGTGACGATGTCGTTTTCGGAAAACCTCGAACTTGAAACGCCTATTGAAATCCAGTCGATCCACGGCGGCGGGCAAACCCACACCCGAAACGTGGCAGTCTTTGATCGGGGCGCGAAAGCGACTGTGTTTGATCGCTATATCGGCGACGATAGTGATGTTCTGACCAGCAACATTACGCAACTAACCGTAAAAGCCGGTGCTGACGTAACATGGATCCGCGTGCAAGATCAGGGTTCTGAGGCAAGGCACCTTGGTCGCGTTGAAATTACGCTCGATGAAGGGGCGAAGCTCACGCTTTTCGTGATGAACTTTTCCGGGAAACTTGTTCGCGAGGAAATCCACGCAAAAGCCATGGGCGAGGGCGCTGATCTGACATTCCGGTCGATAAACATGTTGAACGGCGAAAGCCACTGTGACGTAACGTTGGAACTCGATCACCTCGTTGAAAATACGACGTCCACGGAAACCGTGCGCAATGTCATCACCGACCGTGCGCAAGGCGTATTCCAGGGCCAAATTCGCGTCGCGCAAATCGCGCAGAAAACCGATGCGCAGATGGCCTGCAACACGCTTGTTTTGTCCGATGACGCGCGCATTGCGGTGAAGCCCGAGCTTGAGATTTTCGCTGATGACGTAATCTGTGCCCATGGCGCGACAGTGACCGAAATCGATAGTCACCATCTGTTTTATCTGATGGCACGCGGCATCACCGAGAAGTCAGGACGCGGCCTGTTGGTTAAGGCGTTCGTTGCGGAAATCGTTGAAGAACTAGAAAACGAGGAGCTGATCGACGCGCTCGAAGCACGTATTGACCAGTGGCTCGAGACGCACGGCTGACCCAATGGAATATGACGTAGAGAAAATACGCGCAGACTTCCCAATCCTCTCGCAAGAGGTTTACGGGAAACCGCTTGTGTATCTTGATAATGGCGCATCTGCTCAAAAGCCGCGTCAGGTGATCGATGCGGTGTCCAACGTGTATGAGACGTCCTATGCAAACGTCCATCGTGGGCTTCACTACATGTCGAACGCGGCTACCGATGCCTATGAAGCAGCACGCGAAAAAGTGCGCGCTTTTTTGAATGCTTCATCGGTCGATGAGATCGTGTTCACAAAAGGCGCGACCCATGCAATCAATATAGTCTCGTCAGGCTACGGTGAGGGCCGGATCGGCGAAGGCGATGAAATCGTGCTCTCCATTATGGAGCATCACGCCAACATTGTTCCGTGGCATTTCTTCCGCGAGAAATACGGAACGAAGCTCGTTTGGGCCCCAATCGAAGAAGATGGTGGGTTTGACATCGACAAGTTTGAAGCCTGCCTGACCGAGCACACAAAGCTCGTCGCTATCACGCACATGTCCAACGTGACCGGCGCATTGGTACCGATCAAACGGGTCTGTGAAATCGCACACGCACGGGGAATTCCCGTTCTTGTGGACGGCTCTCAGGGCGCCGTGCACCTCAACGTCGACGTTCAAGACCTCGACTGCGACTGGTATGTGTTCACTGGTCACAAAGTGTACGGGCCATCTGGTATAGGTGTACTTTACGGCAAGCGCGAACGTCTGGAAGAGATGAAACCCTATGAGGGCGGCGGCGAAATGATTGTCGAAGTCACCAAGGATACGGTTACCTATAACGATCCTCCCCATCGCTTCGAAGCCGGTACGCCGCCGATCGCGCAGGCAATTGGCCTTGGCGCAGCGCTTGATTACATGGATGAAATTGGCCGCGACGCGATTGGCGAGCATGAAGCCGATCTTACCAAGTATGCACACGAGCAACTTGATCGTGTGAACTCCCTGCGTATTTTCGGAACAACGCCCGACAAAGGCGCGATTATCTCATTTGAAATTGAGGGGCTACACGCCCACGACATTTCCATGCTGATCGACCGCTCAGGCGTTGCAGTAAGGGCCGGGAGCCATTGTGCGCAGCCGCTCTTGCAACATTTTGGCGTCAACTCCACATGTAGAGCGTCGTTCGGAATGTATAATACGCGCGGCGAAGTGGATGCGCTGGTGCAATCGCTTGATAAGGCGCGAATGTTTTTTGGCTAAGGTAACCGCAGATGACCGATGAAAATGTTCAGACAGCAGACGCGGAACAACCTGAAAATAAACATGTCGATCCGGCTGAAAGTGCCATCCCAGCCGCAGAGCTCGCGCGGCTTACCGACGACATCGTTGCCGCACTCAAAACGGTCTACGATCCAGAAATACCAGCCGATATTTATGAATTGGGCCTCATTTATCGCGTCGATCTGGAGGATGATCGGACGGTCAAGATTGAGATGACGCTCACGGCGCCCGGCTGCCCCGTTGCTGGCGAGATGCCGGGCTGGGTTGAAAATGCGGTCAGAACAGTTGAAGGTGTAATGGACGTCGAAGTTGAGATGACGTTTGATCCACCTTGGACACCTGATCGGATGTCCGAAGAGGCTCAAGTTGCAATTGGTCTCTTCTAGCCAGGTATGAATATGTCCTTTTCCATGATGACAATGACCGACGCCGCTTCCGAGCGCATCCGCGAAATTGTCGCCAACAAATCAGAGCAGGGCGCTCAAGGCATCCGTGTCGGCATCAAAAAGGGTGGCTGTGCGGGTATGGAATACACGATTGATCTCGTGACGGAGGCAATCGCGACCGACGACCACATCGAGAACGATGGCGCACACCTATGGATTGATCCGTCTGCGATGCTCTACTTGCTGGGCACTCAGCTCGACTTTGAGGTCACACAGCTACGGACAGGTTTTGTTTTTAACAATCCCAACGAATCTTCCGCGTGTGGTTGCGGTGAGTCAGTCGAGCTAAAGGCCGCCGACTTGAAAGAGTTGGCCGAGGCCCGCGGCGACATCTAAGGCTTTTATCGCCCGATCATCATAAAAGCGGGTATTTCTTCACCAAAGCCGACTGGTACAGGAAAATCATCGCCATTTCCACGACGACGCTTCTGCTTTGGTTTCTCTGTCGCCTGAGACGACGCTTCAACCGTACTGTCTGACTTTCGCGCTTGGTTGTCTTCCTTGATGCGCTTGCGACGGTTCGATTTCGCCGACTTCTCTTCTGGCGCAGGCGTTTCTGACGACGAGATTTCTATCTGTTCATCATCAGCCTGCGGCATCACATCCAGCTTGGTCTTGAGCATCTCTTCAATGGAGTCGAGGTATTTCCGCATCGAACGCTCTACCAATGAAAACGCTTTGCCCGAACGTCCGGCCCGACCCGTTCTGCCAATGCGATGCACATAGTCTTCTGCGTGAATTGGGACATCGAAATTGAAGACATGGCTGACATCAGGAATGTCCAAGCCGCGTGCCGCAACGTCTGACGCTACGAGCAATTGAATGCGATTGTTCTTGAAAGCGTCCAGCATCATCATCCGTGAACGCTGGTCCATATCGCCGTGCAGCGCTCCAACAGAAAAGCCGTGCTTCTCGAGCGACTTGTAGAGATTGGATACGTCACGCTTGCGGTTGCAGAAGATGATGCCGTTTTTCAGATCGTCTTGCTCGCGAATGAGCTTTCGAAGCGCATCGCGTTTTTCGTAGTCCTTATCCCGGACCATCATGATCTTTTGTTCGACAGTTTTGGCAGCCGACGACGCACGCGCCACTTCAACACGTTCCGGCGCTTGTAAGAACTGATCGGCAAGCCGCTGGATTTCCTTTGGCATTGTCGCAGAGAAGAACAGCGTTTGGCGGGTGAACGGGATCAACGAAACAATACGCTCGATATCCGGAATAAAGCCCATGTCCAACATGCGGTCAGCTTCGTCGATGACAAGAATATCGACACCGGTTAGCAGCAGCTTTCCACGGTCAAAATGATCGAGCAACCGTCCAGGCGTCGCAATAAGCACATCCGCGCCACGTTCCAGCTTTCGCTCCTGATCTTCAAACGATACGCCGCCGATGAGCAGCGCAACATTCAGCTTGTGGTTGACGCCGTACTTCTCGAAGTTCTCGTAAACCTGTGCAGCTAATTCCCGGGTCGGCTCGACAATCAACGTTCGCGGCATCCGCGCCCGTGCCCGTCCCCGTTCCAACCGCGTGATCATCGGGAGTACAAATGATGCCGTCTTACCGGTACCGGTTTGCGCTATACCCAGAATGTCTTTTCCGGCGAGTGCGTGAGGAATCGCTCCCGCTTGAATAGGCGTTGGCGTTTCGTAACCGGCTGCAGTAATCGCTTGGAGTACTTTGTCGGAGAGGCCGAGTTCATTGAACTTCGGAAGGGGGGCTTTTTCAGCTGTCATCAAATCTGTGGTGGTTTCCGTTGGTGCGGCGCTACGGTGGGGCGCCTGTGGTGTCAACATCGACATCCGTTTTGCCGACGTTGTCAGCCTCTTTGTGCCCTAATTGTGACAGCAAATCTGGGCGTGTCAGACGATTGTGATTTCAACCCTGTGAATTGCGCCAAAGTGTCGAGAATTCTCACAATGCTTTGATAAAAGGCCTCTTAGGCGTCCATTGTCGCAAAAACTGCCTAGCCCATATCGCTCACACCGACGCCAATCAAGCGCGTCGATCAACTGAATGGGAAGAGATTACCAATGATCAAAACATTCCTCGCATCAACTGTGGTTGCAGGCCTCATGGCTGGTTCAGCATTTGCTGGCAGCATGCAGAAGGACATCGTAGACACGGCGGCTGGCAACAGCGACTTTGAAACACTAGTAGCGGCAGTACAAGCAGCCGGATTGGTTGACACGTTGAAGGGCGAAGGTCCGTTCACGGTGTTCGCACCAACAGACGAAGCGTTTGAAGCCATTGGTTCAACGGTTGAAGAGCTTTTGAAGCCAGAAAATCTTGAGCAGCTGCAGGCCGTCCTCACATACCATGTGGTACCGGGTAAGGTAATGGCTTCTGACCTTCAGGACGATACAACGGCAGAGACCGTACAGGGCCAGGAAATCGCAATTGATCTGGACAACGGTCCAATGATCAATGACGCTAACGTTGTCACAGCTGACATCGAAACATCAAACGGCGTCATCCACGTGATTGACAAAGTGATCGTTCCAGAAGGCGTGCTCTAAGTTTTAGCCACCTCTGGTGAATATAAGAACCGCTCGGTCTGCAAGCCGGGCGGTTTTTTAGTATTTGAATTGCTCAGCCAGGATACGTTCATCCCAAGAGTGGGTCCCGTCAAAGAGGATTGTTCCGGTATCGTCCCGACTTTCCCAGATGTCGACGCGTTGTACCGATTTGACCTCAACGTGGTCAGCCACGGCGTTGACTGGCCGTTTATCGCCTTGCAACACCGTGATCGTCACTTTCACACGATTTGGCAAAAGCGCGCCGCGCCATCGACGTGGCCGAAACGGGCTGACAGGCGTCAATGCAAGCAACGGCGCATCAATCGGTATGATCGGCCCGTGGGCGGAGAGATTGTACGCAGTGCTCCCAGCAGGTGAAGCGACCATTACGCCGTCACAAACGAGATCATCCAGCCTTGTCTTATCATCAACTTCGATCTGCAGCCGCGCAGCCTGATAACTCTGCCGAAAAAGCGAAATTTCATTGATCGCAAGCGCCTCTGTGGTGTCCCCACTTTGTGAAATCGCCCTCATCTTGAGAGGGCGAATTATCTCTCCCTTTGATCCGGCGATGCGCGACGGCAAATCGTCTTCCTGATAATCATTCATCAAAAATCCGACCGTTCCGCGGTTCATGCCGTAAATCGGCTTGCCCGAGTTCATGAACGTTTGAACAGTCTGAAGCATGAAGCCATCACCACCGAGCGCTACAATCACGTCCGCGTTGTCAGGATCGCAATTTCCGTACAGCGTGGACAGCGAGTGGGCTGACTTCTCAGCCTGTTCGGTTTCCGATGATAAGAAGCAGAGTTTCAGGTCTGCAGTGTGCTCTGCCATGGTCGGTCCGCCAATACTCTCCGTTGTTCCACTAATGACGTGGAGCGAATTAATCAAAGGTGCAGCAAACGGATTTACACGCACCAAATTTATGGTAGTTGCGCGTGGAATGCCCCTATAGCTCAGTTGGTAGAGCAACTGATTTGTACTCAGTAGGTCCGCGGTTCGAGTCCGTGTGGGGGCACCAACCACATTTGGCAGAGCCAAATGTGGAAAAGCGGCAGACGATTGCGAAGCAGACGTCGAGAGCACTCCTGAGGCAGTTGTTCACGGAATGCGGCGGTTGCGGCAGCATTTGCTTGCAAACGCGTGCAACACGGACGCGACTAGCCACCGAATTTCGCACAGCGAAAAATGCGGCGGTGGCGAGAGCGATTGGGAAACAAACGTCAAGAGCGCTCCCCGGGCAATTATTCACAAAATGCGACGGTGGCGAGAGCGATTGGGAAACAATCGCGTGCCACACAGGGGCGACTCGCTCCAGAAACAGCCAAAAGCGGCACGCGATTGCGCAGCAAATGCTGAAAGCTGTTCCAATCGCTCAATTTAGTAAACTAATTTCATCCATTATAAGTCTTCAACTCTCAACTCAGTACATGCTAGTCTGAAGTCGGCTCGAACCGAGGATCGCATTTTGAGTGACAGCGACTTTCCAGAAACCGCACTTGCTGACCTTCCCGGTCTGACATTCGACCAAATGCGGAGCCTTATAAAAGCGCAAGCGGAACAGGGCGGTTTGAAAGCCATTGATGATGAACCGGGTAAACTCACAATCGAGACCGTGCACGGCCTCATTGGTCTGCGGCCTGGCACCGAAACCGGGGTGGCTGGCATGGTCGCCGCAAGCGATGCCCGTTGGCTCTTCATGATGAAAAGCGCGGTTGCCATGCAAATGAAGCGCGCATTTCCCGCGACTGCCGACGCCATGCAGTGGTCGGATAGCGAAGGCGAAGAGAAGCTGCCGCCAAACTTCCAATTCGTACGTGCTACAAAGGTGGAGCCGTTGGGAGACGCATTTTTGCGTGTCACGCTACAAGCTGAGGATATTTCCGCCCACACCGATCAGGCGATCCACTTTCGGCTCGTACTGCCGCCAAGAGGTGTGGAGCCGGAATGGCCCAAAGTCGCGCCAAATGGTTCGGTAAAATGGCCAGATGGCGATGCTGCACCTCACAAGCCAGTCTACTCGGCTCGTCAGGTCGATTATGAAGCAAACACGATTACGATGGACGTCTTCATGCATGAAGGCGGTCGCGTAACCGAATGGGCACAAGAGGTTATGGCGGGTCAACGAGGGAGGACGGTAGTCGGCCTTATGGGGCCAAGCGGTGGAGGAAAGATCGAAGAGACGCGTGTCTTTATGGCAGCGGACGAAACCGGGTTTCCACCAGCCGCTCGTCTCATCGAAGGGCTTCCAAACGGCGCGACAGCCCACGTGATTTTAGAATCTGAACATGGGGCCGCGTGCGAGTATCCGATGCCGACACGTGATGGCGTATCTATTCACTGGATCGCTCGGTCAG
>JBCDLI010000039.1:0-24576 GCA_038745535.1 Pseudomonadota bacterium | reverse complement strand
TCAAAGGCTGATTTGATCGACCGCATAAGGTGCATAGCGACCGGTGACTTAGTGGCAGCCAATTCATCGCGTTTCATCTGCCCAATGCCATGTTCGGCAGAGATTGATCCGTCCATCTTCCGAACCACGTCGTGGACCGCCTTCGTGACATCGCCCGATTTCACACGGAAAGCGTCTGCGCTCACGCCCGGCGGCTGCGAAATATTGTAGTGCAGATTGCCATCACCCATGTGCCCGAATGTGCAAAACCGCATATCGGGCACAATGTGCGCGGCAGCTTTTCCCGCCTCCACAATAAACGCGGGAATTTGATGCACTGGCACCGATATATCGTGTTTTATGGAGATGCCTTCTGGCTTTTGTGCTTCTGATAAAGCTTCGCGCAGTCTCCACATCTCGGCGCGTTGGCTTTGACTTTGAGCAATTGCGCCGTCGGCGATAATGCCATTTTGAAGCGCACTCTCGGCAATCTCTGCCATCACCGCTTCTGAATCGTCTTGGGAGCGAAGCGACGAGACCTCGGTGAGGACAGTCCAACCTGTTGATTTTTCGAGCGGCCTTCGAACGCCATTGACGTGTTTCACCGCCATCGACGTGACTTCATCGGCCATCAGTTCAAATGCAGTGAGCTGATTACCTGCCCTCGACTGCGCTAGATTAAGGAGTTCCAGCGCCGCGTCCGGTGTTTCCAAAACCGCAAACATGGTTGCGTGGCCTTTTGGCTTAGGAAAAAGCTTTAAGGACGTAGCCGTGATTATGCCCAACGTTCCCTCTGACCCTATAAACAGGTGCCGAAGCGCGTATCCGGTATTGTCTTTCTTGAGCACCGATAGGTCTTCCAGAACCCGGCCGCCCGGCAGCACCACTTCTAGACCGAGCACCAAATCGCGGGCGACGCCATAGGCTAATGCGCCGAGCCCGCCCGCATTGGACGCAATATTCCCGCCTATTTGAGACGTGCCTTGAGAGGCTAGAGATAAAGGAAACAACAGGTCGGCGTTCTCTGCCGCGTCGCGTGCGTTTTGCAGAGTCACACCGGCGTCGACAATCAGCGTTCGGCCCTTGGTATCTAACGCACGAACGGTGTTCATGCGACCAGTCGAAATAACGATCTGGTGACCGCTTCCATCGGGGATTTGTGCGCCGACAAGACCAGTATTTCCGCCTTGGGGAACGACTGCTGTCCGCGTTTCCTGAGCCAATTTAAGGATGGCAGCGACTTCGGCAGTGCTTCGAGGTTTAAGAACGACTGGCGTGCGCCCGGTCCATGTCCCCCGCCATTCGATTAGGTGAGGGGCCATGGCATCAGCATCGGTCAGCGCATTCTTAACGCCGACGATCTCTGTGAATTTCTCGACCAGTTGTTCTGTCATTAGGTCATCTGGTTTTTCACTGCATCACGCGGAGCAGCAGCACGCGCCAATCGATCATTGATCGCAACGCCAAGCCCTTCGTTTGGTATTGGCGAAACAGCAATCACCTCTGGATTCATTTGGTCGAGTTCATTCAACATTCGAAACAAGTTAGCAGCGGCTTCGTGAAGGTCACCCGTTTCCGAGAGGTTTCTAAATACTGCCGGTTGTTCACTTCGGTGGACACTACCGAAACCTAGGAATGCTTCACCTTCCTCCAGTGAGATCGCGTTTAAACGCACTTTAGCAGCCGGCGCATAATGGGATTTTAGCTGACCGGGAGCAACCACGCTGCCGCCTGCACTTGGCATCACCACAGTCAAGCCCGTCGCCGCCTCCAGCTGTTCTATTGTTATGCCGCCAGGGCGCAAGAGATGAATAGTGTGCCCAACGACGCGCACTATGGTGCTTTCTATGCCAATCGGACATTCGCCGCCATCCACGACTAGGCCGACTTCGGGACCAAGACTTGCGCTAACTGCCGCCGCCGATGTTGGGCTGATGTGACCTGAACGGTTTGCACTCGGCGCGGCGATTGGGCGATCTAACTCGCTGATGATGTCTCGCGTGAGGCCTATTGGCATTCGAACCGCGACGGTGTCCAATCCTGCGGTCACCAGCTCGTGCAGACGAGAACCGGATTTTCGTGACGCCACAATTGTCAGAGGACCCGGCCAAAAGTGAGCCAAAAGGTTGGTTTCGATACCATTAAATTCTGCAAAGGATTTTGCCATCTCAACGCTGGAGACATGGCAAATCAGCGGATTGAATGTTGGCCGTCCTTTTGCCGCAAAAACCTTTGCGACCGCTTTTCCATTGGTTGCGTCGGCCGCCAAGCCATAAACAGTCTCTGTCGGCAAAGCGACAATCTCACCGTGTTTCAGGTCGTCAACCGCCTTCACAAGCGTTGTCGGCAAATGCGCATTTAAAATCATGGCGATGGTCCATGCACTGTTCAGCATCTCCCGTCATTGGTTCAAAAATCCCAAAGTGAGAAATCGCTAAAATTCAATCTATTTCCAACATCGGGCCTTCACGCGATCCTGCTAGCGTCGAACGAAATCAACAAAAGACAGGGATTAGTCATGTTGAAGGCGATCAAATATTCGAGCGTGGCAGCAGCTTTTACCGGTGTTCTCCTCGTCAGCAACACCGCAGCCGCTGATTACGTTATCATGGAAGACACGTCACTTCCGTCAGTGCTCTTTTTTGAGTTTGAAGAGCCAGCGGCGGATATCGAGGTGATCAATGCGCCATTCACAAACGCATCAGTGCTGACAACTGCACCGGCTACACCGGATGCCGGGCTTCAAGAGCCGCCTCCCGGTGCCCGCGTTGGCGCCCCAGCACCGGTGACGATTGATCAGCGCGCAAGTGAGTTGGAAAACATGTCCAACCCGCAGCTGCGCCAGCGGACCGAGCAGAGCATTGTGGACGATGCGGTTCTGCGGAATGTGCCGCTTCGCTAGAGGCTGAAAGTTTACCTCCCAACTTGGGTTGATCGGTTCAGGCCGAAATTACTCTGCCGGGGCTCCATTGGGCCCCAGTTTTTTTATCCGCTGATTTTGGACAAATCAGCCAACTTTCGTGTGACCGCCCGAAGAGATGTCAGAAGTGCCAGCCTGTTTGTGCGCACCGCTTCATTGTCTGCGTTCACCATCACGCCATCGAAAAACGCGTCTACCGGCGCGCGCAAATCGGCCAGAGCGCCGAAAGCTGCCTGATAGTCTTCTTTCTCTAGAGCACCCGAAATTTGGGTATCGGCGGACGCGATTGCAGCATGCAATCCACCTTCCGCAGTTCCGGCAAACAGGCTCGGCTCCACTTCACTGCCAAAAGCAGATCGGGCTTTTTTCTCTTCGGCTGCGAGAATGTTCATCGCACGCTTTGTACCTGCGAGCAGGTTTGTGCCGGTGTCGGTCTCAAGTAGCGTTTGTAGCGCTTCCACCTTGCGGACAATCAGCAGCAGGTCGTCATCGTTTTCGTTGAGAACTGCGTCGATGAGATCGTGGCGTGCACCCTGATCACGGAGGTAAACCTTAAGGCGATCATGGAAAAAGGAGAGGAGGTCTGGGTCCTTCGCAACTGTGCCAAGTGAGAAACGCAACCCATTCTCCACCACAATGCGAATGACACCGAGCGCCGCGCGGCGCAGCGCATAAGGGTCTTTGGAACCGGTCGGCTTCTCATCAATCGCCCAAAAGCCAGTGAGCGTGTCGAGCTTATCGGCAAGCGCCACGGCAATCGCGATCGGATCAGTTGGCACCGCATCGGATGGGCCTTGAGGCTTGTAATGATCTTCAATCGCGATTGCGACCGACGCATCTTCGCCCTGCATCTCTGCATAGGTTTTTCCCATTGCGCCTTGGACTTCGGGAAACTCGCCGACGATTTCTGTGCGAAGATCAGCCTTTGCGAGGTGCGCAGCCCGTTTCGCCAGTGTTTTGTCCGCGCCGACGACTGGCGCGAGTTCAGTGGCCAGCGCCGCGATGCGCGAAACGCGCTCGCCCTGCGTGCCGAGCTTAGCGTGAAAGGTGACGCCCAGCGCATCGAGCTTCGCCATGCGCTGATCAAGCGGCTTTGCGAGATCAAGGCCGAACTTCTCAGCACTTGCCTTCAGCTCATCCAGATCGGGGAGATCGGCTTGGTCCGTATTCCAGAAGTGCAGGGCATCGGAAAGCCGCGCCCGCACAACTTTGCCATTGCCGCGCGCGATTTCTCCGCCGCCATCGGTTGCCGCGATGTTGGATGTCAGGATGAACTTGTTCGTCAGCGCGCCGGACTTCGGATCGCGGCACACGAAACACTTCTGGTTTGCCTTGATCGTCAGGCGGATGACCTCATCGGGAATTTCGAGAAAGTCATCTTCGAACTCACCCATCAGCACCACCGGCCACTCGACGAGACCGGACACCTCTTCGAGAAGGCGATCATCCTCGACCAGTTCAACACCGTGCTCTTTGCACACCGCAAACGCCTGATCGCGGATGATCTGCTTGCGCTCTTCAGGATCGAGGATCACATGTGCGTCACGAAGCGATTTCTCGTATGAAGCGAAGTCTGTGACTGTAATCGCGTCCGGCGCATGAAACCGGTGCCCATGGGTGGTGTCGCCGGATTGAATGCCGCCTACTTCGAATGCGATGGTCTCTTCACCAAACACGCATGAAATTGCCTGCAGCGGCCGCACCCAACGAAGAGCACCGGGCTTTGCCGACGCTGCGCCCCAGCGCATGGATTTTGGCCAAGGGAAATTGCGCACGATATCCGGGACCGCGGAAGCTATGACGTCTGTCGCGCTCTGGCCCTCCTTGCGAATAACGGCAACGTAGAACTCACCCTTTTTAGGATCACTTCGGACCTCCGCGTCATCGACCAAGGCAAGGCCTGCGCCTCGCAAAAATCCGGCAATCGCTTTCTCAGGCGCGTCGGTGCGTGGGCCCTTGCGTTCTTCCACCGTGTCTTCACGACGCGAGGAGACGTCTTGAATGTGAAGTGTTAAGCGCCGGGGTGTCCAGAAATCCGATGCTTCGCCAAAGCTGAGACCTGCTTCTTCCAACGCTTTCGTGACCGCAGACTTCAAGTCGCCAGCCGCTTTTCGTTGCATGCGCGCGGGAATTTCCTCGCAGAAGAGTTCAAGCAAAAGATTGGGCATGAAAGGATACCGGGGCGGTCAAAATTTCGCGCTGACTAACACCGCGTTTCGCGGTTGTCACCAGCCGCCGCCACCGCCGCCTCCGCCTCCTCCACCGGAGAAGCCACCACCACCGGAAAAGCCGGACGACGATGATTTTGGCGCAGGCATTGAGTTTGTCATCGACTTCGCAAGCGACGGCCCGATTTTACCCATCGTGTCGCCGATGCGGTTCTGTGAAAAACTCTTGTTGCTGCGATACCACCGTGGCCCGTAGTAGCTTGCTGCAGCGGCAACACCGGCTGCTGCGGCAGCCGCAAGCCACGTCTGAAACGACTTTGACCACTGCTTTTCAACGCCCAGCGCCACGGCATAGGGCAAAAGCGTCTCGTAGTGTTTAGGCGACATTTCAGGAGCGCCCTGCATGTTCATCCGGTCGGCCTCCGCCACGGTCAAATAGCGGCGAAGCCCTTCGATCTCGTCCATCCGGTCGCGACCCAGATTTGTCGGTGCGCCCATGAGGAAGAAAAATAGGACTGTGGTTCCTACGAGCAGCGCGATGCCAAACAACGCGAGCGGACGTTCAACAAATTGCGAAAATTCCGAGGACAGCGCTCCGATGAACATGACGCCCATCATCGAAACAAAAAACAGCATGAACACCGCGTTCACTTTGGCCGCAAAGCCGCCCCGCTTCAGCTGTTTGGCGGCGCTGACCGAAAACACTGACGCAACAACGCCAAGAACGGTACCGAAGATCATTACGCCGATGAAAGCTTCCGACAAATTACCGAACATGAGCGTGGCCACCAAGGAGCAGATGGCAACCAGCAGGCCCGGAATGATGTATCCGACATTTGACTTGTAAAAGACGCCCCGGTGCTCGCTTTCCATGCGCTTTTGAAACGCGCGTACCAGCATCGCCACCTTTGACGAGTTAGACTTCTTGATTTCAAAAGAACCACCGCTGCTGACTACGCGTTCGTGCAGCACCCGTTCGCCCGGTGGCAATTCTTTCGGTCCGGGCGTCTTCTCCGTGCGGGTGAGCGTGACGGTTTCGCCGATGTCATCGAGATCAACAAACCCCTTTACCGCAAGATTGAGCGCAGCTGCCGAAAGCGCATCGAACCCCTGGCCACTTAGCCCTTTGTGATCGATGTAGTTGACGAGGGCAGGAGAAACGCCCTCCGGTAAATCCCACCGCGGCACAACGATGCCCTCTGGTGGATCGCGGCCAACCATCGACCATGGGATGAAAAACACAATGAATGTGACGATGGCACCACCGAGTAATATTACTTCTGCAGCGTTGTCTTTGAGCCACCAAGTAGCCTGCTGCGTTTCACTCACCGCATCAAAAACGCCCTTGGGTACTTTTACACCAACGGTCATGCCTTCATTGGGAAGAAGGCGCGTGGTTGTTTCGAAAGTCGCAATGTCACCGGTGCTTGCGATCTCAGCTGTGGCGTTTGAGGCCGTCGATCCGAACCGGCCGGTGAAGACGTTTACGTCTTCTATCTGCGCTCCGTCAGGAAGGACTACCTCGGCCCGAGCACGTTGGATTGGGAACGACCAGAAATTGCCCGTCGCATTCCAAAAAATCTCATCGTGAGTATCGAACCGGCGCAGCTGGCGATCGGTCTCATATGTGATTTTGTAGGTATAAGGCCCAGGTCGAAGAAAAACGTCCCGTTCACCGATATAAATCCGAATTGATCGCGAAGCATTCTCAGTGAACCATGGTTCTGGATGTCCATCGCGTGTGACCTCGATCACATCAAAATCGACGCGCCGCTCGCGGCCGTCCTCCCCTTCAAACATCAGCGGGAAATCACGGTAGATGCCCCGTTTGATGCTGCGCCCTTCGGCGTTGACTGAGATGGTTTCAGTGACTGTAAACGCACCATTGCGCGCCGCTTCCAGCCGGATATCGTAGTTCGTAATGACCTCTTGGGCGTGGACCTGCACGCTCAAAATAGCCAGCGCAACGAACGCCAGCAGAAGTGCCGCAGAGCGCTGAACGAAAATCATGAATTGAACGCGACCTGCGGAACCGCGCGGTCGTTCGGATTTTCTAGTTCGAAATAATCAGCTTGAACGAATGAGAAATTATTCGCCACCAAGTTAGACGGGAAGCTTTCCACTTTTACATTCAGTTCGCGCGCTGAGCCGTTGTAATATCTGCGCGACATCTGAATTTCGCCTTCGATCTTATCGAGCGTCTCCTGCAATTGCAGAAAATTCTCATTCGCTTTGAGATCGGGATAGGCTTCCGCGAGCGCGAGGACCTTGCCAAGCGCTTGGCTCAGCATTCCCTCGGCAGCAGCGCGGCCCGCAACATCGTCGCTCGGCACACCTTGCGCCTTGTTTCGCATGGCAACAACGTTTTCCAACGTGTCTTTTTCGTGGCCCGCATAGCCCTTCACGGTTTCCACAATGTTCGGGATAAGATCAGCACGACGCTTGAGTTGCACGTCAATGCCTGACCACGCTTCCTGCACCATCTGCCGGGCGCGCACGAGACCATTATAGATGACGATGACGTAAGCGATCACCGCGACGACAATGATGGCTAGAATGGTGCTTCCACTTAACATCTCGATTCCCCGTTTGAACGTCCGAACGATAGGGGGTTTGCGCGATTGCGTCACCCGGGGGAAGTGATTTGACAAACAAAAACCCACCCGGCGAACCGAGTGGGTAGAGGAGAAAATAAAACGCCTAGATCAGCTGTCGGGCAGCATGACCGTGTCGATGACGTGGATGATGCCGTTATCTGCGCGAATATCGGCCTGAACGACCGTTGCGTTATCGACGGTCACACCGCCTGAACCTTTCGTCACGGCAAGCAGACGGTCGCCGCCTGCTTTGATGGTGCGCACGTGAATTGTCCGGCCCGGAAGCTGGTTGGATGCCAACTCTCGTGGGAGCACGTGATAGGAAAGGATTGCTGCCAACTGGTCTTTATTTTCAGGCTTCAACAAATTGTCGACCGTACCTGCAGGCAGTGCTGCAAATGCGTCGTCAGTTGGCGCAAAGACAGTCAGGTTTTCCCCATTTGCAAGAGCACCGTCGAGGCCTGCAGCCTGCGCTGCAGCTATAAGCGTACCAAAGACGCCAGCGCCCTGTGCGACTTCTACAATGTTATCGGCTTTCGCGGGAATTGAAGAGAAAGTTGTGGCGGCAGCGACCGCTGCAGCGGCGATAAGTTTTTGCATTGTGAACTCCAATGTGCATGACACGATGCAGCCTCCCCGCATCGTTGGCTGGACTACGCTTTTGTCTCGCGGCGGATTGCTAAGCGCGCATCACATTATTGTGCAAATCACGAGAGATCTGCCCCAGTTTCGCCTATATTCGGCCGCCCCGCTCGGTCGGAAAATCGTCGTCAGGTTCGTCGGGATCGTAGCTCAACTGCGGTGGTCGGAGTGGATTTGCAAACGGCGCGGCTGCGTAGCTTGCGAGCACTGTGACGACGACGAGACCCAGAAGCGTTCTCATAATACTCGGTGCTAGTATTGCTCCGTAAACGATGTGGCCAAGCTGGGCGATGGTGAAACCGAGCGCCAAAATGTAGAAGCTGATGGCGAGCCCCGGTTTTCTGATCCGCTGGAGATGCCAGTAAATGAAAATGCCAAGAAGGCACGCTCCCACGGCAACCGCGAAGCTCAGCAGTGACATTACAAATGCGTCAGTCATAAACTCGGAGATTTAGCTGTTCAGCAGGTCTTCAAGAACCTGCGACGTATATTTCTCTTTCGTTGCAGCGGTTTTTGCACGTTCGAATTTATAGAAGAGCGAACGGCGTTTTCCCTTCGGCCAAGCTTCCCATCTCTCTGCCATTTCTGGGTCTTCTGCAAAAACTTCGAGCAGTTCAGGCGGTATGCGAACTTCGTTTTGATCGGCAATTTCAAAACAGAAGTTTACGACGTCGCCCAGGTCCGCGCCGATCAGCTTTCGCAAGCGCTTCGACACCATGATGTAGTGCTTACCGGCGAGCGGCACGAACGCACCCTCGACGGAGACGCCGTTCATCTCTCCCTTTACCCTGATCCGCGGCATCTCATCGAAGGGCAGACGGGACTTATATTCGTCAGGAACAACGAGACCGACATAACCGCTATCACCATACATGGCTTCCAGCGGCGAATTAAACATGTGGGGGTAGGGACTGATCATTATTAGCCGCACGTCAGCCAGAAGGTCTGAATTCGTGATACAGGGCTTCGTGTAACCCGTGTCGAACACCACCGTTTGCATCAAAAGCGGTCTCGATTATTTTGAAAAACTCAGTGTCTTGTTTTTCATATGCGCGCCAAAGCGAATAGGCGACTAAGTCGGCATACTGAACGAGCCGTGTCGCCTTGCTGTCTACGAAAAATGGAACGTCTGCGAGGTTTCTGGTTTTGCCCCAAGTATGACCTGACAATTTGAAGTCTCTCGCTAGTTGTTGCAGAGCGGTTTCTTTGGTTGACTTATCTAAAATGATGAGCCCTCTTTGCTTATCACTTCGCCTCTGATTAATTCGCCGAAGGAAGTGATCAAAACGACTAACGACCTGCTCAAACGCAACTTCCATAGCATCTTCAGGTGAAACGTGCTGCTTTTCGACAATAGCGCCAAAAAGGGCGCGCTCGCCACGTAGTCGATCGGAGCAAGATAGTGCTTTCGCCAAATGGCCGCGGCGTTCTTGCTTGCTTCTAATTGACCGCCAAAAACCTTTTCCAGGGAGCATGTGACTTCCGTGGAATTCTAATTGTTCCGATTGGGAGCCTGCGATATCGATGGCCAGCTCATTTAATGCCTCATCAAAAAAATGAGCCTGCCTCTCAAAAACAGAAATGCCTGCTAGCGCAACAAATCTGTCGCTTGCGTTGCTAACCGATCCTGCGTCATCAAGATAAAGTAAAAACAAAAATGCAGCCGTGTGAACACTTGTTTCAGCGCATTGCATAAGGCAACACTCACGACCGCGATAGGCAAATGTGCATAATGCACATGAAAGTCAAGTTAACAAACGTCTACGCTCCACCCGCCTCGGTCAACAAAAACGCCTCGCCGCAGGCTTTCGCTAGGTTACGCACGCGCAGAATGTAGCTCTGGCGTTCGGTAACGGAGATGACGCCGCGCGCGTCGAGCAGATTGAACACGTGGCTGGCTTTGATGCACTGGTCATAGGCAGGCAGTACGCATTGATGGATCGGGTCTCCCTCTACCGGCGCACCGGATGAGAGAATGGCCTCGCACTCCTTTTCCGCATCCTCAAAGTGCCGCATCAGCATTTTCGTATCTGCGATCTCGAAATTATGCCGTGAATATTCCTGTTCGGCTTGGAGGAACACGTCGCCGTAGGTGATCTTTTCGTCGCCTTCGAGGCCGTTGAAATTCAGATCGTATACGTTGTCGACGTTCTGCACGTACATCGCGAGACGTTCGAGCCCGTAGGTGAGTTCGCCCGAAACGGGTGAACATTCAATGCCACAAACCTGCTGGAAGTAAGTGAATTGACTGACTTCCATTCCGTCACACCAGCACTCCCAGCCAAGACCCCAAGCGCCAAGCGTGGGGCTTTCCCAATCATCTTCGACAAAGCGAATGTCGTGGAGTAGCGGATCAATTCCGATCGCGCGTAGCGAGCCTAGATAGAGGTCCTGCAGGTCCGGCGGCGATGGCTTAAGCAAAACCTGATACTGATAATAGTGCTGCAACCGGTTGGGGTTCTCACCGTAGCGCCCATCCGTGGGTCTGCGCGACGGTTGAACATAGGCAGCTTTCCAGTGTTTTGGACCAAGCGAACGCAATGTGGTGGCCGGATGAAACGTGCCGGCGCCAACTTCCATATCGTAGGGTTGTAGCACGGCACAGCCATAGGCCGCCCAGTAGTTGTGCAGTGTGAGGATTAGTCCCTGAAAGGACTTTGTCGGGTCCAGAGGCGATTGT
Source organism: Pseudomonadota bacterium (assembly GCA_038745535.1). Classification (GTDB taxonomy): domain Bacteria; phylum Pseudomonadota; class Alphaproteobacteria; order Rhizobiales; family Rhizobiaceae; genus JBCDLI01. Next base: position 13,590 of record JBCDLI010000039.1, on the reverse strand, counting down.
GTCGTGTGCGCATTCATGGCTTGTTTCGTACAACTGAATTTTAGCGGTCAGTCGCATGGGGTCATGTCGCGGTCAATGCCAGCCCAACCGACCAAATCGCCTGCTAGGCCTTCACCATATGCCCGCCGTCTATATCGAGTGTCGTACCCGTCATGAAATCGTTGGTCATCGTGAGCAAAACAGCCTGCGCGATCTCTTCGACTATTCCGACGCGGCCCACCGGAAGCGCACCGCCAACGCGCGCATACATAGCTGATCGCGCGTCCTCGCTCATTTTCGAATACACATCGCTGTCGACCATACCCGGGCTGATACAATTCACGCGAACGCGACCCGCCAGCTCAAGCGCAAGACCGCGGGTCAATGCTTCGACTGCCGCGTTAACCGCGCCTAGGCCCACTGCACCCGCCGAAGAGCGACGGCTAAGAACACCGGAAAAGAGGGTGATCGAACCTTTCTCGCGGATGAGAGGAAGCACCTCTCGTGCAGTCACGTAGGGCCCAACGAACTTTGCCTCGATCATACCGCGGAGATCATCGGTCGGTAGGTCTTCATATTTGCCATGAGCTGCGCTTGATGCGGAAATGACCAAATGATCGACGGTTCCAAGCGATTCTGCCCAAGCGCGCAATGCACTCTCATCGGTCATGTCGACGGGCTTGGCTGAAACATTACCATCTATTTCAGCAGCCACCGTCTCCAGCTTTTCCTTGCTGCGGCTGGCGATGGTGACTTTCGCGCCGTGCGAAGCAGCGAGTGTCGCCGTCGCGCGACCCATACCGCTACCACCTCCGACGATGACCACGTGTCGACCGGAAAGTGTTTTCCCACCGCTAGTCATTCATCATCTTTCGTGACGCGGTATTCGCCGGTTTCTGGGTCCTGCTTGAGCGTACCGACCGCGCCCGTCTGCTTTTCCTTTTCAGCGTCGCGAACGCGAGCCGAGACCCGTTCAGCTTCCGCGATGAATCTTTTGTACCCAAGGTAGCCGACAGCGGCGATTGCAGCGAAGAAGAGAAGCTGAGGCATTGGCTATCAAAGACCCAAACGGTTCCAGAGTATGCGCTCTTGCGCAGCGGCCAGCATGCCGTCCGCTGCCATATGTGACAAGCTTTGCATATCGCTTAAACCACTAATTCCAGCTCCGCCACGTCTGCTGAACAGACCTCTTGGCTGTGAAATCACGATCATCTCGGTTTTGTCACCGAAACGCTCTTTCAAGACCGACCGCATGTCGCCGATGTCATCAATCAACCCAAGTTCCTTGCCTTTTTCAGCTGCCCAGAAGCGACCGGAAAAGAGATCAGGATTATCAAGCGCCAGCTTCTCTGCGCGACGGGAACGGACTACGTCGGTGAATACCTCGTGGATGTCATCCAGCAGTTCTTTCAAGTGGTCCACATCCTGTTTCTTGGCTGGCTTGAAGGGATCCAGCGTCGATTTATTCGTGCCTGCGGTGTAAACGCGACGCTCCACGCCCAGCTTGTCGAGCGCTTCGGGAAATCCAAAGCCTGCAGAAATCACGCCAATAGAGCCGACAACCGACGAGGGGTCAGCAATAATTTCATCGCCCGCAACCGCGATCATGTAGCCACCAGAGGCCGCGGCGTCTTCTACGAATACAAGCACCGGCTTTTCTTTTTCTTCCGCCAAGTCGCGAATGCGCTTGAAAATCAAACGTGACTGTACTGGAGAGCCGCCCGGTGAATTGATGCAAATCGCAACCGCAGGTGCCTGCTTGATCGAAAACGCTTTTTGAAGCGGGCCAGCAACCGACGCGAGCGAAAGTGTTGGGTTAAAGCGGCCACCCCCGTCGGCAATCATACCCTTCATACGCACGACAGGGACGATCGGTGTGTCTTTTCTAAATCGTTTCGGGATCAGTCGGGAGAGGGGATTGGCCAAAGTTTTGCTCGCGGATTTATGTCTCACGAGCATGTATGTGCGGCTTCGTCAGGTACAAGTCCGCAGAGGTAAGGTTGTTTAGTAGAGCTCATTTACGGCATTGGGGGCGCGTTTTTCTGGCGGCTTCACCGTGATCGTCAACGGCTCCCCGCTGTTCTGTCCACTTTGCACTTCGCCACCGCGCGTTTCGTAAACGGCCGCTAAGTCGCTTTCACCGATCTTCCCACTTCTGCGCTGACGTACCGCTAGAATTTCGTCGCCAAAGCCAACGTCAATAAGCGATTCATGTTCACCATACGCTTGCATCAAAACTTCGAGCCCTGGAGGCAACGCGGCGAGTTGGGGATTTTCGGGGCGCGCCGCAACGAGGATCGGAGCTTCCGATTGCTTTTCAGGCACCAATTCATCAAACGGCCAAGCTTCTTTGAGCTCGTCCACAGTCATGTCGACAACGTTTACGTCCATGTCGCGATTGGTGCCCGGTACACGATAGGGACAAGAGCGCCGCCCGCAATTGATCTGCGCAACGAACTGCCAGATTGTGTAGGTGTCCCAGTTTCCTTTTGGAAAAAAGCCATCAATCGATGATCTGTACCGCGCGTACCAAAGGGGAAGGCGGGAGAGGAGCGGATATTTCCCGCGATCCAGACCGATATACTTCGTCGTAGAACCGTTCGTGTAGAGCATGGGCCACCGGCCTGTACGACGGTGAATATATCGCGCAAACGTCTCCGCATCTTCCAGCGACATCCACTTCTTCGAATTATTGTCCTCAATGTCGATCACCATGATTTCGTCCTCACGGGGATCGGCATAATCGAGAAAGTGTTGCGCCTGTTGAATGGGATTGCCGGGGCGACCAAGATGATAGGCGCCCCACTTTAAGCCGAGCGCTTTCGCCAGATCACGTCGCGTACGGTAAAGCTCCTTACCCACTGCGTAGCGCCGCCAGCGTGTACGGCACATTTTGCGTTCGGTCGTGTTGCCAGTACAGCGATACGGCTCCGGCATGCCGTCCGACGCTTTGTGTATGAAACCGGCGACACGCTGGTCGGTAACCACTTTGGTCAGGTCGATCTCGTTGAACTCGTAGGCGTCAAGCACCAATGCACGGGATTTGTCTTTCCACGGGCGATTGAATTCAGATGCGGCGGCGCTCGCGCCGCCAAGAACCATAACTGCGAAAACAGCAGCCAACACACGCCCCAACTGATGCATTTCTTGCGACCCCATTTGTTTCTGGAACGTTAACAATCATAGTTAACAAACCATGACGATTTTACGATCAGCATGTCGCACCTCCACGGACCCTCGGCGATCAATTGACGTTTACGTAAAAAGCGGATAGCGCGGACTGAAGGCAGGAGGACCTTCATGTATCGCGCACCGGTTTCAGAAATTGCCCATTGTTTGAAAAGCGTATCCGGTCTCGGTCACGCGCTTGAAAATGGGACCGCAGGCGAGCTTTCCGAGGATTTGCTTGACGCAATTCTCGAAGAGGCGGGGAAATTTGCCAGTGATGAAATTGCCCCACTTCATATGCCGTCAGATACCAACGGTGCAAAGCTAGTCGGTGGCGACGTTGTCACCACGCCGGGATTTAAAGAGCTTTATCAGAACTGGATTGCAGGCGGTTGGAATTCGCTGACCGGCACAAGCGAGTTTGGCGGCCAAGACCTACCGATGACACTTGGGATGGCAGCGACCGAAATGTGGAATTCCGGTTCAATGGGTTTCGGCCTTGCGCCGATGTTGACCATGGGCGCGATTGAGGCTGTTGAAGCTCATGCAGCTGACGCCCTGAAGGCCATCTACTTGGAGAAACTCATTTCCGGCGAGTGGACCGGAACGATGAACCTGACCGAGCCGCAAGCCGGTTCGGACCTTGCTGCTTTGAAAGCGCGAGCCGAACCGATTGGCGATGGGCGCTATCGCATCTTCGGGCAGAAAATTTATATCACCTATGGTGAGCACGACATGGCGGATAACATTGTCCATCTCGTGCTCGCGAGATTGCCTGACGCGCCTTCCGGTACGCGCGGTATTTCGCTGTTCCTCGTTCCGAAAATGATCCCAAACGCCGATGGCAATCCCGGCGACCGCAATGATGTGTTCTGCAATGGGCTTGAGCACAAACTCGGCATTCACGGGTCACCAACCTGCACCATGATTTTCGGAGACGGGGCGTTTGGCGATGAGCCCGGTGCGATTGGCTGGCTTTTGGGCGAAGAAAATCGCGGTCTCAATTGTATGTTCACGATGATGAACAACGCGCGGCTCGCCGTCGGCGTCCAAGGCGTCGCGGTTGCTGAGGCTGCAACGCAAAAAGCGATTTCCTATGCCAATGAGCGCAGGCAAGGATCGGCAAAGGGTCACGACGGCGAAGGCATGTCACCCATCGTTCTGCATCCCGATATTCAGCGCAATTTGCTGACCATGCGCGCGTTGACGAATGCCGCCCGCGCGATTTGCTACTCCTGTGCCCATGCCATTGACCTTTCCCATCATGGCGATGAAGAGCATAAAAAATTCTGGAACGAGCGTGCGTCACTGATTACGCCAATCGCGAAGTCGTTCTCCACCGACGTTGGTTCGTCTGTGGCATCGGTTGGCGTACAAGTGCACGGTGGCATGGGTTACGTGGAAGAAACCGGCGCTGCCGTCTACATGCGCGATGCGCGGATAGCCCAAATCTACGAGGGCACGAACGGCATCCAAGCAATCGATCTGACACTCCGTAAGCTTCCACTATCCGATGGTGAGTGCGTTAATGCCTTCCTCGCTGAACTCGAAGCAATCGTTGAGGACCTTCGCGGATCAAATGTTCCAGCATTTGGAAACTCGGCAGAACGCATTGCTGTGGCGTTGGGTGAAGTGCGAGCAGCTACTGAGTGGCTACTAGGTCAAATCGCTGAGAAAAACCTCCAAGCGGTTCTGGCAGCGGCAACCCCATACCAGCATCTTTTCGGCATGGCTGCCGGGGGGGCATATCTCGCGAAGTCCGCATTGGCTGATACTGACAACGAAGAGCGCGTCAGCCTCTGCCGCTTTTACGCAGAAAATCTGATTGATGAATGCGCCAGCCTGCGCCGTCGCGTCGAGTTTGGTGCCGAGAGCATTGAAGCCGCTGCGAAGTCTCTGGTGGCCTGATGAGCGACAATCACATCCTCGTTGAGTGCTATGGTCTGGTCCAGATCATCCGCTTAAACCGCCCTGAAAAGAAAAACGCGATCACGCGCGCAATGTATCAGGCGATGACTGACGCGCTGAAAAATGGGGAGTGTGAAGATGCGATCCATGCCCATGTGATCCTTGGTAGCGAAGGCGCATTTTCTGCAGGCAATGACATGCAGGACTTCATGGCGTTTGCCATGGGCGGTGCAATGGGCACCGAAGTCTTTGATTTCCTGATGTGCCTTTCAACGTTGAAAAAGCCGATCGTTTCCGGTGTTGACGGTCTGGCGATTGGGATCGGCACCACGATCCATTTGCATTGCGACATGACCTTCGCGACGCCGCTATCGACATTTAAAACGCCGTTTGTCGACTTGGCACTCGTACCGGAAGCCGGGTCGAGCCTTCTTGGCCCAGCGATGATGGGACATCAGCGCGCCTATGCCATGTTTGCGGCAGGTGAGGGGTTCTCTGCTGACGAGGCACGGGAGGCTGGGTTGATCTGGAAGGTTGTGGACCAAGCAGAGCTTGAGGTCTCCGTCATGACATGTGCACGATCATTGGCAGCAAAGCCGCCGATAGCCTTGGCGTTGGCCAAGCAACTGTTGAGACCGGAGATAGCGGCTGTTCAAACCCGTATTGAAGAAGAAGGCGAACTGTTCAAGCAGCAGCTTCTCTCCGATGAAGCCAAGCAGGCATTTATGGCCTTCATGGCGCGCAAAGCATCGTGATTATGACGAAGACGAGGAAGGCCATCTTTTCGTTTTTCGCGGTCATCGGCGTTCTGATTGTCGGTTGGACGGGTTTTGAGATACTGGACGCACTCCCCGTTTGATCGCTATCCAAGACCGCGTTTGGGCCGTGTTTTCTGTTTGCTCAGCAGGGCTACGGCCTCCACGTGCGATGACCACAAAAACTGATCAATCGCCACCACGCGTTCGAGCTTGTAACCACCGTCGGTAAGAATTCTTAGGTCACGCGAGAGCGTTTCTGGGTTGCAGGATACAGCGGCGACTTTCGGCACCGTCGACTTCGCAAGCATCTTTGACTGTGCTTCAGCGCCCGCTCGTGGCGGGTCAAACACAATGCCGTCGAACGCGTTTAGCTCTTTGACAGACAGTGGTGCGCGGAACAGGTCACGCTTTTCCGTTGCGATCTTTCGTAGCTTGAATTTCGTTGCGCTTTCTCTCCAGGCCTCTGTCAAAGCGCGGAGCGCAGGTGAATCGTTCTCAATGGCGTGGACGTTGGCTATTTGAGCCAGCCGAAGTGAGAATGTGCCCATCCCTGAAAATAGATCAGCGATTTTTTTCGCTTTTTTAAGATGCGCCAATACGAGCGTTACCATCTCATTTTCGGCGGTTTTCACCGCTTGCGCAAACGCGCCCGGTGGCGGCTTGATCGGTATCTCGCCAAATGAAAGCCGTGGTTTTTCACGTTGAAAAAGCGTTTCCCGATTTGCCGTGAGCCGCACGATCAGCGTTTTTTGACATTCGGCAAGCAGCGCCCGTTTCGTCTTCTCGGACAGTGGTTCCGGCGTTCGGAAATTGAGGTCAAACCCGTTTTCCGCATGCAGCACCGCGATCTGACCACGTCGGCCCGCTGGAATGTAGGCAGCACCTAACCGTTTTAACACCGGCCACAGTTCTTGCATACCTTTGGTGATAACTTCGCACGTTGAAAGCGGAATCTGCTCCCGCGTGCCGCGTGCCATAAAGCCGATGCTGACGTCGCCGGTCCCTTGGCGCGCGAGTGTGAAAGTTGCCCGCCGTCTCGAACGCGGTTGGCATTCCGATGGGCCTTCGACCGCGATTGCGATACCGTGAGCAGTCAGAGCGTCGATGACGAGACCGCGCTTCCAGTCCCGGTAGGCTTCTGGCTTCATGTGCTGCACCGAACAGCCCCCACACTGAACAAAATGCACGCAGTGAGGCTCGGTACGTATTGCGCTGGCACTAACCAATTCGAACTGAGCAACGCGTGAAACCTCTAGTACACCGGTCACCACATCTCCGGGAAGTGCACCCGGCACGGTGAGCGGTTGGCCATCGCAATACGCCACTCCATCTCCGCGCCGATCAAGCGCTTCAATTGTAAGGGTCTCGCGCGTCATAGGCTCTTTTCGCCCCAAAGCAGAAATTCAGTGTTCCCATCTCCGCCCTTTATCGGGGACCTGTCGATCCCGATAGAGCGCCAACCGGCTTGGTAATCCAGCCAATCATATAGGTCTGCCGAGCTGGCAGCCGCATCTTCTTCACTCACAATTCCGTTCTTGCCAATTTTACCCCGGCCGACTTCGAATTGCGGCTTCACGAGCAGTACACATTGTGATCCCGCTTCGGCGAGCTGAAACGCCGGAGGCAGAGCGAGCTTCAACGAGATGAAGCTGACATCACTCACGATGAATTGAAGCGGTTTGCCGCCCAGCAGGTCAACGGTCAGCGCCCGCGCGTTTGTATTCTCCAAGACCGTCACGCGCTCATCTTTTCGTATGGTGGAATGCAATTGACCATGGCCCACATCAAGCGCGACCACAGACATCGCACCGTGTTGAAGCAGCACTTGGCTAAACCCACCGGTCGACGCACCGATGTCGAGACAGTGTTTATCCGCTACGTCGAACCCTGATTTTTCCAGCCCGTGCACGAGTTTTAATGCGGCCCGGGAAACGTAAGCGCTTGATGGATCATCAAAACGCACCGTTTCACTGCCATTGATTGATAAACCCGGCTTGGTCGCGACCGCGCCGTTGACTCGGACAAGCCCGCGCAAAATCGCATCACGCGCCCGCGAGCGACTGGCAGCAAAGTGGTTGTCGACGAGATACTGATCCAGTCGGATTTTCGAGGTGTTGGATGCCATCAGCACCTGATGGCGCAGCGGGGCGTCCGCCTCAACCCTCGAGTTTCAGACGGTCAAAGTCCTCAATCGGTTCTTCTTGATGAAGGTAGTTTGTGTAGACCACCCGCGCGGACGTGCTTAGCGGATTGAAAGGTCGTTCGGGCCCCACAAATGCGTTCGTTCGGTAAATGCGCATATCAGAAGGCGGCTCGTATTCGTGCTTTATCATTTGCTCGATGACGTGCACTTTCCCGGTACGGCTATCAATTCGAAAGCTATTGAGCGCGACGATTGCCTCCGGCTGGAACGTGATGGCCAGCAATTGTTGCATCGCGACGCTGCCCATCAAGTCGGTCGCAAATACGATCTTCTGTGCGCCAAAATCATCTGCCTTTGCTGCGCTTGCAATCGAAAGCGTGCAGAAAATACCGGCGAAAATTGTCTTTATTCTGTGTCGCATAGGTCCCACCCCTGTGGATGGGACCCTATCGAAAACCGATTATTTCGACGCAAACAAACGCGGTGAACACAGGCCAAAAAAGTGGGGTAAACCAATGGTTTGACTGCGTGGTGAACCGCCGGTTAAGCGGCTGGAAGTGGGATAAATTCTTCCTGATCCCCCGGTACGATATCAAACCGTCCAGACGACCACTCTTCTTTCGCCTGCTGCATACGTTCCTTCGATGACGAGACGAAGTTCCACCAGATATGGCGTGGTGAGCCGATGGATGCGCCGCCGAAAAGCATGAACGAAGCACCACGACCAGATTTCACGACGATCTGGTCACCGGGGCGGAAGACCAGCAATTGATCAGCCCCGAAGGTGTCGCCTGCAATGTCAACTTCACCCTCTAGGACGTAAATCGCGCGCTCTTCGGTATCGTTTGGTATTTCCATCTCGCCGTTGTGGGGCAGCGTAACATCGACATAGAGCGTCTCGTGATACTGCGTGACTGGGGCCGATACGCCATGAAAATCGCCGATCAGAACCCGCGCATGAGCTTTCTCGCCGTCGATGATGCCCATCTGCGCCGAAGCTGTATTTTCGAATGCGGGCGCCATTTCCTCTTTTCCGTCCGGTAGCGCGAGCCACGTCTGGAGGCCGGAAATCTTGCGGTCGGTGCCGCGCAACTCCTCCGGCGAGCGCTCGGAGTGCACGATCCCACGCCCAGCCGTCATGAGGTTTATGTCGCCCGGTTCAATGACCATTTCGGTGCCCAGAGAGTCGCGGTGACGAATTCTACCGTCAAAGAGATATGTGACCGTAGACAAACCGATATGCGGGTGCGGGCGCACATCAATGGCTTGACCGGGCTCAAATGTTGCCGGACCCATGCGATCAAAGAAAATGAACGGGCCGACGAGTTTGCGTTTCTTTGATGGCAAAGCGCGCCTCACCTCAAAGTCGCCGAGGTCTTTGGCGTTCGGAATGATCAATTGCTCAATTGCATCACTCGCGAAGCGGTCACCGGGATTTGGGTCCGATCCAGGAAAAAACGACATGACATCCTCCAATGCTCTCTTGGAGATGACATAGAGCGGCGCAGCGACGCTCGCCATGGCGGGTTGTTGAACAGTGTGTGCGGAAAAGCCGGGCCTTAGCCGTCCAACGGTTCGGTACCGGTGGCTTGGCCGTCGCGGTTCAGCTTGATCTTTTCAATCTTTGCTTCCGCCCCTTGCAGAAGAACGTCGCAATGGGCGCGAAGTGCTTCTCCGCGTTCATAGATATCAATGGACTCCGCCAATGCGACGTCTCCGCGCTCAAGTTTGGAAACGATCGTTTCCAACTCTGCAAGCGCCTTCTCGAACGACATGTCTTTCACGTCTGCGTTTTTTGCTGCCTCTGCCATAAGCCCTATCCTGTCATCAGCCGTTCAATGTGTGCTGCCGCCGATTTTGCCAACCCCTCCAGATCGTACCCGCCCTCGAGACTGGAAACGATTCGGTTCTCGCAATGCTTGTCCGCCAACTCCATGAGCCGACCTGTGGCCCAATCGTAGTCATCTTCGACAAAATTGAGTTCAGCCAGAGGGTCACGCCAATGCGCATCGAAGCCCGCGGAGATAAGGATCAGATCGGGTGAAAAATCATCAATCGCTGGCAGAACACGCGATTTCATCGCCTCGCGGAAATGCTCGCCTGCATTGCCCGGCGACAGCGGCGCATTACAAATCGTGCCATGATCGCCTTCTTGGTATCGTGATCCCGAGCCTGGGTAGAGCGGCATCTGGTGGGTGGAGCAATAGAGAACACTGGCGTCATCCCAAAAGATATCCTGCGTACCGTTGCCGTGGTGCACATCGTAATCGACGATTGCAACACGCTCGGCACCTTGTGACCTTTGTGCATGCCGCGCCGCAATCGCCACTGTGTTAAAGAGGCAAAAACCCATCGCCGTATCTTTTTCGGCATGATGGCCCGGCGGTCGGGCAGCCACAAATGCGTTGTCGCACTCGCCCGCAAATACAGCGTCAACCGCTCCCATTGCGCCACCAATCGCGTGAAGAGCAGCGTCTAGTGACTTCGGACTTGCAACTGTGTCGCCATCGATTCGGTTCATCCCCGTTTCGGGAATTTCCAACCGTACTTTTTCAAGAAGCGCATCCGTGTGGCATGACAAAACAGCTTCAGCTTCGGCAGCTTTGGTCTCAAGCCGCTCTAGCATTTGAAACCGTTCATCGTCCAAAGCACCTTCCAGCGCTTTAAGACGGTCGACCCGCTCTGGATGCCCAGGCGGCGTCACATGGTCCTTGAAGATTTCGTTTTCGTAGTATCGCGTCGGCATAAGCAGAAGCTAGCGCGCCATTTCGTTTTGCAAAACAGCTGCATCGCTCGTGCACCACTTATGCAGTGAAATTTAAGCTGGCTTGAATAGCGACGACCAACCGTCTTCTTTCCCGCCTCGAAGTTTTTGGAAGCTTTCCGACATCGTTGCGAGGCGGTCTTCCATGTGTGGGTCGGGCTTTTGGCCGTCGCTCGCCTTCACGTAGGCCTGAAGCATCGCGCAGACCGCAAATGGCTCAAGGAAGATGAGGTGAAATACGATCAGCAGTGCGAAAGCGAAGATCACGCGTGCGCCGGTTTGAATGTCGCCATCGATGAATGACACATCCGGCACCGTTGGCGCGATCAGATATCCAAAGCCTGCAACCCCCGCGCTGATCAAAAGCATCGCCGCCGTTAGCCATGCTGCGTTTTTCAGCATGGTTTTCCAGTTTTGTGCGTAGATCACCAACGCGTCAGCTGCTGTGTGCCATGAGTTTCCAGACTTGGTACGCATGATATGCGCCAAAATCATTTCGTCGATATAGGTGATTGCCGTCGTAAGAACTGCGCCGAGCAATGCGAAAACCGGTGCCAAGACCGGAATGACGGCTCCGACCTTGCGGAATGCCTCGTCCATCGACTTCAACGCGCCTTTGATCAACTGATCCAGAACGAAGAGAGCGCTGCTTTCGGCAAAGTTTTCCTTCACAACAGCAGCACCGTTCGAAACTTGGGCAAAGCCGGACGGCACCAATTTATCGCGCAGCATATCGCTCATCGTGGAGATGTGACCGGCTGTGACGAGGTAAAGCGTGTATTCACGCAACAACACCAGAACCGCTTTTCCGAGCCCCATACCCGCGACTGCGCCAAACCCAGCTGCCATCCATGGATCAGCAATGGGCGTGTATTGCGGTCCCAACTGATGAGCGATGAGCGCGCATGACGCGACCAGAATGCAGAAGATCAAGCCAAACGTTATGAATACCGCCGCACGCAGAAGCAGGAAGGGCCAGGTTCGGGCCACAATCGAAAAGCAGGTCAAAAAGGAAAAATCGTACATCACAAGCCTCCGTAAGGAGAGCATAGTTCAGTGGGGTGAAGTTTTGATCGCCAGAAGTTGACCGCTTTCAGTTGCGGTTACCAGATGATTACCAACAGCGATAATCGCCTTGTCGATCGGTTCAGGGAGATTGACGTCATCGCGTGTAGAATTTCCGAGGATCGCAAGCCGCGTACGATCTTGAGAAGGAAGCGCGACCCTTACTTCGCCACGGCTGTTCGCGAATGCCGTGGACATCATCACGCGTGAGCCGATGAGGTGGTTGGAAACGTCGAGGTAAACGTCGTTTGCTTCCCGAACGATGCCACCTGAGCCTAACTCAACACTTGAAAATCGGCCGCCAATGTGAGGCGTCCGCACAAAGTAAATCGTTTGGTCGACAATAGCAGCGATGGCCAGCCAACGATTTGGACGACCGTTCTCCGAAGACGCAGCGATTTCTCGAATTACGCCGTCTATCAACCCGTAGATGACCACCGCGGCTCCGCGCGTGGTCGATGCGCGAATGGTGACAACTTCGGTGGTTTCAGGATCACCATCCAGATCTGCCAGCCTAGGCGTCAGGTCTTCAAAAACTTGGTTTTGAGGCAGCACGAATTCAAACTGTTCGCCATTGCCGTTTTCAACGACCAGTGAGCCGCCTTCGATACAATCACCCAAAATACAGTGCTGATAGCGCTGTGTCGGGCGAGCGTACCACGCCCGCCGAATATCGCCTTGGTTGGAGACCGCGATCTTTCCATCCGGCACAGCGCCCCGAGGTGCTTTATCTGCCGAGCCTGAAATCGTCTCGCGCTTCAGGCATATCTCTGTGTCGCAATCGCCTTCTGTGATGCGAAATGGGCCACGCGTTGTTTCAATGAAGGAGCCCGATGGGGTCTGTAAAACAGCGGTGACCGCGCCTTCCGTTGAGATGATTTTTACACCGGTCTTTGATCCCGCAAGCGCCATTGGAATCAACAGCGTCGCCGCAACGAAAAGAACAAAGCTGAAAGTCGTTCTAAACACGGGTCTCGGTCGAGTTGATTTTTATGCCGAAGCCTTCCAAGCCGATATACCGGCGTTCCCGCGATGAATACAGTGAGATTGAATGGATGCCGAGATCGCGAAGAATTTGCGCGCCCAGACCAATTTCGCGCCATTCGCTTTCCCGTGTGCGTGCCTCGGCATGATCTTCTACCAACGGCCGACCACTCCCGCGTGCTACCCCAACCGAACCTTCGCGGAGATAAACCACTACGCCACGACCATACTTGTCGACCATGGATTTAAGTGTCTCCATCGGCGAGTTTTCGGTACCAAAAACGTCGGCCACAACGCTTTCCAAATGAAGCCTTACTGGAATATTGCTGCCGTCACGAATGTCACCGACAACGAGCGCTAAGTGCTGCATCGGGTCCCATGGGAGCGTGTAGGTGTGTGCTGTCGCAGGCCCAATCGGTGTTGTGACGTCTGCGGTATCAGCACGCTCCACGAGCGTTTCCTGCCGTTGCCGATAGGCAATAAGGTCTGCAACGGACACCTGTTTGAAGCCATGCTCTTCGGCGAATGCAGTCACTTGCGGTCCGCGCATCACCGAACCGTCATCGTTGACCAGTTCTGAGATGACACCCACCGTTGGAAGATCAGCCAATTTACAAAGATCAACCGCTGCCTCGGTGTGGCCCGAGCGCATGAGCACGCCGCCCTCGCGTGCGACCAGCGGAAAAATATGTCCCGGTCTTGTGAAGTCTTCCGCGCCTGAATTTGGGTTCGCCAGATTACGAACCGTGAGGTTTCGATCATCGGCCGAAATGCCGGTGGATATGCCGTGCTTGAAGTCAACCGAGACCGTAAACGCAGTG
>JBCDLI010000038.1:0-25251 GCA_038745535.1 Pseudomonadota bacterium | reverse complement strand
CTTCACGCAGTGCATCCACGCTCTCGGGCACGTCCACCGAATATCCCTCGGCCTTCATGCTTTTGAGCGTGTTAAAGAGCGACTGAAAAACGGAAAGATAAGCAGCAGTACCAGTGGCCCCACCGTTCGGCGGGAAATTGTAGAGAACGGTCGCGACGCGGCGCTCCGACTTTGGCTTGCGCCGAAGACGCACAAGCTTTGCCACGCGCGCAGCAAGCATTTCACACCGCTCGACACATGGCTGCATGTCGCGCGGATCAATATTTTCAGCAGTTGCACTTGGCGTGTCGCCATAGCTAGCTGGACCTGAACCGTCGCTCCGTCCACCGAATACAATCGGGCCCGTTGCACCGTCGATTTCAGGAATAGCGACCATGATCGTCGCCTCCACAGGCGTCATGCCCTGTTCGCTGGAAGCCCAGGATTGGAGCGTCTGGAATTCGCTCGCAAACGCTGAGATGTAAGGCACGTCAAGCGCGGCCAAAGCCTCTTCGGCGGCTTTGGCATCGTTGTAAGCCGGGCCACCGACAAGCGAAAATCCAGTGAGCGAAACGACCGCGTCGACCGTCGACTTACCGTCTCTCATAAAGAACTTTTCGACTGCTGGACGTCCGTCCAAACCGCTTGCGAAAGCGGTGATGACGTTCAAGCCTCTGGCTCTTAAGGCCGTAATGACGCCGTCATAATGCGCAGTATTCTTTGCAAGCACGTAGGAACGCATGACCAATACGCCGACGGTCCCGACCGGCTTTTTGAGCGAGGTCTCGCGCAGATAAACCTCAAGATTATCGGTCACACCGTGCTTCAGGTTGCGACTGTAAAGACCGACATCGGGATAGCTTAGCGGCTCTGTGCCATCGACGAGTTGGCGAAGGCCGCGCCGCGGGCCGTCAGCGTAGCGCTGAACGAGGAACCGAACTAGATTGACAAGGTTTTCTTCCGACGCCGCGAGCAGGTATTGCAGCGTAAGGAAGTACGCACGCACGTCCTGTGCCTTGCCCGGAATGTATTTTAGGAACTTTGGCAATTGACGCAGAAGCCGCATTTGATGGCGACCGCCGTGGGAGCCGCCACTGCTTTTGCCGCGCAACCGCTTCAAAAAACCGAGCGCGCCGCCCGTCGGGTTCGACATGTTGAAGTCGCCAAGCTTCGTGAGCTTCACGATGTCAGCGGCAGCCAAGCACCCGACGACGGCATCGCAATTCCCACGCCGCGCCTCGACCCATGGCTTAATCAGGTTGACCTGATCTTCCATGAAAATCATGTGCGCGATGATGATATCCGCGTCCGCAATATCGCGCCTGCAGGCCTCCTGACGTTCCTCGTCAGCGCCCATCTCGGTTGCAGCATGCAGGCTGATTTGCAGGCCGGGCAGTTCACGAACCAAGATGTTGCGCGCACGGTCAAGCGTGGTGGCCATGTGACTATCAAGCGTGACAATCGTCACGCGGATCGGAGTTGCCGCCTTTGATGCGGCAGCGCGGTCGGCCTCAGCGGCCGAAATGGGCTTTTGCATCATAGAGTGTCTCCACCGTGATCGGGTTGCAGTTGTTTTCAACTGCGAAGAGTTCGGTGTTTCGGCGTGCTTTTCCGCGCACAAAGAATGGGATTTTCTTCAGTTCCCTTTCGGCGTCATCGGTCCAAGCGACCGCATTCGGCGGAGCGTCTTGCTGTCCGTCTTCCACACGTTCAGCGGGCGCTTGTTCACCGCCACCGAGCGCTGCGAGATGCGAAGCCTTCGCATCGTCATTAAATTCGAAATCATCGCGGAACATGCCGAGCAAATGCTCCTCAAGGCCCATCATCAGCGGATGGACGAACGTGTCGAAGATCACATTGGCACCTTCGAATCCCATGAACGGCGAGTACCGCGCGGGGAAATCCTGCACGTGAATAGGCGATGAAATGACAGCACAGGGCGTGCGCATACGCTTGGCCGCGTGACGTTCCATCTGCGTGCCAAGCACCATTTCTGGCTGGGTTTCGATGATCGCTGCTTCAACATCGAGGTGATCGTCGGTGATCAGCGCTTCAAGGCCGTATTCTGTTGCAGCAGCGCGAACATCGCGTGCAAACTCGCGGCTGTAAGTGCCAAGCCCACAGACCTCGAACCCGAGCTCATCGCGAGCAATGCGCGCGGTCGCGATCGCATGTGTGGCATCGCCAAAAATGAAGACGCGCTTGCCCGTTAAATAATTGGAATCAATCGACCGTGAGTACCAGCTTAGCCGCTCATTGTTTTCGGCCAGAAGATCACTCGCATCAATGTCAGCGAGCTCGGCGACTTCGCGAATGAAGTCTTCGGTTGCGCCCACGCCAATGGGCACTGTCTTTGTCGACGGCATTTTAAAATTACGCCGAAGCCAAGACGCTGCGACACCGGCAATTTCCGGATAGAGCACCACATTGAAGTCCGCGTTTGGGATGCTCATCATCTCAATCGGAGTAGCGCCAAGGGGGGCAATTACATTGATGTCGATGCCCATGCGCTCAAGGAGACGCGTGATTTCGGTGACATCATCACGATTGTGAAATCCAAGCGCAGTTGGACCCAAGATGTTGCACAATGGACGCGACCCGGCAGGTCGCTCAGCTTTCTCAACGCCGGTGCAGACACCGCGAACCAGCTGATAAAACGTTTCCGCCGCGCCCCAGTTTTCTTTCTTTTGATAGGACGGCAGTTCCAGCGGCACGACGGGGATACCCAGATCAAGCGTCTTGGCGAGACCGCCGGGATCATCTTGAATAAGCTCGGCAGTGCATGAAGCACCGACAATCATCGCCTGAGGTTGAAATCGTTCGGCGGCCGCCCGGCACGCATCTTTGAAAATCTCGGCCGTATCCTTGCCAAGATCACGAGCCTGAAAGGTCGTGTAGGTGACTGGCGGACGCTCTTTTTGCCGCGCAATCATCGTGAATAGAAGATCAGCGTAGGTGTCGCCCTGCGGCGCATGCAGCACATAGTGCAGCTGCTTCATTGAAGCAGCGATGCGCATCGCACCGATGTGCGGCGGGCCTTCATATGTCCATACAGTGAGTTCCATCGTCAGGCGACCTCCACCTTGAGGCGGTCGCGACGATTGACCGGACGCGCAAAGAGTTCGGCCAAATCCCCAGCCTGTTCGTAGCCATGGATCGGTGTGAAGGCGAACTCGATGGACCACTTGGTCATCAAGCCTTCCGCTTCCAGCGGATTTGCAAGACCAAGGCCGCAGATGGTCAGATCAGGCTGTGCGTCGCGGCAACGGTCGAGCTGCTTTTCGACGTCCTGCCCTTCAGCGACGTGCGTATGCACAGGAAGTTGATCAAGCTCGGGACCCGAGAAGTGACGATTGAGATAAGGCGTGCCGACCTCTACCACATCGCAACCCATCTCATTGGCCATGAACCGCGCAAGCGATGGCTCCATCTGAGAATCAGGAAAAAAGAACAGGCGCTTGCCGGCAAGCTGCGGGCGATACAGGTCAAGCGCACGTTGCGCACGCTCCCTGCCTGGCTGAACCACGGCTTCGAACTTGTCTTCGTCGATACCAAAATGCCTGACTGCTGCCCGCAGCCAATCGGTCGTTCCCTGTTCGCCAAGCGGAAACGGCGCTGCAATGCGGGTCGCGCCGAGCTTTTCCAGCATTTTGGCGGTTTCGGTCAGATAGGGCTGCGCGAGTAGAAAGGCCGTATTTGGTCCAATGCGTGGGATCGTATCGCTTGAGCGCGACGGCAAAAATGCAACATCGCTCAGACCGAGCGCTTTAAATATCCGCGTAAACTGATCTTCGACAATATCTGCCATGCAGCCTGCGATCACCAAGCGAGGCGTAGCGGTCTCAATCGTCTGACCGCGCTGCTCTTCTAAAAGCGCCGTCAGAAAATTGTCTTCGCCTTGGGTAAAAGTCGTCTCAATGCCGGATCCGGAATACGCGACAACGCGTGTCTCCTCGAGCATATGGTTCAATCGGCCAGCCGCGCGCGGCAAATCCAGCTTTATAACCTCCGACGGGCAAGAACCAACCAGCACGAGCATCTTGATGTCGGGGCGTCGCGACAAGAGCCGCTCTACCACGCCATCTAGTTCCTCATACATGTCCGCCATGCCAGCCAGATCGCGTTCATCAATGATCGCGGTGGCAAAGCGCGGCTCGGAAAAGATCATCACGCCTGCAGCGGACTGCATGAGATGCGCGCAGGTGCGAGAGCCAACAATCAGAAAGAACGCATCCTGCATCTTGCGGTGCATCCAGATGATAGATGTCAGTCCGCAAAAAACCTCGTGCTGGCCGCGTTCGCGAATTTCAGTTCGCGGCGGCTTTGAGCAACCGGCATCAACAGGGGACGCATTAACCGGTGGCGCATCAAACTGACGCTCGCGGTCACGAAGAAGGCTCGTCATGAAGTGACCCCAGCCGCTGACAGCGGAGCCTGCTGCCCCAAGCGAGCCAACCGGAATTTCCACAAATATTGTGCGGCATTGATGAGATAGACGCCGTAAGCGACCAGCGCGAGCGCCATCAAAGACTCAGGCGCCCAACCACCGCTCCAGACTGCGTAGAGGTATAGCGTGTGCAAAAAGAGCACCGCCATCGAAAACACGTCCTCCCAAAAGAAGGCGTCTGCGAACAAGAAACGGCCAAAAACCACCTTTTCCCAGATCGCGCCGGTGATCATGATTGCGTACAGCACAAGCGTCTTCAAAATCACGGAAATATTTGCGATTTCAATGCCTTCACCCGTGACCAGATAGCGGACGATCAAGGCCACCGACGCGATAAATATCAGAAACTGAACAGGAGCGAGCACGCCTTGCACCAACGTCCAGACGGACTCGTCTCGACGTTTGCGCTGTGCTTCATTGTAAAGCTGGAAGCCGGTCGCTTGGCTTACAGAGCCCATGGTCCGCTATCTCCTTCGATGGAGAGAAATCTAAATAGCGCGAACACAAGTGTCAACTTTAATTGACGTTTAATGTGGTTTACATAATGCCACTGCCGCGGTAACAGCGGGCCTGACGCAAAAATACTTCACACGACAAGTTACGAGGACTTGGGTTCCATGAACGGGTCCGACAAAATTGCCGGTAGCGTGTTTGGATCAGATTCCCTGCTGTTCAATGACGAAGTGCGCAATGCACTTCGATCAGCCATTGTGAGTGTGGTGCTTCAGGAAACCTCAGCCCGATTTGTCCATGAGGCCATATCGGACGTTGAAGCAGACACCTTTGCCGTCGACTTTATGACCATGCTCCTGTCCCCGATTTCCTTCAGCGCAGACAAGTTTATACAGCTTCTGATGCGCTTCGATGACAGTATGGACCGACCGGTCAGGCTGTTTGAAGAAGCCGCGATTACACTCGGCAAGCATTGGGAATGTGACGACTATAATTTCTTCGATATTACCGTCGCCATTGGCCGGCTTCAGTCCGCACTGCAAACCTATTGCGATATGGCGGCGGCCACTCACCCACTGCCATTTGACGCCAAAAATGTGCTGATATCGACTGTACCCGGAGAGCAGCATGCATTCCCCGCAGCCCTATTGCAGCTCAAATTGCGACAATTTGGTTATGAAACAACGCTATTTTTGCCGCGAGAACACGAAGAACTGAGTTTCATTCCGCAAATCGGGCATTATGATTGTGTGTGCCTGTCATGGACGACGGATGCGCTCACCGACACGCTCGCGCGCCTAAGCAGGTCACTGGAGGAATTACCAAGGCTGGGTCGGCCAATTGTATTGGCAGGGGGGTCGGCGTCGGCAGCGAAGGGGAAGTGGCTTGTCAGAATTGGTGTCGACGAAATCGTTGAAACAGCTGGTGATTTAGCGCGTGTCCTCGGTAAAGCGGCAAGCACAAAGCACCCCGTCACAAAAACTGGCACCGACCCACACAGCGGGACAATCCGCTGAAATGGTCGGGACCGTGGAATATGGAATCCATCGGTCGTTTGAGCGAACCAACACGCTATTTGCCGACCTGCCCGGCGTGGCAGTAGCATTCATGGCGTCAGTGAGTGCTGACATTGCACTCGTTGTTGAGAGCGACGGAACAATCATCGATTTTGCTTATCAAGACCATTCTATCGATGCGTGGAATGTTGAAGCTTGGCTGGGCCGACAGCTGTCAGAAGTCGTCACGCCCGAATGTGTGGACAAGATCGACGCACTTCTCGACGAAAGTAAACAAAAGCCGATCACAAAAAAGCGGCAGGTGAACCACGCCGGCGAAGGTATCGACGACTTACCAATTGCCTATCGCTTGGTGGCCATTGACGGCTTGTCCCAGAAACTTGCCATTGGCGAGGACTATCGCAAGCTTGCCGAAGTTCAACAGCGCTTGGTTCAGACCCAGTTTGAGCTGGAAACCGAGTATCGCAAAATCCGCGAAGCTGAGGGTCGATATCGTACAATTTTCCAGAAGTCTGGTTATCCACTTCTCGCCGTCAATGGCGAAAGCGGAGCAATTATAGATGCCAATTTAGCAGCAACATCGGCTCTCGGGGTGCGTCGGGGAAAACTATCGGGCGATCCGGTTACCTCATGTTTCACGCGTGGTGATCGCGCAGCGATCATCAACACAATCAACAACGCACGTCATGCCGGTGCGCTGCGAACGCTCAAGACGCATGTCAATGAAACCGATCACGCGGTCGAACTTACCATCGAACCCTATCGCGAAAATGGCGCGACAAATGTGATCGTGACAATTGCCAACACTGGCGACCATGCCCACGCGGCACACAACGGAATATCGCCTGACCTCGTATTGGACAGCTTCCCTGAGGCACTCGTCACCACAGATCAAAAGGGCAATATCGTCGAGGCGAATGATCAATTTCTTGATCTGGTTCACGTCCTTAACAAGAGCGCGCTGATTTCTCGGAACATCAACAATTGGCTCGGCGCTTCCACGGTTGACATGCAGGTGCTGCTCTCGCGCTTGAAGGACGAACGGCAGGTTCGCCAGTTTTCATCTGTCATTCGCGATGAATTGGGAGAGACAAAAAACGTACTCGTGTCTGCGTCGCGCTACGGTGACGGCGAGGATACACGCATCGGCATTTTCGTAACCGACTCGGTGCGTCGCGATACGCCGCTCGCAGTTCCCTCTCCTGGTTCAAACGGCGACTCGTCCGATTTCGCTGAACTCGTCGGGCGCGTGCCGCTGAAAGATCTAATCCGCGAAGCCTCAGATGTGATTGAAAAGATGTGCATCGAAGCAGCTCTTCGACAAACCGACAACAATCGCGCTTCTGCTGCCGACATGCTCGGGCTTTCACGCCAGAGCCTCTACATCAAACTTCGACGCCACGGGCTTGAAGACTTTACCGGCGCTGACTGATTAATTTACATTCACGAGTGTCAATCTTAATTGACACTATGCGGGTTGGGCTTTACCATTACCGCATGTCTTCTAATGCCATCAGTATTGGGTCCGGCGAGAGTCAATTGCCAAAGCCGCGCGCGGTTTTGGAGCTGTTGAAACCCATCACTTGGTTCCCGCCCATGTGGGCTTTCGCCTGCGGGGCAATTTCGGTTGGTGGCGCTACACTCGAACGCTGGCCATACGTTTTACTCGGCATTCTACTCGCGGGACCTTTGGTCTGCGGGACAAGCCAAGCGATAAATGATTGGTACGATCGCGAGGTGGATGCGATTAACGAACCGCACCGCGTAATCCCATCTGGCCGGATGCCGGGACGCTGGGGTCTTTACATTGCATTAGGCGGATCGGCGATTTCGATGCTTGTGGCCTTAGTGCTGGGTCCTGTGGTCACCGCTGCCGCGGCTATTGGCCTCGTGTTTGCATGGGCTTATTCCATGCCGCCGTTTCGCCTGAAAGAAAATGGCTGGCTCGGGAACGCAACTTGCGGCTTTGCCTATGAATCTTTGCCGTGGATTACCGCTGCTGCCGCCGCAACGCAGGTGCTGCCCACCAACGAGCTCCTGGCAGTAGCGCTTCTGTACGGTTTGGGCGCCCACGGCATCATGACACTCAATGATTTCAAAGCCATCGAGGGCGACCGAAAGCTTGGCATCAGATCTTTGCCCGTCCAACTCGGGCCAATCCCGGCTGCGCGTATCGCTGCGGCGACAATGGCATTGTCACAGGCAGCGGTGATCGCAATTCTGTTCACAATCGATGCGCCTGTGGCTGCGTCTCTCGTGGCCGCACTCTTAACAGTTCAACTCGTCTGCATGACGCGCCTTGTAACACACCCAATCCGCTACGCGGTCTGGTATTCGGCGATTGGGGTTGGGCTCTACGTCACCGGCATGATGATCACCGCAATCGCTTTAGCGTTAATCGGTGGAGCATAGGCAATGACCGCAATCACCGACCGCGCTCAAAAAGGCCTCAGTTGGTTGGCCATCGTCCGCCTTGGCCTCGTGCAAGCATCTATTGGCTCAATTGTTGTGCTCACGACCTCGGTGCTGAACCGTGTGATGGTCGTTGAACTGGCCTTAGCAGCTGTCGTTCACGGCATGCTGGTTGGACTACATTACGCCGTACAGATGAGCCGCCCGCTATGGGGTCACGCATCGGACAACGGCGCCAGGCGCACGGCCTATATTATCGGCGGCATTGCGTTTCTGGCGCTTGGCGGCGTCGGGGCAGCCTCCACGACGCTTCTCTTCGAAACAAATTTTTGGCTCGGCCTTACCGCAGCTGCATTAGCATTCACATTGATTGGCTTCGGAATTGGGGCATCCGGCACCTCACTGCTCGCCATGCTCGCAAGCAAGACCGCACAGGAACGACGCCCGGCAGCAGCGACAATCGCATGGATGCTGATGATCGCGGGCATCGTTATCACCGCAATCATCTCTTCAGGTTTTCTTGAGCCTTACAGTCACGAACGGCTGATCATGGTGACGGCAACATCTGGACTAATCGCGACGATCATTGCCACCCTTGCGGTTTGGGGCGTGGAAAAAAATTATCGCTCTTTCAACGATCACGCTGAAAAAAACCGTAGCGGCGATTTCAAAACAGCGCTGCGAAGCGTTTGGAATGACCGTGAGGCACGCATTTTCACGGTCTTCGTCTTCTTCTCCATGCTTGCCTATCAGACTCAGGATCTCATTCTTGAGCCATTTGGCGGCCTGCTCTTTGATATGACGCCTGCAGAGACAACGCGCATATCGGGGTCACAACACGGCGGAGTACTCATGGGTATGGCCGTTGTGGGCGTTCTTGGCACGGTGCTCAGCAAGCGGTTCCCGTCTATCCTAAAGTGGTTCACCGTCTGGGGATGCGTGGCCTCTGCTGCGGCACTTATAGGTCTGGCCTACGGTGCAACGGTCGCACCGAACTGGCCTTTGAGCCAGAACATCTTCCTCCTCGGCTTTGCAAACGGCATTTTTGCCGTGGCCGCCATTGGCACGATGATGGCACTCGCCGGGCGCGATAAAACCGGACGCGAAGGCATCCGCATGGGTGTCTGGGGCGCAGCTCAAGCCATTGCATTCGGCATTGGCGGCTTTGCTGGCACGGTTGCACTTGACATCGTCCGGTATACGACCGGCAGCGAAATCAGCGCGTTCCTAACCGTTTTCAGTTTGGAAGCAGGCATCTTCATCATCTCTGCGCTGATTGCCATCGGGATCAAAAGCGCAGGTGGCACCTCAGCTGACGCATCAAACAACGCAATCAAGCAGTCAGGCGTTGGCCTGCAACCTGCGGAGTAACCCTCATGACAGACGAAACCGCTGAGCACATCGATACCGCCGCTCAATCCTATGACTTTGTTGTTATCGGCGGCGGCCCATCCGGAGCCACAGCTGCAAAATATCTCGCCGAGAGAGGCGAAGACGTTCTGCTCGTTGACAAAGAAGGGCGGATCAAACCATGCGGCGGAGCGATCCCGACCCGCGCGATCCGCGACTTCGCAATACCCGCGTCGCAAATCAAAGCCCGCGCCAACAGTGCCCGCATTATCGGTCCGAAAGGCGACAAGATCGCCATGGAGATCGGCGATATCGGTTATGTTGGCATGGTCGATCGCGATGAGTTCGACCCGTGGTTGCGCGAGCGAGCAAAAGACAGCGGTGCGGAATACCTCGCCGGGTCACTCAGCAAAATTCAGCACAATGCCGACGCTTCAATCACCCTGACCATTACCGGCAAAGGCACAGGAAAACACATAATCCACACGCGCATGCTCATTGGCGCAGATGGCGCAAACTCTGCTGTGCGCCGTATGACGTTCGCGCCGAGCGAAAAGCCACCCTACGTATTCGCCTACCATGAGATCGTGAAAACGCCCGAAAACATCAGCGAAGACCTTTTCAAAGAAGACCGTTGCGACGTGATCTACAACGGCGACATCTCACCGGATTTCTACGGCTGGGTTTTCCCCCATGGCCCCTGCACCTCCGTTGGCACCGGCACCGCTGTCAAAGGTCATGACATGCGCGAGGCGACAGCGAAATTGCGCGCGGCAGCCGGTTTGGACACGTGCGAAACAATTCGCGAAGAAGGCGCACCGCTACCGCTCAAACCCATGAAGCGCTGGGACAATGGCAAAAATATCATCCTCGCCGGCGACGCAGCGGGCGTGGTCGCGCCCTCGTCTGGCGAAGGCATCTACTACGCCATGCTGACAGGTGAGTTATGTGGACAAGCTGCATGTGAAGCACTGGAAACCGGCAGAGCAAAAGCGCTCGCGACAGCACGAAAAAAGTTTATGAAGGAACACGGGCGCGTGTTCTTCATTCTGGGTCTACTGCAGGCGATCTGGTACAAAAGCGACAAGCGGCGCGTACAATTTGTGTCCATGTGCGCCGATCCCGATGTGCAACGATTGACGTGGGAAAGCTATTTGAACAAGCGGCTGGTCAAGCGCGAGCCTATGGCCCATCTCCGCGTGCTGATAAAAGATATTCAGCAATTGCTAGGCATGAAAAAAGCCGCGTGATCGGCAGTTGCGACTATGGAAATACTGGGTTGGGTTTTAAAGCTCGTTTCAAGTGGCACCATTGCCGAGATCGCGATAGTCGCCCTCGTACTTGAGGCGCTGTGGTTCCTGCGGTCTGCCAAGTCGCGCCGTACACGCGCTTACATCTTGTTCAATGCTGGGTCGGGTGTGCTTCTCATGCTGGCACTACGCACTGCTCTTATAGACGGCCCACCGGTTCTGATTGTCGCCTTTTTATCAGCGAGTTTCCTCACCCACATCGGTGAACTTAAAACACGCTAAGCCCGGCTGGTAGCGTCCGGGTTCATCGACCAAACCTGCCAATTGAGCGCGGCAGCTGTCGTCACCCAAATCAGATACGGCACCATAAGAAGGCTCGCCAACAGTGACACTTGCGCGAACAGGACAATCAAAACCGCGATTGATGTCCAAAGAAAGCAGACATCGACAAAAGCAATATCCATACGTCTCATGCCGAAAAAGAAGCCCGACCAGGCAGCGTTGAGACCGAGGTGCACGACCCAAAGTGCTGCCAACCACCCCCACCCTTCCGATTGGATGACGATATAAGCCGCTGCTGCAATAGCCACATAAAGCACTGTCCAGACCACTGGAAACGCCCATGGTGGCGGCGTCCACGACGGCTTATCGAGATTGAAGTACCACTCATCAGGCTTGAAGAAGCCGCCACTGCTTGCGGTCGCAATAACGAGTAAAACAATAATCAATAGGTTCGACATGCTCGCTGTCCATTCATCGCAGGTTACCTTTCGTTACGCCACCGAGCATCGAACGGTTCAATGAGCATGCCGTTCCGCTAGCCCTTCAATATGCCCTTAGGTCAACACAAAAGCGGGCTTTTCCGACCAATTTTTGCACAATACGCGCCCGAAATTTTCTCTCGCATCTCTCATCTAATCGTAGTTAGCTCTACGACGAATGGCGACAGCGCCGTTGAATAATCAGGGAGAAATTTATGATCAAAAAGACAACTTTGCTCGCCACAGCAGCAGCTGTCACCCTTGGCGGGTTTACCACCATTGCATCTGCCGAGACACTTCGATGGGCAAGAGCCGGCGATTCACTTACTCTTGATCCCCACTCGCAAAATGAGGGTCCAACGCACGCGCTTTCCCAGCAGATCTACGAGCCGCTAATTTCGCCGGATATGGAAGCAAAGCCCATTCCCGCACTCGCGACTGAGTGGTCGGTATCACCTGACAATCCCAACGTCTGGGTGTTTAAATTGCGCGAAGGCGTGAAGTTCCACGAAGGTCAAGATTTCACCGCTGAGGACGTTGTCTTTTCAATCAATCGCGCGAAGCAGGAAAGCTCTGACATGAAAGAGCTTCTCGTTAGCATCACCGATGTCCGTGCGGTTGATGATTTCACTGTTGAGATGGAAACCGAGGGACCAAATCCCATTCTGCCAAACAACCTCACCAATCTGTTTATGATGGATAAGGGATGGTCTGAGGAAAATGATGTCGTTGTTCCAGCCGAGTTTGACACATCCGAAGAAACCTATGCTGTGCGCAACGCAAACGGCACTGGCCCCTTCAAGCTGATCAGCCGCGAGCCTGATGTCCGCACGGTGCTGCAACGCAATGACGACTACTGGGGCATCGGCACTTTCCCGATGGAAATTACCGAAATCGTCTACACGCCAATCCAGAACGCCGCGACCCGTGTGGCAGCGCTTCTCTCCGGCGAAGTGGACATGATCCAAGACGTCCCCGTCCAGGATTTGCAGCGTGTTGCAGACGCTGACGGCCTGAAGGTGCAAAACGCACCGCAGAACCGCACGATCTTCTTTGGCCTCAATTCCGGTGACGACGATCTTGAGAACGACAATGTTGACGGTGCGAACCCGTTTGCTGATGTGCGCGTTCGGCGGGCAATGAACCTGGCGATTGACCGCGACGCAATCCAACAGGTCGTGATGCGTGGCCAGTCAGCCCCGACCAATGTTATCATTCCGCCCTTCGTAAACGGCTGGAACGAAGAGCTGGACGCGTATCCCGCAGCCGATACCGAAGCTGCCATGGCTCTCATGCAGGAAGCCGGATACGGCGATGGTTTTGAGATCACCCTTCATTGCCCTAACGACCGCTACATCAACGACGAAGCCATTTGTCAGGCGATGGTCGGCATGATGGGGCGTATCGGTATCCAGACCAATTTGGTTGCGCAGACGAAGGCAAACCATTTCCCGCTCATTTCAGGAAAAGAAACTGACTTCTACCTGCTTGGCTGGGGCGTTCCGACGTTCGACAGTGAATATGTGTTCAATTTCCTCGTGCACTCCACAACCGACGACCGCGGTTCATGGAACGCCGCGCGTTTCGCCAATACCGACGTCGATGAGATGATCCAATCGCTTGGCTCTGAAGTGGACATCGAAAAGCGCAACGAAACGATCGCGTCAATTTGGGAGGTGATCCAAGAGGAGCAAGTCTACCTTCCTGTCCATAACCAAGTCCTGAACTGGGGCATGGCGGAGAAAATTGGCTTCCCCGTGCAGCCGGAAGATCAGCCCCACTTCAAGTTTATGACGTTTAACTGACCCGTTGAGACCTCAGACTTTGCGCAGGCGGTCCCGCCTGCGCTTCTTTTTAAGCTAGACCCGCCCATGATTTCGTTTGTCCTGCGCCGGATTTTACAGTCGGTCATCGTCCTGTTGACCGTCGGGCTAGTTGCGTTTTCGCTTTTCCGGTTTGTCGGTGACCCGGTCGAAAATCTGCTCGGTCAGGAGCGCACGGTAGCCGATATTGAGCGGGTCCGCGATCAACTGGGCTTAAACGACGCCTTTCCGGTTCAATACTTCAATTTCATCAAGGGCATTGTTGTCGACGGCAATTTCGGCGTCTCGTTCAGACAGGGCCGTCCTGTCGCTGACATCATCATTGAACGCGCACCGGCGACGCTTGAACTCGCATTCGTGTCCGGCCTATTCGCGATTATTTTGGGAATTTCGCTGGGTGTCTACACCGCCATTAATCGGGAAGGCTGGATATCCAGCGCGATTATGACGCTCTCGCTCGTTGGCGTATCGCTGCCGACATTCCTGATCGGCATCTTGCTCATCTACGTCTTTGCCGTCGAACTTGGTTGGCTGCCGAGCTTCGGTCGAGGCGAAACGGTGCAAATCGGATGGTGGAGCACTGGGTTTTTGACCGCATCAGGGCTCAAAGCACTGATCCTGCCCTCCATAACGCTTGGTCTTTACCAAATGACGCTGATCATGCGCCTGGTCCGATCAGAGATGCTGGAGGTTTTGCGTTCTGACTACGTCAAGTTCGCTCGCGCTCGTGGCCTCAGCCAGCGTGCGATCCATTTCCGCCACGCGCTCAAAAATACGCTCGTCCCAGTTATCACGATCACAGGGCTTCAGCTTGGGTCGATCATCGCCTTCGCGATCATCACAGAGACGGTATTCCAATGGCCGGGTGTCGGATTGACCTTCATCAACGCCATCCAATTCGTCGATATTCCCGTCATGGCCACGTATTTGATGCTGATCTCGGTCCTGTTTGTCGCGATCAACCTGATCGTCGACGTGCTGTACTACATCGTCGATCCGCGGCTAAAGTCAGACGCATCGAGCGGGGCGAACTGAATGAGCGCCGTGTCCGCGTTTTTAAGCTCCGACCTCTTCTACAGCTTCAAGCGCTCGCCGGTCGCGATCATCGCGTTTTTGGTTACAGCTCTCCTTGTCGGTGGGGCCGTATTTGCACCGCTGGTCACCAGTCAAAATCCATTTGACCCGGCAACGCTCAACCTGATGAACGGCTTTTCTGCGCCAATGCAGCCGAACCAATTTACCGGCGACACTTTCATGTTTGGCGCCGATGATCAGGGCCGTGATGTCTACGCCACGATCCTCTACGGCATGCGAATTTCGCTCTTTGTCGGCTTTGCTGCGGTTCTGCTTGCCATGACAATCGGCATAACGCTTGGGCTGATTTCGGGCTATGTCGGCGGACGCACAGATACAATCATCATGCGCATTGCCGACATCCAGCTTACGTTTCCCGCAATCCTTGTTGCGCTTTTAATTTTCGGAATCGCAAAAGGCATTACGCCACCATCCATGCGCGATGAGATCGCAATTTGGGTGCTGATCATCGCCATCGGCTTGTCCGATTGGGTGCAATTTGCCCGTGTTGTGCGAGGCGCAACGCTCGTCGAAAAGAGCAAGGAATATGTGCAGGCAGCTCGTTTGATCGGGCGGTCACCATTTTCGATCATGGCGCGGCATATCCTGCCAAACACGCTTTCTCCCGTGTTGGTTATCGCCACAATTTCGCTGGCGCTCGCGATTATAACCGAGGCGACGCTTTCGTTCTTGGGCGTTGGCGCACCACCCACGCAGCCCTCGCTCGGCACGCTCATCCGCATTGGGCAGGGATTTCTGTTCTCCGGAGAATGGTGGATACTGTTTTTCCCTGCCGCCACACTTCTGGCGCTCGCCCTATCGGTAAACCTGCTCGGTGACTGGCTCCGCGATGCGTTGAACCCGAGGCTGCAGTAGCCCCATGACACTTCTCGCGATTGAAAATCTCACGGTCCAATTTCCCACGCGGCACGGGCCATTCACTGCGGTGAAAGATGCGGTGCTCACGGTGGAACCAGGCCAAATTCACGGCCTTGTCGGTGAAAGCGGTGCGGGAAAATCCACAATCGGCGCGGCAATAATGGGATTGCTCCAAGGCGCGGGCCACATCACAGACGGCACCGTCGCACTGAAAGACACCACCATCTCGGGCAGCGATGAGGCCGCCATGCGCGCCATCCGCGGCAAGCGCATCTCGATGATCTTTCAAGATCCCCTCACCTCGCTCAACCCGCTCTTTACCATCGGTGATCAGCTGGTCGAAACGATCACAGCCCATCTGCGCCTGTCGCCATCAGAGGCGCGCGACAAAGCCATCGCGCTTTTAGATCGCGTCGGAATTCAAGATCCGCGAACGCGGATTGACCAATATCCGCACCAGTTTTCCGGCGGCATGCGTCAGCGTGTGGTCATCGCTCTCGCTCTTTCATCTGAGCCTGAAGTGATCATTGCCGATGAGCCAACGACTGCGCTGGACGTTTCCATCCAAGCGCAAATTCTGGACCTCATCAAAGCGCTCGCCGAAGAGGGTGGCGTCGGTATCATCCTCATCACGCACGACATGGGGGTCATTGCTGAAACGACCGACGTTGTTACGGTGATGTATGCCGGCGAAGTGGTGGAAACCGGGCCGACAGCGCAAGTGCTAGGCTCGCCGCGCCACGAATATACCAAAAGCCTCATCGCGGCGGTGCCGCGGCCAAACCGTAAGGTCCATCGCTTCCCGCAAATATCGTACGGTGGTCGCGCAACGCGTTTTGATATTGATGATCTTGCGAGCAACTGGCCAAAATCAGAAACATCTGAGGCACCCCTCTTGGAAGTGCGAGGCATCACAAAGCACTTCTCGTCAAATGCGGCTATTCTGCCGTGGAACCGAAGGTATTTCACCGCGGTTGACGATGTCAGTTTTGAAATACGGCAAGGAGAAGTCTTCGGTCTGGTGGGTGAGAGCGGCTCCGGCAAATCAACAATCGCCCGCATGATCGCGAAGCTCTACCAAACTGACGGCGGCGAAATACTGTTTAATGGGAAGTCGATTTCAGAAAGCGCGGACAGTACCTATCGCCGCCAGATCCAGATGATCTTTCAAGACCCGTTCTCATCGCTTAATCCGCGCCATCGCGTTGCCGATATTGTAGCTGAGCCCGCGCTTCACCTTGGCGCGATCCCCAAATCCGAAATCAAAGGGCGCGTTGAAGACCTGCTAGAAAAAGTGGGCATTGGCGCCGACGCCGGATCAAAGTTCCCGCATCAATTTTCCGGCGGCCAAAGGCAACGGATCGCCATTGCACGAGCGCTCGCAACACAACCGCGTTTTCTGATTTGCGACGAGCCAACGAGCGCGCTGGACGTCTCGATTCAAGCGCAAATTTTGAACATCTTGAAAGATCTACAAGACCATCTTGGCCTGACCATGCTGTTCATCAGCCACGATCTGCCCGTGGTGCGCCAGATGTGTGACCGCATCGGCGTCCTGCGAAATGGTAAGCTTGTAGAGGTTGCCGATACCGAAGCTCTGTTCTCCAAGCCACAGCATGCCTACACCCAGGAATTGTTGTCATTGATGCCGAAAACAGACCTCTTGTCCGATGCAGCCCTCGACTAAAGCGCCCTTACGTCGATAACTCCGGCTTCGCCATCCTCGCGGATAAATCCAAGCAAATTGCCTTTTTGATTGAAGGCGATTTTTGCCACTGGCCCCGCCTCACCCGGTTCTACGATTGGTGTGAAGTTCTGTCGTTTGCGGTCAAAGATGAAGAGGGAGCCATCTTTGTAGCCAAGAGCGATGTGTTGGCTTTGTGGGCGTGACGCGACCGAGCATATGACTTCCGGTTTGGCTGTGTTTTGGAACACAGCGGCCGGCGCGCCCAATGGCCCTTTGGCGCCTGTGAAGGGCCAAAGCACGAGAACGTCCGCTCCCGCAGTTGCCATGAACCTACCGTCAGCCGTCCACGCAAATGAGGAAGGCCGCGAATGATAACCGCCCATTTTCCCGTGGTGGTCTTCGGGCTTATCCAGCCGCCAGACGTGCAGAGCATTTTCCAGCATTGAGGTCACACAAAAGCGTCCGTCAACGGAGAAACCAATGCTTTTGTGCGACCCTTGCCACTCCAGCATTCTCGGGTCGGCGGAGCCAGAAACACTGATAATCAGCGCTCCCCCGTAGACCGCCGCGCCGAGCAGTTTTCCATCATGGGAAAATGCCAGATTAGCAACCGATGAAGGCGCAGCAATCTGCACAGGATCGACACTTCCCTTCCGCAGCAGAAAAATCGCCTTGCCGGCACTCCAAGCAACATCGCCGCGCTGGCTGAGAGCGATACTATCCACCCACTTTCGGCCATCGTGGATGGTCTCAGGGTCGCCCTCATCGCCTAATTTTACAACTCGTCCGTCGTCGCCGGCGCTGAAGACTGTGTTTGTCCGTTCGTCGGTCGCTAGTGCAAGAATAGCGCCGTCATGAACCTGCACATGTGACTGCTCGCCGTCTGCTGCGAGGAAATGTAGCCTGCCGTCTCCAGCCGACGCCACAAAATTTAGGCCGCTGAACCCGCATCCGGTCGCAGGTGCGCCTAGCTCCAGTGTCTTATGGGCAAGCACCACGTGATCAGGCTGCTATGCAGGCGCGAAAGCCATCTTCGATGACATCCCTCGGCAAGTCGCGCCCGATAAAGACCATGCGGCTTGTGCGCTCTTCGCCGTCTTTCCAATCCCGACTGGAATCACCCTCAAGCATCATGTGCACAGCCTGAGTGACATATCGTTGATTGTCGCCGGGAAACGCAATGATGCCCTTCATACGCAGAAGATCCACGCCGTGCTCCTGCGTGATTTTTTGCACCCAAGCGAAGAACTTTTCCTGATCCATTGGCGATCCGGACGAAAGGGAAAAGCTGCTGACATGCTCATCGTGCATCGGCTTCTCATGGGAGTGCCCGTGCGAATGGTCGTGGCCGCAATCGTCACCGCAATGATCACCACATTCATGGTCAGAATGGTCGTGATCCTGTGTCTGATCGCCCAAGAAATCAGGCGCAGTTTCGAGAATACGGTCAAGTGCAAACGCTGACTGGCCGAGAACCTTGTTCAAGTCGACCGCACCGCGTTCCGTTCGCATGATGTGTGTCGTCGGATTGATCTTGCGTATACGCGCTTCGACGCGTTCCAAACCATGTTCATCAACGAGATCAACCTTGTTCAGCAAAACCGTGTCGGCAAGTGCGATCTGCTCCTGTGCCTCGGGTGCGCGATCTATCTCATCCAGGAGATGCTTGGCGTCGACGACAGTTACAATCGCGTCCAACGCGGTTTTCGCTGCGATCTCTTCATCGACAAAAAATGTCTGAGCCACGGGAGCGGGATCCGCTAGCCCCGTCGTCTCAACGAGTATGCCATCAAACTGCCCTGCCCGTTTCATCAGCCCGCCAAGAATACGGATAAGATCACCACGCACGGTGCAGCAAATACACCCATTGTTCATTTCAAAGATCTCTTCGTCCGTGTCGACGACCAGATCGTTGTCGATGCCAATCTCACCGAACTCATTGACGATCACGGCATACTTCTTGCCGTGGTTTTCAGTCAAAATCCGGTTTAGTAGCGTGGTTTTACCGGCACCTAGATAGCCTGTGAGAACGGTGACCGGTGTTTTGGTGATATTAGTGCTCATGATCACCTCTATGGGTATTCAAACGCCTGAACTCAACGCTGCGCTGATAGCGTCACGAAGAATTGTCTCGTGAAATCATGCTTTGAAGCACTACCGCGTCGACATCGTTCTGGCGACCGCATCTTTCCAGCCTGCATATTTGCGGTCACGGTCTTCTCTTACAATTTTCGGCTCAAAGCGGCTTTCGCGCTTCCATGTCTTCGCAAAGCCTTCTGCGTCTGGCCATACACCAGCGCGCGAACCAGCCAACCACGCTGCACCAAGAGCCGTTGTCTCCAATACGGTCGGGCGATCAACGGGCGCGTCCAAAATGTCTGCCAAAAACTGCATCGTCCAATCGGAAGCAACCATTCCGCCGTCAACGCGAAGGGTGGTGTCAACAGAAGCGTCGGCCGATTGCCAATCGCTTTGCATCGCTTCGAACAGATCGCGCGTCTGATAACAAACCGCTTCCAGCGTCGCCTTCGCGACCTCCGCCGGTCCTGTTGCGCGCGTGAGCCCGAGCAGCGCGCCCCGCGCGTCTGCATCCCAATAGGGAGCACCAAGGCCTACGAAGGCCGGTACCAGATACACGTCCTGCTCCGGGTCGGCATTTGACGCCAGCTCACCGGACGCAGACGCGTGCTCAATAATTTTCAACCCGTCACGAAGCCACTGCACCGCCGCGCCAGCGACAAAGATCGAGCCTTCTAGCGCGTATGTCGTTTCGCCGTTTAACCGATAGGCAATCGTTGTAAGAAGACGGTTCTGAGAACGCACCGCGTCCGGCCCCGTATTGAGCAAAGCAAAGCAACCAGTGCCGTAAGTGCTCTTGAACATACCGGGTTCAAAACAGGCCTGACCAATGGTGGCGGCTTGTTGATCCCCCGCAACGCCCAAGATCGGTATCTCCGCGCCCAAATGCTCAGCATCTGTGACGCCAAAATCTGCGGCGCAATCGAGCACGTCGGGGAGCATCTCTCTCGGTATCTCCAAGATTTTGAGAAGCTCGTCGTCCCACTCGTTTTCGTGGATGTTGTACATCAAAGTGCGAGACGCATTGGTTGCGTCGGTGACATGCCGCTTACCGCCGGTCAGTCGCCAAATTAGAAAACTGTCGATCGTGCCGAAAATAACACCGCCGGTATCAGCCCGCGCGCGCAAACCGTCTATGTTTTTTAGCAGCCACGCTAGTTTTGTGCCTGAAAAATATGGATCGAGCAGCAAACCGGTTTTCTGCGTGAACATCTCCTCATGGCCTGCAGCCTTCAGATCAGAACAATACGAAGACGTTCGCCGGTCCTGCCAGACAATTGCCTTTGCGGCGGGTTCTCCTGTCACCTTATCCCAGACAGCGACCGTTTCACGTTGGTTGGTAATGCCAATCGCAGCGATATCGGCCACTGAAATTCCCGCATCTGAAATTGCACCACGACAGGTCTCAACCACCGTCTGCCAAATTTCATCGAGATCGTGCTCAACCCAGCCCGACTTGGGAAAATGTTGCGTAAATTCTTTTTGCGAAGTTCCAACTATGTGTTGTTGGTCATCAAACACGATCGCGCGCGAAGACGTCGTGCCTTGGTCGATGGCGAGCACAAATCCAGACATTTTATTCCTCCCAATATCCTGACGTTTAGCGGTCAGGGCATTGGCAGCAAGTCTGTTTCAACGGGAAATCTGCAATTAAGTGCCTGTTGAGGGCGCTGCCTTGGCCGTTTCCACTTCCAGCTGTGTGAGAAGGTTCACAACCGCAGCGCTCGGCTTTGCAAGATCATCAATTGTATACCGTTCCAAAACGGCAAAGAACGCGCGTTTCGCTTCGATCAACGCAGACGTCAGACGACAATTCTCTAAAAGCGGGCAATCGCTTTCGGGATTATCATCACAGTCTGCGACGGACAGGTTATCCTCGGTCAAACGCACGACGTCGGCAAGTGTTATGGACGCAGCAGGTTTGGCAAGCCGAATACCACCGGAGCGACCGCGCACGGTCTCAACGGTGCCGCCTTCCACAAGCCGCTGGAGGATTTTGAACAAAAACGCTTCCGACGCACCATATGCTTTCGCAATATCAGCGACGCGGCTTAAGCGGCTACCGCCTGCAGCGCAAAACATCAGGATGCGGAAGGCGTAGTCTGTCTGTTTGGTGAGCTTCATTAGGCTCTAATAGCGCTAGTTTGGAATGATTCCAAGTTAAACATGAAAAAAACGGACAAATGCTGTCAAATAATTATTGACAACCAATTCCGATCAGAACTAGGAAGCGCTCATTAAACCTGATTATTTTAGTTTGGTTTAAGACTTTAGAGATAGACGGGTACCCGACAGGCTCCTCCAATCCTCTCGCCTTCACCCGTCCATTGCCGGGCCATACCACTCCGTATGGTCCGGCCTTTTCTTTTTGAACAGGCGCTAACATTTTGAAAACCAACGCAGCCGCTGGCGTGCTTAGAAAAATGCAGTGTATCAAAACACGCTTCTATTACGCCTAATTGTACGCTACTTGCGTGCGCTTTACGGGCCGAAAGCTCCCGGTTTGAGCGCGTAGCGAAAATACCATTGAAAATGCCTGGAATTATAACGCGTTACAGCAATTCATTACCGCGCTTTGGGGATCAGAACCGAATAGTAAAAGAACCCTTAGCACTAAGTAGTGTTGAGACTCACTTACTTTTGCCCTTCACTCTTCGCAACTGCTCACGGGACCAATTTCCCTGGAGTGGGACATTTGCACCGGCTCCTGAGGAGGGACCGGTTTCAAGTGGAGGAGATAGGGAAAGTGCACTTTTGGTCTGGCGACGGATGAAATGCCGTACCAGCATGTTTGTGCGCCTCTCAAATGCCTCTACGTAACTCTCTGGGGAGGTTGCTTTATGAGCACCAACAACAAAACCGCAGAAAGCTATTGGAAAGCAAATCTGGGGCTGATTTACGGATCACTTGCTATTTGGGCAGTGGTTTCTTTCGGTTTCGGAATTTTGCTTCGGCCATTGCTTTCAGGCATCTCCGTCGGCGGTACGGATCTTGGTTTCTGGTTTGCCCAACAAGGTTCAATCCTTGTCTTCTTGGGCCTTATTTTCTTCTACGCGTGGCGCATGAACGCGCTCGACCGTGAACACGGTGTAGAGGAGTAAGAGACAGCATCATGGATCAATTTGTCTTAAACTGGCTGTTTATTGGTGCGTCTTTTGCACTCTATATCGGCATCGCGATCTGGGCTCGTGCCGGATCGACTTCTGAGTTCTACGCTGCGGGTCGCGGCGTTCACCCTGTTACCAACGGCATGGCGACAGCCGCTGACTGGATGTCAGCAGCATCGTTCATCTCGATGGCCGGCCTAATTGCTTTCACCGGCTACGATAACTCTACCTTCCTTATGGGTTGGACCGGCGGTTACGTGCTTCTCGCACTTCTGCTCGCTCCTTACCTTCGTAAGTTTGGCAAGTTCACTGTTTCTGAGTTCATCGGCGATCGTTTCTACAGCCCGACAGCTCGTCTCGTGGCTGTTATCTGCT
This sequence comes from Pseudomonadota bacterium, assembly GCA_038745535.1. Classification (GTDB taxonomy): domain Bacteria; phylum Pseudomonadota; class Alphaproteobacteria; order Rhizobiales; family Rhizobiaceae; genus JBCDLI01. The sequence goes on along the minus strand of JBCDLI010000038.1, from coordinate 2,559 downwards.
TGCTCGTGGCTTCGATCACCTATGTTATCGGTCAGATGCAGGGTGTTGGTATTGCGTTCGGTCGCTTCCTCGAAGTTGACGCAACAACCGGCCTCTTCATCGGCGCTGGCGTTGTGTTTGCCTACGCAGTGTTTGGCGGCATGAAGGGCGTTACATACACCCAGGTAGCGCAGTATGTGGTGCTGATCACCGCTTACACCATTCCTGCCGTGTTCATCTCGCTCCAACTGACCGGCAACCCAATTCCGGGTCTTGGCCTCTTCGGCGAGCACTCAGCATCTGGTGAGCCGCTCCTGCAGAAGCTGGATTCATTGGTCACCGAACTGGGCTTTAACAGCTACACCGGCCACCACGGCAACACGCTGAACATGGTTCTGTTCACGCTGTCGCTTATGATCGGTACAGCGGGTCTTCCACACGTGATCATGCGCTTCTTCACTGTTCCAACAGTGGCTGATGCACGCTGGTCTGCAGGCTGGACACTGGTCTTCATCGCACTTTTGTACCTCACAGCTCCTGCTGTTGGTGCCATGGCGCGCTTGAACCTCATCGACACGGTTTATCCAAACGGCACCCAAGCTGAAGCGGTCCTCTATGATGAGCGTCCAGAGTGGATGGGAACATGGGAAAAGACCGGTCTTCTCAAGTTTGAAGACAAGAACGGCGATGGTCGTATCCAGTGGTACAACGAGGGAAGCGAAGCCTTTGCTGCAACTGCTGCTGAACGCGGCTGGCAGGGTTCTGAGCTCGTCGTGAACCGCGATATCCTCGTGCTGGCAAACCCTGAGATTGCACAGCTTCCGGGATGGGTTATCGCCCTGGTAGCGGCAGGTGGTCTCGCGGCTGCTCTGTCAACGGCTGCTGGTCTGCTCTTGGCCATCTCATCGGCGGTATCGCACGATCTGTTCAAAGGACAGTTGACGCCAAACATGTCTGAGAAGTCGGAGCTGTTAACAGCGAGGATTTCGATGGCAGCAGCGATTGCAGTAGCGGTCTATCTGGGTCTCAACCCACCAGGCTTTGCTGCACAAACGGTGGCGTTGGCCTTCGGTCTGGCTGCGGCGTCAATCTTCCCGGCACTGATGATGGGCATCTTCTTCAAGCGCATCAACAACACCGGTGCAGTTGCAGGCATGCTAGTCGGTCTGACTGTAACGCTGATCTACATCTTCCTGCACAAGGGTTGGTTCTTCATCCCTGGCACCAACTCGTTCTCTGACTCTGATCCGCTTCTTCTGACGATCAAGTCCACTTCGTTCGGTGCAGTCGGTGCAATGTTGAACTTCGCGACAGCATACATCGTGTCGAAAGTGACAGCGCCAACACCGCAGCACATTCAGGATCTGGTCGAGAGCGTCCGTATCCCACGTGGTGCCGGTGCAGCTGTCGATCACTGATTAAAACAATAGTGCCGCACAACTCTGTGGCGCTGCACAATAAAGAAAGGCCCCGCTTTCAACCGGCGGGGCCTTTTGACGTTTGGTCGCAGTCTTTACTCTCTAAGGTAGCGGAAGCATGAGACTGCCTAATGTCTGAATCGATGAAGTCCTTCGCAGAATTTGCCGTAGGACGCGCACCATTCCGGTCGCTTGAGCCGGATGATTTTGAGTACCTGCTCAAACACTCATCGTCCCATAATGCGCAACCGGGCACGGTACTTCTGGAAATCGGGGACGACGTTGACGGGCTTTACGTCCTCACCTCCGGAAACATGGAGCTGAAATCGCCAGAAGATGAAGTGCTCCAGCATATGTATGCGGGAGACGTTTTCGGTCATCGGTCGCTTCTGAGAGGCAGCGGAGCAATCATGCGTGTCGTTGCCAAAGAAAACTCGTCCTTCGTGATCATTAATGCCGACGCTTACCGGAAGCTCATGGCGTCCAATCCCGTCTTCGCGTCATTTTTCTCGCGGACCCTTAGACCGTCTGGAAGCCAACATGGTCAGCAGGCAATCACGCCCACTTCCGCAGTAACTGTTGGCGATGTCATGACGCGCACGCCGATCAAAGTGCACTTGGGAACCTCGATCCGAGACTGCGCTGAATTAATGGCTGCCCGCAACGTGTCCTGCATGCTTGTGACCGATGAGGACGCAATCTTGAAAGGCATTTTAACGTCTGGCGATCTCGTGAAGAACGTCATCGTTGGGGCTGTGAGCGCTAAGGTTCCCATTGAGCACGTGATGACGACGTCACTCACGACGTGCCGCGCCGAAGACACGGTCATGCGCGCTATTATTGCCATGACAGAGAATCGCATCGCACACCTGCCAGTCACCAACAAGCAGGGCAAGTTGGTCGGCATTGTTACTCAGACCGATCTGGTACGGCGAAACTCGAACTCTCTCATTTTTCTCATCAACAACATCTCAAAGCAGACGAACTTCGACGGGCTGGCCTCAATCGTCGCGCGCAAGCCTCTTATGCTCGCTGAGCTCGTTGGATCCGGCGCAGAAGGCCATCAGATACTCCGCTTGATGACGAGCATCAGCGACGCCATCACAAAACGCCTTATTCAACTGGCGATCGAAAAGCTCGGCGAACCTCCCGTGTCATGGCT
>JBCDLI010000037.1:0-25362 GCA_038745535.1 Pseudomonadota bacterium | reverse complement strand
GGTTGCTGGGCTCGGCTGTGCTCTTTCGTTTCTGGTTTGCGCCGGCCTTGTTTTCAGCACATGGACGGGCCTCAATCAGCAAATCAATGCGTCAGTAAATGCTGACATAGTCGGTTTTGAAGACCTTTACGAACAACGGCGGCTGATCGGTGTGCGCGAGGGGATGGAACGTCGGGTCTCAAATGCGTCGTTCGCGAACGAAGACGCCGTTTTCCTGCTCATGAACCGTGACGGATCTAAACTCGGCGGCAATCTTTCAGACTGGCCGATAGGACTGGGTACGCCGACCGAGCTTCAGAATTTTGAAATTGAAGGCGAACCGTATCGCGTGACCGCGTTTGATTTTCGCGGCGGATTCCCACTTCTGGTGGGACGCTCGCTTAAGCCAGTACACAACTTCATTGCGACACAGATCTGGCTGTCGGTGATCGCCGTGGCTGCCTGCGGCTTTCTCAGTGCCATTGCAGGCTCTTTGCTGTCCCGCACACTCGTTAGAAAACTCGACGCCTTAAACGCGGTCGCGTCTTCGGTGGTTAGCGGAAACATACAGGCACGGGTTGCTTCACCGTCGCTGTCCGATGAGTTTGATGCGCTGTCCAATAATGTCGATGATATGCTCGATGCTATATCGACCAATAATGCGCGGATGCGAGCGCTGGCAGAGCAGATTGCCCACGAGCTGCGTACGCCGCTCAACCGCATCAACAGTATCGTTTCCAAGCTGTCCTTAGAGAACCGAGACGGACCCACCGGCACATTTTCAAAGCATTTGGAAAAGCTGGACCATGAGGTAACAAATACGGTGGCACTGTTTGACACCGTGCTTGAAATTGCTGCGACCAACGCTGGCATACAATCCAAGTCCCAATTTGAAAATGTAGATGTGGTGGCATTGGTTGAGCGGATCGTTGAGCTTTACCGACCAGCTGCAGAAGATGCAGGATTAGAACTTACAATGACCGGTTCGTCATCAGCTATGGTGTTCGGTCAGCCGATTTTGCTTCAGCAGATGATCGCTAATCTCATGGAAAATGCATTGAAGTACGCATCCGACGTGGTGCCTATTTCAGTCTGCATTCTGCACGATGACGGTATCATCATAGGAGTGCAGAACGCTTTCGAAGGCAGCGAAACACTTAACAGTGATGACTTGCTTGAGATGTTCCGCCGTGGTCCTGACACCAAAGAAAAGAGCGGCGCGGGATTGGGGCTACCTTTTGTGAATGCCATTGCGATACGTCATGCCGGGAAGGTTCAAATTAATGCTGCGAACGGCGTCTTTGACATCGTCGTGAAACTCCCGGATGCTAGCACGTAGTACAAGTGGGTGCCGTCACCTTGAGATCGTGTCTTCGTGGAATTAGTAATGCGTTTCTCGCGTGCATCGTCGCAGGATGTGTAAGCGTTAATGAACCTTTAAACGCTCTTGCGACTGCGGTCCCCGCCCCTTCCGAAACGATAATTTCACCGACTGACATACCCGAAGCTGATGCCTCATTGATTGGCATCGCCTTCTCCGGCGGTGGAACACGCGCAGCGGCGTTTTCCTATGGCGTTTTACAGCATTTGCAGGCGACCGAAATGGCGGGCGCCGACCGAACTCTTTTTGACAACATCCGGTACATGTCTGGCGTCTCAGGGGGCTCGGTTACGGCGGCCTATTTCGGCCTAAAGGGCAAATCGGCATTTACCGACTACAGAAGTGCCTTTCTGGATCGTGATGCCGAAGCCTATTTGCGCACATCCGCTATCCGCCCGACCAATTTGCTGCGTGTTGCTTCGGGCGGTGTGAACGACCGCAACAGCTTCGGTCGCTGGGTGGACGAGAACCTGTTCAAGGGCGCAACTTTTGGTGATCTGAACCGCAATGGGCAGATAACGACTTGGATTTCGGCGGCTGATATTTTCAACCGGCTACCGTTCACTTTTGAGCAGGAGACTTTCCGCGCGCTGTGCAGCGATCTGGATGCGCTGCCGATCGCCGAGGCTGTAGCTGCTTCCGCAGCGGTGCCTGTCGTTTTCAGTCCGATCGTGCTGGAAGCACACGGACCGCGCTGCCGCTATGATCGACCGAACTGGTTGACGACTGCGGCGTTTAACACCGAAGCAAGCGCCACGCTTCGTGCCTATGCCGATGCGATTGAGAACTATCGCGATCCCGAAAAGATGCGCTTTGTGAAGCTGCTCGACGGCGGCATCACCGATAATTTCGGTCTGACAAGCTTGGCCATTGCCCGCGCCCGGTCACAAACGCCGTTTGGTCCATTAAGCCCTGACAATGCCGTGCGGCTCGACCGCATGATGTTCATCGTGGTGAACTCCGGTCGTGGCAACAATGCGGATTGGGCAAACGAGGTGCGGGGGCCGAGCGGTTTTGAACTCGTGATGGCCGTAACCGATACCGCAACCGTGTCGGCCATGCGCGAAGGATTTAACAGCTTTCGTCTTGGCATGGAGCGGTGGCAGCAGGCGCTGATTGATTTCCGTTGCTCGCTTAGCCGCGCACAAATTCGCGAATACGGGCGCGACCCGTCGAACTTCAACTGCAAGGCGCTGAAGCTGTTTGTCGGCGAAATCAGATTTGATCAGCTTGATCGCCAAACGCAGCTGGCGCTTGATGCGGTTCCCACACGACTGAAATTGGAGCCTGACGAGGTCGACCTAACCGTGAACGCCGGGCGTCGTGCCGCTGCGATCAACCCGACCATCCGATCGTTCCTGTCGCACGCTGGTGGCATTTCAGCTGGCAATCGACGCTTCATTGAGCCCGATGACTGACCTCAGAGCCAGTTGCCCATAAGCACAAAAGGCGACCAGAAATACGGGTGGCTGAAACCGGCGAAGCTTTCGGCTTCCGCCTTCTTCTTCTGCCTCGACGATGCGCCACGCGCGGCGACTTTCACGGCCTCTGTCCGTTCGACGCTATGAAGCATGGCCAATTGTGCATCGCGCAACGCGTCGGCTTTCGTGCGATTTGCGTTGAACATTCCGTCGTAGAAATCACGCATCAACTCGGGCGTTGCGTCATCTGCCACGGGCCAGAGCGTCGCCATGACGGAACGCGCGCCATTGGATTGTGCGGCAGCGGCAAACCCCTCAATCTCGGAGCCATCGTGACTGCCAAGTGCGGTCTGACACGCTGAAAGCGTGACGAGGTCAATGCCGCGGAAGCTCAGCGCTTTGGTCGTGCGGATGTCAGAGAGTTTAAGGCGACTGCCGTCTCCCATGAGCAGAAACGAGTCATCCTCGCGACCCGGCTGTAGATGGAAATGGCTAGCGATGTGCAGAATTTCTGGGCGCTTTATCAACGTGAGCTTCAATTGTTTAACGTCAAACTCATCGTCTAGAACTGTCGGACCAGCGAGAATTCCATCCGCATCTTCGCCAGCAAAGATTGTTTCCAGTTCGAGACCAACACCGGGAAGCGGATCAAATCCGGGATGTTCTCGCGTAACGCCAAAACCGGCGGTCTTCGTTACTTCCCGCGCACCGGTGTTAAATTGCGTGGCATAAGCAGGCGAATAGAGGGAAAAGGCGAAGTCTTCGACGAGATAGCGCTCGCCATCGTAAAGTGCAGCGAACGGCACATAACGAAGCACACCATTGAGATTGAGCATCACGACTTCAATCTCGGCCTCCTTTAATGCGTCATGCGCAGGCGCGAAGACAACGTCGTAAAGCTCTTTAAGATTCGCATTGATGGTCGGCGCACGTCCGTCAATTGCCTGCAATGTGTCGACAATAAGCTTCGATAATTCTGCCCGATCTTTCGCGACTTCGAAATAGAAGCTGAGGTCTGGCAGGGTCAAAAACAGGTGCGTTTTGTCCGGAAGCGCTGCGACCTGCAAAAGCGCGGTCGGGCGATCGTAAGCCAGCAGATTGGTTTGCTGACTGCCAACATTTTCCAGTTGAGACGAGAAGGCGTGATCCTCATCGTCTGCGGTGACCTCCTGGAGGAATGCTTCGACGCGCGCATCAAATTCCCGATTTGCGGTCTCCAACACTTCCTGAAGTTCGAAAAACTGCTCGATGTCGGCGTCAGTCGCGGTATCGGTCTCAACAAGACTTGTTAATTCGAAGAGCTTCTGCGAAGCGGCGACGGGAAGCGCGACGGCGCTTTCTAACCGTTCGCTGGTTTGGACTTCCGTATCGTTAAGAAGTGCTGATGTCTTGGTAATGTCGGCGGAGGCATCACGGCGCAGGAAGTTATAGACCTCCTCCTCTTTTTCCATGTTCAGGACAGCTTGCGCTTCTGTGATACGGCCTTGCTCGATCAGAAGTGACGCGAGACTTTCATATAGACGCGCCCACTCTGCGCGGAGGTCTTTTGTTTCGCCCTTTTCCAGATCTGCATTGTTGGCACGGATGGCTTGCTGGGCATTGACAGCGAGCTTTCCAAACGCAATCGCCTTGTCGATGTCACCTTTCTTACGCATCGCCTGCGACAGCGTTTCGAAGGCCCAGCGTTGATCTGAATAGGTCGATGCACGATTGCTGATCATGAAAGGCATCGCCCGCATGGTCCACCGGATCGCGTCATCAGGCCGATCCTGTTCGAGCGTGACAATGCCGAGATTTATACGGACCTTGGTTGCATTTGGCGATTGTGCCCCTTCGTGCTTCTCGATGATCGGCAAGGCACGTAGAAACCAGTCTTCAGAGGTCGCGAAATCATTCTGTCGGCGGTAGACCCACGCGATATTATTGATCGCATATCCAACCGGTGCACTGCCCTTGCCCAGATGGGTTTCGTAACCGAACATCGCAGCGCGATAGGATAGGATCGAATCCTCGTATCGCTACATGCCTTCCAGCGAGATGCCCTCGTTCAAATGGGTGTCGGGTATCTGAGAGCTGTCCTTGCCTTCCAGTTCAATAAAAGCGTTTCTAGCGCGTTGGAACAGCGGAAGGCTGTCTTCGTAGCGAGAAAGCTGTTGCAGCGTCATTCCGATGTCCTGCGCGATACGAGCGCGCTCTGTGCGCGCGATCTGATTTGCAGGATAATTGCTGTAAATACTGTCAGCGGTTTCAAAAGATCTTAGCGCGGCTGAAAACTGGGATAGCTGGGTGTGTGCGCGACCCGTGAGAACATGTCCCCACGCGTGGGTCATCTCATCGACCTCATTGCCGGTTGCGTAGCCCTCGCGCATATAGGGGAGGATTTCGAGCGCCTTCTCGTAGTCGGCCGCGCCCGCGCTATTCATCAAGTAAACGACATAGACGTAGGCGTGATACGGATCACCAGCCTCGGCCTTTGCGATGACTTCCTCGGTCAGTTCCGGCCATTGCTGAGCGCGCTCATCGGCTTCTGCATTCAGGCTAAACACAAGCCAGATCGCGGCGAGCACCAGAACACAGCGCAGCCATTTCGATTGCAGAAGGCTTGTGGCCACTTTCATAGAAGGTTCCTTCCCGCGATGATGATGAAGTAGCTGAAAATGCCTGTGATGCCGGCAAAGATGAGCACAACGACATCGGAAAAACGCCAGCGCACGAGATAGAGAATACCTTCGGGCGAGCGCATGGCCTGTGCTTTCGTGCCGGGCGCGAACTGCTCCCGCGTCATCTCGCGAGCATCGGAGATAGCGACCGACGAGTAGGTGACACCGCGCATCGGCTGAGCCGCCAGATTGGCCGTGTTTTGCTCGCGAACATCCACTTCTACGTAAGCTGCCTGCGTTCCGTTACCGACGTTAAAAACTCGCGCATTGGACGAGACGACCTCGACGGTTTCGCGTGGCCATAGGATTGAGCGCGGAGGCGGCTCACCAAAATTCCAAGCGAAGATTGTCAGGAACCACGGCACCGCCCCAAACGCAAAGAGTGCAAGTCCTACAACAATGGGCGTGCGACTTCGCGGTGCCAGCACCCCTGCTGACTGCAGCCAACCAGAAACGAAATAGGCTGTGATCAAACCGAAAAAGAAGCTCGCGATCAGGGCCGGATAAAGCAGCGTCGGGCTGTTGGAAGGCTCATAGGCGATTTCCCCGTCGGGACGGGCACGAACCTGAATGGTGGCGCCAACGGGGTAGCGGTTGATCACGGTCTCAGCGTCTGCGCTTTCTGGATGAGCCAAAAGCACGGGTCCTTCGACGATGCCCGGCGAAAGCCGCGTCAGCACGACTGTCCGCTCGATCGGCCCGAAGCCTGTTTCAAACGCCTCACTTCGGTGTCCTGTGACTTCAACGTCGATCTTAGACCAGAAGATTGATTTCGCAGGCGGGTTACCGGCCGTCCAGAGCGCAGCCAAGACGATCAGTGCGATGACCGATATGAACCATTTTGCGAACCTAGCCATGACCTACGACACTCGTGAAAATCACTTATAGCCGAGTTCGGTCAGTACCCAGTCGGCGTAGTTGCCGATGCGGGTGTACATGGAGAATTTTGCGGTGCGCTTGCAGCCCGGACCCTCCTGCGAGCTCAGCCCAAAGCTCACCACGCCCGCCTGTATGAGTGAACCATCGCGTTGACGCAGCATCAAAGGACCGCCGCTGTCGCCATCGCATGCGCCACGCGGACCAAGCGGGGTTCCAGCGCAGAGCATGTTGGCGTTGACCGGCTCCTCGACGGAAGCAGTCATCTCTGCCCAGGCACGGTTTGCAGCGTCACCAGAAACGCCGAGCGTCTTGACCGCAACGGAAAACGCTTTCGCAGCTGCCTCCCGCACAGGGCCCATAAGAACCTCATTGCAGACATTGCGCGGCAGAACTTCGATCACCCCCTCAAGAAGAATAGGAGAGCCCTTACCGGTTTCGGTGCGCCCCCAACCGGTAACTATGGATTGGGCGCCCGGCTCTTCGAGTATGTCCGCGTACTCTTCTGTCGGGAACTTGATGACCTCATAAGGCACTGTTGGGCGTCGCGTGAGCTTCAAAAGTGCAATGTCGCTGTCAAAGGTCGTCGGATTGTAATTCGGGTGAACGATAATTTGTTCGACCGGGATAACGTCTCCGCCCTCCTGCAGCGAATTTGTTCCGACCAGACCGAAGATCGTTTTGGGATCGGTGATGAAATAGCCGTCGTCGCGCTCCTCAACAATGCAGTGAGCGGCTGTCAGCACCCAATCGGGCTGGATCATGGATCCCCCGCAGAAATGAGAAATCACCGTCGGCGTGGCCTGCCCCATGAGTGCGACTTGAAACGGATATTCGCCGGCATCGGCAACATTGCCGTTCAACACACGGCTTTTTTCTTCGTCTTCATCGACGGTTTCCAAAAATGTACGCTTGACATCACTGTCAGCCAGCGTCCGCGGGAATTGGAACGGTGTCACAGTGTCAGGGTCGATATCGCCTAGTTTGTCGCCTGCAAAAGCGGCCCCGGCGATCAAAACAGCCGCAGTCGTCGCGCTCAGCCTTCTCAAAAAACTCATATCGCTTCCCCAAAATCTTACGTTTTCAATCAATTGAGCGTCGGCACCACATCAACGAGAAACTGCGCGATGCCGCCGCCAGCTCCGGCTCGACGGCTTGCGCCGCGGGTCGTCATGTCATCGAAAGCCGCTTCTTGTAAAAGCTTGCCAAACGCGCCTTTGGGTGCAGCTCGGGTTCGCTCAATCTTATCTTGTTCCAACCATGACATGTCTTCGGTTGGCGTTTGCGCTGGTGTTACAATCGTCAAAATGCGCTCACGGCCAAAAGATTCAGTCGTGACATCAAAGAGGTCAAGATCAAGCTTGTCAGTTGGATTCATGCGGGCCTTATAAAGATGGCCGATAGAATAGTCGCTGCCGACATAGAGAATGTTCACGTCCACGGGATCGCGGTTGATGTTCTCTGCTTTAATGAACACGACGTCTCCCGGCACAAGCTGCGTTACGCTTGAACTGCTGATACGCATGGGTTCACTGCGCTCTGTGCTGTGCGCTTCAAAGCCGACGGCGAGGCCAAGCTGTGATGGTCGATAAATCCCAGCCAGTTCGACCACGTTTCGAACACGCGCCATCTTGCGCAATGTATCGGCAAGTAGGGCGGTCGCTTCTTGAACCGATTTATCCACCAGATTGAGCGAGTGCGTTTTGCCAGCACCGTCTTCGCGGATGACGCCATCAGCCCCAACAAACCAAAGTACATCGTCGCGGACGACAAGTTGGATATCCGCGTCCGTTCCCGGTTCGGCGAATTCGATGCGGAGATTACTCTTCCCGTCATCTTGCAGCGCAATTAGCATCGCATCGATCTCGTGGGTGCGCTCGTCGACTTCCGGCAATCCAATTGTGAACGTATAATCAACAGACCTGTCGATTTTCCGTGCGAAAAATCCTGTTTCAATGGGAGTAAAAGCATCGCTTTCGACCGTCAAAGTCGCGCTTAGTTGCTCAACCTCTGATACCACCAGCGAAACATTCTCATCTGTCTCATTTTGGGTCGCAGTTCGGACAAGACCCAACCGGTCACCCACATTGAGCCCATGCAATTGTCCGGCTGCGATCTCCAGTGCGCCTTTCTTCTGCTGTATCTGCCATTGGGTCACCGCATCGGCAGGCTCGGTCGCAAACACGCCGTTTTCTAAATCACCCTCAAACAGCGGAATAGGATTAACCCGCGCATCAACTGAATACTGGCGAAGGATCTCTTGACCCAATTGGCGGTATGTCAGTGAAGGATTTTGCGCCAGCGCTTCAAAAAGCGAAAATGTGAAAAGGCCATGTGTCTGCCGAGGGACCTCGCCCGCCGGTTGCCGAAGTTCCACTGTCTCTTGGGTCGTCTGCGCGGCAAAGAACGCGACCAAGCTTCCGGTTTCAACGTCGGCCTCATTGGCCAAAGCTTCAACGAATGGTTGTTGGTCTACCGTCGCTGTGCCGCGCGTTGTTATTCTTGCAGCCTCCAGTTCCTCCTCGGAGAGCCCGAGAGAGGCCGGAGAAATTCGCCTCGACACCTCGGCATCAAGCGGATCGCTAGCGCTGGTTGCCCTTGTCACAGTTCCAGAATGACAGCTATCAAAAACAGCCCACACGTGTGCGCCTTTTGCTCGGATTGCGTCAATCATTTCACCAATTTCATCGTCGATCAGCGCATTTTCTACAGAGCCGCCCTCTTCCCGTTTTGGAACAAAATCGGCAGGCATGAGAATTTCGTCCAAGCCATCGATTTCGGTCGCCGCATTGATCGCGGGAACCTGAGAGCCGTGACCGGAAAAGTGGAGGTAGACGAAGTCCTGAGCGTCCACCGCGGCAGCCAGATCTGCGAAAGCAGTTCTAATCGCTTGAAGCGTCGGTTCTTCCGCATTTTCAACACCGTCTGCGAGGACGGTGATGTTTTCAGGTTCAAAAACGCGTGACGGATTTGTCTGCAAAAAGTCGCGCACCAGAACGACATCATTTGCCGGGCCCTTAAGCCAGTCTTGCTTCGGTAAGTTCTGGTATTGGGACACGCCGATAACAAGGGCATGGCTCTCTGCGGCCACTGCTTCCGACGCAAATAGCGCTGCGGTCGCCGTCGCAGTGACGGCTAAAAAAGTTCTCAGATTCTGCGATTTTTTCTTCTGCATTTATTCCCCAACGTTAGTCAGAGAATGTCGCACTGAGGCGTCAAATACAACTTACAAAGCCGTTTAATTTGGGGTCGGTTTTGTGGTGCAGCTGGAATAGAGGGGGCTCGCGTTTTCAGAGCTGGAAGCTTCACCGCTGGGCTCAGCGGCACTTGCGGGTTGCTGTAAATTCGCCTTAACGGCTTACCCGTTTGCCCGAATTCGAGTAGTTCATATTACCCTCTCACAAACGTTCTATTGGCGCATGCCCAAGTAGAAACGGAATTCCGAAACACCACAGGTAGACATGATCGTAGTCGTCTAAGTTCACGCTGCTCTGGAGGACGGCGGTGAAGACTCCTTCACTCGGCACTCGCGGCTGGCCGCGCGGTGTCTCTTTAAGACGAAGGAAATCGGTCCGGTTTGCAGCGGCTTCGAGCACTTGCAATGGCGCTAGAACGGGGTCACCCTTCAGCAAGGCGAAGCCTGGCTTCGGTGAACCATCGAACGCGAAATCTTCGGTGGTCGCGAAGTTCAAATCACTTCCGTTTTGGGTGATTGTAAAACCGCCGACCATTGTGTGGTTGTCACCTGGCGTGAAATTGCCTTTCGCTATGATCATGATTGGTGTTCCCCGTGTCTTGAATTTGTCCCGCTCACTGCTGGATTGGACTTGGAATAAGGCCGCCATTCGCCTAGTTTAAGTCTCGTCATTTTTGCTGAGTTGATGCGACATTTCCTGAGGTATCAGCGCACCAGCGAGAGCGCCGACGATGATACCCAAAATGGTATCGAGGTCGGGCATATTTACCTGCGGAGTTGATTTTGCGGATAGGTAGACCAAGCTCAGCAATGCTACGATCCCAAGGCCTGCTAGAGCATAAACGATAATGTGATATATTCTGGTATCAGGGAGCCTCTTTTGAGATTTCACAACTTTTAAAGCTGTTTCCGGGTCTTTGTTGACCATCTCTCGCAATTCTTCATCGTCAACCATCTTTGCAAGAAGATTATCTACAGTCGTAATACCTTTAAGCTTTTCCATTTGCATGACGTAGTTCCACTCTGGGTTGGAATTTTTGTGGGACGAAGAGCGCGCGTTGGAGAATACATCGCGCACTATCAAACAATTTTTTATCTGTTCAGCTGGGCAACGAGCAGGTTTTGTATTTCGTCGATTGCCGGCTGATTGTCGTCGCGGATGTGTCGTTCCCACCATTCGATGAAGTTACCTTCGTCGCCACCGACTTCAGTAGCAGCATCCATCCAGTTGTCCGGCTCAACTTGTTTGTTGGATATCTTGATGTCGTCGCCATCAAAGCTCTTGAAGCTCATGCTCACGGGCTCGGGATAGTTGAGCATTTGTTCTTCCAAAATACTGGCCGCTATACGTTCGCCCATCCGAAGGCTGTCGTAGTAATCGGTGTAGTAGTGTACGCCCGCGAAGTTGCGCCCAATGGCGACATTTGCTGCCAACTTATCTAGTTCTTCGCCAATGGTCTCGCCTGCAAACTTTCCCTTTTTCGACAGCGCTGCATCATCTCCGACAACAGGCGCACCTACCCCCGTAATTGCCTTTTCAAAAGGCAAGTCAGACCTGAAGAAAGCCTTGAGAACAGTCACACAAGCTGCAGCGACTGTGGCATGGCCCGCGCCATATGCCGGGTGCATGGGCGAACCCTCCGGGAAAACCATCGGCAGAAGGTAGTTACGGAATTGTGTTTTTGGGTTGTGCCATTTAGGGTTTGTGGCGCCAGCAGTGCTGTTTCGGGCTTCATTCATCTGCTGAACCCAATAAAGGATCAGGCTCGGTTTTTTTTCCACGGTTGGGTCATCGTAGGAAAGCTCTTTCAACATGGACATGAACGCGGTGTCCGCAGCCTTACCCATCTCACTCCCTTTACCGTTTGCAGCAAGCGTCAATCGCGCAGCCAGAACCTCAGGCCGTGCTCTGCGATGGACTTGAAATTTTTGCCGCCGCACTGCTTTTAGGGCACGTGTCGCAACTTCGGTGAATAGGCTGAGAATATGAGGAGGCCCAAAAGTCGCAAATGGCGCGCGGAGGAGCGGAACAATGTTATTCCCATCTTCATCATGTGCTTTCGCCGGAAAATCGCTATCGGTCATCACGTCATTGCCGAGCATGATGAGACAGGCATTGAAATAAGCTTGATACAGTTGATCGAAGTGCACATAGCCACTTAGATCGCGCCCCGTGGTAATGAATACACGCTCTTCATCCCACTTGTCTTTGCCCTGCTTTTCCCCTTGTTGTACGGAAAGCCAGCTCTCCCATGTGGTCATGAAATCGATATGTTTCGTGTTGCGCATGACGCGTTGGTCGATCGTGTTGGTCCCGAAAGTGATGAGCCCATCGAGAGGTGAAAACGCTGACGTGTTGGGAGCTTGACCGCCGTTTTGGAATTTACCCCCGGCACGGCCATTCGTGCCGAGCAACATAAATTGCGATAGGTAGTGGCCTTTTTGCGCACCTGATGTCGAACCGCGGAAAAGCGTTTTGATCGTCAGCTTGTTTTGACCGTTTTCCCACCGAGCCTTCCGGCGACGCGTTTCCTGAGATGTTAGTTGCCCTGCCTCAGCCTTTTCGGGGTTGGAACTGAGAGGGTCATGGAGTTCGTCGTTGAACCATGAGAGCTTATTCAGTTCGTTCAACAAGTCGCCGAGCGTTACAACTCTGCCTTCTTCGACCTCTGGGTATCCCTCTGGAAAGGTCAGATCGACACCAATGCTACTTTTATTTAACTGGAAGCCGGGATTATCAAGTTCAGAGAATGGCACGTCACGCACCAACGCCATGGCATAGACTTCCGCCATTTCTGCGCAGAGTTCGCTGGCCCCTGCGCGTGGCGCGGGAGCCATGGCGACGTTGGCTGGGTCAGCTCCTTCCAAGCTATAATATTGGCCCGCGAGAGGGCTTTCCCAGCCACGAAAGTTACTGGGATCACTCGCTCCGATAGGGACATTGAAAGCGACAGAGGTGGCATCGATAGGCCGCGTTAGCAGATCGACGAACGTCTGGTAGTGATCAGCATTCTCTACGAGGCCGTATTGGTTGTGTTTCAGCCCCTTGGTAAAGCTGGTCGGAAATTTGTCAGCAAAGTCCACTTCTTCTTGGTTTGCCGCGACCGCGATTGGAGTGCGCATCGAGATAGCGCTTGCCTTATTCCGTCGGGCTTCCGCCTCTAGGCGTCGTATCGTACCGGCTGGGTGGGGTCGTGTTTGGCTCATGTCCGCATCCTCACAGTTAAGAGTAAGCGGCAGCACAGCACAGGC
Source organism: Pseudomonadota bacterium (assembly GCA_038745535.1). Lineage (GTDB taxonomy): Bacteria > Pseudomonadota > Alphaproteobacteria > Rhizobiales > Rhizobiaceae > JBCDLI01. Next base: position 12,597 of record JBCDLI010000037.1, on the reverse strand, counting down.
GGTGTTCAACCGACATGATGTGGACGTTAACGTTACGTCAAAATTTTATAAAATGTTGCGGTGTAGCCAGTCTCGGACTGATCATCTCAGCCAGCTTTTAGAAAAAACTCGACGCTAGTGATCGGGGAGCGACTTTATCAGCGCTGATTTTCGCAGACTTTCACTTGGGTAGTCTTTTGCTTTGAGATCGCGCAGCCTAAAGCCTGGCTCAAGTTCTTGTAGTTTTTCTAGCATTTCCTGAGCGCGCTGCTCATCTTGATTGTGAAAATAAATAGCTGTGAGAAATCTAAGTGGTGCAGCCAAGCTTGGCGCCGCATCATGTCCAAGTTCTCCAAAGTGACGCGCTTCTTCAAATTTTCCGGCCATGACGGCCACAATGCAGCATAAAATTTCAATGTGGCTACGAAAATGTGAGCCACCGGCAATGTTCCGTGCGCGGCGACAATGGCGAATACCGTTTTCCGGTCGACCCAGGTGACTCTCTGAAACACCGAGGCATGCCCAACCAAATGCGTTTGCAGGGCTTAATTCAATGCTTCTCTTTGCAAGCTCGAAAGCACTGATTGACGACAGGAAAACCGTAAACTTGACATGAGCGCACAAGCTCAGGACCAGTGAGTTCAATGGAGCAAGCTCTATCGCTTTAGCAACGAACTCCTCCACTTCATCTTTCAGTTGCTGAGCTTGATATGGCATCATCTCGGCAACCATAAATGACCTTATGTAAGCCCGCCAGGCGAGATAGACGCCGTTGGGAACGAACTCATAAGCCCTTTGAAAACACGCGTCTGCCTCAACGTAGGCATCGGGAGTGTGGTTGCTCACCAGCCTCACGCCGTTTTGATATTCCATGATCGCGCGATTTTGCCCGTTCGAGGCCGATGCAAACCAATCCGCGGCGGCACGTGACGCAACATTGATGCCTCTCAATAGGGCATCCGGCAGTTGTGAAGGGCTAGTGTCTTTCTTTACTTCAAGGACTTCGGACCACACCTGATTGCGGGTTTCTAAGTCCTTCAACGCAAGCCGCATAAGATTGCTCTTATCGACCGCGCTCATGCTTAAGATTAGGCTGCCCGCCGGGGCCGACATTTGAGCATCTGGCTCGTACATATGTCTTTCATTGCTAACGATGACACGTGCCAGCGAATGATCTTTCAGAATTTGACCAATAGATGACGAAAGTCCCTGCGCCAGAAGTCCTTCACGCGATGGAGTTGCATTTTCATCGTGAAGGACGACCAAGCTTGGGCTGACCGCGGCCTCGCTTGATGACGAAGATGAAGATATAATACCGTCGGGCGGCGCACGGTGTGCTCCTACCGTGTTTGGATGAACTCGCGGTGAATATACTGTCGAACCAAAAGCCGACTCGTCTGGTGATGGCGTCGATACGTCCTGACTGCCAAGCGCTTCGCCCTCTTCGTACCCACAGTCCTTTTCAAAGTCTCGCCTATGCCGCTCATCGCGAAGCCAGTTATTGAACTCGCTATCGCTGATATTGATACCTTCTAGGAATTGCGAGTGGTTATCGGCAGTGCGAGCTTCAATTGAAAAGTATTCCATATTCAATGACACGATCGACATGTCTGTTTGGATAACCGGAAGGTGCTTCCCAAAGTGCTTGCGAAGAGTGTGGATGCAGGTACGGCGACTGCCACTGGCGCTTTCCTCCATTCGATCGCTCCAGAGACGGTCTTCTAACCACTTATTTGCGCGCTCATTGTTAGGGGCTACAGCAAGCATAGCAAGCATCGCTCTACCATGCGCAGTCCTTGGTGTTCTATCGAGTCCCGCGTCATCGGTCACGCGAAACGGACCGTGCAAGCGGATCTGAAATAACGGGTGACAAGTATTCCTCTCGACCACCGCCTGCAACCTCCGCTCCACCTCACGGGAAGGTCTACAGCAACATAAATTTCGTGGCAAACACGATGGACTGTGAAGCGCACGTTAAAAATTAGTCAAAAGCAATTTCCTCTGCTCAGATCGCGTTGACCCCAAACCTGCGGCTGGGATCATATGCTCTCACTTTGTTTTCAAATCATTCGAATACTCAAGAAAGGCGAGAGCAGATATGGCGTTTACAGGTGGACGAGGTGGCCGCGGCGGTCGTGGCGGTAGAGGTGGACGCGGAGGCAGAGGTGGTCGCGGATTTGACGGAGGCCGCGGCGGTCGTGGCGGTCGCAGTCTAGATGAAATCGGCGGCGATACCCAAGTCTCCGCTGCTCTGGCCGTAGCTCGTGAAGGTGCAATTGGCTATTGGCAAAATCCCGGTCCGAGCTCTGTTCCCGCACATCACACCGGTAACGAACCAACAAACCTAAGACTGTGGAACGAGGAAGTCCGCCACGAAATATTATTGGGTATAATTCTCGAAGACATATCCTTTGATGCGTCCAATACAATGGCGATGGTCTGTGTTGGTAACGGAAAACAGCTGGTGCGCCTAGAAAGGCCATCAGAGCAAGAGCTTAGCGCTCAGGTAGACCTTGTATTTGGATACTCTCAGTTGCGACTTGAACGGTTAGACGAAATTGCCACGCAGCTTGATGACATCACCAGTTTCATGGGATCTGTCGTGGGGCTAAGGCCGGAACGGCACCGATATACTCTAGAACTCTTAGATATTTTTCTGTCGGCCACAATCGCCATTGAAATGCGACTGAAGCATCATTTGGCAGTGCGACGTCCGGTAGAGTTTGCGCCACAACTTCAGCCCGTAATCGATACGCCCGGCCATGGGGCATATCCGAGCGGCCACGCCACGGAGTCATTTGTCGTGGCATACATCCTCAACATGCTTACAGGCGGCAACATCATCGACCCGGCGAGGACGCGGCAACAACTCATGCGTCATGCAGAACGCATCGCAAATAATCGGGTCGTCGCAGGTGTTCATTTCCCTGTCGACAATGCCGCGGGTATGGTGCTCGCTGCCTCGCTTGCAGAGTATTTCCGGGCTCGATGTACAGGAATACCGGCGGACGAAGAAGGGAAGCAGGCGACCCCTTACCAGGTCGTAAGCCGCGCTTTCGCCATGGATGATGAGAATTTTTCGAAAAGTGATGATTTCGATTACGAGCACGTAGAAACAAAATTTATCACACAGCCCGAGCAAACGGAACAGCCTGAATCCGAGACACCAGCGGAACAACAAAATCAAAAAGGGCCAGATGCCGCTCCGGAAGTAATCACGCGCGAAACTGCGGAGATTAGCGTCGACCCGACCCTTCAATGGCTCTGGAACAAAGCTGCTGCGGAGTGGGGCTAATGACCGATGTTAAAAAATATGTCTGGATCGCGCACTCACCCCAGCGGCTGAATAGATACGACGATTGGCGCTTCCTGATCAGCGGGTCAGAAAGGCCCCGTAAGCGTGGCCTGCGGACTCTTGGCTCCAGCAATGAAATGCCGAGCGATGACTGGAGTGCTGTCGATATTCGGCCGAAGCGGACAGAGCTTCAGGGACTAAGGGGCCTCGCCGAGACACTTGGATCGATCATAAATATGATTGATCAGCCGGGAGTCTTCGAGGCTCCAGACAACGTTCCGATTGGGACCACATCGGACGAGTATGATCGGATCGCCCATCAGGCACACATAGCAAGGTCAGCGGCTGAGAAAGCCCATAGAGTTACCGATGCCGATGAGGAACGCTTGTTTACAGGGTCTCTGCACTTTCGTGTGTTCATGCGTCAGGATGATATCTTCAACGGTAATGGTGGCTTTAAAGTCTTCAGTTTTTTTGAAATTCTCCATGCGTCGCCTCCGATTGCAGGACTTGATTTTCGAACGGCACAGAAGTCATCGTTCCGCTCTGTGTTTGTACGGAAACGGTCGCCGCAAGGTCCGCAAAAAGTCGCCATTGGGATCATCGACGATGGCTTGGCCTTTGCAAATGCTCGATTTTGTCGATCGGTGGGAGATCAAATTAAGACACGGTTTGAGAACATCTGGCTGCAAGACTTGCCGCGATCCGATCCAGATACCGTCGGAACTGCACCACAATACCAGGTTCTCTTTGGCAGCGATTTCACAGCGGACGACATCGATGGTGTCCTGGCGAAAAAAGCCTTGGCCTTACGGCAAATGAAACTGCTGTTTACCGACGCTTTGGCCTCACTTTTGAAGGCGAGCCTTCTGTTACACTAGGTCGTGAGCGTACCCATGGCACCCACATCGCTGATATTGCGGGAGGCTACGACCCCACGGATGCCGACGGAGATAACTTCCCGTTGTTTGGGGTTCAGCTGCCCAGTAGCGTCACCGAGGATACATCGTCACAAAATCTCGCAACCTATGCGTTGGAAGGTTTGCGTCAGATTATGGATTGGGCTGATGCCCACGCGAAGCGAAACAACACGTTACCTATCCCTTTGATCGTTAACTTCAGCTACGGATTTCAAGCCGGGCCAAAAGACGGCCGGTCTTATATCGAGAGCGAAATTGACCGTTTAGTCAATGCTCGCGAGGGTCACACAGTGGTGGTGCTTCCAGCCGGAAATTCCTTCGAGGATCGTACGAGTGCCTATATGATACTCAATAAGGACGATGAGGAGTCGTTGAGCTGGGTCGTACAGCCGGACGACAAAACCGAGAGTTTTGTTGAAATTTGGTTCCCGATAACGGAACACGAAGAAGCATCTCTGGACGTAGAACTTACGATCAAACCGCCTGTAGGCGAAAGCTTCACGTTGAGAACTGAAAGGGGGCCTTCTGCTCACGTTTTACCGGCACCCAATGGCGCTCCAATCGCAGGCATATATTATAACTTGACCTACTCCGACGCTTTGCAAGACGAAACAACGCCGAAAAGGCCTAATATTCTCCTCGCAGTAAATCGCACGAATGCCCGTGATGCACTCAGTGGCTCAGTGACTGCTGCACCGGCTGGCCGCTGGGAATTGACCTTAAAAAATAAACGCACAGAGACACTCGAAGCGACGTGGTCGGTTCAACGTGACGATACGTTGTCGGGCTATCGTGCTAGCGGGCGGCAGTCCTTCTTTGATCGCCGGGACGCTTCCGACCGCTCAGGCAAAACCGCAGACTATTCAGCATTGGCTGAGACCTGTCCGATCACCGGCCGTTACTCGATGTCAGCGTTGTCAGGCGGGGAAATGACATTGACAGTCGGTGCGGCGGATGACGGCGCACTTCACGCCACCAGCGAAAACGTTCACGTTTCTGACATCGCCGATCAGCAGGTCCATCCGTCGCGGTACACCGCATCTGGCCCAATCCCCAGCAGCATTGGGCCCGCATGCGGGGCAATTGTGGATCATGGTCCAGCCTTTCCGGGTATCTATGCCGCTGGCGTAAAAAGTGGATCATCATCGCTTCTGGACGGAACTAGCGTTGCTGCGCCGAAGCTGACTCGTGCACTCGCACAGTTTTTGTTCGGGCGATTGTCAGAACTGCGTCCTCACGCAAAGTTTGAAGATGAGTGGAAGGCATTTGTAAGCCAGCAGACAAAGCGAGGCCGTGATAAAGACAGGCTTGGAAATTTTCTTGTCGCTCGCGATTTTCCGGATCAGGAGCGATTTAAGTCTTGAGAAGTGGGAAACCGCAAAGACCACATGGAGATTACACAGTCGCGCTTCTTCGACGCATATCTAGAATGGCGGATTTGAAGAATGTGCTGAATGAAAAGCGCGGAGGATCGTCGCGTGTCGAACACCTACACCGCAGTTGGTGAAGAGGGTACGGACAATGCCGTGCCAACAGAAGTGCAGATGATGTGACTATAAGACTGGCGAGCAGCGGCAGATAACCTGATCGATACGATCCGAGCAATTGCCGGATATGATGCTATGGCGACGCCGGACTTGAATCGCATACGTGATAATAGCGCTCGCGCTGTGTTTGATCCGCGCGTCGTAGAATACTCGATTATACACATTGCCCGTAAACGAGAGGTGCGCGCTACGCTGCGCAAGATTAGTATAACGGCTAGTGGATATGTCGGTCGGCTCCCTACGATCCGCTAAGAAGGCGCCATAATATGGTCCACTGCCATGGGTGCGGGCACTATCTTCATACTTTAATATATCGATTCAATTTGTTGCCATTGGTATGAAAACAAAGACAGTATTGCGCACAGAGGCTTATATTAAGGCTGCAGTGGGGCGATGCCGGACAGACATCAGCAGTTATTTAACATGCTCGACCACGCCTACGATTTACCCACGGAGCCCGAAGAATTCAAAGCGGTCATGCAGGCCACTCGTTCGTACTTTTTCGACGCTGATCTGGAGTGGCTGGTTTCTGAAGACGTGCTGGGAGAAGACACGGAAGACTATCGACTTTTACGGCATCTGAACCGGATTGAGCGCTTGGATAAAGACAACGCCGATAATGGCAATTTCGGATGCCGCGACTGCGCCGGATGGTCGAACGGCCCTTCAGGTGAAATTCTCCTATGTGACATGGACCGAAGAACGCGTGCAGATGGTGAGCGAAGCGCTCGGTCTAACGGCGGCCGAGATCGAGTTGCTTCAAGGCTACCTTGCCGGGCTTGGACAAAAAAAGATCGCACAAACGCGGGACCGCCCTGTCGAAACGATCAAAGCGCAATCCAAATCGCTCCTGCGCAAGTCAAGCTGCGCCAAGATGTCGGATCTGGTTTTATTGTTGAACTCGATGGCGTATCCAGTGCCCAGTGCCGCTGTGAACCGTGCGGCGCACGAAGAACACAATGATGATTTGATGCCGAGGGCGAAACTCACATCCGACAGTCGAACTGTCAGCTGGTACTGCTATGGCACCCGGATGGACGACCGGTCCTGTTTTTACACGCTTTGTCCAAGCGGCCTTTCTTTTCGACCGCCATGGCAGCACGGGGAAGATTTGAAACTGCAGGTGATTGCGCCGTCACGTCCAGCCTTTGGCGAGACGTCCCCTGCTGCATCACGCGTTGGGCATAAGCATATAGTCGCGCGGGACGCGTTGTTTGTACTCGAACAGGAACGGAGAAAGGATGTCGTACTGGTGGGGCATCAGCAAGGCATGGGCTTCGCCCATCCGATTGCCGCCGCATTGGGCTCACGAGCTAAGGCCTGTGTGGCTATCGGCGGGGTAATTCCTCTAGATGATGTACGGCATGCCAAAGCCATGGATTTACGGTCGCGAATACACTCCATCGGCTGCTGCTATGCACTGGCAGTGATGGAGATTTGGCCATCGCCTATATTCCTAAAATGCGCAACAGGTGGAGCGGAGTATCAGCGGGTCTATTACGAAAAACATCCAGATCAACAGGGCGAAATAGAATGCCCTGAAATCCTGCCCTTGATTATCAACGCGATGAACCACACGATCGCCAATGACGCCGAGGCTTTCATATCCGATTTGATTGCGGTTTGCGAGGACTGGTCATCGGAATGGCCAATGTGGGATGTTCCCATCTTGTGGCTGCACTGGAGCAAAGACCCGACGATCAAACCGGATGCGGTTGCTTGAATTCTAGAGCCGCTGCCCAATGCCAAGCGTGAAACGCTGGAAGGAGGCGGGATCGCGATGCTTTATACGCACGCACACCGTATTTGGAGGCCATTGGCGAGGTTGCTAATTGAACAGATCAGAATTCTACGCCCACACGTTACCCATTTCTACTGGCCCGCCTTCAAGGCTGCTCCTGTACGCATCTAGGTCCGTTATAAAACCCACATATGATCGCGCAAAACGCACGCCAAACCTAGAACGATTTCGTCAGCCGTATATCAAAGCCGTGTGTTGTTCGATCACTGAAGGCTGCATTTGATTGCAGCCGTTCAAATTTATATTCAACACGCGGTGCCAGGCCCATCAGGCGAAAATCGGTTTTTGTAAAAGCGACTTTACCACCCCAGCGGAAATCTTCCTGGCCTTCGTTTAGCCCTGGATAAACCCCATCATAGTGCCTCGTAGCTGCGTTTATCTGGACATAGGCGTTGACGTTGAGAGGTAATGGCCGGTTGTATCCGAGCCCTATTTCAAGATCGGTATAGGAAAAACGATCCAATTGCGTCTCACGATTTTTAGCATTTCCTATTCCACGCAAAAAGTGATTTCGGCCAAAAGCGTAGTCGACATGGCTATGAAAACCCGCACTCCAGCCATCGTAATTGTCGTTGATAAAATTCTCTTCTCTGCGGGCATAGGGCGCAATGTAGCCGCTCCAGTGCTTGTTAAAGCGATGGTGGACCTCGAGGCGGATGCCATAGCTCAGATCAACAAACTGAGAAGCGTTATGGTTGCTCGAAACGGTAAAAGCGGCAGATACTCCCGTTATACCGATATGCCGCGCGAAACCCAACGAGCCGTCTGCTGTTAATTGGGTAGCGTCGATAGAGGGGTAGTGTCGCAAGACCCCTCTGGCAGATGAGATGAAAGAGATGTTGCTTGTAAGTGCATGACGGTATGAGACTTCCATACCGCCCAACAAGCCAATCCCTGATTTACGTTGCAACTGCTCATCAATCGTAAGCGGTATGCCACCAATGTAGATCGTGCTTCGGTCTGTGCCATTATTGATATTGGAACTGGGAAGCAAAGACCCGTAGAAGCGCATCTGCAAAGGCGCTGCATTACGGGTGCGTTCCAACAACTTTGTTACCGCGCCGTCTAAATTGTCATCAAAACCTGATTGAACAAGAAAGCGCGTTTGAGACTTCAAGCCGTCAACATCTCCGATAGCAGCCATGACCTGAGCCATGGCAAATCGCGCATTGTCATTGTCTGGATCAGCGTCCAACACTTTCCGGTAAAGCGCGATTGATTTCTGGTAATTGCCACGATGCGACGCAATCATCGCATCGGTGAAAATCACCCGCTCTTTGTGTCCGGCAGTTTGCGGTCGCCATTGCCTCACAACAGAGCGGGCATCTTCATGGCGCTTTGCGGCAATCAGGTTACGGATCAATCGACCGACTTCGACCGAACTGAGTTCGTCAATCTTGATAATCGCACCCTTCGGAGCACTCGTCGGGTTGTCTGAAGAGTGCGCGCCATATGGGGACACGCCAAGCAAAAATGCTACTGCGACGACTTTCACAACTCGGATCGCCGCTAACCGTCGCCAAGCGTTTGCTAAGCCCATGGATTGATATCGCAGCATGAAAGAGCAGACTGTATCAGTTTACTCTTCGGCGACGAAAGTACCGGTCACCATACCCCGTTCACCATTGATGGTGCCAGCACCCATGAAAGCGCCGCCGGCAGCAGTGCCATCGCCAAGAAATGACCCTTCCAAAACTTGATTGGTGCCGAAATTCGATACTGTGGTGCCATTGTCCTGGAGAGTGATGGAGCCGCCGGAGTAGTGAACACCACTTATCGTTGCATTTGAGAGTGTCACCTGATCAACGCCGTTGGAGCCGCCAATTGATGTCAGAGCGATTGTTCCGTTAACAGTTCCGGCATTGAAGTCCGCGGTGAGATTGACGTCACCATTGTACGTTGTCGGCGATGCATTCACCAACCCAGCCCCCTGCGACAGCTGTATAAACGCACCATTAGTTTTCGTGTAAGTGGCGGTCCTCTTCGCCGCCAGATCACTGGCCACCGCGAATGTGCCACCATAAAACGCGCTGATCTGCTCTTGTCCGTTCGTGACGTCCTGAAGGCCCTCGTGCACCATGACACCGTAAAACTCGTCCGTCCCGTCGCCATCGGTATCATAGCTTAGCACCTGAATTCGATCGCCAACGCTGTCTGCGTCAGTCAGGACTGTACCAGCATAGTCGCCTTTGGTTCGCTCGCTACCGAAGGGAAATCCGATTGCTCCTCCGCCAGCGCCCGTCACATCTATTCCGCCGCTAGCTGTTACCGTTGCCAGGTCCGCCGACGCGGCGATCTGAGGGTTGCTGACGGTTAAACTGCCTGTGCTCGTCGTCGGACCAGACGCCAACGCGTCATCCGACGCGAAATTGGAGGTTGCGCCCTCATAAATGGTATTAAAAGGGGTGGTGGCCGCTACGCCCTTATTGAAGGTGGCCGTTACACCGCGAAGTTGGATCCCACTTCCCGTTGTTCCGCCTCCGGTCGATGTCCCGCCACCTGCGGTCCCGCCGCTGTTTGTTGAACCTCCACCGGTACTACCGCCGCCCATGGTTCCGCCACCTGCGCTACCGCCGCCAGTAGTCGCACCGCCTCCGGCAGTGGTACCACCGGCCGTGGGTCCCCCACCGCCACTTGATGAGCTTGCACCGCCGCCTGAAGTCGAACAAGCTGCGAGAGCGGTCGTAGCGAAAAGGACCAGTGTTAAACGGACCAACATAATAAACCCCTTGGTAGTGTTGTACGGCAGATAACGCCGGGGGAACTTCTGATGTCGGAGACAAAAGTGTACAATCACCCTAGGGGGTTAGAGACGGCCAAAAGTTCGAAACCTACATTACAAAAAATGGATTCAATTCACGGCGTTAGCACGTCATGATCTCGCTAATAGACACTTAGAAGCACATGGAACCTCGCCATTACGACCGTCTTCTGGCTTTGCTCGACAAAGCCTATGCGGCGCCCTTCGAACCCTTAAATTTTCATGGGCTCATGAACGCGGCCCATAATTTTTATTTCGGTGATGACGAGGATTTACGCGTCACCGGACAGGTCATATCGGAATTCGACAGAAACGCTTTGGTTGAAAACCACCTGAGGCGGATAGAGCGTCTGCTCGTTGATCGTGAGCTTGAGAATCGCAAAAATCCGACGTCGATCAGCCGTCCAACTCTTCTTGCGCTTTTGATTGATCAGGAAACGCAAATGGTTCGTGGCGATGCAGAGACTGACGCTCTTTTCGGCCAAGCTCTTCCTGCGAAATTGCGTGACCTAAACGTGGACGACGCAACACGGCGTGCGTTGACCCAGCTTCTGGACCGAGCGGCTAATCAATCCGACTTTACAAGTGAACCATGCCTCATTCGTCGGTCAAACGATAAAACTGCGTTTATAGCTAAATGCGGTTTGTGGATCGATCCGGAAGCTCCGGTACCTAGCCAGAGAAAAGGACTGGCAGTCTCAATTGCGCACTTCGTATGGACCCACGGAGCGCTGTCATTTTGTCAATCAATGTTTGCTCTGACCAATTCTGAAATTGAAATTCTGGCCGGGCTGCTGAATGGCAAAACACAACGTGAGATCGCCGAAGAGCGCGGCCGAAGCGTCGAGACAATCAAAGCGCAGGCAAAAAACGTTCTGCGAAAATCGGGATGTTCGCGTTTATCTGAACTGATTGTCATCGCAACCACTTACGGCGTTCTGATCGACCCTGACACGGCCCCGGCCTCAGATTATGGTCGGTCGCGACTTGCGTTTTCACGTCCGGATCGCACAATGAAAACAAACGCTGGCAGAAAGATCAGCTACTCGATTGTGGGAGCGAACAAAGGCGCTTCAGTTGTCTTTATTCATGGCCTCATCCAAGGCCCGTTTTTCACCGACAGTATGCAGCAACGTCTTGCAGACAACGATATCACCATGCTGGCGCCGTCGCGGCCGGGGTTTGGGATGACAGACCCTCCTTCAGACTGGAACCATTTCGACGAACAAGCCGTCCGCGATACATTGATGCTGATCGAAAAGCATCTGGACGGGCCAATTACTGTGGTTGCCCATCAAGGAGGCGTGTCACATGCGTTTCGGATTGCTGCCGCGTTGGGTGATCGACTTTCCAACATGGTGATGATTGGCGCCGGAATTCCCATTGATGAGAAAAAACATGTTCCAGCTATGGGATTGCAGACCAGGATTGCTGCAATTGGCGTCAAATACACACCTCGAATACTGGAGACCATGATCCGCGTAGCGATCGCCAACGAAATGCGAGCTGGGATCAAGTCATGGCTCACACACTTCTTTTCTAACTCCGCCGTTGACCGTGACGCAATACTCGAGCCCTCTGTTTTTGCGATCTGCGAAGCGAGCGTCGTGCATATGATCGATCAGGGCTCAAGGGCGATGGTACGCGATGGGATGTCCGCTATGGCGGATTGGAACGAAGACTTTCTCAGTGTGAAATGTCCGCAATTTTGGATTCATGGGACAGCCGATCCAATCATGCGCCATGACTTTGTTATGGAATACCTGGCACCCCATAAACACTGTAGTTTCCAGACGATCAAAAATGGCGGCAACACAATGCACATCGTGTCCGAAGAGCCCGTGGTTCAGCAAATCATCAACGCGGCCAGAGCGCAGGTAACGTCAGACAAGTAGCGCTTTTTGTGGCCCGTATTGCGTAGCGGTCGAAGCGTTGTGCTCAGCGAACAGTTCGTCCGTTCCTTTATGCGTTTAGGTGTTCGTGGTTCTATCATTTTCATTTTCGCGAAAAATGGAGCGTAGGAAGTGACCGGTTCGACGCTGCTTACAATGCAAAACTACTTGGCGCACTTAGACGAGGATAGTTCGAACACCTTGTTCGAAAGCCTCGCTGACTGGGAACGTCATCTCGCATCAATAGACCTAGAAGGTCTGGGATGCGACGATGGACCGGACTTCAAACCATGATTTCAATAAGATAGCGTCCGAAAGGGCTGCGGAGAAAACGAAGTATCCGCCGCCGTTTTCGCTGCGCTTGACCTATGAAGAACGGGCATTTCTGGAAGCTGAAGCGGC
>JBCDLI010000036.1:0-25561 GCA_038745535.1 Pseudomonadota bacterium | reverse complement strand
TCCAAGCGGGGCAGGGCGCAATAATCGGCATTCATGATGTTAGCGAGATCACGTGCGGTATCGCGTGGCCGCCGCGCGATATCGATGAACACCGATGGCACTGAATTCGCGGCAGTCATCCGCGCGAGCTTTGCGGTATCGTCGGCAGCTGATTTGCGATCTGCGGTGCCATCGAGCGCTATGTTCCCGCGACCATCGGTGAGCATGACCAGCAATGGAGATTTGCCGCGCGAACGGCTCTGGATCGCAAGGTCGAGACCGGCGCGAAGACCAGCTGCAAGTGGCGTTCCGCCACCGCCAACCATTTCCGACAATGTCCGTTTCGCGCGCACGAGTGAACGGGTTGGCTCAAGCACGATTTCAGACGCCTCACCGCGGAAGGTAATCATCGCGACGCTGTCCCGCCGGACGTAGCATTGGGCAAGAAGCTGTTCGACAGCGCCCTTTGCTTCTGCCAGCCGGTCCAGCGCCGTGGAGCCGGATGCATCCACCGCGAAAATCGCGATAGACTCTGTCGGCTGTTGGTAACGGATGTACCGGAAGTCACTGGCGCGGATTATCGGCCTTTTTGTGTTTGGCAGGCCAATGTCAGCCCGGCGGAGACATCTTAGTTTTTGCCAAGGCGCAGCGGTTCGTAGGGTCGCGGGAACGTTAAGCCGCGCACCATGGTATGGTGGTCTTGAGACGAGACCTGAAGGTCGGCCACGTTTTGCGCCTTTGCGCAGTGCGCCAGCCTTGCCGTCAATCGCTCGGTTGTTGGCAGATGGTCCAGCTTTTGTGCGCTGCTCGATTTTGATGTGGCCACTTTGAGAAGCTTCAACCAGCATCTCTTGAAGCGCTTCAAAATTGATACCGGGCGAGTCTTTCTCGCTCCCGACTTGATCGTTTTGATCGCGCGGTGGTTCCGGCCTGTTGTCAGAGGGCTCTGCGCTTTGCGGCTCCAGTGCAGCCTGCTGTTCGGGCTGCGCTTCTGGTTGTTGACGCGTCAAATCAATGCCGAGCGCGATCTCAATTGCTTCGGCGATATCGTCGCCGTTGACCTCTTTGCGCCCGTCGAGAACCGCCGACGCTTTTGCGAGCGCGCAAGCGTTTAGCGTTGGCCGCAGTGTTTCATGGCCGAGAGTAAGGGAGATTTCTGCTGTTAGTTTTGCTGCCGCATCGGGTACAAAGACGTCGTGCGATAACTCGTGCTTGTTGCGGGGTGTCGTTTGCTCCTCGTACTCGCGAATTTCATTCCACGGCACCAAACGCAGATCGACCGTGACGCTCGCACGTTCTCTTAATGCGGGGACAAGCTCTTCATCGTCGCTGTCACTTTCATCGCACAGCACAGCGGTGATCCTCGCCGGTCTGTCGTCCAAATGCGCAGCGATGATGGAAGCTGAGAGCGATGGCAGGCGTTCAGCATTTGCTATGATCAAAGTCGTGGCGCTGCTGACGGAGAGAAGTCCGGGATCGGACACCTGTTTTCCGGCATTAAGGCTCGCCGGGATGTCGACCGAAGGAACCAGCCTATCAGCGGGGATTTGTGACGTGATTTTAAGCGTTGGATTGCCCAGACGCGCGCAAAAATACGCGATCCACGCATCACGAACGGGGCCGTGGCCAGCAACCACGCGCACCGCGTTAATTGAAGGGGACGCTGCGACGAGATCGGCAATTCGACGTGCGCGGTGCCAGAAATCTGCCGCTGTCGGAGGATTGGTTTCAGGCATGCCCAACCTGTTGACCCGTCACATCTGACAATGCCCGCTCCACGCGGACCGACGAGCCTGCATCGTCCAAGGGATCGCGCCGCAGGCGGTGTCGAAGAGCTTGAGCTGCAATTGCCATCACATCGTCTTTTTTCACCGATGCCCGACCATGCAGCGCCGCATGGGCAGTTGCTGCGCGGACCAGGGTTAATTCACCGCGGAGACCATCGACGCCAAGCCGCATACAAAGCGTCGCGCAGAACTTCAGCACATGATCGGAGATCTTTGCCCGCTTCACGCGCTTACGCGCTGCTATGATGCTGTTGCAGATCGCTTCATCAGCGTCCTGATAGTCAGCGACAAACTCGTCTGGATTTCGCTCATAGGCTTCCCTGCGCCGGATAACAGCCACGCGATCGTCAACGTGATCGGGCGAACGGACATCGACCGATAATCCAAAGCGGTCCAACAACTGCGGACGTAACTCGCCTTCTTCGGGGTTACCGCTGCCGACGAGTACGAACTTGGCTGGATGTCTTACTGAGAGCCCCTCGCGTTCCACGATGTTTTCGCCAGATGCGGCAACGTCGAGCAGCAGATCGACGAGGTGATCTTCGAGCAGGTTGACTTCATCGATGTACAGAAATCCGCGATGGGCTTTGGCAATCAATCCCGGCTGAAATGCTTTCTCTCCAGAGACGAGCGCCCGTTCCAAATCTAGAGCTCCGCAGACCCGGTCTTCCGTTGCGCTCAGCGGAAGATCGACCACCGGCATGCGGACTTTTGTAAACTGTGGCTTGGGTTTTCGAGCTGTTGGGTCTGGCTCGGTCCGCGCACTGTTGTAGGGGCAATCCTCGCGCACTTCAATTTCCGGTAGCAGCGCTGCCAAACCGCGAATTGCAGTCGACTTACCTGTACCGCGATCTCCGAAAACAAGCACGCCGCCCAGAGAAGGTTCTATCGCGCACAAAAGCAGAGCTTCTTTCATTTCGTCTTGACCGACGATTGCTGAAAATGGAAATGGCGCGACCATTCGATTGTCCTTAGTGTCAATTTATATTGACACATAAGAGCGTCTATTTGCAAATGAAATACGTGGCTCCGCGAACCTATTTGCGCCTCTGTCTCCCAAAACCGCCAAGCATCACGGAGAGCGACATCGCTAAATTGGCCCTCTTTCAAAATACAGATACAATCAAAGGCCGCGGGTCGCTTTGAAGCCCTCGTTGAAGGTTTCGTGGAACCGTTTGAAAATAGTCAACAACGTCCAATGTGTCGGCGCTGTGAAGTTTCTTCGATTTCTCAAATGAACGGTGTCATTTCGTAGGGCTATGGTCTACTCTCACTTTAGCGCCGACCTCGGCGCTTGATCGGAGATACATGACGAATCGCGGCAACGGGCATAGTCCAGCCAATCTTGGTTCGTACGGGAGTAAAGAGAAGGTCGCAAAGACACGGA
This sequence comes from Pseudomonadota bacterium, assembly GCA_038745535.1. Taxonomy (GTDB): domain Bacteria; phylum Pseudomonadota; class Alphaproteobacteria; order Rhizobiales; family Rhizobiaceae; genus JBCDLI01. The sequence continues at coordinate 22,408 of JBCDLI010000036.1, read as the reverse complement.
CCTCTTCGGGCGAACGATCAGAGCTTTTAGCCGTACTCGGATCGGGTGCGGTTGGAAGACGTGTGCGGGGTCGAATGATGGGCGAAGCTGCGCCAGAGGCGCTGGCGGAATTATCGTCAAAACGCTTTTTGAATGCTCGCGCTCCGGCATCAATGCCAATCGCACCCGGGTGGCAATACACCGGGCTCGTGGAATGGCTTAACCGCGATCTTGACGCTCTTCTTTCCGCGTTGATCAAGAACGATCAAACCCTGATTGCAGAGGTGACAAACGACCTTCAATACGGCGACGTAGCATTCTCTGCCTTCTACCGCGAGATTGCTGTGCCACTGGCCCACCAGCTCGGATTGGCTTGGATTGATGATACCTTGTCGATGATGGACGTTGAATTCGCATCGTCGCGTTTAATGCTGTGGTGCGATCAGGTCGCGACCATTGATCGTTCGGAAATCGCCTCCACGGGTGAGGGGCGTAGCATCCTTCTGGTAAACATGCCGGGTTCAAAGCACACTCTCGGCGTTTCGATATTGGCGAAGTGTTTTGTACACTCCGGTTGGCATGTGGATAGCGGCGTTGATCATGTTGCAGATCATGGCCTTACCCAAAGACTTCGTGAACATAGATTTGATGTTGTAGGCATCACTGTCGGGTCATCGTCGGCGCGTAACAGCGTAAAAGAGGTGGTGTCAGAGATCCGAGCCTCCACGATGCACGACGACATTATAATTGGCGTTGGCGGCGCTGGCGTCGCCCGTGATCCCGAGGGGTTCGCGAACATTGGTGTAGACTTCCTCGCCCTAGACGCGATGGACGCGGTTGATGTCGCCAACGATTTGGTGGAAAGCGCCGAAGCGGCCCTCGACTAGTTAAGGTTGCGGTTGTAAGCCCCGGCAATTGTTAAAGAAAATCGGAGGCGCTGATGCAGTTCTTTGATCGGGGCGGTATTGTTCTGCATTATCAGACCGTTGGAGGGCCAGAGGGTAAACCAACCCTCGTTTTCATTAACGCGCTCGGCTCTGATTTTCGCATCTGGCGTGATGTCGTTATCCGAATGGTCGGAGAGTATGGCTGCTTAAACTATGACAAGCGTGGCCATGGCCTGTCCTCGGTCGGTGACACACCATATTCCCTTGATGATCATGCCTCTGACCTCTCGGCGCTTCTCGATCATCTTGGTATCAAGGATGCTGTTCTTGTTGGCCTGTCCATCGGCGGCATGATTGCGCAGCTTTTGGCTTCTAAACGACCGGACCTGGTGAAAGCGCTCGTGCTTTGCGACACGGCCTACAAAATCGGTACAGAAGCGCTTTGGAATGAGCGCATTGAAGCAATCCAAAGTCATGGCATGGAGAAGGTAGCCGACGCGGTGATGGATCGTTGGTTCACAAAGACATATCGCGCGGAAAATCCAGCCGACATCGCAGGCTATCGCAACATGGTCGCGCGGATGCCTCAGGCTGGCTACATTGGCACATGCGCTGCGCTTCGCGACGGTGACCTGAAAGAGATTGCCGAAACACTGCCGATCCCCGTATCGTGCATCGTGGGAGACAAAGATGTTTCCACGCCGCCCGCGAAAGTGCTGGAACTCGCCAAAACAATTCCCGGCGCGCGCTATGACGTGATCAAAGGGGCGGGGCATATACCGTGTGTTGAGCAAGCGCCGATGATGGCCGACATTATTAAAGAGTTTGTCGGCGGTCTTTGATTTCGATTAGAGGATTGCACTAAGGCGCTGCTGCGTGGGGCAGTCATTTCGGTGCCGCCCGGGGAGAGGTACATGCAAGACATTCTTGAGCAGCTGGAAGAGAAGCGCGCGCAGGCGCGCCTTGGAGGCGGGCAAAAACGCATTGATTCGCAGCATGCCAAGGGCAAACTGACAGCGCGCGAGCGGTTGGATGTGCTTCTCGATGAAGGGTCGTTTGAAGAATACGACATGTACAAGACCCATCGTTGCACCGATTTCGGAATGGAGGTGCAGCAGTTTCCGGGCGATGGCGTTATTACCGGATGGGGCACGATTAATGGACGTGCTGTCTATGTTTACTCGCAGGATTTCACGGTGTTTGGCGGCTCGCTATCGGAGACACACGCTGAGAAAATCTGTAAAATTCTCGATCTTGCTGTGCAAAACGGCGTGCCGGTTATTGGATTGAACGATTCTGGCGGTGCGCGCATTCAGGAAGGCGTAGCGTCGCTTGGTGGCTATGCGGAGGTGTTCTATCGCAATGTGCAGGCCTCCGGCGTGGTGCCGCAAATTTCGGTGATCATGGGGCCGTGCGCGGGTGGGGCGGTTTATTCGCCTGCCATGACCGATTTCATCTACATGGTGCGTGACACGTCTTACATGTTTGTCACCGGGCCCGATGTTGTGAAAACGGTGACCAACGAGATCGTGACGGCCGAAGAACTTGGCGGCGCATCCACACACACAACGAAGTCGTCCGTCGCGGACGGCGCTTTTGACAATGATGTGGAAGCGCTGACCGAAATCCGGCGACTGTTCGATTTCCTGCCTTCATCCAGCCGCGAGAAAGCACCGGCTTTGCCGACCGAAGACGCGCCGGATCGCTTGGAAACGAGCCTCGATACGCTGATCCCGGACAATCCAAACAAGCCTTATGATATCAGCGAGGTGATCACGAAAATCGCCGACGAGGGCGAATTTTTCGAGGTTCAAAAGGCCCACGCGGGCAATGTGTTGATCGGTTTCATCCGGCTAAACGGTGAGACCGTGGGCGTTGTCGCGAACCAGCCGATGGTGCTGGCTGGTTGTCTCGACATTGATTCATCGAAGAAGGCCGCGCGGTTCGTGCGCTTTTGCGATGCGTTCAACATCCCGATCCTTACGCTGGTGGACGTACCGGGCTTTCTGCCGGGCGTCGCGCAGGAATATGGCGGTATCATTAAGCACGGCGCGAAGCTGCTTTTCGCCTATGCAGAAGCGACCGTACCAAAGGTGACGGTCATCACGCGGAAAGCGTACGGTGGGGCCTACGACGTGATGGCCTCAAAGCACATTCGTGCCGATGTGAATTATGCGTGGCCGACTGCGCAAATCGCGGTGATGGGTGCGAAAGGTGCCGCTGAAATTTTGCACCGCTCTGAACTGGGTGATGCAGACAAGATGGCGGAACGCACGAAAGAGTACGAAGACCGTTTTGCCAACCCGTTCATTGCTGCCCAGCGCGGTTTTGTGGATGAAGTTATCCAGCCGCACTCAACCCGCCGCCGCGTGGCCCGTGCTTTCGAATTGCTGAAAACCAAGCAGGTGGACGCGCCCAAACGCAAGCATGACAATATTCCGCTGTGAGGGGTTGGGATGCCAAAGATACTCTAATGGAGAGGGTGGAAGTTTCACTTTTATGGTTTGGATGTGCATGAACCGCCGCACGTTCACATCCGCAAGGATCGACAAGAACTGAAAGTCTGGCTCGAACCCATTTCCGTAGCGTATAATAGGCGAGTGAACGCGAAGACCGAGCGCGAACTTCTGCAGGTGGTGGCTGAAAATTGTAAGGAGCTGATTGATGGATGGCATCGTCATTTCGGATAAAAACTGGGAAGACTTTGAGCCAATTTCCGTTGCTTTTTGGGAAGCGAACAGGGAAGTGAACCTTGCTTCTGGCCTTCAATTCATTGTGCCGCTGTGGTGGTATCCGACACTGCAGCAAGCCACGAAAGAACAACTTGAAGCAGTTGAGTTATCTCCGTCGGGATTACACTGGGATGAATTGGATGAGGACCTCAGTGTTGCGACACTGTTAAAGGGTGTGAAGGCACCCAATGCTGTTCCGCCTACTGAAGCAGCTGAATGAAAAGAGGACTCAGTTTTTATAGTCTTCTAAATCCCCGTCGCCAATCGCGATGAAACTATCGGCCGTATTTACAAGACGGGCGTCGTCGCTGCCAAGTTTGGCGCAATAGCATGGTGAGGGGACCTTTGCATGCCTACTTTGCTCAACTGGAAAGGGCATAAATTTCTGTTCTACTCCAAAGAAATTGGTGAGCCGCCCAATGTGCACGTTCTGAAAGATCGCAAGCAGTTGAAGGTATGGTTGAGAGACTGTTCGGTTGCTCGCAACGCCGGTTTTTCACCCCATGAAATCAATGCTATTGTCAAAGTCGTTCGCGACAATCAGGCGTCATTTTTGGAGAGTTGGAATGGTTACTTTGGAAATTGACGAGGACCGTCTTCAAGTTGATAGGGTCGTGTTCAGCGCCGACCATTTCGCCTTTGTGATGGCCGATGGTCGAAGGATAGAAGCACCTTTATGGTGGTATCCACGATTGCATTCGGCATTGGCGGAGGAACGTGAAAATTGGGAAGTGCTTCCGTTTGGCGACGCTGTGGGTTGGGCGGAGCTTGATGAGTTCGTTAGCGCAAAAGCACTTATTGTCGGTGGGCCTGCGCCCGGTGCTTTGCCACCTGCTGAAGCAGCTGAATAACGAAACAACCACTAGGGTCCAGTTATTTCAGGAACCTCAGGATGCGCGCAACTTATCATCTGCAGCGAAATAAACACTAAAACTGCATATCTCGTACCAAGATATTCAACCACTCCATGGAGCGTATCCTCAGCCCTGCGCGTTGACCCTACGCCCAGTTGGGCATCAACGGTCAACGGATAAGGAAACTCGCAAATGGCAAATGATCACGGCTCCAGCATCAAAGACGACGACACCTATGAAGCGCTGCGTGACAAAGGATATTCCAAGGGCAAGGCAGCAGCCATCGCCGATGCGCAGGCCAACGACGATATGAATCCATCGGAAAAGGGTGGCAAAGCAGCCGCTTATGAAGAATGGACGAAGGATGCGCTCTATGACCGGGCGAAGGAACTCGATATTGAGGGCCGGTCTGATATGAGCAAAGACGAGTTAATCGAGGCGCTGCGCGAAAACTAGCAGTCACAGGCCGCATGGGGGCGGGGGGAGCAGACGATGTTTAGGAAAATTCTGGTTGCCAACCGGGGCGAGATTGCCTGCCGCGTTTTCAAGACGGCCAAGCGCATGGGCGTGGCGACGGTCGCGGTTTACTCTGACGCCGACAAGAACGCCCTCCACGTCGAGATGGCGGATGAGGCCGTGCATATCGGCCCGCCCGCAGCTGCCGAGAGTTATTTGGTGATCGACAAGATGATCGATGCCTGCAAGCAGACCGGTGCAGAGGCTGTTCATCCCGGTTACGGGTTTTTGTCCGAGCGTGCGGAGTTTGCCGAACGGCTTGCGGCCGAAGGCATCGCCTTCATTGGTCCGCCGCCGAAAGCCATTGAGGCGATGGGCGACAAGATCACCTCTAAGAAGATCGCCGCGGAAGCGGGTGTTTCCACCGTGCCAGGCTTCATGGGATTGATCGACGATGCTGACCACGCGGTGAAAATCGCGTCGGAAATTGGCTATCCGGTCATGATCAAAGCGTCGGCTGGCGGTGGCGGTAAGGGCATGCGCATCGCCCACAATGATGACGAGGCGCGGGAGGGTTTCGACCGCTCGAAGTCCGAGGCCGCTTCTTCCTTTGGCGATGACCGCATTTTTATTGAAAAGTTTGTCGAGCAGCCGCGCCACATCGAAATTCAGGTGCTAGCAGACAGCCATGGCAACTGCATCTATCTGAACGAGCGCGAGTGCTCTATTCAGCGCCGCAACCAAAAGGTGATTGAAGAAGCTCCATCACCGTTTTTGGATGAAGCCACGCGCAAGGCGATGGGCGAGCAGTCGGTTGCGCTTTCGAAAGCCGTTGGTTACGCAAGCGCGGGCACGGTGGAGTTCATCGTCGACAAAGACCGCAACTTCTATTTTCTGGAGATGAACACGCGTCTGCAAGTGGAGCATCCTGTCACTGAGCTCATCACCGGGGTTGATCTGGTCGAACAGATGATCCGCGTCGCGGCGGACGAAAAGCTGGCGCTGCGGCAAGACGATATTGGCATCGATGGATGGGCAATTGAAAGTCGCCTTTACGCGGAAGACCCGTATCGCAACTTCCTGCCGTCTATCGGTCGCCTGACGCGGTACAAGCCCGCTGGCCCCGACGCTTTAAACGATGACGAAGCGATTATTCGCAACGACACCGGTGTGTTTGAGGGGGGCGAAATTTCCATGTTCTACGACCCCATGATTGCGAAATTATGCACGTGGGCACCGGATCGCGCCCGCGCCATCGTGGCGATGGGTGACGCGCTTGACGCCTTTGAGGTTGAGGGTATCGGCCATAATCTACCATTTTGCGCGGCGGTGATGATGCATTCGCGCTTTCAATCGGGCAACATCACGACCGCTTTCATCGAAGAGGAGTACCCGGACGGATTTAAAGGCGCACCGCTCGATGAAGACGCCGCACGTGACCTCGCGATTGCGGCAGCCTGTCTGCAGACGGTTCATGCGACGAGGAAACGGCATAAGGTCGCCACGTTCGGTAAAGATGATAGGGCGCAGCTCGAGTGGGATGTGACGCTCAACGGCACGACCCATGCTTTCTCGGTTTTTCATCGCGGCAGTGAGGTAGACCGCGAGCTTGGTTTGTCTGATTTCTCCGTATGGTATCGCGATACGGACAAAGATGGAGAGGCGAGCGACCAACCTCATGAATACGATGTTGCCCTCAACTATCAACCCGGCGACACACTCATTCAGTTTAGCGTTTGCCCGAGCCATTTCGATTCCGAAGCCAATGACGGCGTGAATCTGCCTCATAGGCTGGCCAAAATTGATCGCACAAGCATGGGCTTCCGGCTGCGTCATGCGGGTGCAGACCTCAACATTAGCATTACGCCGCCCCATGTGACGCCGCTTTTGGCGCTAATGCCGGAGAAACTAGCCCCCGACACATCCAACATGCTTTTATGTCCGATGCCTGGGCTCGTTGTGACAGTCGAAGTCGCCGAGGGCGACGTGGTTCAGGAAGGCCAGACGCTGGCGATTGTGGAAGCCATGAAGATGGAAAATGTGCTCCGCGCCGAGAAGCAGGGTGTGGTAAAGCAGATTAAGGCAGCACCCGGCGATAGCTTGGCAGTCGACGCCGTGATCATGGAGTTTGAGGTTTGATCAGTCGCGCTCTACCAGGTAGCCTTCGACGTATTGGTGCACAATCGAGCCGAGCAGGGTTTGGTACGGAATGCCTTTTCGCATGGCGATCGCGCGTAGCTTCGATAGATCATATTTTGAAAGCCGCGCGGATATCTGAACCTTCGGCGGGTTCATCGTGTTCTTTGCGACCTGTTTGTGAAACTCGCGGCGTTCTTCACGCTCTTCTTCTGAGCCGAAATCGACTTTCTCCCAATCAATGCCTTCCAGCATTTCACGCTCCTCATCATCCAGATAAGGCGGGTCTAGTACGATCTTCTTGTTCATTTATCTTGCTCCTTAGTCCGCTTCAGTACCTTCGAAAGCTTGCGATCGGGATAGGCGGTTTTCAAAAACAAGGTGCCATCCTCCTCGATAATATAGGGTATGACGATTGGATGTTTTCCCAGGTCAACGATGAACATTCGCTGGTGCGCAAACCGTTCTTTCGGGTTCTGAATATCCGCAATAAGCCGGCCATTGCCCAACGCTTCAACGATGTCCTCAAAGCTCAATCCGCGTTCGGCTTTAAGAAGCTCAGCCTTCTGTTCGCTCCACCGATAAACAGTTTTATCCATAAACGCTGTAAATACAACGCATATACAAGCGCATCAAGCCTGAGAGGTGCTGCATGACCAAACGCGATTGGATCGATCTCGCGACGAAAGAGCTAAAGGGCAAAGCGCCGGAGACGCTTAACACGGTCACGCCGGAAGGTTTCACGGTCAAGCCGCTTTACACATCCGAAGATGCGCCAGCGAGCGCTGCAGAAGCGCTTCCCGGCATTGCGCCATTTACGCGCGGCGTGAAGGCGACGATGTATGCCGGGCGGCCTTGGACCATTCGCCAGTATGCTGGCTTTTCGACGGCTGAGGAGTCCAACGCTTTTTACAAAAAGAACCTAGCGGCTGGTCAAAAAGGTTTATCGGTTGCTTTCGATCTGGCCACGCACCGGGGCTATGACAGTGACCACCCTCGCGTGGTTGGCGATGTTGGTAAGGCAGGCGTGGCGATCGATAGCGTCGAGGATATGAAGATCCTCTTCGACGGCATCCCACTCGATCAAATGTCGGTTTCCATGACCATGAACGGCGCGGTGATACCGGTACTCGCGATGTTCATTGTTGCTGGCGAAGAGCAGGGTGTTGACCGTTCCAAGCTTTCTGGCACCATCCAGAATGATATTTTGAAAGAGTTCATGGTGCGGAACACCTATATCTATCCGCCAGAACCTTCGATGCGGATCATCGCCGACATAATTGAATACACGGCCAATGAGATGCCCAAATTCAACTCAATATCGATATCCGGTTACCATATTCAGGAAGCAGGTTCGACGCTCAGCCAAGAGCTCGCCTATACGTTGGCCGATGGCATGGAGTATGTGCGGGCGGCTATGGCGAAAGGGCTTGATGTGGATGCCTTCGCCGGGCGCCTCTCGTTCTTTTTCTGTATTGGCATGGACTTCTTCATGGAGGCGGCAAAGCTGCGCGCGGCCCGGCAATTGTGGTCGCGCATCATGACCGATTTCGGCGCAAAGTCGGAACGGTCAAAGATGCTCCGCACGCACTGCCAGACGTCAGGCGTTTCGCTCACCGAGCAGGACCCCTACAATAATGTTGTACGCACAGCGTTTGAGGCGATGAGCGCCGTGCTTGGCGGCACGCAGTCGTTGCATACCAATTCCTTCGATGAGGCTATTGCACTGCCGACTGAATTTTCGGCGCGTATTGCACGGAACACGCAGCTCATTTTGCAAAACGAGACAGGTGTGACGCGCACGGTCGATCCGCTCGGCGGCTCTTATTATGTGGAGGCGCTTACCAAGCAATTGGCGGACGAAGCGTGGTCGATGATCGAAGAGATCGAGGCACGTGGCGGCATGACAAAGGCAGTCGATGAAGGTCTGCCGAAAATGCGCATCGAAGAGGCAGCTGCTCGCCGCCAAGCCCGTGTCGACAAGGGCGAGGATGTTATCGTCGGCGTCAACAAATTCCGCCTTGAGGAAGAGCCAGCTGTCGACATTCTTGAAATCGACAATGCGAAGGTTCGTGAGGCGCAGGTTGCGCGGCTTGAGCGCGTGCGCAATTCGCGAGACCCGAAATCGTATGAGGCTGCGATCCGCAAGCTAGAGACTGTTGCGGAAACGGGCGAAGGCAATTTGCTTGACGCTGCGGTGGATTGCGCGCGGGCGCGAGCAACGCTAGGCGAGATTTCAGATGCGATGGAGCGCGCGTTCACGCGCCATAAAGCGAGCACGCGGGTTATTTCTGGCGTTTACTCGGAAGCCTATGCGGGCGATCCCGAATACATCGCGCTGCAAAACAAGATCAAAGACTACGTCAAAGAGCATCTCCGAGAGCCCAAAATCTTGGTCGCTAAAATGGGTCAAGATGGCCACGACCGTGGCGCAAAGGTTATTGCGACGGCATTCAGTGATCTCGGCTTTCATGTCGAATTCTCCGACATGTTTGAAACGCCTCAGGAGGTGCGCGATCGCGCTTTGAACGGCAATGTAGATGTTGTCGGTGTTTCATCACTTGCGGCTGGCCACAAGACACTCGTGCCCGAATTGATCGAGGAGCTTCGCGCTGCCGGTCGGGAAGACATCATCGTCATATGCGGCGGTGTTATCCCTGAGCAGGATTATGATTTCTTGCGCGAGGCAGGCGTTTCGGAGATTTTCGGTCCTGGGTCGAACGTTATCGACGCGGCCAATGCCGTGCTTGCGCGCGTGACGGGTGTCCTTCGAAACAGGTAGTTTCCCCATTTCCACCAGCGCTTTGGCTGATGGGATTTGCTGAATTTTCTGATAGCGAACGCCCTCGCGTTTGCTAACGCCTTCATAACCAATCCCTCGTTCCTGACGCAAAGATTTTCCATGGCAGAGATCACTCACTTCACGCTCAATGATCGTTTTTCTGGTTCATCGGGCGAGGCCCAACCCGTTTTCAATCCGGCCACGGGCGAAGCGGTTTCATCGGTGGCGCTTGCCAACGCGGAAGACGTAAACACCATTGTTGCGAACGCGAAGAACGCCTGGCCTGAATGGGCTTCAACGCCGCCGCTGCGTCGCGCTCGGATTTTGGATCGGTTCAAGTCGATCCTCTGGGATCGCATGGATCAGCTTGCCGAAACAATCTCACTCGAACACGGCAAAACCCATGACGATGCGCTGGGTGAGGTAACGCGCGGGATTGAGGTCGTTGAATTTGCGGTCGGTATAACGAGCCATCTCAAGGGCGAGTTTACCGAGAATGTTGGCAACGGCGTGGACGCCTACACGACTCGCCAGCCGCTCGGTGTGGTGGCGGGTATTACGCCGTTTAACTTTCCCGCAATGGTGCCGATGTGGATGTTCCCTGTCGCGCTAGCCTGCGGAAATTGTTTCGTGCTGAAGCCCAGTGAACGTGACCCGTCGGCCTCGCTACTGCTCGCGGAATGGCTGGCCGAAGCTGGTCTGCCTGAAAGCGTCTTCAATGTGGTCCAAGGCGGGAAGGAAGCGGTGGACGCGCTTCTTCACCACCCGGATGTCAAAGCGATTAGTTTTGTCGGCTCAACGCCGATTGCGAAATACATCTACGAAACGGGAACTGCCAACGGCAAACGCGTTCAGGCGCTCGGCGGTGCAAAAAATCACATGGTCATCATGCCGGATGCCGATCTGGACATGGCGGCAAACGCGCTCATGGGTGCAGCCTACGGCTCCGCTGGCGAACGATGCATGGCGATCTCTGTCGCCGTGCCGGTCACCGATGCAGTTGGCGATGCGCTGGTCGAACGGCTGGTTCCGAAGATTGAGGCGCTGAAGGTAGGGCCTGCATCTGACCGCGCGTCGGAGATGGGGCCTCTCGTCACTAAAGAGGCGATGGAGCGCGTACGCGGCTACATTGATAAAGGCGAAAAGGAGGGCGCGAAGGTCGCCGTTGACGGGCGAGGGTTCACTCCGCCTCAAGGCTACGAGGATGGTTTCTTTGTAGGTCCAACGCTGATCGATCATGTGAAACCGGACATGAGCATCTGGAAGGATGAAATTTTCGGGCCCGTGCTATCGGTCGTTCGCCGCGAGGATTATGCCGAAGCGGTCGATCTCGTTCATGCGCATGAGTACGCCAATGGCGTGGCGATTTTTACCCGCGATGGCGATGCGGCCAGAAGTTTTGCCAATGATATTGAAGTTGGGATGGTCGGTGTGAATGTGCCGATCCCCGTGCCCATGGCGTTTCATTCATTCGGTGGCTGGAAGGCGTCGCTTTTTGGCGACCATCATATGCACGGGCCAGAGGGTGTGCGGTTTTATACGCGGATTAAGGCGGTCACGACACGGTGGCCGACCGGGGTTCGAAGTGATCCGGAATTTGTCATGCCAACGCTGGGTTGATCGCAGCGGCCAACCGAAAGGCCGCAAATTGCTCTGCGGCCTCGTCGTTTGGTTGCTCGGAAGATCAATGGCTGTGACCGGAATGGTCATGCCCGTCGCCATCGCCGTGTCCATTTCCGTGTCCATGACCCGAGTGGTCCATCTTCATGCCTTCGGCCATGCCGGCATTTTTGCGGATTGTTTCAAGCGACTCCACATTCAGTGTGACCTCTACAGTACCAGCGTTTTCGAACGTCAGCGTCGCGCTATGGGTTTCGCCCTCAGTAAGTTGTTGATTTATATCCATAAACATAACGTGTAGCCCACCAGGCATAAGCCGCACTTCACCGCCTGCAGGAATTTCGATGCCGCCCTCGATTTCACGCATTCTCATGACGTCGCCATCCATGGTCATTTCATGGATTTCGGTATTACCGGCGAAGTTGACTTCGCCGGCGATCAATCGGTCGGCTGTATCGCCCGTATTGCGGATTGTCATATAGCCCGCCGAGACGGGTGCGTTGGCCGGTGTTGCTCGCGCAACCGGATGGTCGATGACCAAGTCGCCAACTTTATAGTCGTGGGCGAGGGACGTTCCTGCCATCGCGAGAAAAGCAGTTGAAGAAAGAAAAAGCTTACGCATGGGTGTACTCCGTTTGAGCAATGGCGTGGTGTAGCCACGTCGTTGGTTTTTAGGTGTGATTTGGATGGCAGAATTGTCCGCCGGGTGAGATCGACTAACCGATCAGGCCAGCGCGGGTGGTGCGCGGGTCAGGCCTTTTAGGGCTAGAGGCCTTGAACTCAGGAGCAGTTCGTAGCGGGGCGCTACGGTTCGGGCCGACAGCGTCAAGGTATTCGGCACAGTCGAAACCGAGCCGAGGGCGATTGCACCCGAAACGAGGCAATGCTCGCAGGCAAACATCAAATGGTCTTGGTGGTTCCCGTGCAGGTCGCTGCAGCGGTCAGGAACAGTACCATCGGGAAGCGCGTATTGAGCCGCAAACTGCGCCTTATCAAGCGCTACTTCCCAGGGATCGGCCGCAAGAGGGTCGTGCGCAAAAGCAATCGCCAAAAACGCAAATATGGCAGCGCACTTCACGAATAGTGAAGCGCGTAATTTCCACACTTGGATTTTCAGACCGTTCAATTTCACGCGTTCTCCCGTTACCAATCTCGTATATGGCGTGACCCGGTTCTGTTTGCAAACTGTGTTGCCGTTATGACAGCGACAGATCGTTTCGTTTCAGAAGAGTATACTTGTCATATTTAAGCGCACGCCATAGCAGGCACTATGGCGCGTGTTGCACTTACATTTCTTGCTTGGTTTTCGGTTTTGCTTTGCGGCCTGCCGCTTCTTTCCGTCGCTTGGACTGCGACAGGTGGCACGCTAGAGACCTGGACTCAGCTCTCAGAAACTGTGCTTCCGCGTTACCTATGGGCCACCGTGCAGCTGATTTTTTGGGTTGGCCTCGGTACTGCGATCATCGGGGCGGTAACCGCTTGGCTCGTAGTGGCATGCGAGTTTCCAGGACGAAGGGTTCTGGAGATTGCGCTAGCACTTCCGTTTGCATTTCCGGCTTATGTGTTGGCTTATGCTTACACACGGCTGCTTGATCATCCGGGCGCGGTGCAGACTTACCTGAGGCAAATTTTTGAATGGGGACCGCGCGACTACTGGTTTCCTGAAATCCGGTCGCTCGGCGGTGCAGCGCTGATGCTTGTGTTGGTGCTTTATCCGTATGTCTATCTGCTCGTACGGGCGGCGTTCATTCGCCAGTCTGCAACGGCTTATCAAGCCGCAAGACTGCTGGGGCATTCCCCGACAAGTGCCTTCTTCCGGGTCTGCGTGCCGGGTGTACGCCCCGCGATCGCTGGTGGCGTAATGCTTGCGTTGATGGAAACCGTGGCTGACTTTGGCACGGTCGATTACTTCGGTGTGCAGACCTTCGCAACCGGCATCTATCAAGCTTGGATCAGCTTTGGTGACCGGCCCGCAGCGTCGCAGCTTGCGCTTTGCCTATCCATGGTGGCGTTCATTTTGATCATCGTAGAGCGTGTGGAACGCGGTAGCCGTCGGCACTTCGAGGCGGGGCGCCGTATTGAACCGCTGCAGCGTCATCAATTGCGAGGCAGGAGCGCAGCGTTGGCGGTCGCTGCCTGTTTGGTTCCGGTTCTCGGCGGGTTCCTCGTTCCGGTCTTCGTACTCCTCCAGATGGCAGTCACGTCTCGCCAAAATCCGTTCACGGGCCGCTATGTGGGCTTCATCACGAACTCGCTGACCGTCTCCGCTGTCTCGGCGGTCGTTATCGTCGGTTTGGCGATGGCCATTGGATATCGGGCCAGATTGTTTCCGTCGAAGATGGGCGAAGTCTCAAAGACGATCTCATCGATTGGCTACGCAATTCCGGGAAGCGTGATCGCGGTCGGTGTGTTCGTACCGCTTGCAGGGTTCGACAATTTAGTTGATGCCTACATGCGTGAGACTTTTGGCCTGTCGACGGGTCTTTTGCTTTCCGGCTCCATCATCGTTTTGATCGTGGCCTATGCTGCTCGATACATGGCCGCAGCGCTCTCGGCTTTCGACACCGGTATTGCTCAGGTCAAACCGACGACAGACGCCGTGGCGCGTTCGTTAGGGGCAAGAGAGGGGCGTCTGATCGGTCGAGTCCATATGCCCGTAATGCAGGCGAGCCTCTTGACCGGGACGCTCATTGTATTCGTGGACGTGATGAAAGAGCTTCCGGCGACGCTGATGCTACGGCCGTTCAACTTTGATACGCTCGCTGTGCAGGCTTATCGGTTGGCCTCCGATGAGCGGCTCGTTCAGGCGGCTGTCCCATCTTTGATCATTGTGGCCTTTGGCCTTTTGCCGGTGATCCTGCTCTGCAAAACAATCGCGGATAGCCGAATTACACATCACGCTGAACGTACTGCAGTCGCCGAAGCAGCGTAACGTATTTCTATTTGTCTCCAAAAGAAAAGGCCGGACTGTTTCCAGTCCGGCCCATTCAAATTGCGTGAAGCGGGATAAGCGCTTAGGCTTATTCCCAACCGGCGTTGCTGAGGACGCGGTTTGCAGCTTCGATGTTGTCCGCGATGTCAGACAGCGCGATGTCGTCAGGACGGAAGAACCCGAGTGACGCAACAGATGGTGCAAGGCCTACGCCAGCAACCGCTGGATACTCGTCGTTACCGGCAGAGAAGTACTCTTGTGCCTGCTCAGAAGCGAGGTACTCAAGAAACTTAATAGCATTTTCGCGGTTTGGCGCGTTTGCAGCAACGCCGCCACCGGAAATATTCATGTGCGCGCCAATGTCGTTTTGGTTCGGGAAGACCCAACCGATGTTTTCACGAACGTCTGCTGGCAGGCCGTCAACTTCTTTGCGAACCGCACGACCGAAGTAGTAGGTGTTCGACATGACAATGTTGCACTCGCCGGACGCGATGCCGCGGAGTTGGTCTGTGTCGCCGCCCTGTGGTGCTCGTGCGAAGTTCTCGACAACACCAGTTGCCCAGTCTTGGATTGCTTCTTCGCCGACGTGGGCGATCAGAGCAGCCGTGATGTTTTGCGTGTAAACGTTTGAAGATGAACGGATGCAGATCTGGCCTTCATACTGGTCATCTGCGAGCGCCTGATATGTGAGCGGTGGGTTTTCAACTTCTGTCTTGTCGTAGAACAGGATACGTGCGCGCTGCGAGAACGCGAACCACTGGTTGTCGTCGTCCTGCAGGTAGGCAGGGATTGCAGACTCAAGGGCGTCGCTCTCAACTGACTGCAGAAGACCCAGGTCTTTTGCACGTGTCAGGCGAACAGTGTCGACCGTCATGAACACGTCGGCAGGTGAGTTCGCACCTTCGGCTTCCATACGAGCGATCAGCTCGTCAGCCTTACCTTCGATACGGTTGATTGTGATGCCAGTCGCCTCTTCGAAGTCAGAGTAGAGACGCTCGTCGGTGTCGTAGTGACGCGATGAATAAAGGTTCAGTTCACCTTCAGCTGCAGCAACTGCAGTAAGGCCGGTCAACGCAGTCGCACAACTAAGTGCGAGCGCAGTAGCGCGTGTGAACACGTTCATTGCTTTCTCCCATAAAAGTGGAGCCCCATGCTCCTGTTACGGGCGTGCTCCTGTGGCAGCTTTTCTGAAAAGTCAACTCTCTCAGTCCATTATTGACGGCTCTGCGATCCAATATCGTTTTGGCCGTCGAGAGAAGCGCATCTTGTCAGCTGCGAATAAAAACGTCGCGAGTTTCAAAAAATAAGCACAAAATTGAGGCGTTTAGTTGCTGTGGTGCACGAAAGCGAGCGCTGTTTGTTTCTCTGACGCATTGACATACTAAAAATGTCAGGTTTCAAAGACGCACACATAACGAGGGAGAAATGTGTATGAAAAAAGTCATCTTGTCAGCACTTTTGACGTCCACTGCAGCTGTTGCAGCTGCAACGTCAGCACAGGCAGAAGTTTCTGCGGAAGCTGTAATTGATAACTATGCTGATATTGCTGAGGCGAAATTCGCCGACGCGCTCACGACTGCAAACGCACTTAAAACGTCCATTGAAGCATTTCTAGCAGACCCAACTGACGCGACACTAGAAGCGACACGCGAAGCATGGCTCGCATCCCGCGTCCCATACCAGCAGACCGAAGTTTATCGTTTCGGCAATGCAATTGTGGACGATTGGGAAGGCCGCGTGAATGCATGGCCGCTTGATGAAGGCCTCATTGATTATGTCGACGCAAGCTACGGCACCGAGAGCGATGAGAATGCACTCTATGCTGCTAACGTGGTCGCAAACGCTTCACTTACGTTGAATGGCGAACCGATTGATGCGTCGGCCATCACGCCAGCACTTCTTCAGGATACGCTGCATGAGGCAGCCGATTCAGAGGCAAATGTTGCAACTGGCTACCACGCGATCGAATTTCTTCTCTGGGGCCAAGACCTCAATGGAAACGGTGCCGGTGCCGGTGATCGTCCGGCGACGGACTACAGCCTGACCGATTGCACCAACGGTAATTGCGAGCGTCGCCGCGAGTATCTGACGGCAGCGACAGATCTCCTGATTACCGATCTGGAAGAGATGGCTGCGAATTGGCAGGCAGGTGGCGCGGCTCGCGTTGCTCTGGAAGAGAAGGGCGTTGAAGGCGGTCTCACAACAATCCTCACAGGTATGGGCTCACTCTCCTACGGTGAACTTGCCGGTGAGCGTATGAAGCTTGGTCTTCTTCTTGGTGATCCCGAAGAAGAGCACGATTGTTTTGCAGACAACACGCACAATTCGCACCGTTTGAACGCTGTTGGCATTCAGAATGTGTACACTGGTTCATATACGCGCGTGGACGGTTCTGTTGTCAGTGGCCCATCGGTATCGGATCTTGTTGCAGAGGCAAATGCTGGTCTGAACACGGAACTTACTGCAAAAATTGAAACGACCGTAGAGGCAATGAACGCCATGGCGGCTCGGGCAGAATCAGGCGAAGCTTACGATCAGATGATTTCCATCGGTAACACCGAGGGCAACGCAATCGTTCAGGCGGCCATTGATGGTCTGGTTGATCAGACACGCTCAATCGAACGTGTAATTGCGGCGCTCGACCTCGGTACGATAGAGTTGGAAGGGTCAGACAGTCTGGATAACCCGGACGCCGTCTTTGAGTGAGTTAGCGGAGTGCAAATCGCTGAATGATCGTTTGTAGTTGCAACACGATTACAAAACAGGACATCGCGGACACTGTTCGCGATTTTCTGCGTGTTGATGAATGGCAATTGGTCACTGTGGGCATGGTTTATCATGCGCTGGAAAGCAGGGGAAAATGCTGCGGCTGCTTCCCAAACGCGATCGGCGTGATAGTTGAAACCACAGAGCGATGGCACCGCGAGTTGCTACATTCCGATGATGTTGTCGTTCCCTTCGTTGCGCGCATTCGTGCCGAGCATGAGCGTTGTGAGACAGTGCGCAAGCTAGACCGATTGAGAAAACTCAAACGAGCCGCTTGACCTAACTTAGAATTATTCTAAGTACGCCTCCGGAACACGGAGGTCGCCATGAAGGGCAATAAAGAAGTAATTGAACGTCTTAACGAGGCTTTGTACCTCGAATTGGGCGCCATCAATCAATACTGGCTGCATTATCGGCTATTGGATGACTGGGGTTATGCGAAGCTCGCGAAAAAAGAGCGCGAAGAATCCATTGAGGAAATGCACCATGCTGACAACATCATGGAACGCATCATTTTTTTGGAAGGCCACCCGAATCTTCAAACAGTCGCGCCTTTGCGGATTGGTCAGAACATTAAGGAAGTCCTTGAGTGCGACCTTGCAGGGGAGAAAGACGCTTGGGACAGCTACACCAAGTCTCGCGACATCTGCGAAAAAGCAGGTGATTACGTTTCAAAGAACCTGTTTGAAGAGCTCGTCAAAGACGAAGAAGGTCACATCGACTTCTTGGAGACCCAACTCGACCTGCTCGATAAATTGGGTGAAGCACGCTACGGTCTGCTTAACGCCGCGTCGGCTGACGAAGCAGCGTAATGCTTTTACAGGTGCGCCATGCTGAGGCGCACCTCACTATCCTCCACCTTTTTAGCCTTTGTCGCAGTTTGTGGCATCGGTTTCTGGTTTGGTTCGACCATTGATACGTTTGGAACCGCTGATGTTCGTGATGATTTATCGGCTTCGGACCTAACACGCGTTTTACAAGTCACGGCTTCCACCAGCGATTTCTCACAGCCTGAACGTTTCGAAACGATGTCTGGCGGTGCGACGACCCATCGCGGGCAGGCTGACCATCTCTCATTTTCTATCGCTTCGCAAAACCTGAGCTTTGAAGCTCGCGAAGACTTTCATCTCGGAGAAGCATTATTCGATAAGCTTTGGGTGTCTACACCTGCCTCGACGCTGGCATCCGACGGGCTTGGGCCGCTTTTTAATGCACGGTCGTGTGCTGCCTGTCATATTGATGGGGGGCGCGGGCATCCACCGAATATAGCGGCCGACCATGACCACACTTCTTTTGTGACGCGGCTAGCGAGACCGGTTGAAACCGAAGCCGAGCGTGTGGAAGTCGCGAATTTGAACATGCTGTCGCTGCCCGACCCGGTCTACGGCCATCAGCTCCAGGACCGCGCGGTTCCGGGTCTTGTGAAAGAGGGCAAGATTGACATTTCCTATGAAGAGATTTCTGTTTCACTGGCAGACGGAACTATCGTCAATCTTCGCAAGCCCACCTACAGTGTCGTGGGAAAAGGATACGGGAAACTTGGTCAGACGACGACCGTTTCGCCGCGTGTTGCGCCTGCGATTCCTGGCCTCGGTCTGATCGAAGCGATCCACGAGGCAGACATCTTGGCATTGGCCGACCCGACAGATCGTGACGGCAACGGGATATCAGGTCGTCCCGCTTTGGCCCGTGGTGAGAATGGCGAGATTACGCTCGGACGCTTTGGTTGGAAGGCTGAACACCCGACGCTGGACACACAAAATGCGGCCGCATTCGCCAATGATATTGGTATCTCAACTGATATTTTGCCAGCTCACCGGGGTGACTGTACCGAGGCACAACTCGACTGCATGGCTAAGCCTACCGGCGTTCAATACGCCTTTGGCGAAAGCGAAGCGCCGGGGCCAATTCTTGATCTGGTAACATTCTATACCGGCAACATTGCTGTTCCGGCTCGCCGCGATGTGGGTGGCTCGGACGTTCTGCGCGGTAAGGAACTGTTCTACACGTCAGGTTGCGCGTCATGCCATACGCCGAAGTTCGTGACGTCCCGCGATGCTGAAAATCCTGAGCATCGTTTCCAACTGATTTGGCCCTATTCCGATTTCCTTTTACATGACATGGGCGAAGCCCTCGCTGACGATCAACCAATTGGTGTGGCGAACGGGCGGGAGTGGCGCACGCCACCGCTTTGGGGCATTGGCCTGACCGAGATGATCAGCGGCCACACTTACTTCCTTCACGATGGACGCGCGCGAAACCTGAATGAAGCGATCCTGTGGCATGGCGGCGAAGCGCAAGCGTCACGCGACGAATTTGCAGCGATGGAAAAGCAGGATCGCGATGCACTTTTGAGATTTTTGGAGAGCCTTTAAATCATGCGGAAATTTGTACTCGGACTTGGTGCATCAGTTCTTCTGGCGACCAATGCGTTCGCCTCTGAATGGACAATTCCGGACGCAGTGGACGCCACGATCACTGACGCGATCATTCCCATGCTGATTGAGTATGAAGGCGCAACCGAAGATGCGGTGAACATAATTGCCCCTCTTTGCGAGGCACCATCGGAAGAAAACCTCGCCGCTGCGCGCGCCAGCTTCAAAAACGCGGCGAAAGCTTGGGGCGCTGCCGAATTCATTCGCATTGGGCCGCTTTCTGCCGAAAACCGGTTGGAGCGAACGCTTTACTGGCCGGACCGCAAGGGCAGGGGCCTTCGTCAGGTGCAAGCCGCGATTGCAACCGAGCAAGAAGAAGTAACCACGAGCGAAAGTGTCGGCGGTCAAAGCGTGGCGGTTCAAGGCTTTCTCGCGCTTGATTTCATCCTCTTCGGAACCGACTCTGATGCGCTCGCGACGGGCAGCCCGCATCGCTGCTCTTATGCTCTGGCTGTTACGCAAAATCTGAACTCTATTGCCAATGAGTTGCTTGCCGATTGGACAGCCGGCGACGGCATCGCATCACTGTGGCGTAATCCATCGGCTGACAATCCGCTTTTTCGCGATGACACCGAACAGCTGCGAACACTGGTAAAGCTTATTGGTGACGGTGCTGAGGTTGTGCTCGTTCAGCGCCTTGATCCGTTTTTGAACACCGATCCAGTGAACCACAAGCGGGCGCTTTACTGGCGTTCGGGTGCAACTATTGCCGCGCTGCAAGGCAATGTTGCGGGCCTGCAGCGCATTTCCGATGCAGCGCGTCTGCCGGACCTTATCCGTGAAGATCGTCGCCGCATCGTTCAAGGTATCGACTTTGAGCTTTTGCAAGCAGCGCGGGTGTTGGACGGCCTTGACCGCCCGGTTGAGGAAATTGCTGTCGATGAAGAGGCGCTTGGTCGAGCGCGTTACGTTCGTATTGCGGTGAACAGCGTCTTCAATCTTGCTGGGACACAGGTGCCGGCGGCGTTCGGTTTGACCGCGGGTTTTTCGACGCTCGATGGTGATTGAGGCTTTTTAATCCAGATGATGAACAGGCGGTCATTTCTGGCAGCGGCGGGCAGCGGATTCGCAGCTTCGCTTGTGCCAAGCGCTGCCGACGCATTCGAGCGCGCTGACGCCATATTCGCGACCGCCTATCGCGATGAAGACGGCGGATACGGTATCGCTACGCTCACCGATGCAGGGCGGCTGATTGATCGCTACCAGCTTCCCGAGCGGGGTCACGATATTTTCTGGCATGCCTCAGGTGAGATGCTCGTCGCCTTCGCCCGCCGCCCCGGAACATTCGCGGCGGTTATTGACGTGAAACGGCGGAAGAAGCCGCTAATTATTCAAGCGGCAGAAGGCCGTCACTTTTACGGCCATGGGTGTTTCGATCCGGCGGGGAAGCTGCTCTACGCCACCGAAAACGATTTTGAAAACGCACGTGGCGTTATAGGCATCTACGATGTGACGAACGCTTTCCGGCGCATCGGCGAATTTGATACCGGCGGTATTGGCCCCCACGACATGGTGCCGTTTCCCGATGGCTATCATGCCCTGATTGCAAATGGCGGTATCGAAACCCACCCCGATTATCCCCGTGCAAAGTTGAACATCTCGACCATGCGACCGAACCTGACGATCATCGATCTTCGTGATGGCCGCATAGTGGCGCTGAACCAATTGGCGCCTGAGATGCACAAACTCTCAATCCGACACCTCGCGATGCAAGCGGACGGAACCGGATGGTTCGCATGCCAGAACCAAGGTGATATCGTTATGCCACAGCCGCTCGCCGGAAAGATATCACCCGATGGCGAGATAAAGCTGATGGAGACGGCGATGAGTACGTGGGCTTCGCTTCGCGGCTATATCGGTGCAATTGCGTGCACGAAGGACGGTAGTCGGATCGCCGTGACATCGCCTCGCGCTGCCGTGGCGTTGGAGATTGATCCGCGACACGGCAGGGTTTTAAAGACCCATCATCTGGAAGACGTTTGCGGCGTCATCGCACGTGATAATCAAATCACGCTTTCCAGCGGTACTGGCTTTTTCGCTGGAAAGCGGCACCAAATCTCGTTTGATAATCATATCACCAGGCTTGGCATTTAGGCAGCTTCGCTGGCGGCGATTGCGTCGCTCCACGCCCTTAGTGCATCGAGCTTCGGCTCCACGAATTTTGCTTCACCGCCGCAGAATTCCATGAATGCATCGTGGTTCAATTTGTTGACGCCCACGATGACCGGGACCTCACGGTAAAGCGCTTCAGCGATTAGTTCGCGAAAGCCTCCGCCGGTTGCTTCATGCTTGCCGAATTTGTTAACGATCAGCAGGTCGCAGCCTTCCTCAAACGCTTTTGACACCGAGGCGACCGCTCGTTCCAACGCATCGGGATCGAGACGGCACCCGCTCGATTCCGCGCCAAGATCTTGCGAAATGAGGAACACTTCGCCCGCTGGAATAGTGCGGACAAACATATCGCATTTGTCCGAGTTTTCCTTGTCGACATTGTTTTGAACGCAGCCGCAGACCCGAACACCGTGTTGCGTTTGCTTTTCCGCAAAGTTCGATAGGAGCAAGTCCGTGTCGCCGCGGCCGGGCATCATGGTGTAGGCAAGGCCGTTCAAGTTTCTGCCCCTTGAGTGCCCTGCAGCCGCTGCGGGTGGGTGAATACCGTCATTGAATTGCCCCGCGCCAGTGCAGCAACGGTGATGCCAGCTTCATGAGCGGTTCGAAGCGCAAGCGTTGTAGGCGCGGAAACGGCAATCAACAACGGACAGCCGATCTTCGCTGCCTTTTGCACGAGTTCGACTGAAACCCGGGACGTCATCACTATAGCGCCGTCCG
>JBCDLI010000035.1:0-26078 GCA_038745535.1 Pseudomonadota bacterium | reverse complement strand
GTCATTGTGGCAGCTATCACCGTACGATCGACCATTGCCGAAAGGAAGAAGTGATGCCTTGCGCGCACGTTGCATACGTGTGGCCAGCGCCGATTGATCTATCGCGGTGCGAGGAACACGATTGACGCGACCAAAACTGTCGTAAGTCGCCTCAACCATGGATCGGTATGGACGCAAGTAACAGCATCAATGCCCCGGCGCCGATCATAAATTGGCTGCGCCAGTCTGTCATGACGAAGACAACCGGGTCATCGTTGAATTCTGCGCGGTGAGCCAAAATCCATATGCGGATAATGATGTAGAGAACCAGCGGGCAAAGTGGCCAGATCATCCAAGGCTCGGCATAAAGCGCATAAATCGCAGGACTATCCAGATAAAGAGCAAGGACCACTACGGACGCAAAGCCTGACGCCATGCCCGCTTGCCCGAGAACATCTTTATCCTCTCGGCGATAGCCGCGACCTGCCAATTTTTCCTTGGCGACGATCTCAGCTTGATCCAACTCCACGTATCGCTTCACCAGTGCCAACGACAGGAAGAAGAAAACCGAAAACGCAAGGAGCCAAAACGATGGTGCAATTGTCGTGGCCGCTGCCCCTGCAATCACGCGAACCGTGTAAAGGCTCGCGAGCACTAAGACATCGATCAGCATGAACTGCTTGATCCGCAGCGAGTAGGCGGTCGTCAAAATGAAGTACCCAACCAACACCAATCCGAAGACCGGCGGCAAAAGAAGCGTGAGAGATACCGCTGCAACCAAGAGTGCAAACGCGATTTTCAAGCCCGAGGCGATCGAAATCGTGCAGGCAGCAAGTGGGCGTTTATGCTTGGTCGGGTGTTTGCGATCGGACGCCAGATCGAACAAATCGTTGATAATGTAGACCGCCGACGCCACAAAGCTGAAGGCGAAGAAAGCGATGGCCACTTGTGCTAGCGCCGTTGCATCGCCAATGCGGTGGTCGAGCACGACAGGCACGGCGATAAGGAGATTTTTCGCCCATTGGTGAACGCGCAGCAGTTTGAGATACTGTTTGGGCGACGCAGAGGACCCATCCACGATTGGCGCGTCGTGTTCGAGCGCCCATTTTAGCGCTTGTTTATCGGGCGCAACGGCTGTCGCTTCGCGCGCCCCATCAAAAACCGCCACATCGTCAGCAGAGTTGCCAAAGTAATCAAAGCCACCGTCTCCATATTTTTCTATGAGCGCGTCCGCCTTCGCACCGCTGCGCAGGTTTAAGTCACGGGTGGACCCCATGACCGTTTCAATCGTCCCCAGATGATCTGAAATTGCTTCCGCATGACGCTGGTCGCTTGCCGTCGCCAAAACAGTGTGTCGCCCGGCGATCTTCGCTTGTCGCAGCGCTTCTACAACGCTTTCTCTGAACCGAAGTTGCTGCGGGTCAGGCACAACGCGCGAGAAGACTTCATGCTTGAAGCGTGCTTTGCCGCCCGCCAGCCACGTCGGAAACATCAACAGAAATAAAGGATTTTGCCTGAGAAGGCGAAGCACGCATTCGTGCAGTAGATCGCTCTCGATGAGCGTGCCGTCGAGGTCTACGACCAAGGGCACCGATTGTATATCTGACCGAGTATCCATCGCGCTCCACCCAAACATGTGTGAAGGTGAAGCAAAAAAATGAACGTCAACAAAATGCTCACCACCTATTGGGATATTACCGAAGGCGTGGTGAGTTTTGACTTTATGACTTCGTTAAAATCGTAACGGTCTCAGGGTTGGATGAGCGTCCCGCCATTGATAATCGAAACCGTTTCACCGCCCATTAGAACGGTGCGATCACCATTTGGCGCAGCAAGAAAACAACCGTTTTCACACGTTGTCGCGGTTTCGCCAGCAGCTAAAACAAGCTCCCTACGCGTGCCATCCTCGGTTACGACGAGCGTCACCTGAGCATCGTCATTGTTCGTAATGGTCGCAGAATGGACCGGGGATACTGGCATCGTCAAAGTGCCCGCTACCAATGCTAGAACGATCATATTGCGCATGTTTCTCATCTCCATGCTGGAAATTCGCATACTAAACCTGAATACGCGCTGAATGGTGATCGCGTTCCACCTCACGACCGTTTATCACCGCCCGCCGATTTCACTTAATCATCCTCATCATCACCCGTTGCCACTTTTGATGTGCGGATGACGTCGAATTCTGGTGCAGCAACCGGCTCATCTTCGGATTTGGCATCTTCTTTCGCCACCGGCATCATCTTCAAGTTCACGTCACGCTGTGGGAACGGAATTTCGATGTTAAGCGCTTTAAAGCGCATGTCGATTTCAAGTCGAAGCTCAGTTCGTGTTCCCAATCCAAACGAGACATCGGCGATATAGGCGTAAAGCACAAAGTCGAGCGATGATGCACCGAAGTCAGTAAAGGCGACGAACGGTTCAGGAACAGACAACACGCGTGGGTGGTCCTCCGCGATGCCTACAAGCGTATCGATAACCAGTTTAGGATCGGTCCCGTACGCCACGCCAATCGGTATCTCCATCCGTGCCAGGGTATTCCGGTGCATCCAGTTTGAAACGGGTGAATTGATGAGCTCGGAGTTGGGGACGACAACAGTCTTCTTGTCAAAAAGCTCTACCTCTGTCGCTCGCACGTTTACGTTTTTTACGACGCCGGTGAAACCGCCTGCCTCGATGACGTCACCGGTCTTAAACGGGCGTTCTGCCAACAAGATGAGACCGGACACGAAATTGCTGACGATGTTCTGCAAACCGAAACCAATACCCAGTGAAAGGGCACCGGCGATAAACGCCAATTGCGAGAGATTGATGCCCGCCGCAGAGACACCAACGAGCGCAGCCAGCGCTACGCCAACATAACCAATCGCTGTACGTATCGATGTCCGCGCTCCAATCTCCACGCGGCCGCGTTCCAGCACGTTTCGATCAACAGCCTTCTGAACGCGTTTCGTAAGCCAAAAGCCAAAAGCAAAAAGCGCGATGCCAGCCGCAATCCCAGTCAATGATATCGTGATTGAACCAATGCTGATGCCAGTGAAAAACCACGTAAACCAACTGCGAATGGTGACAACGTCAAAGCCCCAGATGAGCGCAATTGCCGGTAATGCTATCAAAACAATGACGAGGCCCAGCAGCAGCGCTAAAATCAATCCTGCCTGATCAATTGCAGCATCGGACGATTTAAACCGGTCACGCAAAAACCTCCCAATCGTCCGGTCAGATAGAACGCCCCGTTCAGCAACCGCCTGCGACGCGCGAAGACCCACAAAAGCAGTCGTCAGAATCGCGCCTGTGATGACAATTTGCTGCGAAGCAAATCGTGCAAATCCGATGTAACCGGCGAGCGCGCTCAAGATCAGAAGTAAGCCAGCGCCAATCAGAAACCATTTGAACCATCGCGGCCATGGCAGGTCGTCGATTTTGACCGATACACTTTCGACATCCTCGTCGGTCTGAATTGCGCCGTAGGGCTTCACAAATGAGATCGCCAAAAGCAGCGAACCCGTAAGGATGGCAGTGAAAAGGCTCTTTGCGACCGTGATCGACAGCGTATTTCCGACAACCGTGTTGATCTGGGTGATCAACAAATCAACGGCGCTGACAGCGGCCAGCGCAATCACAAGGATTTTCAGTAGGGATGCTGCGCGGTCTGATACCTCGACAATCCGCCACTTTCCCTTCGACGGCGAAAACATTGCCTCCGACAGTCGCCAGATCAAAACGACAATCAAAACAGCAACCACGGTCGCGCCTGCAAGCCGTGCGATATCCCCGCGCCAAACACCGAAAAACTCAAAGATGCCATAAGCGAGCGCAAGTATGCCCAGCGTCAAAAACGATGGAATAAGGGCATAGAAAAATCCCTTTATGAGCCGATCAAAGTAGACAGGCTGTTCGGTTGCTGTGTCACGAAAAATGAACTGTCGTATCGCCTTTCGGAACCCGATCGAACCGCCAAGCGCCACCAGCAATGACAACACGATGGCGCCAAGGAAGCTCTCTTGCTTGGTCCGCAAAGTGAAGGTCGCCCAAGATTGAATACGCCGCGCCACATCACGCCAAAAGCCGCTGACGTCATTGGCAAATTCTGAACCAAACACAGTGGAGAATTCAAAACGACGCGAAAGTGTTGATGCAAAGACATCTCGGCGTGCCTCAGCGATCGCGTTTATGCCCGTGCGTGCTCGAACCGATGCCTGTTCCAGCTGGCCAATAAAACGGTTCAGCTCAGCGCGCCGCGCGTTCAGTGTACTGCGCTCATCCGCGAACAGGTCCTCGCCTGTTTCTGGAACAGCACCCAATTGATCAAGATTTGTGCGTGTCTCCGTCAATTGCGTCGTGATCTCTACGCCCTTTGTAACAAGGCGCTCGGAGATATCAGACAGGCGCTTGCTCAGCGCCAACAGTGCTTCGTCGTTTTCGCGGATCTCGGGCAACGATCCAACGGCTGTATCAACACTGCGGATCAGAGTGTCGACTTCCACCGCCAATGCGTCTTGAGGTGGCGAAGGAGCGTCCTGAGCCATCGCACCGCAGACCAGCGCGAGGAGGACGAAAATGGCGGTTACGATTCGTGTCATGGTTGGTGTCATATCAGGCACCGAGACCAAAAAAAGGCGCTTTTGCAGATGGCAGTCCAGGCGCTGATTTTTCGTCTTATCTGCTCCAAGAAGCAAAACTGGAAAATGCGATTTTTTGTAGATTGCGACACCGGTCTTTTGGTCTTTCGAAAACACTTTCACGTCGCGCTATAGGACTGTCCAGCTAGGGGTTTGCCTATTTGGTTCACGGTCTTGGAGGGTATACCCGCTATGTAGACCTCAACGACCGCTCGGTCATCGCCCAATATGGCAAGCACGAAAAGTTCTTCTTCCAGCGATGTTACCGTCTCCGCCCGTAGTGCCATGGCCGAAGTTGCCTCAACATCAAGCACGATGAAGTCCGCTTCCATTCCGGCACGCAGCGAGCCTATGCGATCTTCCATCCCGATCGCCTCGGCGTTGCCGCGCGTTGCCTGCCGGAACATGCTGAAAGGGTGCCAACGCTGGCCCTGAACATTGAGCACTTTGTACCCCTCGCTTAGCGTTGACAGCATAGACCAACTGGTGCCGCCGCCGATGTCTGTGGCAATCGCAGTACGAACACCGGCATCGGTAAGCCGCTGCATGTCGAATAACCCGCTTCCGAGGAAAAGGTTCGATGTCGGGCAAAATACTGCAACGCTCCCCCTCTCAGCCAGACAACTCACTTCGCGATTTGAGAGATGGATACAATGGCCCATCAGGCTCTTGCTCGTGAGATGGCCATAGCGATCATAGACATCGGTGTAATCCAACGCGCTTGGGTAGGCTTCACGAACTGCTTCTAACTCTGCAAGATTTTCTGAAAGATGCGTTTGTAGCAGGCAGTCTGGGTATTCACGGACGAGATCACCAATTGCCTCCATCTGTGCTTCGGTGGAAGTCAGCGCAAAGCGCGGCGTGATCGCAACCTCGACGCGCCCTTTACCGTGCCACCCGGCAATCAAATCCTTGGTGTCGTCATAGGAGGTCTGTGCCGTATCTAGCAGCGCCTCCGGTGCGTTTCGGTCCATCATCGATTTACCAGTAACGAGCCGATAGTTTCGCTCAACAGCTGCATCCAACAAAGAAGAGGCCGCAACCTTATGAACCGAGGCAAAGGCCACGCAGGTGGTCGTACCGTGCTGGATGAGCTGGTCGAGAAAGCGATTTGCCATCACCGCGCAAAACGCAGCCTCGCCATACCGCTGCTCCTCGATAAATGTATATGTATTCAGCCATTCAAGCAGTGAACCGGCATAGGAACCAACCACTTGGCTCTGCGGAAAGTGGATATGGGGATCAATGAAACCCGGTGTGATAATGCGAGTCCCGTGGTCGTCGTGTGGCCAATCCTTGAATATTTCCGGGAGCGCCGAGAAATCACCGGACCAGCGTATCTGTCCATCTTCGACTGCAAGTGCACCACGCTCATAGACAATCGGCTGATCATCGTCTTCAAACCACACCAGCCGTCCACGCACGACCCGCTTCACGGTACCAACCACTGTCCCAACCAATTATCGTCGCGCTCATATCTGGCGCGACGATGACCTTGTGGCGCAAGACACAGAAGTTCGATGGATTTTAGCCGAAGTCGGATGGCAGAGAAATGCACGCGATCCGCTTGGCTCTCAACTAATTTTGGGTCGTCGATCATGGTGGCCGGCGGCAGCTCTGTCGTGTAGTCACGCAGAGCACGTTCACTGAGCTTTGATCGCAGCGCATCAAGCTCGTCACCCAAAACTACTGACGCTTCACCGATGAACCGTATCTGCAAGCTCCATCGCGGTTCCCAAATCAGCGCAGCAACCGACGGAACTGCTGCGATTTCTGAGATTTTTCCCGCGCGCGCGTCAGTGTAGATGAGGAGAGAACCATCCGCTTTGTCTGTGTCGCGGATCACAACCATGCGGCTGCGCGGCACGCCCTGCTCGTCAATCGTTGACAATGTCAGAAAACGGGAAGCAGCTTTACGATCGGCGAGGCCTCGGTTAATTGTCTGCCAAGCGTGATCGTAAAAAGCGGTAAGCTCTTCGGCAAATGCGTAGCGGTCTTCAGACAAGTCTTCCCTCTGCAACTTTGACAGCGTGTCCGCCGATGCGGGCCAGCGTCATTTTCCCGCCAGTTGCAATCACCTCCAGTCGAATGCGCGAAGGGCGTCCCATCTCAATACCCTGCTCTATCCAAAATGCAGTCTGACCGTCTCCTAAACCGACGAAACGTTCAATCACCGAGGAAAACGCAGCCGCTGCCGATCCCGTAGCTGGGTCCTCGGGAATACCCATGTGTGGCGCAAACATTCTGGCGTGAAAAGCACAATCCGATGAAACAGTTTCGCGACAATAAACGTAAGGTTCAATCTTCTGATCGTTGATGGAGCCCAATGAATCAAGCAACTCAGCGTTTGGGACAATACGAGACATTGCTGCTAGTCCCGATACCGGCACAAACGCGAAGGCGTTGCCAGCCGAGGCCAATACAGGCTCATGGTTTTCCATGACTAGTTCATCGGGTTTGAGTCCCAAGGCCGCAGCGATTTGATCGCGATCTAACGGCTCAGGCAGAATTTCGGGCATACACGGCAAGTCAAACTCTGCAAACGGTCTTTCGCCGCCGGTTATCGAAATACGGACAGGACCGACCTTCTCTTCCAATACGAAGATTCTGTCGTCGAACCTCCCGCCATCTTGCTGTGCAATCGCGATTGCAGCGCCGACAGTGGGGTGGCCCGCGAAGGGCAGCTCTATCGTCGGTGTGAAAATCCGTGTTGATGCCAAGTGCCCAGGATTTTCCGGCGCGCACAGAAATATCGTCTCTGAGAGGTTAAACTCGCGCGCGATTGCTAACATCTGTTCATCGGACAGGTTGTCAGCATCATAGACAACAGCCAACGGATTGCCTGAAAAGGGCGTGTCGGTGAATACGTCGAGAATCCAATAATCGTATGACATCATCAAGACGTTTTCAGGCGGACTTCAACTTGTCCAGCATGTGATCTGCAAGCATGCGGGCAAAAGGCCGAAGAGCTTGACTGTCTTCGCTATTTCTCACCGGAAAGAGCCTTGCAAGCTCATCGTCACCAGTGTCGCGCTGGTGTTTCTGAAAATGCTTTTCGAACTCGTCAAACGTCATATCAAGGCGGCTTGGCATCGCAATGTGCCAGGTATCGTCGTCGCGAACACCAACCCAATCATCCTCGAAGTCTGCCGCGCCAAGGTGCAACCCGACTTCTTCGCCCAACTCGCGCACGACGTTTGTAAAAACATCGAGGCGACCGTCGACAACATCGTCAGGGTCAAACGAGCCGGCCGGGAAGTAAATGTGGCCGGCATTGGCGGTGTGCGACGCCATCTCCATCGCAATGATCACGTTGTCGCTTGTGGTGATCAGCGATGTGCCAGTGATGTGCATGACATCGAATTCGTGACCACGATCCACATGACGATGGTAAAGAAACGTGGCGAAATCTGTCGGGTGCGCTTTCGCAGTCAAATGACTGCCACCAAGCGTAACGCCCGTGAACAGAAAAAACGGGCCGTTCCACATACGTGGTTTGTCCGCGATCCGCTTTGCCCAGTCGGCGTCGATCTTCGCCCGGTTCGCGACATCAAACGCGAGAGGTTCATCCACAATCGGGAAATCAACAGAAATGTCCGCCACAATCATGTGGCGGACATTATACGCCTTGCATCAACAAAGCGTTCTAACAGTCGTGCAGAAGCGCGGAATGGAGCCAAAATCCGCAAGACAGATACCGACTAGTTCTTGTCTTTGTCGACAAGCGCGTTGGACTTGATCCACGGCATCATACCGCGAAGCTTCTCGCCAACTTCTTCGATCTGGTGCCCGTCGTTCATGCGACGAATACCCTTGAAGCGGGCAGCACCTGAACGGTATTCCTGCATCCATTCCGAAGTGAATTTGCCGGTCTGGATATCGGTCAAGATGCGCTTCATCTCGGCTTTCGTTTCCGGCGTTACAACGCGCGGACCAGACATGTACTCGCCCCACTCAGCGGTGTTGGAAATCGAGTAGTTCATGTTGGCGATGCCGCCCTCATAGATGAGGTCAACAATAAGCTTCACTTCGTGGAGACACTCAAAGTAGGCCATCTCCGGTGCGTAGCCCGCCTCGACAAGCGTCTCGAAACCGGCGCGGATTAGCTCAACGAGGCCACCGCATAGGACCGCCTGCTCACCAAAGAGATCGGTCTCGCATTCTTCCTTAAACGTCGTCTCTATAATTCCGGAGCGGCCGCCGCCAACGCCGGAAGCATAAGACAGAGCCAAGTCATGCGCATTGCCGGACGCATCGTGATGAATAGCAATCAAGCAGGGAACGCCACCGCCTTTCACGTATTCGCCGCGAACAGTATGACCCGGGCCTTTCGGCGCGATCATCAAAACATCCACGGTGCTTTTCGGCTCAATCAGCCCGTAGTGGACATTCAAACCGTGGGCGAATGCAATCGCCGCGCCATCGCGAATATTTGCTGCGATGTGATCTTTATAGATGTCGGCCTGCAGCTCATCAGGCGTCGCCATCATCATAAGATCAGCCCAAGCAGCACCATCGGCAACATTCATGACGGTGAAGCCATCGGCCTCTGCTTTCAGCGCCGTGGTAGAGCCTTCACGCAGTGCCACTCGCACATCTTTGCTGCCGGAGTCTTTTAGGTTCATTGCGTGCGCACGGCCTTGACTGCCATAGCCAATGATAAGGACATTCTTGCCCTTGATCAGATTTACGTCGGCGTCGCTGTCGTAATAAACGCGCATAGTAGTCTTCCTCCAAAAATCAGTTGATTTGGTCGATTGTTTCTTGTGTGCCGACGAGCTTCAAAAACTGCTCCACGGCTCGTTCGACATGACGTTCACGGTCGAGTGCTTCGACCATGTAGCTTACCCGTTCGCCAAGCAGCATTCGCACGTGGCCATCGGCGACAAGCAACCCGTAAAATGTATCGTTTGCGAGATCGGCGTTGTCGTACCGGATGTGCCCCGCCATTTTGGCGCGCTCGATCAGCGACTTTCCGCGGTCACGCACCATTCTGCGGCCACGCGCCACCAAAAGATCGCCCAGCGGCGACGCAGTGGAATTGCTTTGCCCGATCGCGAGACGGTTGAGGGCCAGCGATGTGGAACCGGAGAGAACGGTTAGCAGCCCGATACCGAATGAATTGAGATCGCGACGATACTCATCAAGCGACCGCATAATAGCCGCACTTTCAGCAGGCACCTTAACCTTGGATGCCTGGTGCGTGATCATGGCTGACAAAATGCCGTCGCGGTCGCCAAACCACTTATAAAGGCTCTCTTTTGAGCAATTTGCAGACTTCGCGATCTTCGCGGTGGTAATCGCCTTTTCGCCACCCGCGACAAGGACCGCTAGAGCACAATCAAGCACCTGGCGCTGACGTTCTGTGAAGAGATCTTCACCCGCCGATGTCACGTGCTTGTTCATTATCGCCCCATTGAATTCTGCGATCACGTACCGCGCGGTACGGTTGATGGTCAAGACGATTCACACGCGCGCTGCAAAAAATCTGACGGCCGCAATATCTGTTCCCACGAACCCTCAAACACTCCGCCAAAAAAAGGAAAACGCCCGCACGGGACGGGCGTTTCTGAGCATACCAACTGGAGGTTGGATTACTCCGCAGCGATGAGCGTTACTTCTTTATCTTTGCGGTGCTTGGTTACATGAAGCGGCTCTGCTGGCAGCGGATTGCGCGAACCGACAGCCTCAGAAATCGAGTTGAACCCATCCTTCTTCAGCATTTTCACGAGGCCACGGTTGATCTCGCCCATGCATTGCGGACCGTCATAGATCATGCCGGTAATCATATGCAGGATGTTCGCACCGGAGGTGATTTTCTCGTAGGCGTCACGTGCGGTGAAGATGCCGCCAACACCAATGATGGTCATCTGGCCGCCCGTGTAGCGGTAGACGTGACGGATCATCTGGGTCGCAATTCGCTGCACCGGAAGGCCAGACATCGCGCCCTTGTGGTAGGCAAGATCGCCCTTGATCTCGTGCTTGCCTTCGCCTGATGGCTTCGCCAAGTTCGTGAGAACGACACCGTCCATTTTGGTTTCCATAACCACGTCGAGGATGTCTTCTACCTCATCACGTGTCAGGTCTGCCGCCAACTTCACGTAAACCGGCTTCTCAGGGACGCTAACCTCGTTGATCGCATTCAACAGCGCCCGAAGATTGTCCTGATCCACAAACGGCTCACCATCTTGGGTGTTCGGGCAGGAAATGTTGATTGTGTAGTAGTGACCGATGTCTCTGAACGCTTCGTAGGTTTTCAGGTAGTCGTCGATGGAGTCCTGCAGGTTGAAGTCTTCAGTGATGTTCGACTTCGCTGCACTGATGCCGATCGGGATCTTGAACTTCGTATTCTTCAGCCGCTTAGCGATCACTTCCGCGCCCTGATTGTTCAAGCCGTACCAAACGAGAATTGATTTAGATTTCTTCATCCGGAACAGGCGATTACCCGGGTTACCCGGGCAAACTTCACCGGTGAAGGAGCCGAGTTCAGCGAGACCGAAACCAAGTGACGGATATATCGACGTCAGTTCACCGTCCTTGTCAAAACCAGCCGAAAGTCCGACCGGATTTTTATATTCAACACCGTCCACGGTCTGAACGAGGGAAGCATGCTGATAGTTGAAAAGCAGCGAAGTTAGTCCGCGCGTTAATGGATTTGAGCCAAGGAATTTTCCCACGGCCTTAAGGTTTGCGTGGGCGCTCTCGGGCTCCCACAGAAAAATCACATGCTTGGCCACCTTTGTGTAGGCCAAACGCATTACCCAATTCCTCAAGCCAACCAATGATGACAACATCGTAGGCTCCTTTCAGTGTGAGACATCAAAAAATGGAAAGCCGAGTCGTGTCTCGTGCGCCCCGGCCCCCGATCATTCACCTGTGAGTGGTAATTCTCCCGAAGGTGGAAGCTGTCTGCAGGGAGACGTGTTGGCTGGAAGAACCGACAAAGAAAGCTGCAGCCACAACGGCGCTGTCTTTCAATTTCTCCAATTCTGCGAAAACCGACGGATTGCAGATATTCTGCAGATGAAGCCGACTTCGTTTTCTACCGAAAATGTTCGTGAATATGATGCGACCGTGGTGTGCCATAACGTTCCTTCAGCAGACGATTTGCGCCTGCGGCGGTGATTACAAAATTATTGCAATAGGTTGTTGGCTTGGTCGGACACAGGATGAGTGGTGCCTAGCTGGGCGCGTTTTTCAATTCCTGACATCTTTAGTCAAGATAAAGCCCGTGAGCATTTCGTCGAAGCTTTTAAGCAGTTAGACGTAGGCTGGTAAGCACTGGTGAGAAAATGCCCAGTGCCGTCAGTAGCTTACCATACGGGACCGGCGGTGGATGAGTACCGAAATAAAATCGATTAGTTTCCAAGTGCGGTGAGGAAGCGCTTCACTGCACCGCCATATCCAAACTCGAGGGCGTCAGCGGTCAGCCCGTGCCCGATAGACACCTCTGCCAGATCAGGAATCGCGTCCACCAATAGCGGTAGATTCTCCACGGTCAGATCATGCCCAGCATTAACGCCCATACCAGCACTTGTAGCGAGCCTCGCGGTTGATCCCAACATGTTAGCCTGATGTGCAGCTTCCTTGGCATCGTCATAACACGCACCGTAAGGCCCCGTATAAAGCTCTATCCTGTCCGCTCCGGTCTCTTTTGCCCGCGCGATCTGATCCTCACCGGCATCGGGATCACAGAACAGCGAGACGCGATAGCCCCGCGATTTCATCCGCCCGACAGCGCTATGCAACAGGTCAGCGTTCGCGATAAAATCCCAGCCATGATCAGACGTCGGCTGCGCTGGATCATCGGGCACGAACGTCACCTGCTCCGGCTCATTCGCCTCGCACAGCTCTAGAAAATCATCACTCGGATAACCTTCGATGTTAAACTCCGCGTCGGGAAATTCATCGTCGATTAGCGCGCGAATATCCGGCAAATCGGAAAACCGAACATGACGCTGATCAGGCCGCGGGTGCACCGTAAGCCCCTGCGCGCCAGCCTGCAGTGCGATGCGACCGAGATGAGTCACGCTCGGCCAAGGCAAATCGCGTCGATTTCGCAGCAAAGCCACGGCATTTAAGTTGACCGACAATTTGGCTGGCATTTAGCGGCCCCTCACTTCACGATAACCAGCGTTTCCGCAGCACGTGTGATTGCGGTGTAAAGCCACCGTTCGCGCATGTCTCTAAACGCAAAACTCTCGTCGAAAAGCACCACATTGTCCCACTGCGATCCTTGCGCCTTGTGGGTCGTGAGCGCGTAGCCATAATCGAAATCGTCAAACCGCTTTTTTAACTGCCACGGAATATCTTCGTCCGGACTATCAAACGCTGCTTTCAACACTTTGATCTTTGCCAATCCGCGATCAGCATCCCCATCATCGGGCGCGACCAATAGGCTGACGGCGGGCTTCGAATTCTTTTTCGATGAGGTCGACACCCTCCAGAGCGAACCGTTCAGCAAACCCTTCGCGGGATCGTTGCGCAAACAGACCAGCTTGTCGCCTGCCTGCGGATAAGCTGCTGTGAAACCCTTCAATTCCCGAAGCCGCTGATTGTAGCGCCGCCGCGTACGATTGATGCCAACGAGCACCTGGTCAGCGTTGTTCACCGTCTCAGTTTCGATCTCTTTTTTTGAAATCACACGCGCAGTCTCACCGTAATCGCCGTGCATGATCTCTTTGCCTTCACGCACGTCCATTGCAAGCTTGATGATCGGATTTTCGGCCGCCTGCCGGTGAATTTCCGTCAGCAAAAAATCGGGGTCGGCATCGGTGAAAAATCCACCCCCGGAAACAGGCGGCAATTGCCCCGGATCGCCAAGCACAAGCACCGGCACGCCGAAGCTTAAAAGATCGCGCCCCAAATCTTCGTCCACCATGGAGCACTCGTCCACGATGATGAGCTTCGCCTTCGCAATATCGGACTGGCGGTTGACCGAAAACATCGGCGCCATGCCCTTCTTGCCAGTGACCTCATCTTCCACCTCTTCTTCGCCGCGCGGACGGTAGATCAGCGAGTGAATGGTCTTCGCGTTCGAGGCCCCTTTCGAGCGCATGACCTGCGCGGCTTTTCCCGTAAAGGCCGCAAACTGTACGTCGCCATCGACACCTTCGGCGAAGTGGCGCGCGAGGGTCGTTTTGCCGGTGCCCGCATAGCCAAAAAGCCGGAATACCTGCGAGTTGTCACCATCCAGCCAGCGGTCCACGGCGACGAGAGCATCATCTTGTTCAGGCGAAAACTTCATACCACGCGGTGTAGTGGATTCGGTTCACGGACGGAATAGTTTTACCTGCGGCACTCACCCAACTCGCAGCTTAGTCATCCTCGCCCTTGCGCTAGAGCGAGCAAAGCGGGACCCATTCCGCGAAGTCCCTGCTTAGCGTAATTGGGGACAGTACTTAATTCATCTGCGTGCAAGACTGGTGCCCCCAAGTGCCCCGAATGCGCTCACTCAATCAAAAACAAAATTCGATCCGGGCAACGTCAAATGATGTTGAACACCTTCGGTTCGCCAGTCGCTGACCAATCCGCCGTTCCAGATAACCTCTTCTGACTGGGGATCAAACTCGTATGTACCAACCGAGCCCGCATGGAGCGCAGCCTTGTATCGTTGCTCAGCCGCAGACGCGGCTCGTTCCATCTTGCTGCTTCGCTCAATCTCCTTGCGAAGCGCGATTTCGGTCTCAATGGTCGCGGCAATATCTTCCAAAGCCTCGCGCTCTTGTGCGGTCCAATCGCGAGGTTCCGACTGTATCGCGCAAAATGACCCCAACACATGGCCACTTGGCGCGTGGACCGGCACACCAAGATAGGCAATCACGCCAAGATCTGGAATTGCGAGATTGTCCTTCACGAGGGGATCTTCGCGCGCATCGCGGACCGAAAGCGGAGCGTTTGCGGCGACAACGTGTTGACAAAACGAATGGGTTAAAGGCGTTTGCCTGTCCGTAGCGCTCGGTTCGGGAAGGCCAATCTGAGCTTTAAAAAACTGCCGCTCACCATCGACAAGCGAGAGCAGCCCGACCGGTGCCCCCAAAATGCGAGTAGCCAAACGAACTGCACGATCAAATGTGTCTTCGATGGGCGAGTCCATCAGACCCGTGCAAGCCAGCACGGAAAGTCGTCGGGATCGGTAACCGCCCTCGCCGTTTCATGATTGTCATTTATAATCATCGGCTCTGCGGACACGTAGTGCTCTCAAGCTTCGCTCAACCCGCCATTAGGTTGTTGCTGCAGATATAGACGCGCGTCTGACACCAGCAATAGCTTTCGCGAAGAGTGCTAGTGGCAGTTTGAGGGCTAGCCTGTAACCCAAAAAACCGCCCTATTTACCACCCACCTTTAGGCCGGTGAAAAACGAGATTACTCCAGTGAGGATCGCGGTTAAGCCCACGCGTGCCCATTCCGCGAGCTTGGCATCGTCGCTGACCACAAATCTTGTCAGATACCAAGCAGCGCCGACGAGCATTGCGAGCACGACGACCAGCCAAAATTGTGTAACCCAGAAGGTCCAACTTTCCCGTTGAAGCCGAGCTTTTCTATCGTCCTCATGTTCAACGGGAGTGACTGTTACCGCGACTTCACTTTCGGCGAGGCCAGCGAGAGACGTCAGATCAATGGTCGATTTTTCGGCCAATACCTACTCCCGCGGTGCCCGGTTCAAAATGCGCCGACAATCTCCGTGTCCAGCTTTGCAGCTTCATCGGTAAATCCGAGATGGCGACCTTTCTTCTTCTCCTCATGCGCCAGTTGGATCAGTGCCAAGGCCTGACGCACCACCGCTGTCTTGCTGGTGCCGTTCTCAGCGGCGATTGTTTCCAATGCGGCGTTTATATCGCCGCCAACGGCGATGTTTAGTCTAGTCTGTGCTGATTTGGTGTCCGACATGGTTCCGCCTTATGCATATTTTTAAGCATAATATGCGCATCGAATGCGCAATTTCAATGCCCATTGCCCCTCACATCCCATCCGCGCCGCGTTGCATGGCGGCAACGCCGGACCGGCAAACTTCCACGATGCCCAAAGGTGCCATCACGGAGATAAACTGTTCGACCTTGTTGGTGCGGCCGGTCATCTCAAAGACGAAATGCTCGGTAGTGGCATCGATCACCTTGGCTTCAAACGCTTCGGCAAGGCGCATGGCTTCGAGGCGTTCAGAGCCCTTGCCGGCGACCTTGATCATCGCGATTTCGCGTTCGAGCGGCTTTTCATAGCCGCCTTCCCGCGCCAGGACCGTGAGGTCAGTCACCCGGTGAACGGGCACGATGCGCTCCAACTGGTGGTGAATTTGGTCCACGACCGACGGCGTTGCCGTGGTTACGATGGTGATGCGCGACAGATGCTTTTCGTGCTCGGTTTCAGACACCGTAAGACTGTCGATGTTGTATCCACGGCTGGAGAAAAGCTGGATGACGCGGGCGAGCACGCCCGGCTCGTTGTCGACCAACACGGCGAGCGTGTGGCGTTCGGGCAATTGTTCGTTCTTCTCGATGAAATAGGCCGAAGCCGGAGCGGATGCTTGAGCATTCATGATGGTGTTCCTGCGGTAGATTTCCGTATCCCATCGAAACGCATCCGCGCAACGCCGATACCGGAAAAGATGATGATGAGTGCGATAATGGCCGAGATGCCCGGACGTTCTCCCAAAAAAATCGCGCCGAGCAAGACCCCCGCGACCGGCACGAGCAAATTGATCTGGCCGAAGAAGCTCGCGCCCTGCCGTTCGATGATTTTGAACATGAGAAGCGCGCCAACGGCGGACGGGAAAACGCCCATGGCGATGAGCGCGAACGTGACCTCCATCGAGGGACGGATCGCTGTGGGGTTTTCCACGGCAAACGCGAGGCCGATCAGAATGGGCCATGTCATCAGCGTGATGTAGGCCATCAGAACGAGCGGCTGATGTTGAACGAGCTTTTTGGTCGCCAGTGCATTAATGCCGTAGGCGGTGGCGGCACCAAGTACGGCCACTTGCCGAATGATGTTGTCGCCAAAGCCCGACATAAGCTGCGGCCAGAACAACACCGCGAGGCCAACGAGCCCCAGCGCGACACCGGCTACTTTGGGAATTGTAAGCTTTTCATCTACCGTGAAGATGTGGGCAAGCAGTAGGATCACGATCGGCATGAATCCCATCAGGATCGCAGCAAGGCCACTGTCGATGACCTGAACGCCCCAGTTGATGAGCGTGAAGGGGATTACCGTGCCCGTCAGCGCACAGATAATCATGAAAGTGAGGTCTGTGCGCGTCGGCTGAAACCATATCTTTTGCGTTACGACCACCGCTCCCACGAGCAATAATCCAGCAAGCAATTGCCGTATGAGCGTGACCGTGACTGGATCGACTTCCGCGACCGCGACTTTTGAAAGCAAAAACGCGCTGCCCCAGATAAACGCGAGCACGACCAAGAGACCGAAATCAAAAACACCGGGAGCAGTGCGCGTGGCCAAGGTTAGCGCGCCTCATCTGGCACGTAAAAAACGTCTGCGACGGTTTCACCTTCTTCATAGTGCGGCAAGGCCCACGGCTCTTGAAAAGCTTCGTCTTTCCATGCGCGAAATGCATCGCAATTCAGCACGGTGTCCATGTATTCCCGCGTCTTAGGTGAGACCTCAATCTGGTAGGTATCGAGACGTGTCACGACCGGTGCATACATGGCGTCGGCCGCGGAGAAATCTCCGTAGAGAAAGTCACCATCTTGCCCAAACCGTGATCGTGCTTCGCCCCAAAGCTCTTCAAGACGAGCGACGTCTTTCACAACCTCTTCGCCGCGATCACGGGACTTGAACTGTTTGGTCAGGTTCATCGGACACGAATTGCGTATTCCGAGAAAGCTGGAATGCATCTCCGCAGCCGCCGACATGGCATGACCGCGGGCAGCACGGTCACGCGGCCAAATGGCCTTCTCAGGAAACCGGTCTGCAATATAATGCATGATGGCGAGGCTATCCCATACGACTATCCCGCTGTCATTGATGACAGGCACCTTCCCGGTCGGCCCAAAAGAAAGCATCCGCTCTTTGGTATCTTCTTTATACATCGCGATCACGGTCTCATCGAAGGGGATGTCGAACCCCTTCAACAAAATCCAAGCCCGCAATGACCACGACGAATAGAGCTTGTTGCCAATCGCCAGATGAAGCCGGTCAGACAAGCTGTTTGCCCTCCGCATCAATGGCATTCGCAACCGCTTCGTCGGTGGCTTCGTCCGGCAGGAGCATCTCGTTGTGGGCCTTACCGGACGGGATCATCGGGAAGCAATTGGTCAACTGTGACACGCAGCAGTCAAAGATAACCGGCTTGTCGATGTTGATCATTTCATCCAGCGCGTCATCGAGTTCATCCGGCTTCGTCGCGCGAATACCGTGACCGCCATAAGCTTCTGCCAGCTTCACGAAATCGGGCATCGCTTCGGTGTAAGAATGCGACCGACGATTGCCGTGAAGCAATTGCTGCCATTGTCGGACCATACCCATATATTCATTGTTCAAGATGAAAATTTTGATCGGCGCATTGTATTGGATGGCCGTCGACATTTCCTGCATGCACATTTGAATTGACGCGTCTCCAGCAATATCGACAACCAGCGCCTCGGGATGCGCGATCTGAACGCCAAGCGCAGCAGGTAGCCCGTAGCCCATCGTGCCCAAACCACCCGATGTCATCCAGCGATTTGGTTTCTCAAAGCCAAAAAACTGTGCCGCCCACATCTGGTGCTGGCCCACTTCGGTGGTGATGTAGGTGTCTTTGCCCGACCGCATCGACGCCTCATAAAGACGCTGAACGGCCAATTGGGGCATGATATATTTGTCGCTGTCGCTGAACGCCAGCGAGTTCCGCCCCCGCCAGCGTTCAATCTGGCTCCACCAATCGGCATACATCGCCTTGGTGCCGTTAAAGCCCGCCTGCTTTAGACCGGCAATCAGCTCTTCTAGAACCGAGGCGACATCACCGATGATACCAACGTCAACATGCACAACTTTGTTGATGGACGACGGATCAATGTCGATATGGATTTTCCGCGAGCCCGGCGAGAACGCATCAATACGTCCCGTGATACGGTCGTCAAACCGCGCGCCGATATTGATCATCAGATCACAGTCATGCATCGCCATATTGGCTTCATAGGTGCCATGCATGCCGAGCATGCCGAGCCAGTTGTCGCCGGAAGCCGGATAGCAGCCGAGGCCCATCAGCGTAGATGTGATCGGGAAGTCCGTAAGGCCGACCAAATCGCGCAGCAATTGCGTCGCCTCATCGCCAGAGTTGATGACGCCACCACCGGAATAAATGATTGGCTTTTTCGCTGCACGGATAAGCTCAATGGCCTGTGCAATCCGAACCGGATCGCCCTTGATCTTCGGGCGATAAGAAACGCGCTGTTCCGCGATCTCCGGCCCATAGTAAGTGCCGGTAGCAAATTGAACGTCTTTGGGGATATCGACAACAACAGGTCCAGGACGTCCGGTCTGAGCGACGTGAAACGCTTCGTGCAAAATACGTGGTAGGTCATCAACCGACTTCACGAGCCAATTGTATTTCGTGCACGGTCGCGTGATGCCAACAGTGTCACATTCTTGAAACGCGTCAGAACCGATCAATGTCGTTGGAACCTGACCGGAAATGCAGACTAATGGGACGGAGTCCATCAACGCATCTTGCAAAGGGGTGACAGCGTTGGTCGCGCCCGGCCCGGACGTAACCAGCATAACGCCAACTTTACCCGTGGAACGCGCATAACCTTCAGCAGCGTGGCCTGCGCCCTGCTCATGTCGCACGAGGATATGCTCAATATCTTCTTGCTGATAAATCTCATCATAGATCGGAAGCACCGCACCACCGGGATACCCGAAGATATGCTCCACGCCATTGTCGCGCATCGCTTGGAGAACCATTTCGGCT
Organism: Pseudomonadota bacterium; assembly: GCA_038745535.1. Classification (GTDB taxonomy): domain Bacteria; phylum Pseudomonadota; class Alphaproteobacteria; order Rhizobiales; family Rhizobiaceae; genus JBCDLI01. The sequence goes on along the minus strand of JBCDLI010000035.1, from coordinate 6,572 downwards.
CCAGTCATTTCGCGGTTTTGGTTTTCTGTGTTGATCGCGTCCATTGCTCTGCTCAACTGATTGTTTGTGGGGTAAATTCAGGCATTAAAAAAGGCCCTCTCGGGGCCTCTGTGTCGCGCATGGGTGCTTGTCGCAGGTGGTTACACCACCACGCCCATGCGCCTAATCACCACCACAAGGATATTTTTCATCAACATTCCTTCTTCTTCACGTGAAGAAGTAGCGATGTCAACCCGGTCGCAGGCTATCGGTTCATTAATCATTTTAGTCAATTTTCGCCGTCAACGAACACTAATTGTGCACTGAGGCGATCCAATGGAGACGAAACGAAACGAACGCGAACGTCTCCAAGGGTACATCGTTGAAGCCGACGGCATGCACGCAATTGTTCAGTCGCGCACCAAAGAGGGCAGCGAACGCGGGCCAGAAAATTGGGTCACAGGCCAGCTTATTTCGCTCCGCGCAGGCAAAAACCGCGTTTGCGGCATGATTACCCATATCGAAAGCGCTTCTGGTGAATGGCACAAAGATGAAGACAACGACGTCAAAATCCATGTGGAATATGTTGGCGAAGTCTCGGACGATGAAAACGGAAACCAGCAATTTTCCAGCGGCCTAAGCGCATATCCTCCGCTTGGCGCCAAGTGTCACCGTATCCGTCACGATGATCTGTCTGCCATCTTCAAAAACGAAGACGGCAATGTGGTATCCGTCGGTGCGCTGTCGCAGAACCGCGACATTCCGGCGCTCGTTTCTATCGATAATATGATCTCGCGGCACTTCGCCGTTGTCGGGACGACCGGCGTTGGTAAGTCGACCGCGGTTACACTTTTGCTTCGCAAGATCGTGGACGCGCGTCCCGACGTGCGGGTGCTAATCATGGACCCACACAACGAGTTTGAGCACGCACTTTCTGAGCGATCAATAAACATCGACGAAGACACGCTGAACCTTCCGTTCTGGCTATACACCTTGGAAGAAATCGCCGAGGCTGTCTTCAACGGACGCGCGCCCGACCCCGAAGAAATGGAACTGCTGCGAGAAATGATCATTGCAGCCAAAGAGCTATACCGCTCTGGCGGAAGCAACAGCGCACTTCGGGTCAAGAGCGAAAGCCAACTCACAGCCGACACACCACTGCCCTATAAGGTCTCAGACCTGATCAAGCTCATAGAAGAGCGACGCGGCACACTGGATGCAAAACACGAGCGGGCATATCTAAGAAATCTCTCAACCCGTGTCCGGGCTCTCGTGGATGACCCGCGCTATCGTTTCATGTTTGGCGCATCTCAAGTCACAGACAATTTGACGGAAATCCTGTCGCGTATTTTTCGGGTGCCGGACGAAGGTAGGCCGATTGCGATTGTTCAACTCGCCGGCATCCCCTCCGAAATCGTCAATAGCACCGTATCCGTTTTAAGCCGACTAGCGTTTGACCTGGCCGCACTAAGTCAATCTAGGATCAAGACCCTTTTGATTTGCGAGGAGGCTCACCGGTATATTCCCGAGAACACAGGTGCCGGATTTTTGCCCACCCGCCGTGCGATCTCACGGATCGCGAAGGAGGGTCGTAAATACGGCGTTCATCTCGGTGTGATTACCCAGCGCCCGAGTGAGCTTGATCCGACCATTCTCTCCCAGTGCAATACGTTCTTCGCGATGCGCCTTGGCAATGAGGTCGATCAAGAAATTGTGCGCAAAGCCATACCGAACGGCGGCACTTCCATCATTTCGTTTGTGCCATCACTGGCAAACCGCGAGGCGATCGCCTTCGGACAAGGTGCGTCGACCGCAATGCGTCTGAAATTTGAGGATGTACCTCGCCAGCTGTTGCCCGGAAATGCCGCCCTCCATGAGGGCGCTGTTAATCACCAGCATGCCGACAAAGCCTGCCTCATGAATGCGATCAATTTGATGCGCAATTCTGAAACCCGCACTAAAAATCGCGACGCCGATGACGAGTTCGCAGAACTCTGCGCTGAAACCCAAATGCCACAACGAGAAACGCTTGTCCCGGCAGTGCCTCACAGCACGAACCACCAATCGCCTGCTTCGGTGCGGTACGCGGGGCAAAATGGTGCCCAGCGCCCACACACTGAATTGCGGGCGCCCGCGCCTGTAAAGGAGCCAGCCCGACCAATTCAGACATTTAAACCGGCAGGACCAATCCACACGCAAGAAGACGTCACGACGCCACGTGAGCGATCGGCCGTGGCCACCCCCGCTTCATCCCAGGGGAACAGTCTGCGTCAGATGATGGCGGATAAGAGCGAAAAACGGTCTAACGGAAAGCTTTTTTCGTCGCTGCTGACAAAGGACTAGGCATCACTTATCATTGAGTTCGCCAGCGATTGCTGCCTTTAAAAGATAGACGCGGATGGCAGCAGACAGGTTGAGGCTCCCGTTTCGCTGACCATCGATTTCCGCAACCAGTGAGGCGACCGAACGACCGTTTAAATCCGCAGATCGTTTAAGTGCTGACCAGAATTCGTCTTCTAAAGAGAAACTGGTCGCGTGCCCTGCGATGGAGATGGAGCGCTTTTTCAAATGGCTTGAGGTGTAGCGATTCCGCGCTCACTTCTTTTTGCGAAATGAATCGAGTGAGACGACGTCAGCGGTCTCCTCGCCAGAAGCGTCATCGTTTTCGCTCGATTTTTCGGTATCGGCGTTACCCGCCTCGGATTTAAATTCTGCCACTGTCTCACCCGCTTCTCCGCCCTCTTCGACCAAGCGCACGGCATTTGCGGCAGCATCGTCTTCATCTTCGCCAACCTCAACATCGAATTCCAATTCGAAATTGACAGACGGATCATAAAAACCGCGGATCGCGCCGTACGGGACGTATAGCATCTCCGGAATATCAGAAAACGAGAGCCCCACCGAAAAACCGTGCTCGGTAACATCAAGATCACGATACTGGTGTTGGAGCACGATCGTCATTTGCTCGACATACTGCTCTTTGAGCCGCTTAGAGATGCGGACGCCGGGCGCATTGGTATCGAAGGTGATGAAGAAATGGTGGTTGCCGGGCAAACCGGTACGCTGCACTTCGCTGAGTGCCTTATGGATCACTGCGCGCAGCGCATTTTGAACCAAAATATCGTATCGGATAATATCTTCGCTCATCACTCAGCCAATTTTGCCACAATTTCAGGTGTGCGATTTCACCCTTCGATCGTCAATAGCTCACACGCCAAAACTTCCCGCAGTGCGTCGCAAAGGTCAGAGAAAAATATCAGCCTTAAGAGAAGAAGTGGAGGCTTCTGTTGCCAGGTGCCTCCGAACCCCGCCTGGTGGCGCAAATCCGCCAGGAGTTAATTCGAAGCTATCGAACCGCCATTAGGCAGCTAGACGTGCCTCTGCGTAGTTGTCGTTTGCAACTAACAAATTGACCCGATAACGGCGGTATCATGCCGGACAAAAGTACGCTTTTTACACCCTCGTCGATCCTATTTCGCCCCCATCAAAACAACTTGCAATCAAGTGGTTATGGTGGAGGCGCCGGGTACCGCCCCCGGGTCCGAATGGCTTATTGTAACGCCCGTTTATTGTCATATCTGGCAAGCCAGCATTGGTTATATACGGGCAAAGGCACTCAGTTACAACGCGTTGCGGTTGACTTTAAGGGTCCGGTTAATGACATTCCGTGAGCCCGATTTCTGGCACACGCAATTCTTTGACTGAACGCAACTTGCCTCGTGAGGAGGGGTTTTTCATGAGTGACTATCTTGCCGATGTACAGCGCTATGATTCTGGCGCAGACGCGGACATTGTTTCAAAAATCGTAAAGCACTTGGGAATTGCTTTGCGCTCACGCGACGCCTCGCTTGTTTCTTGCTCGGATCCGTCCGAGTTGAAGCGCGTCAACGAAAAGTGGTGCCAAAAAAAGCTTGGCATGGGTGATGCGGCAGCCAACGATGAAATCATCGGCAAGGTTTGCGAAGAGATGAAAGGCGACCGCAACAAGCAGCGTGTTTCATTCTATTATCTCGTGGCAAAACACGCAGGCAAGCTCGGCGACCTCTAACGGCCCGAGCCAACAAGCTTTGGAAAACCCCGGCACTGCGTCGGGGTTTTTTGTTTTCAAGCGTGTGTTTACACGCGAGGACCAGGCGATTGATAGACGTTAGACTAGGTAAAATCAGCAGAGACAACTTCGACCAGGTGGTCGAGCTCGAACTGCTAGAAGCTCAAGAAAAAAACCTGCCTTCCAACGTGTACTCTATTGCGGAATCCACCCTGTCAGACACCTATTTTACAAGAGCAATTTATGCCGATGAAGTTGTGGTCGGCTTCTTGATGTATCAGTTCGGCGAAATCGGCGACTTCGATGAGAACGAATGCACGATCTGGCGTTTCATGATTGACCGTCGTCACCAAAATAAAGGTATCGGCAAAATCGCGATGGGTCTGGTGCTTGGTGAAATCCGTGCTCACCAACGATGCGACCTCGTCGATATCTACTACGATCCTGATAATCGCGCAGCGGCGAAAGTTTACGCGTTTCATGGGTTCAAGCCCACGGGAACACGCGACGACGGCGATGTGATAGCCGAACGACCGATTTGATCTGAGTAAATAAGCTTTGGAAAACCCCGGCATTGCGTATGGGTTTTTCCCTGCCGCATGGACGGAGAACCGAAAGACGCTTTAGTTGCTGTCATGCAGCAATATCACGATCTACTTCGCCATGTGATGGAAGCGGGAACCGACCGTGCGGACCGGACCGGTACTGGGACGCGCTCAGTATTCGGGCACCAAATGCGGTTTGACCTCGCGCAGGGTTTTCCACTGGTCACGACGAAAAAGCTGCACCTGCGCTCCATCATCCACGAACTGCTTTGGTTCCTCAGGGGCGAGACCAACATCGCCTATCTAAAGGACAATGGCGTTCGCATTTGGGATGAGTGGGCCGATGAAAATGGCGATCTCGGCCCAGTCTATGGCTACCAGTGGCGGTCGTGGCCAGCGCCCAATGGTGAAAGCATCGATCAGATCACCAAGCTGGTCGATGGCATCAAAAACAATCCAAATTCGCGCCGACATATCGTGTCCGCTTGGAACCCGGCGCTCGTGGATGAGATGGCGCTACCGCCGTGCCATTGCTTGTTCCAGTTCTACGTGGCGGATGGCAAACTCTCCGGCCAACTCTACCAGCGCTCAGCGGACATCTTCCTGGGCGTCCCGTTCAACATCGCGTCTTACACGTTGCTAACGCATATGATCGCCGAAGTGGTTGGGCTCAAGGTCGGAGATTTCGTGCATACGTTCGGCGACGCGCATGTTTATCATAACCATTTTGAGCAGGTAGAGACGCAATTGGAGCGAGACTTCCGCGCACCGCCAAAACTACATGTCCTGCGGACGCCGGAAACCATCTTTGAATATGAGTTCGAGGATTTCGAAATCATCGGCTACGACCCGCATCCGCATATCAAAGCGCCGGTGGCGGTATAGTTATGAGCCGCACTTTGAAACAGCTGCAGGCCGATAGCGAGGCCGTATCGCAGTTATACGCCAAGCGCTGCGACATCAACCGGGATGATGACTGGCAGCTGCTCAAGCTCCAAGAGGAAGTGGGTGAATTGGGGTCCGCCTATTTACGAATGACGCAACGCGGTCGCCAAAAGGGCGCGTCGCTGAATGAAATTCGTCTGGAATTTGAGAGCGAATTGGCGGACTGCCTAGCGCAGATCGTTCTGATCGCCGAGCGTTTTGAGGTCGATCTCGACGGAGCCATCGAACGCAAATGGTTTCAGTATCTGGATGACGCCCGTGCCGCCAGTTAACCCCACCATTTCCATCATCGTTGCTGTGTCCGAAAACGGTATTATTGGCCGTGACGGTGACATGCCTTGGAAACTCTCATCGGATCTTAAACGCTTCAAGGCTCTAACGTCCGGGCATCCGGTCGTCATGGGGCGAAAGACGTTTGAGAGCATTGGCCGACCGCTCCCAAACCGAACTAATATCGTGGTGACCAGAAGCAAAGCGTGGTCAGCAGAGAACGTGACGATTGCGCCAACCCTCGATAACGCTATCGAACAGGCGCGCGAAAGCCTCTCAAAACCAAACTACGAAATCTTCATCATCGGTGGCGGGCAGATCTACGCCCAAGCGATGCCTTTGGCAGACAAGCTTTATATCACCGAGGTTCTCGCCGAGATTGACGGCGACACTTCATTTTCAGAAATTGGCCGGGATGACTTCACACAAACTCATACCGAAGATGTTCCGGCTGGCGAGAAAGACAGCCACGCGACGCGCTTCGTCATCTGGGAGAAACGGACAGAAGCTTCCTAAAGCGGTTTCTTCCACTCAGCAGGAAGCCCTGCATAGACGCCCGGTTTATAGTCCCCTGCCCTGACGACTGCATTGGCAGCTACCACCGTTCGCGGTGCTAGCGTCACACCTGCAAAGACACGAACACCGGAAAAGATCATGATGTCGTCGCCGATCACAATTGGCTTCTTCCGCATCTGACTGTATTTTAGCGGCATATCCGAGTTGTTGATGTCGAAATCAAAGCTGATCAGCGAACTCTGGTGGGCAATTGAGACGTTGTCGCCGAT
>JBCDLI010000034.1:0-26541 GCA_038745535.1 Pseudomonadota bacterium | reverse complement strand
TTCTCAGCCTCGGTTGCGCCGAGAGCTGCCTCTGCCATCGCTGAGATGCTTGGCGCATTCAGCGTTGGGACGACGATGTTGTATGTATTTTCGAAGAATGCAATCTGCGGCGCGAAAAGACGCTGATCACACATCATCCCCGGCAACAACAGGAGGTCTTCTCGGCCGGACACAGGAGACGCGATCAGTGCGCAGTTGATGCCAAAGCAGCGCCTCGGCTCAGCGATTTCAGCTTCTCGTAGGCAATATCAGGATCAACCGCGCCAAAACCCGCAAACGTGCCAAAACCGCAATCGGAACCGGCAACGACGCGCTCAGCACCAACAATGTCGACAAAGCGATCAATCCGCTGGCGCACGACTTCGGGGTGTTCAACAAAGTTGGTTGTAGAATCGATGACGCCGGGTACGAGTATTTTATCGTCCGGTATCTCACTGCGACGGTCACGGAATACGGTCCACTCGTGGGCATGGCGTGGGTTTGATGTCTCAAACAGCACTGCGCGCGCTTTGGTGTTCATCAGCGTTGTAAACACCTTGTCCATGGAGATGTCACAGACGTGAGGGCCTTCGTAGTTGCCCCAGCAGATGTGAACCCGCACCATCTCTTGCGGCACATCTTGAAGTGCGTGGTTGAGCGCTTCCACATGCATATCTGCGATTTTGACAAATTCATCGTCGCTGACATTCTGGAAAAGCATGTGTCGAGAAAGCGCCAAATCGGGGCAGTCCAACTGTAGGCGAAGCCCTGCGCCAACAATCGTCTCGTATTCCGCTTTCATCGCGTCCGCCAGCGCCGCTAGATAGGCTTCACGCGTGGCGTAGAAATCGTTCTGCAAGAACAGAGAAATCACCCCCGGAGACGCGGCATTCATGAACCCTCCGGTAGCGCCATACTTGGCTATCGCAGTCTTGAGGTTGGCGATATCTTTCAGAAGCTCATCTTGCCCTTTGGACTTCACTTCACCGACGCACATGGGCCTTGCGTATTTTGGGGTGCCGCCGTCATTGGCAAGCCGCTCCAAAAAACCGGGAAAGAGCTTCAAATCAGCAGGAGCATTGCGCGGGCTATCGCCGTCAAACCCGGCGTAGCGATCCTTCACATAGGTCGCATACGAGATTTTCGACATCTCACCATCGGAGACATAGTGAATACCGGCCGCGACTTGCTTCGCGACCGCGTCATCCACCGCTTCGGTCATGGCGGTGTCGAAATCTGCCTGATCGTAGTCTTCCCCACGCTCACGCGCGAAAATGAAGTCAACGACTTTCTGGCTTCGGGGCAGTGAGCCGACATGTGTTGTGTGAATGTTGGTCATCGAACTCCCCCTTCCGATGTGCCAGACCTAGTGCCCGCTCGTCCAAGTCGGGCCAGCCGAGTCTTCGGTACCAACAACTCGGTAAAGCGCGGCTCCGCCATCGGAGGCTGGCGCAACAGTATAGGCAGCGTTTTCTGGAACACTCATCGTATCGCCTGCACCGAGGATCGTTTCAAAATCGTCAATCTCAACTTTCCAATCGCCTCTGACCGGCATCAAAACACTTGGTCTCACGTGAGCTAGAGGCTCCCGTTGGGCGGATTTGCGGGTGAGGAAATGAACCTCAAAGCCGGGCTTATCGCGGATTATACCCTCTTCACCGATGACGGTGACCGGATTCCTGTCCGCGATGGCGACCATGTCCCAATAGCGACGCACATAGCCAGCAACGACCTGCTTAGAATCGGGCTCTGGATACGCCTGCAGTTCGTTCATATTGAGGAGCTTCATCGGCATCTCGCCATCGGGAAGTGCTTCACCCCTTTTGGTGTCATAAAGCCGGCCCTTGTCCGACAACACGAGCCCGTGAGCCTGAGCCTCTGCAAGAACTTGCGGCGCCCATTCAACACCACCGCCCGCGTCATCGCCTCCGAGGATGGCCATGATCATACCGTACTCGTCGCCAATATTTTCAAAACCGCGGAAGATACCGGTCGGTATATTGAATATGTCGCCTGGCTCCAGCACCACTTCGCCAGCGTCGCCGGACTGACCCCAGAAGAACCGCCAACGACCCGTAAGTACGAAGAAGACCTCGGCTGTGCGGTGCGCGTGCAGGGAATTCTTGCACATGGGAGGCTGTGCAGCGGCTCCAATGTTAAATCCGTGCGGTATTGAAAGGTGGACGTATTGGTCGGCTGACTCAGAAACTCCGCCGCCGATGATCGTATAATTTTCTTTTTGATTTGAGCCCGGTGTGTGGGCATCGATAAATGCGGTCCTGCATGGTTTTAAATCATTATACCGGACCACTCGCTCGTCTAATTGAGCCGGTGTCATTCCTCAATACTCCCGAATGCATGAGGATCTGCTTCCAGATCGCTGTTTCGTCAAACAATGTGTATTCACGGCGAAGCTTTGGCGCCCCCAATCCCAAAACGCCAAACTCCGCGTGAGAAATTCCCATAACGTGAACCGGAGCGCCCGTCGGCACGCCAAATGCTCCATATCCCTCATGTTTGCCGGTCAAACTCCAGCGAATTGCCGCACGTGGCGGCATCGTGTCATCCTTTAGTCCAATCGAATGGTGAATCTCAAACTTCGCCGAAGGAAACGCGGAACGAAGGGACATCCAGAAATGATCGGCAGGTGCCCACCCGTGCGCTGTGACATGACCGGGATATTCCAGATGTGCTGCTCGGTCATATTCAGCTTCTATAACTGCCATGTCCGCGTTCATGATACGGCTTAAAATTTCGCCCAAACGTGCGCCCCACTCGTTGTCGTTTCCTCTTCCCTTGTAAGGTCCGGGGCGATCATTTTCCGGTGTGCACGGCTTCACGCAATTTGCGACACCGCCCTCGCGCTCAATCAGATCGCGCGCGTACTCCTTAACGTCCCAACCCATCTGGCGAACGATCGCGCCCTGATCGCGGATGAGCCATTCATCATCAATCATATTATTTCTGGCGTGGCAGTCAGCGAGAATCCGATATTGCAGTTTCCGACCTGTGGACTTGCCATAAACACCATCGCCTACATGGGTTGCGGTGGAAAGTATGCGGTGTGACGACAGCATTCCCTCTTCTGGCGTGCCACTCCAAATCACGTCTTCGCCTAAAAGCTGGCGGTCTGGAAACTCAGCCAACGTTGCCATCGTCGCAGCGATCACACCTTCATTGCCGACCGTGACCGATGACGGCGAGCGGACGATAATATCAGGATGGTAATAGTCGTGAAGCGTCGCGATACCGCGACCTTCCCAAATCTCTTTGGTGATCTCGATAATGTAGTCAGGAAAGTCTTTAAACTTGGGATCGAAACCCTGCATCAGGCTGCCTTTATTGAGTGTTTCGCAGTCGCCACGTTTCCACGGGCTTTATTAAAATCGCTGACACGACCAAGCACGTCGACGCCGAGTTGATGGTAGAGGTGAAGGAGATCGACGAGCACCCAGTTTTCTCGAATGAGACCGGCCTCCAGACGCCAAAAATCAAGACTGCGTAGCAACACCTCTTTGTTGACTGGCGGTATTCCCATCCAGCCGTCACCGGACAGCGTTAATCGCATGTTTGGCCAACCGGTCTCGCAAACATAATCGCCTTGCGCGATCCAATCGGATTTCAAATCCCCCATTGCGTCGAGCTTTCGGTCTGGCATGGCTTTCAAAAACGGAATTTGGTGCCAGTTTCGGAAGCCCTGAATGCCGCGTGCAGACCCTATCCCCGTCGGGCCGTACCAGTTGCAGCGGGGATGCCAGTATTTTTCCAAACGCATGACTGCAGGATCGGGGTCGGCCGGGTATTTGCACATGTCGGTAAGCATTGCGGTGACGTGTTCGTAGGCGACCTCGCCATCACCTTCGACGTGAAGCCCATCGCACGACATTGGCCCTGGAGTGCACAAATGCGCGCCCAACTGCGGTGCCATCGGCCAGGCATTGGCTTGAACCATCAGCTCAGGGATATCCCAGATCGCCTGAAGCTCCACGACCTTCCCATGTTCAACACGGAAAAACTCGTGGTAGCGCATGTGCGCAAGATGGCCTGTGGGCGGAATGCCAAGAAACGATTGCTGGAACGTGCCCATGTAATTGCCCATGCAGGCAATCCACTGCGCGCCCTCGGGCGTTGGTCCAGCGAGGACGATCATGTCACGCCGCTCGAGGTCCGGCATCGCCTGCACAAGCGGTTGGTAGCATGTCTCCAAATACGCAGCGTGACCGACAAGATCACCGAACGGATGGCACATGCGAATGAGAGCATCATCGGCAAACAGGCGCGGTATCTCGTCGCCAACGGCGTCCACGGTGAAGGTGGCCGCAGCATGGGCAAACGGGGAAAAAGCGTCTTTCAACGCAGCAGGCGTCATCACAAATATACTCGGCTCATCCCTTGACCGCACCGGCTGTAAGACCGCTGACGATCTGGCGCTGGAAGATCATCACCATGAGGAAAATCGGAATCGTTGCAGAAACCACCGCTGCAACCGCAAACATCACGTTGCCTTCGGTCTGCGTGGTGCCCAGAAACGCTGCGATTTCCGGCACCATCGTGCGGTTGGCTTCGTTCAGCACCATCGATGTGACCGCGAAATCATTGTAGGCAAGCAGGAACGAAAACAGCCCTGTGGTGATTACGCCGGGCCACATGACCGGAATGATGACATTCCTAAAGGCTTGAAACTGGGTGCAGCCATCCACTTTAGCCGCTTCGTCCAAGTCCTTCGGAATGCTTTGGAAAAACGAGTGCAGCATCCACAGGGTGAAGGGCTGATTGATCGCCACAAGCACGATGATTGCGGTGGGTAGAAAGCCCCATAGATTGTATTGGAAGAACGGCGGTAAATAGCCTGAAACAAGTGTAATCGGCGGAATGGCGCGGAAAATCAGTGCGGTCACTAACAACCAAAAGACATAGTTACCACCGGAACGGCTGAGCGCGTAAGCGCCCAAAGTGCCGATCGTGAGCGAAGTGGTGACGACGAAAATGCAAACGATGAATGTGTTCAGGGCCTTGCGCCAGAAGTCTTCTTGTATCCAGGCACCTTCATAGCCCGCATCCGTGAATGGCGCACCATGCGTCTCAATCGTGTTAGCGCCAGTGAGAGCGTTGGTCCAATTGGCAATGGAGAAGAAGTCCAATTCCACCTTGAAAGAACCCCACGCGGTCCAAAGGAACGGAAACGCGGCAGCCAGCAGCCAAGCGATAATAAAAACGACCGAAAACGCTTTCAGCGACAATGGACGACGATCGCGGGTCATGCTGCTGACCCCCGATACTCGCGCCAGGTGCGAACAAGGACAGGCGAAAGCAAAATCGCGACACCTATAACAGTGAGAACTGATGTGGCGGCGGCAGCCGAAAGTTGGCGCGTTTCGCCACCCAAATCATTAAATATAATCCACGACAGGGACGTGGCGTGCGCCTGTGCTTGGAAGCCGACCACCGGTTCAAAGACGCGGAAATTATCCATCAACTGTATGAGGGCAACGAACGTCACAAGTGGCGCCAAATGGGGTAGTATTACGTAGCGGATTTGCTGGAGGCGCGAAGCGCCATCGATCTGTGCGCTTTCCAACGTGTCTTTGGGCACAGTTTGCAAACCGGCATAGAACACCACAAATGCAAACGGCACTGAGCTCCAAGTGCCGTAAATGATGAGTGCGATCCACATTAGCGGCGTTGACGCTTTGAGTGAAAGGTCGGGATCATCGGCCATCCAAGAAATCAAATTGCCCAGCACACCGCGACTGTCGATCATCCAGAACAAAACGAGTGACCCGACAAGCGGCGGCACGGTCATTGGCAACAACGAGAAGAAAATCACCATGCCCTTAAGGCGCTGGCTTAGCGTATTCACCGCTACGGCCACAAAGAAGCCAATGATAATCAGCAGCGGTGTGCACACAAAGGTGTAGGTGAGCGTAAAGGCCATCGCGCGATAAAATGGCAGGTTGCCCAGCGCATCGATGAAATCGCCGAGGGTTTCTGAGCGGTCCCACAGTGCCGCGACCTCGGCAGTCGCCAGATGGCCGCGATCAAAATAGACACTCAAGCCCACAAAACGCCCGAGCGGCTTGTCTGCTCGCAGTTGATCGGTCGCCTCTTGATCAATGGCAGTCGCGGTCGTGCAACCAAACGGTCCGCAATTTTCCGTCTCGATAAGCACAGCCTCGTGGGGCGTGTGGACAGATTGTACCACTATAGAGAGGAGCGGCGCAGCGATGAAAACGATCATCGCCAACGCTGTGGGCAGGAAGAACCAGAAGAACGTGCGGTTTTTCATCGCTTAACAGCCGAACTGGGAGAGGACGGCAAGTCCGCCCTCGCCTCACTACTTATTAAAGGAAGCCTTTTTCAGCAGCGGCTGCGCGGTAAGCTGCTTCCACATCGGCCAAAGCCTGTTCAGCACTTTCCTTGCCCTGCATGAAGTCAGCCAGTTCATTGCCCAGTGCGGTGTGCATCAGGCCCATATATGGCAGCATTGGATAAGGAATAGATCCCGCATTCGCCGCATCGAATACGCCCGTTGCGGACTCAGTTGGCTCGTAGCCATCTAGCAGCCAAACAGCCTGTTTCGAGATTTCTTCGTCATCAAGGATGTCGGGACGAATTGCATGGGTGAGCGCAACAAAGGTTGCCTCAGCTTCTTCGTCCGAAATGTTCTTGGCAACGGTAAATCCGTCCCACCAAAGCGTTGTCGCCGGCGTCTCGCCACCACCAACCGTCATCGGACCAGCAATCGCAAAACCATCAATAACGTCCTGCGGCACGCCATCGGCATCGGTTAGCGTCGCGGCGCGGCTGCCCCACATATTCATGAGTGCAACATTACCTGCGCGGAACTCGGCGTTGGTCGCGTTGGAATCGTGGGTTAGGAAATCCGGATTCATATATTCCGAAAGCGACTTCATCATTTCCAGCGCTTTGACACCGGCGTCAGAATTGATGGTCGGCTCTGCAGAACCGGCGGCAAAGTGCTGACCGCCGTAGCCAAGGAACATGTTGTTAAATTCCTGTGCAAGGTTCCATCCTGATGCGTATGCGCCACCCATAGGGTTTTCCATGATGCCCTGCTCGCGGATCATCTTCGCCGCTTCGAGCATTTCCTCGTAGGTTTTTGGTGGCTCGACGCCAATCTGTTCGAGCACATCTGAACGGTAAACGAGATGCTGTGCATTCGCCATGAAGGCAACGGCCATTATGTTGTCGCCAATACGGATCAGTTGATTCGGCTTAAGATCAGCACCGTGCTCAGCAACGAGGTCGTCCAGTGGACGGATGATGTCTTCGTTCATCAACGCAACGATAGAAGAGTTGGCGATGATCGCGGATGTGTATTCGGCTGGGTTGCCTTGCATGCCAGCAACATTGATCTTTTGGTGGTCAGCTGTGAGGTTTGTTGAAACCTCACCGCCCACACATTCTTTCGCACCCGCGCCGACTGTCTGGATCGCCGGGAATTCATTTCCAACGATAGAAACGCGCCCACCAATGTCACAGGCCAGTGCCGAGGTCGCGGTAAGAGCGGTGACTGCCGCTGCAAGCGTAAGTTTTTTCATCAACATTATTTACTCCCAATGTTGAGCGCGAGACGCGCTTCCTAGCCCGGCATACAGCCGGAAATTTCAATGTGTCAGGCAGCCAGCCGGGAACCGTCGGCTGCATCAAACAGATGACAATGTTCTGACGGCACGCGTATCGATACTTCTTCACCGATTTCAGCCCGGAAGGTTTTGTCGGCTTTGCCGCTTACGAGAACGCCACCGATGCGGACGGACACCATTGTCGCGTCGCCAAGTAGTTCAAGCGTATAGATTGGAGCTTTGATCTGACCCTTCGGATCACCTACCACGGCGTCTTCGGCCCGGAAGCCAAGCGTTGCCCTTCCGCTATTCACTTTTAGGCCGCCAATCTTGGTGTTCGGCGCCAAGAAGCTGCCGCCTTCGATATCGCCATCAATGAGGTTCATCGCCGGATTTCCGATGAAACTCGCAACAAACGCATTTGCAGGATTGTCATAGATCTCGGTCGGCGTTCCGACCTGTTGCACCACACCTTTATTCATGACCACGACACGATCAGCGAGGGTCATCGCCTCGATTTGGTCGTGGGTCACGTAAATCGTCGTCACTGCCAGTTCGTGACTGAGGTTTTTGATTTGAGCGCGTGTCGACACTCGCAATTTCGCATCAAGATTAGAAAGCGGCTCGTCCATCAAGAAGACGTTTGGTTCACGGACAATGGCGCGAGCAAGCGCTACCCGCTGGCGCTGGCCACCCGAAAGCTCGGCTGGCTTGCGATGCATGAACTGGTCCAGCTCTACCATAGCCGAGGCTCGCTTCACCCTTTCATCATGGATTGCTGGATCGACGCCACGAACTTTTAGTGGGAACCGAATATTCTCATAGACGTTCATGTTCGGGTAGAGCGCGTAACTCTGGAAAACCATGGCCACATCGCGGTCTTTAGGTTCCAAATCATTGACGACGCGATCGCCAATTAGAATTTCACCTTCGGTTGGTTCTTCCAATCCGGCAATCATCCGCATGGTCGTGGTCTTGCCGCAGCCCGACGGGCCCAGCAAAACCAAAAACTCGCGATCAGGAATGTCGAGATTGAAGTTGTCGACGCCAACGAAGCTGCCCCAACGCTTTGTAACGTTTCTAATTTTGATGTCCGCCAAGAAGCTCCCTCCTGCGTACAAATAGCCCACGATTTACATCTAGTCCAAAGTCTAGACACGGCAAGAATGTTTGGGCAAGTTCGAAGGCAGCTTGGAGAACTAAAAATGTATTTCGACCGCGAAAACGCAGCTAAATTCAACCCGTTGCAACACGCTAAACGCATTGTTCGCGCGCACCATGATGCACTGTCGGGAGCGAAGCCAAAGACAATCGCACAGGTGCTGAGCCGCCACGTGGCCGATAACGCGCGGTGGCGCGGTGTACATCCGTTCAATGAACTGGTCGGGCACGAGGATGTTGCTGCGGGTTTTTGGAAGCCGCTGTTGGAGTCATTTGGATCGCTTCAACGACGCGAGTCGATATTTTTCGCCGGTGAAAACGAAATTGATGGGGGTGCGAGCACGTGGGTCGCGTCAATGGGCCACCTGATTGGCCTGTTTGACAATGCATGGCTCGGGATACCGCCGACATCGCGCATTGCGTTCATTCGATACTGCACGTGGTATCGCGTTGAAGAGAACAAAATTACTGACGTAATGATGCATGTGGATATTCCACACCTGATGACGCAGGCGGGCCATAACCCATGGTCACACCAAACTGGGGCATTCACTATTCACCCCGGCCCCAGCACGAATGATGGAGTGTTAACGTCACCGCAGTCAGAAGACGAGAGCGCCAAGACACTCGCGCGCATTAATTCAATGATCAACATGATCGGCGACTGGAAATCCGGCCTGCCTCTTGAAGAGGAGTTGGCTCTCGATTGGCACGACGACATGCTATGGTGGGGGCCAACGGGTATCGGTTCGACCTACACGATTAAACGCTACGCTAAGCAACATGCCGGACCATTCCGCGACGGCTTTACGGATCGCAAGCGCGTTGGCCATCAGGTACGGACGGCGGAAGGTTTCTATGGTGGCTTTTTCGGCTGGCCAAGCTTTACCGCGCGCCCAACGGGCGGCTTTATGGGCATGCCGGGAACGAACAAATCCGGCGAATTTCGCGTGACTGATCTTTACCGTCGACGCGACGAAAAACTGATCGAGAACTGGGTATTTATCGACATCTTGCACTTCTGGAAGCAGCAGGGTGTCGACGTTCTAGAGCGCTTTTCAACACTTTCAGAAAAGTAACGTTGGTCCGCGAGGCTGATCCGGCTATGCGGGCGTATGATTTCAAATCACACCACCCTCACCCGCGATCTTGTGCTTATCGGCGGCGGACACACGCACGCGCTGGTTCTTAATCAGTGGGCTATGAACCCCCTGCCGGGCGCGCGCGTGACGGTGATAAATCCCGGGCCGACGGCGGCCTATTCCGGCATGCTCCCGGGCTATATCGCAGGGCATTACAGCCGCGATGAACTCGACATCAATTTGGATCGTTTGTGTCGCCGTGCCGGGGCAAGGCTGGTTTGCGCCAAGGCGACAGGCTTTGATCGGATAGCGAAGACAATCACGGTGAGTGACCGTCCACCAATTGCTTATGACATCGCGTCTATTGATATCGGCATTACGAGCACTCTTCCGTCGCTGAAAGGATTTTCAGAGTTTGGTGTTCCCGCAAAACCTTTGGGTGAATTTGCATCGCGATGGAAGGCATATCGCGCGCGGCGAACACCGGCGAAAATCGCAATCATTGGCGCGGGAGTGGCTGGCAGCGAAGTTGCTATGGCCATGGCTTTTGCTCTTCATAGCGATAACAGACGTTTTGAAATCACGCTCATCGACCGTGGCGAAGCGCTTTCGGTATTGGGGGAAAAGCCTCGCCGAAAAATGCGGACGGCGCTTGCGGAGCACGATGTAGTGCTCCTCGAAAATGTGCTGCCGACGGAAATTACAGCCAATGGTGTGCTGTTGGACAGCGGAACGTTGATTTCAGCGGATTTTGTAGTCGGGACAGCGGGCACAACGCCATACCAGTGGCTCACCGCGACAGGGCTAACCGACGAAGCTGGATTTCTTCCGATCAATTCCTTCCTGCAAACGCGAGATGCCGACATCTTCGCCGTCGGAGATTGCGCTGAGATGGTCCGCACCCCGCGCGCAAAGGCAGGTGTCTACGCAGTGCGACAAGCGCCGATTCTGTTTGAGAACCTGAGGGCAGCGCTGAACGGCGGTGTTACGATGAAGCGGTATCGACCACAGGCTGATTATCTCAAACTCATCTCGCTGGGGAAAAAGAACGCGCTCGCCGAAAAGCGCGGATTTACCGCGACCGCGCCTCGCTTTTGGAAGCTGAAAGACGACATCGACGCGAAGTTCATGGGCAAGCTGAACCAGCCACCGAAGGCCATGGCTCAATCATCAAGGAGCGAGGAGCTCGCGGCGGCCAATACGGCTTCTAAACACGAACAGATGCTGTGTGCAGGCTGCGGTTCGAAGGTTGGGCAGGCTGTTATCAATGGAATGCTGGCATCAGCGCCCGATGATGCAGCAGTCATTCGGACCGGCGACCTTTTCCAGGTTTTCACGACAGACCACATTCGCGCGTTCACAGATGATCCGGTGATAATGGCCCGCATCGCGCTTAACCACGCGCTTGGAGACATCTGGGCGATGGGCGCAGAGCCAAGGATCATTCTCGCCTCGCTCACAATCCCACGGCAATCACCAATTATGGCGGAGCGGTTTTTATCCGAACTCATGACGTCCGCGCGCGCGGTTGCAGCCGAGGCGGGCGTAGCGATCAGCGGTGGTCACACGTCACAAGGGGCGGAGTTCTCAATCGGCTTTTCCATTATGGGCGAGACCAAATCGAAGCCGATTTCAATTTCTGGCGCGCAGCCTGGCGACACCCTCATTCTCACCAAACCGCTTGGAACCGGCGTGATCATGGCTGCTTCCATGCAGGGCGTAGCGCGTGGTTTGGCGACAATGCTCGCCTACGAAGCAATGATGCAATCGCAGCAGCGCGCTTCGGAGATTTTATGCTCTGCGAAGGCAACGGCAATGACCGACGTGACTGGATTCGGGTTAGCAGGGCATCTTCGAAACATCTGCCAATCGTCGGGGGTTTCTGCGGAGCTTAAAGTGGACAATGTGCCCATTCTCGCGCCCGCTATTGATTTGTCAGAAGCTGGTGTCCGTTCTAGCCTGTTTGATGAGAATGCCAAAAGCTTCGATTGGCCAGAATGGAACAAGAACGCGCCGCTCATGTTCGATCCGCAGACAAGCGGTGGGCTGCTGGCATGCATTCCCAGAAATGCGGGAAACGTCGTGAGAGATTTAAATGGTGCAGGCTATGAGGCTGCGGCGATTGGTGAGATCGTAGTGGGTTCTGGCGATGTCATTTTCGTCTGAACGTATGCAGCGATCTGGTCGGCAAGCCTATCGAGGTCAGCCGATGTCAGACCTGCCGTTTCAAAAACCGTTTCCGGTTCCTGACCAACCAGTTTTGATGATCGTGTATAAGCGGGATCGTAGTGTTCAGTCGCCAGCACCTGACACAGTTCCACGTGCTTGCCTTCATCAATGAGCTTGAACCAATTCTCAAGGATTTCGGCGCCGCGAACCCTGCGCAACGGCAAGAGTTTTTCTTTTAGCGAACGAGCATCTGCCAGCACGTCTTCATACTCTGACGCGAGATATTTGGCTCGCGCCCAAACCGGTGCACGCACTTCGATTACGGGCGAAGCCTTCATCGACACCCAGAGCGATCGCGGCATAATGATGCCGCCGATCTTACTGCTTTCTGCCTCGATAAAGACGGGCTTGGTAGCGTCCAAAGCGTGAAGCTTTTGCGCTAATTGCGTTTCGAACCATTTTTGAGATGGTTGACCGCTTGCCATCCCTCCCAGAAGAGAACCGCGGTGATTGGCCAGGCCTTCAAGGTCGATGACTTGCACACCGCGCTCAGACAGAAGGTGTAAGAGCTTCGTCTTTGCGGTACCGGTGTGGCCGTTCAGCTTGATGAAGCTGTACGGCAGCGGTTCATCGTAAAGCGTTTTGACTACGAGGCGTCGGTACGTTCTGTAGCCGCCTTCAATTGTATCTGAGCGCCAGCCGATTTCTTTCAGCATCCAAGCAAATGAGCCTGATCTCTGCCCTCCCCGCCAGCAATAAATGAGCGGTCTCCATCCTCCGGTGTGGTGCGCAAGCGATTGTTCGATATGCATAGCCGCGTTTCGAAAAACCATGGCAGCACCCAGTTTACGGGCGTCAAAGGCAGACCTCTTATAGAGAGTGCCGACTTCGGCCCGTTCATCGTTGTCTAGGACCGGCAAGCTGAGCGCGCCCGGGACATGATCTTCTTCGAATTCTGCCGGGCTACGGACGTCGATTATGTCATCAAAGCCGTGATCAAACACCGTGCTGAGCTGTGTGATGGTTGCCATGCACTGTAAGTAGCAAGCTTCACCGTGCTGTAAACGTCGCAGCGCTCATCACGAGAAAAATGGTTGCCGCGCGAAGCTGCAGCGACATGTGTTGGCTGACACTTTGAAGGCCCGCTATGTCATCTGCACTAATCATTTTCCCTCATCAATTATTTAAAGACCATCCGGGGTTGAGAGACGACAAGCCCGATCACGTTTTGCTCTTTGAGGACCCCCTCTTTTTCGGAGATGAGCAATACCCTGCCACTTTCCACAAACAAAAACTGTGGCTGCACCGCGCGACTATGGCCCGTTTCAAGAAGCAACTAAGCGATGAGGATTTCGATGTTGAGATTGAGCCTTACGCGAAGGACCGAAAGTCAACCGCTAAGCTTGTAGAGCGGCTCAAAGACAATGGTGTTTCCCATGTCATTGCCGTTGACCCGGTGGATTACACCACGAAGAAGCGTCTTGTGGCAGCATGCGAGAGCCAATCTCTGAAACTGGAGCTTTTACCTACGCCCGGCTTCATAAACAGCACGCGCGATAATTTGGAATGGGCGGAAGGCCGTAAGCGCTGGTACATGGCAGAATACTATAAGCACCAGCGCAGGCGCCTCGACGTTTTGATGGAAGGCGATGAGCCAAAAGGTGGCCAATGGAGTTTTGACGAGGACAACCGCAAAAAGGTCCCCAAAAAGCTGCTCAGCAACATTCCCGAAATACCGTCGATCAATCGCGATCAGATCGATTTGGACGCACGGGACAGTGTGAATGACGAGTTTGCCGATGCATGGGGGTCACTCGATCACTTGATCTACCCGACCTCGCATGACGATGCAGCGCAGTGGCTGGACGAATTTGTGAAGCACCGTTTTGAGCTATTCGGTGATTACGAGGATGCCATTGTCGAGGGCGAAAGCTGGCTCTGGCACTCCGTGCTTACCCCTGCTCTCAATATTGGCTTGCTAACGCCTCGACAGGTGCTCGACGCAGTGCTGGAAAAGGCTGACGACGTCCCGCTGAATTCGGTGGAGGGGTTTGTGCGGCAGGTCATTGGTTGGCGTGAGTTTATGCGTGCGACGTATGAAGACCTTGGCGTGAAGATGCGCACCACCAATCACTGGGGTCACACGCGAAAAATACCGGCATCTTTCTATGATGGGACGACCGGAATTGACCCGATAGACGATGTCATCAAACGCATTTTGGAAACCGGATACTGCCACCACATTGAGCGTCTCATGGTGCTCGGGGGCTTTATGTTTCTGTGCGAATTTGACCCCGATGATGTTTATCGCTGGTTCATGGAAATGTTCGTGGACAGTTACGATTGGGTCATGGTGCCGAACACCTATGCAATGAGCCAACACGCAGATGGCGGTCTGATCACCACCAAGCCGTACTTTTCCGGCTCAAATTACGTCTGCAAGATGAGCCATTGGAAAAAAGGCGACTGGGCCGACAGTTGGGACGGCCTTTATTGGCGTTTCATTTGGAACCACCGCGCGGAATTGGGTAATAATGCCCGCTGGGCGATGATGTGCAGAACCGCCGAGCGAATGAAAGATGAGACGCGCGAGAGGCATCTCGAAAACGCAGAAGCTTTCTTAAAGGCGCTCAGCTAGCGCAGGCTTCCAAATGCCTAGCGCGCTCCAAATCTTCGGGTGTGTTCACATTGAAAAACGGGTCGACGCCATCGTTAATCGGGAACTCGACCTCCATGTTTTCGACCGTATCAAGAAAGGCCATAAGACCTCGGCGGTTCTGACCCGCTAGCCAGCTGTCTAGCGGATCTGCAATCTCGGTCGGCCAAAGCGCGAAGACAGGATGTGGTCGGTCCCCTGACCGGGCAATCGCGACTTGATTGCTCGCTCCGACGGCGGCGACCAATTTTTCAACTAGGTCGTGGGGAAAGAACGGGGCATCGCATGGTACAGTGGCCAAATACTGCGTATCGGGATGGTTCGCCCGCGCGTACCGAAGTCCCGTGAGGATACCGGCGAGTGGTCCTTGATGGTTTGGTAATGCATCTGAAATTGCTTTCATTGAGCCAATTCTGAGCTCATCTGCAGACAGATCGCTGCTGACGAAAACGGTATCGACTTGCGCGCTTAGCTTGCGCAAACCTCGCTTCAGAAGCATTTCGCTGCCGAACTGGATGAGTGCTTTATTATTAGAGCCCATGCGGGAAGAACGGCCACCGGCTAACACCATGCCAATGATTGTTTCGCGCTTCACCATTCGCGATGGCTACAGCGTTTTCCTCGCAATGAAAATTAGCCGACGGCAGCCAATTGCGCGATATCAGCACTTTCCACCGGGGCGGTTACCGGCAATGCAGCCTGGACGCGTTCGAACACTTGGCCAACGCCGATAATAACGGGATTGTCGAGGCCAAGCTCTTCCATTCCGTCTGTTAGATCCGAGATGGTTCCAACCCACCGCTTTTCATTGCCTCGTGCAAGCGACGACACGATAACCGCTGGCGTTTCTGGCACCATCCCTTCCGCCTGTAAGCGTTCTGCGATTTTTCCCGCGGTGCGCCCGCCCATGTAGAAGATTGTGGTCGTAGTATCATCGGCGATTGCCGCCCAATTCACGTCGTTAGGCAGTTCACCCTTGCGGCTGTGGCCTGTCACGAAACGCACCGATTGTGCACAGTCTCGATGTGTGAGCGACACCCCGAGGGACGAAGCCATGGCCAGCGCGGACGTCACGCCCGGCACGACATTCACCTCGATCTTCTCTGCCTGTAGCCGCGCGATTTCCTCGCCTGCACGACCGAACACCATGGGGTCGCCGCCCTTAAGCCGCACGACGTGTTTGCCAGCTTTGGCCAGCTTCACCATCGTGTCGTTGATGTCCTCCTGCTTGCAGCTCTCGCGGCCACCGCGTTTACCGACCATCATGCGTCTGGCCTCGCGACGAGCCAATTCAAGCACATCATCGGCAACGAGATCGTCAAACATGATCACGTCCGCAGACTGCAACGCGCGCACTGCCTTCAATGTCAAAAGCTCGGCGTCACCCGGGCCTGCGCCCACGAGCGTCACGCGCCCAGAAGATGATTCAGGCGCATGGGCGATCCGCTCACTGTCGGCCACAAGAGCAGCAGTGTTCGCGTGTGTCTCGTCATTTGCAAAAGCGCGATCAACAAAGCGTTCCCAGAAAGCACGGCGCTGAGGCCCGGGCTGCAGTCGATCATTTATGTCGCCGCGCACGTCTCGCGCGAGCTCTGCCCAACGCCGGATCGACTTAGGCAGAAGTGTTTCGATGCGTCGACGGATCGCCTGACCGAATATCGGAGCAGCACCGTCGGTTGAAATACTGACAATCGCAGGCGAACGATTAACAATCGAACCAAACTGGAACTCGCAAAAGGCAGGCTTATCGATGACATTGACGGGAACGCCAGCGGCCCGCGCGGCACAGTAAAACGCCTTTGCTTCGCCATCGGACCCGGCATCTGCAATCGCAATTTGCGCGCCTGCAAAGCTGTCGGTACTCCATGGGCGTTGGTGCCAGCGGTACTGGTCTTCATCGAGCAGCGTTTCAAAGGCTTCGTCGAGTTCGGTGGCATACAGCTCAATAAATGCGCCGGAAGCGGCCAGCAGATGGGCCTTCCAAGCAGCAGCATCGGACCCGCCGGCGACCAAAACGCGCTTGCCTTTCAGCTTGTAGAAAATCGGAAGGAGCGCAAGATCGCCGATGCGTTCCTGTTTGCGGCCACGGCGACCGCTGCGTTTCGCGTCGCACTCATTCAGCTGCGATGAGACGATTTGCATCGATGATCTCCGTGATTTCCGATTTGCACGAACCGCAGTTTGTTCCGGCTTTCGTAGCCTTTCCGATTGCGTCGACGGAATGACAGCCGCCGCGGACGGCGTTCGCGATTTCATTCACACCTACTGACATGCACGAGCAGACGATTGCGCCTTTATCCGGCATATCCGCCGCAGGTCGACCGGCCAGCACACGCCAGCGTGATTTTGGCGATGAAAACGGCGTTACGAGTTGCTCGGCAGCCCAACTGCGTGAGACTTCTACGGGGCCGCGCGAAAGATAAGCGGCTGCTTCAAGGTTTTCGCCATCAAACGATGCTGCACGCCAGAACCCACGATACTTATCGCTGGCTGAAAGAGCGTTTTCATCCGCGTCTACCAGACGGGAAAGCACGCGGTGGGCATCTGGCGGCTCCTGCAAAAGCGCAAATTCCAAACGCCAACCTGACTTGGCTTTTGCAATTGCCCAGTAGTCCAGCCCCTCGGTATTGGGCACTTCGCGCGATAGAACGAACCCATGGCAGGCCATCGCTGATCGGGTCACCACGGCGGACGAACCCTTTAACGCTGGCTGACCTGAGACTGGATCACAATTGGCTTCAACGAGCGCGTCGACACGAGCACTCGATGCATATTGATCGTTCCAGTGCATCGGCACGAAGACTGTACCGGGCATCTGGTCAGGCGAAAGCAGCGCCCGGACGGTAATCGAAGTCTTCTTTGCGGACACAGTGACGAGATCAGCTGCATTTATCTTGAGCCGCGCGGCGTCTGCTGGGTTCATCTCACAATAGGGTTCGGCCATGTGAGCGTTCAGCCGCAACGACTTCGCAGTCCGCGTCATCGTGTGCCAGTGATCCCGAACACGACCGGTATTTAATCGGAATATCCCGTGTTCCTCGACCACTGATTCCGGCGCAACGACTGGCACGAAGCGCGCTTTTCTGTCGGGCGTATAAAAGCGACCATTTGCGAAAAAGCGGGTCTCTTTCGATGGATCAAAACACTCTGCTTGCGGCCATTGGAACGGGACAATGGCATCGTAATCAGATTTCGAAAGATCAGAAACTGCGCCCAAGTCGAGATCGCGTTCGTCATCATTTTCAAGAGCAGTAAGCTTGGCGTACTCGCTAAAGACTTCGGCGTTTGATCGGTAAGTGAAATCAGCTTCAAAGCCCATGCGACGACCGACCTCGGCCATCTGCCACCAGTCGGCGGTCGCTTCGCCGGGTGCGGGCAGGAATTGGCGTTGGCGAGACACACGCCGCTCGGAGTTTGTGACGGTACCGTCTTTTTCACCCCAGCCGAGCGAGGGTAGCTTCACATGCGCATGACGCACCGTATCGGTCTCAGCCATCACGTCGGAAACAATCACAAATGGACAATCTGCAATGGCAGCTTCGACTGCGTCGGCATTTGGCATCGAGACGACGGGGTTTGTCGCCATGACCCAAAGTGCCTTGATGCGCCCATCGGCGACCGCGTCGAACATATCGACCGCCTTGTATCCGGGCTTCTCGGTGAGATTTGGAGCGTTCCAATACTCAGCGACGCGCTCACGATGGGTTGCGTTCTCAAGATCCATGTGCGCGGCGAGCATATTGGCCAGGCCACCGGTCTCTCGGCCGCCCATCGCGTTGGGTTGGCCGGTTAGCGAAAACGGTCCCATACCCTCGCGGCCAATGCGTGCAGTGGCAAGGTGGCAATTGATAATCGCATTCACTTTGTCTGTGCCAACCGAGGATTGGTTGACGCCCTGACTATAGCACGTGACTACGCGCTCATTTTGCGACCACATCTGGTAGAAAAGCCGTAGGTCGTGGGCCGCCACCCCAGTTGCCAGCGCGACGCGCTCCACCGTCCATTCGGACGCATTTGCAAGCGCTTTATCGAAGCCGTTTGTGTGCTCTTCAATCCATGCTGGAACTGTGAGTTCGTGATCCACCAACCACTTCAACAGGCCAAGGAATATCGTCGCATCGCCGTCTGGACGAACGGGCAAATGCAGATCGGCGAGGTCGCCGGTTTTCGTTCGGCGCGGGTCAATGAGAACAACCCGCATTTGCGGGCGTTCTTTTTTAGCCGCGGCAATACGCTGATAGATGACCGGATGACACCAGAGAAGGTTCGAGCCGACAAGCACGATGACATCGGCGCTCTCAAGATCGCTGTACGTGCCGGGAACAGTATCGGTACCGAAAGCGCGGCGATGCCCTGCCACAGATGACGCCATGCAAAGGCGTGAGTTCGTATCGATGTTACCGGAACCGATGAAGCCCTTCATCAGCTTGTTGGCGAGGTAGTAATCCTCGGTCAAAATCTGGCCGGAAACGTAGAACGCGACAGAATCAGGACCGTGATCGCGAATGGCTTCGTTGAATTTCGAAGCAACCAAATCAAGCGCGGTATCCCAGCTGGCTCGTTTGCCATGCACTTCCGGGTAAAGCAGACGGCCATCAAGATCGACTGTTTCACCGAGCGCCGATCCTTTTGAACACAGCCGCCCGTAGTTCGACGGGTGGTCCTTATCGCCTTCGATATCTACGGTTCCATCGGGGTTCGGCGTTGCGATGACACCGCAGCCGACGCCGCAATAGGGGCACGTTGTTTTGACCCCGGCCAACATCTTAGTGCACGCTCAGGGTGTGCGTCGGCGCTACGGCGCCCAAGCAAGATTGAATTTGAAACCCAGAAATCGGGCCGCCACAGCGGTGAGGAAACTCACCGGGCAATGCTGCAACGGCCACCATAGGGTCCAAGGGGTCAGCCTCGTGATAGGCAGCACCGAAGATCAAAGTGTCTCGAATGCGCGACACGTTTTCGCCGCTCTGCACCATGTCAAACAGCGCTGGGCCGTCCTCGGTATCGCCATACAACACAGCACCCAGGATCACATCGTCCTTGATGACGATGCGCTTATAAACGCCGACGCTCGCATCGCGCAAAACGATTTCTTCCCGATCTTCGGCGTGGGCAAAGTCACCTGCTGAATAGAGGTTAATGCCGGTCACCTTGAGCTTGGTTGCTGTCACCGAACCTTCGTAGGCCGCCTTGGTATTTCCCGCCAATTGATCGGCGATCACCTTCGCCATGTCATAGAGCGGCGCCACCAGACCGTAGCAGATGCCACGGTGTTCCGCACATTCACCAAGCGCAAAGATGTCTGGATCGCTCGTAATGAGTGCGTCATCAACGACAATGCCGCGATTGGTTTCTAAGCCGACTTCGTTAGCAAGGCCGGACGAAGGGCGAATGCCAACGGCCATGACGACAATTTTCGCATCGATGCGAGTACCGTCGGCCAGCTCGACACCGACCACTTTTCCGTCGTGGCCTAAGATCGTCTTGGTGTTGGCTTCCGTGATGACATCCACGCCGAGTTCTTCAAAAGCGGATCGCAGCATGGTCGCCGCTTCGGCATCCAACTGACGTTCCATAAGGATCGGCATAAGATGGAGAACGGTGACTGCCATCCCCTGGCGGCGGAGTCCGGCGGCGGCTTCCAGCCCCAAAAGTCCGCCGCCGATGACCACCGCGCGTCCCCCGCCAGTAGCCACGTTCAGCATAGCTTCAACGTCATCCAAGTCGCGGTAGGTCAGAACGCCGTTCAACTCATGCCCGGGCACGGGAATGATGAAGGGGTTCGAACCGGTTGCGACAACCAGCTTGTCGTAGTTCGCTTTGATGCCGTTTTCGGCCGTGACCGTTTTCGCTCCACGATCGATCCCTGACACCCGCGCCGACTTATGAAGTTTGACCCCGTGGCGAGCATACCAGTCGTCGTCGTGGGTGATAATTTCGGCATAAGTCTTCTCGCCGGAAAGCACCGGAGAGAGCATGAGCCGGTTGTAGTTCACACGTGGTTCGGCGTTGAAGATTGTGACGTCGTACATGCCTGGCGCATCTTCGAAGAGATGCTCCAACATGCGGCCGGGCGCCATACCATTCCCGACCACGACAAGTTTCGGTTTAACGCCCATTCCTTACTCCGCAGTTTCGTTGTCGCCGTAAGCCGCGTCAATCATCACAGATGACAGCGTGGTATAGGCGGTGAGCCAAGCGTTCTCGGTGTCAGCGTCAAAGTCATCTCCGAGACCCTGTTGGAGGGTATAAATGAGCGCCTCACCGACCGGCTGATATTGATCTGCGGTTACACCGTATTCGACATGTTTAACCGCGAGTGCTTGCGCTGCGGGCACGACGGCCTCCAGGTTTTTCAGTCCACTGATCACAACGCTAAGCGTAGCCATCAACTTCTTACCCTGCTCGTCCATTGAACCAGTGAACAGTGGCTTCACTTGTGGTGCAATTTCAAACAGCCGATCGTAGAAAATGGTCGCTGCCTGCGGAGCAATTGGAGCAACGTGCTTGAATGATCCTTGGACCAAATCGACTTGTGCAGGTGTCATAAGGGTTACTCCGCTGCCTGCAAAGAAGCTGGCTTCTTAGTCTGACGTGCAATGCGCGCCGCGCGGCGAGCAGAGATCGCAGCCAACTGTTCCTGGGATGGGTCGGCACCACCTTCGTATGCTTCAAGGAACTCGAGGAGCTCTTCGCGGTAAGCATAGTAATCGGGGTGATCGAGCAGCATTTTCCGTGATCGCGGTCGCTCTAGATCGACCTCCATGATGTTGCCAATTTTTGCGTTCGGACCGTTCGACATCATCACAACGCGGTCGGCGAGAAGAATTGCCTCGTCCACATCGTGGGTCACACAGACTGCGGTCACCTGCGTGCGTTTCCAGACGTCCATGAGAACATCTTGAAGCTCCCAGCGCGTCAGAGAGTCGAGCATACCAAAAGGCTCGTCGAGAAGCAGAAGCTTCGGCGACAAAGCGAAAGCCCGCGCAATACCGACACGCTGCTTCATACCGTTTGAAAGGTCGTTAGCAGCCTTGTGCATCGCATCGGCCAAACCAACCCGCTGGAGGTAATACTCCACCACGTCGTTGCGCTCTTGTTTGGACGCATCCGGGTAAACACGATCAACGCCAAGAGCAACGTTTTCATAGGCCGTAAGCCACGGCATGAGTGATGGCGCCTGAAACACCACCGCACGGTCCGGACCTGCCTCAGTAATGTGTTTACCGTCGAGGATAATCGTACCTTCGGTAATCGGGTTTAGGCCCGCGATCATGGAAAGCACGGTCGACTTACCACACCCCGAGTGACCAATGAGCGTGATGAATTCACCCTTGCTCATTTTCATCTCAAAGCCGTCAACGACTGTGAGCGGACCCTTTGGCGTTGGGTACACTTTGGTCAGCTGCGAGAACTCAAGGTATTTCTCTTCACGGACACTTGCCGAAGCGCGAACGTAGGCTTCGGGGAGATCGTCCTGCTTTGCCGTGAATGGAACGACGTTTGGCAGAATAATCTCATTTTCGATATCAGCCCCGCGTTCTGCGCCAACCTCTATAAGGTAGCTGGTTACATCACCACGCAGCTGCATGAACGTCTCATCGCTGTTCATTGCGCCGCGATCACGTGGACGGGCAATATTCACATCAAAGCTCTTACCAAGCGTCGCATTCGGGCCAGGTGTGAGCGGAATGATGCGGTCTGCAAGAAGAATGGCCTCATCCACATCATTGGTGATGAGGATGATCGTTTTCTTCTCTTTTTCGCAGATCGCAGCAAATTCATCCTGGAGTTTGGCGCGGGTAAGCGCATCCAGCGCAGATAGCGGCTCGTCGAGCAGCAGGACTTCTGGCTGCATCGCCAGTGCGCGGGCAACCGACACGCGCTGACGCATTCCGCCAGAAAGTTCTGCCGGCTTGCGATCAGCGGCCGGGGTTAACCCGACCATGTCGATGTATTTTGCTGCGATCTCAGTGCGCTCAGCTTTTGATTTGCCAACATGAACGCTGTCGACGGCGAGAAGAACGTTACCGGTCACTGACAACCAAGGCATCAATGAGTAGGATTGGAACACGAGACCGCGCTCAGGCCCCGGCCCATCAATCTTCGTTCCCTTGAAGGCAACTTCGCCCTCGTCACCCTCAAGTAGCCCAGCAAGCGCTGAGATCAGCGTAGTTTTGCCAGAGCCGGAGAACCCAACGATAGCGATAAACTCACCCTCGTTGACCTCTAGGTTGATGTCTTTGAGGACTTCAGTTTTGTCTTCACCTTGGCCGTAAGACTTGGAAAGGTTTGAAATCTCAAGATAGCTCATGATGACTTTCCTCCGTCGATCAACGGTTGGCTGAGAAGGTGAAGGCACGTTGTAGGGCATACATGACACGGTCGAGCATGAAGCCGATGACGCCAATTGTCAGAACAGCAAACATGATCTTCGCCAGCGATTGTGACGATCCGTTTTGGAATTCGTCCCAAACAAACTTACCGAGACCCGGGTTCTGTGCGAGCATTTCAGCTGCGATCAAAACCATCCATCCAACACCAAGCGACAAGCGCAGACCGGTAAAGATTAACGGGAGCGATGACGGCAGTACGACCTGCGTGATTGTCTTCGAAGTTGGCAGTTGAAGAACCTTGCCGACGTTCATGAGATCTTTGTCTACCGAAGCAACGCCGAGAGCAGTGTTAACAAGTGTTGGCCACATGGAACAAAGCGTCACGGTGATGGCGGATATCAAAAGCGATTTCGGCAACCAATCATAGCCGCCGGAATAGGTCGCAGATACAATCATGGTCACGATCGGCAGCCATGCGAGCGGTGATACCGGCTTAAAGATTTGGATAAGCGGGTTGATGGCACCGTTGAACGATTTCGAGAGGCCAGACGCGATACCCAACGGCACAGCAACGGCAGTGGCAATGACGAAGCCTAGGCCTACCGTGAATAGCGATGTCACGATCTGGTCAAGGTATGTCGGCTTACCGGTGTAAACCCGCTCACGCACACGATCTTCACGACCGTTGGCGATGAGTTCAGCGTTTCGCGCATCCTGGCGCTCGTAGAAAGCGTCCGCCTTTTCACGCTCACGAACATGATCTTCCCAAAGTGCGCCGCCTTGCTGGAAAACCTCAACAGGGCCTGGAACCGCGCCAAGTGATGTCTGCACCTGCGGAGCGAGCACGCCCCAAGCGACGAGGAAGCCCATGATGCCAAGAAGGGGAATGACAAGTACGCGCTTGAGTTCAGATAGCTGCTCGCGCGGGCTGTCGCCTGCGAGCATTTTTAAAATGGGAACAAGCCAGGAGAAGCCTAGCGCCTCGAGCCAGCC
Source organism: Pseudomonadota bacterium (assembly GCA_038745535.1). Lineage (GTDB taxonomy): Bacteria > Pseudomonadota > Alphaproteobacteria > Rhizobiales > Rhizobiaceae > JBCDLI01. Next base: position 2,579 of record JBCDLI010000034.1, on the reverse strand, counting down.
GCTTGCTTTGTTAATTGCAGAGAAGAACTTCTCGCGTCCGGAAAGGCTAACCGCTCCCGTGTCGGTTACATTGGCCATGATTTTGCTCTCGCAGGTTTGAGTGATCGGGTTAGAAGCGCAGGCGGAGAAAGAACCCGCCTGTGCCTATGAAGATAAATGCGGATTAGCCGCCGACGACTTCGTCACCCTTGAGCCCGATAGTCAGGGACTTGAGGTAGTCGTTCGGCTTTTTGCCATCGTAGGCAATGCCGTCGATGATATCATCAGCAGGTGTTGGCTCACGATAGCCGTCCGTTCCGAATGGGAAATCGGCTTCTTCAACATGACCTTCTTCGATAAGCATGCGTGCCGCTTCGAGGTAGACCTCTGGAAGGTAGACGGACTTTGCGACCTCGTCGTACCAGCTGTCGTCCTTTGGCTCAGCGATCTGACCCCAACGACGCATCTGTGTCAGATACCAGACAGCATCCGAATAGTATGGATAGGTCGCGTAGTAGCGATAGAAGACGTTGAAATCTGGAATTTCGCGAATATCGCCTTTTTCGAACTCGAACGTTCCAGTCATCGACGCAGCGATCACTTCTGCATCCGCGCCGACATACTCAGAACGGGCCAGAATTTCCACGGCCTCTTCGCGATTGGCGTTGTTGTCTTCATCAAGCCATTTGGCAGCACGAATAAGCGCTTTGGTCAAAGCAAGTGTCGTATTTGGATTTGCCTCGGTGAACTCTTTTGAGAGACCGAAAACTTTCTCCGGGTTGTTCTTCCAGATCTGGTAATCGGTGATGACTGGAACGCCGATGCCCTTAAAGACGGCAGCCTGGTTCCAAGGTTCACCCACGCAGTAACCGTCGATTGTGCCGGCTTCCAGCGTCGCTGGCATTTGCGGCGGCGGCGTGACTGACAGAAGAGCGTCGGCATCGATCTGGCCCGACACGTCTGATGGGGAATAGAAACCGGGGTGAATACCGCCGGCCGCGAGCCAATACCGAAGCTCATAGTTGTGCGTGGAAACTGGGAAAACCATGCCCATGTTGAAAGGACGGCCTTCGTCCTTGAATTGGTCAACAACCGGCTTCAGAGCAGAAGCGGAGATCGGGTGAACCGGCTTACCTTCTTCGTCGGTTGGGATGTTTGGCTTCATCAGCTCCCAAACTTCGTTGGAGACAGTGATGCCGTTACCGTTCAGGTCCATCGAAAACGGTGTTACGATGTGCGCTTCGGTGCCAAAGCCGATCGTTGCAGCAAGCGGCTGACCCGCCAACATGTGCGCTCCATCGAGTTCGCCGGTAATCACGCGGTCGAGCAAAACTTTCCAGTTCGCCTGAGGTTCAAGCGTCACAAACAGGCCTTCATCCTCGAAATAACCCTTTTCATAGGCGATCGCGAGCGGGGCCATATCAGTCAGCTTGATGAAGCCAAACTTCAATTCATCTTTTTCTACGTCGAGGAACTCGGCGTGTGCAGGAACGAGCGCTGTAGACAGCGCAAGTGACGCAGTAGCCATTGCCAAAAGGCGGCGGCGGGTTGTTGCAAATAAGCTCATTCTATTGGTGCTCCTTGGTCGTCTCCCGAGAGACAAAAAAAATGCTGCCGAAACGCTCGTCAGACCAAGGGAGGGAGGATGGTCCACGAACAGTTCAGCAGCATTGCTTTGGTCACAGCCCGATCACGAGCCGTTTGCCTACATTGGCTGTGCAATGATATGCATGGAATATGCCACTTTTGGAAATATTATTTTAGTATGAGTTTTCAGCTGCTTACCTAGGCTTAAAACCTAACAAAAAAATATATGTTTTGCCCGACTGCTAAGCATGCCTATGCATTATGCACAAAATTTAAACACGTTATACTGTTGTATAATTTTTGGGCAAGGGCGACTGGGATTGGCGGGCGATATACCCGTCAATGTCATCGGGATCGAATATCAGCCCGTCGAAAAAACCGTCCGGGCCTATTTCAAGCATGCTGCGCCCTGCACCTACGACAGTAGGAATGGTCAAGGCACCCTCAACTTTGGAGTTGGCGGCAGGGACGGCGGTTTCTGTGGCTTCAAGCGCAGCACGATAAATATCAGGTCGGTATGTCGCCTTCGCCAATTCCACCGCTTCACCGGTGTGCTGCACCTGACCCCATCTTACCATTTGAGTATAGAGCCACAGCGCGTGGCTCTTCCAAGGAAACGTTGCGCCACCGGAATTAGCGCTAAAATGCGCATCGCCGTTCAATGCTCGCTCGATTGTCCGCGCTTCAATGCCAATGTATTCAGGGCGTGCGAGCAACACCGCGAGGGCTTTGCGATTGGCATTGTCTTCGCACCAGACAGCGGCTTCCTGCAGTGCACGAATAAGCGCTGCGAGAATGTCCCCATTATCGTCGGCCCAGCTTTGGCGAACGCCGAGAACCTTTTCGGGGCTGGAGGCCCAAATACGCGACTTCGTGGTCACGATCCGCCCTGCGCCCCGCGAAACAGCAACTGAATTCCAAGGCTCACCGACGCAAAAGCCATCGATCGTGCCACTGGCTAATGCATCTGACATAAATGACGGAGGCAGAATTTCGATCTGGACATCTGTCTC
>JBCDLI010000033.1:0-26580 GCA_038745535.1 Pseudomonadota bacterium | reverse complement strand
CGCGATAATTGATGCCGTCGTGATAGCCCGTATCGCCAATATGGTAGATTTTGCCCGCTGGCGTCTCGATCACGAAAGCAGCCCAGAGCGCCATGCGCCGATCTGCAGACCCGCGCGCTGACCAATGGTGACACGGTTCGATATGGACGCGCACAGCTTCATTTATCCGGGTGGCATCTCCCCAGTCACCGACCGAAACCCGCGCGGTTCCCACGTCTTCCTGAATGATCGTGTCGTTACCGAGCGGCGCAATGATCAGCGGATCGTGCTCAACGACCAGACGCCGGATTGTTGAAATATCGAGGTGATCATAATGATTATGGCTGATCAGCACGACATCAATCGGCGGCAGTTCTTCAAACACGATGCCGGGCTCGTTGTAGCGGCGCGGCCCCGCGAAAGAAACCGGTGAAACCCTATCCGACCACACCGGGTCGGTGAGAATATTGAGCCCGGCGGTTTGCACTAGCATTGTCGCATGACCGACCATAGTCACGCGCAGTTCATCACCGACCACACGTCGGGAAGGAATGGCGGGAGGAAAAGGGCTCGGATATTTGTCTGGCCATGCCGTGCGTCCACCTCCCAATTGCCATCGCAAAAGATCGCCGAATGAACCAGGCGGCACACCTCCCGGATTGAAGAAATTCCGACCATCAAAGTGCGCAGACACGGGGCCTGTGTAATACGGATTTGCGCCTGAACCACTCGTGGCCGCAAACACGCCGCCCGACAAAAGTGCACCACCAAGCGTGGCTAATCCGAAAAATGAGCGTCTTTTCATACGCTTTACTTAGGTATAGGCGCGAGGCGTTCCAGCAATTCACTTGACGCTAGCGGCGAAACCAGCATGTGAGCGGGTAAACCATTCAATCGCCTGTCGTGGATACCATGGACTCGATTTTTCAACTGGCGGCCAATAATCTGTTGTCTCCTCCGGTACTCTTCTTTCTGCTTGGCTTTCTTGGGACAATGGCAGGATCGCAACTCACGCTTCCCGAAGCTGTTGCGAAAACGCTCTCCATTTATCTTATGCTCGCCATCGGCTTCAAAGGCGGTGTTGCACTGGCTGCCGAAGGCCTGACCGTTGAATTGTTGCTTGCACTACTGGCCGGTGCGGTTCTTTCAGCCGCAATCCCGCTTGTCGCATACGGCATCCTATCCCGGCTAACGAACTTGCCGCGCGTCGATGCAGCTGCAGTGGCGGCCCATTACGGGTCGATATCTATCGTGACATTCGTGGCAGCGACCCAGGCCATTCAATCGCTCGGGCTCGAGCCAGAAGGCTTTATGGTGGCCGTTGCAGCGGTAATGGAAACTCCTGCCATTCTTGTTGCGCTATTCCTCGCAAGAAGTGCTGCACAAAAACGAGGCGCCGACGCCGAAGAACAATCCGGGCTGATGCACGAAGTTTTTCTCAACTCCTCCGTTGTTGTGCTGATGGGCGCGTTCGCAATCGGCGCAATTACCGGCGAAACCGGCATGGAGGCGGTTTCCGGCTTTATCGTTACGCCTTTTACCGGTGTTCTGTGTCTCTTCCTGCTTGATATGGGCGCGGTTGCCGGCCGCGGCATGAGACAAGCGCGAGGCGTGCTGAACGCTCGCCTGATTGGCTTCGGTCTTGTGATGCCGTTCGTCGGTTGTGCTATGGCTATTCCAGCGGCGATGTTGGCTGGCCTTTCCCCTGGCGGAGCTGCGCTTTTATTCACGCTTTCGGCTTCGGCGTCTTACATCGCGGTGCCAGCGGCGATGCGCATTGCACTGCCGGAAGCGAGACCTTCAATTTACCTGTCACTTTCTTTGGGTGTAACGTTTCCTATGAACCTCACAATTGGCATCCCGGCCTACGCAGCGCTGGCAGAAGTATTGATAGGCGGATAGGTCCCGATGAAAACGCACCCGAAAAAACAGATGACCGTGATCTGCGAAGTGCCGGTAATGCGGCGGATCGAGCGAATTCTCGATAAGGTACCCGTCAGCGGTTACACGGTGTTTCCTGCGCTGGCGGGCAGAGGCTCGGAAGGCGACTGGGATCGCGACAATTGGATCGGCGATGCCAACCGCATGGTCATGATCGTCTCGGTCATGTCGGTTGATCAGGCGGAAATCGCGATTGATCGCATCTATGAGGCCATCGAACCACAAATGGGCATTGTTACAGTCGCCGATGTGGAAGTGCTGCGTCCTGAGCGCTTCTGATCTTCGTCCGTTGAAATTTCTACAGCTTATCTCAACTGGCGAATGGACATTTAACGAATTTCAACTAGCTTATCGAGATCGAACCACGCGGGAGAGACAGGTAACACCTGCGCCGAAGGAGCAACCGCCCCGGAATCTCTCAGGCAAAAGGACCGTGTGGGGGTCACATCTGGAGAGTGGCAAGCATATTGCCCACCGAAGGAGAAAGCCTTGTGTCGTCATTAAGCGGCGCAGAAGCTGAAGGGAACCGCGCAAGACGGTCAGCTCAAGGCAAAGCTCTCAGGTTTTGGACAGATGGGGCAGGCGACTGTGGTCGAGAACCACAGCGCATGTCTGAAGGCCTGAATAGATGACACACATCGCAATTATCGGCGCAGGAATAACCGGCACCACAACCGCATGGTCACTGCTTAAGCGTGGATTTGACGTAACATTGATCGACAAAGCGCGCTACGCGGGCATGGAAACAAGCTTTGCCAATGGCGGACAATTGTCTGCGTCAAACGCTGAGGTCTGGAACAGTTGGGGAAACGTCAAAAAAGGCATCCGATGGATGTTCAAAAAAGACGCGCCACTCCTCATGAACCCCATGCCATCCTGGCACAAATACTCGTGGATGGCCGAATTCATGGCCAATATTCCGCGCTACGAGGAAAACACGGTTCAAACAGTGCGCATGGCCATCGCTGCGCGTGAACACATGTTCGATATGGCCCGCGAGGCAGCCGTGGATTTCAATCATGAGAAACGCGGCATACTCCATATCTACAAGACCAAGAAAGAGTTTGACCAAGCGGAACGGGTTTCAAAGCTGTACGCGAAAGGCGGCTTGGACCGTCGCGCGGTAACGCCTGACGAGATCAGGGAAATAGCACCGACAATGGTCGGCGAATTTTTTGGCGGCCTCTTTACTGAGAGCGATTCCACGGGCGACATTCACAAATTCAGCGTTGGTCTGGCGGAAGCTGTAGAGCGTCACGGCGGACGCTTCCTATCGGAAACGGAGGTAACAAGCCTGTCGACCGATGCGCTAGGCACGACCGTTAGGTTCAAAACCGATGGAAAATCTCACAGCGAAACGTTTGATGGCGTTGTCGTCTGTGCCGGTGTCGCGAGCAAGGCGCTCGCTTCTCAACTGGGCGATCGCGTAAACATCTATCCTGTCAAAGGATATTCCATAACGGTCGAGTTACACGGCGCGGAAAACCAAGCCGCAGCGCCATGGGTCAGCCTGCTCGACGACGATGCAAAAATCGTGACAAGTCGCCTGGGAAGAGATCGCTTCCGTGTTGCAGGCACCGCCGAGTTTGCAGGATATAACAAAGATATACGCGCCGAACGCATCAAACCGCTTGTCGATTGGTGCAACCGCTATTTCCCCGGCATGTCGACCGAAAAAGTGGTTCCCTGGGCAGGTCTTCGCCCCATGATGCCCGATATGATGCCACGGGTTGGCCGCGGTAAAAAGCCAGGCGTTTTCTACAATACCGGCCATGGTCATCTGGGCTGGACCTTGAGTGCAGTTACAGCAGAAATGGTCGCGGCTGACGTGGAAGGCCAACTCGGCAAGCCCCTGCACCCAACCTATCCGCAACCAGGCGATGGAGACTACCTTATCGCCGCTGAATGAACGCTAAACCGGTGAGCCTTTAAAGAAGGCTCACCGCAACGTGATTTCCAAGTCATGGCGCCGTTTGCCATTTTCACGAAATGAGATTGGATCGTCGACATTTTCTGGCTTTAGCAGCAGGCGTCAGCGTGCACACGGGTATCGTTCCAAGTGCCCGGAGCGCTGCCGTGACAGCAGCACGCCAGCAGACTGTCATGAATGTGGTCGAGCTGTTTACGAGCCAAGGCTGCAGCTCGTGTCCCCCCGCCGATGCAATCATCACCGATCTGTCCCAGCGCCCCAACCTTCTAGCCCTTTCCTACCACGTGGACTACTGGGACTATCTCGGCTGGACAGATCCGTTGGGCTCTGCCGACAACACGAGACGGCAACAGGCCTATCGGCAGTCACTTGGTAATCGCTCCGTCTACACCCCGCAGGCGATCATCAATGGTCAACACGACCTGATTGGCTCAAACGCTGCTAGTCTTAACGCGGCTCTTAAAACCAGCTCTGATCTGACGCTGCAGGTTAAACTCGGTGTCGATGCGACCGGGGAGAGCTTTTCCATCCGCCTCGATGGGAAAGCGCAGGAACAAAAAAGCGTTGTGCTGCTCACCTATTTCAAGACCCAAACCGAGGCCGTAATCAGAGCCGGTGAAAACCACGGACACACATTGACCTACACGAATTCGGTCATCAGCCAACGCCCGCTCGGCATGTGGAACGGCGGTGTGGATGTGAAAACCATGCCGATGTCCGACATGAAGAAAGCGAACTGCGATGGTTGCGCGGTCATCGTGCAAAACTTGCGAGCAGATGGCGGGCTAGGTCGGATTATCGGCGCAGACGCATATACAAAAGCAATTGGTTAAGTCTGGCTCGGTTTGAGCATCTGCCGTTTGCAGCCATTGATGCACCACTTGCATCTCCTCACACTTTAATACAGCCTTCGCGAAACGATGTTTTCTCGACCCGAGGGCCCATGGATAACGCGAACCATTCAAGCCAGCGCGATAGCAGCAACGTGATTGCGCTACAGCCGCGTCAACAAACAGCGCACGTCGAAGTAAAGTTTAACCGCAAAGAACTGGACCAATTGCTTCGCGTTTACAGTTTTATGGTCGCGGGCGGGGATTGGCGCGACTACGGCATATCGCATTTGAAAGATAAGGCGGTGTTTTCCGTTTTCCGCCGCGCGTCTGAAATGCCGCTTTACCGAATTGAGAAGAACCCCAAGCATGCGCGCAAACAGGGCGCATGGTCGGTGATTACCCCGTCGGGGCAAATCATCAAACGCGGTCACGAACTGGCGCAGGTGCTGAAGGTTTTCAACAAGCAAATCCGACTTGTTCAAGCAGACTAATTTACCCGGTAGAGCGTGCCGGGAAACCGATTGGCGTCCGGACTAGTCGTTTCACCTTCACCTAGTGATTTCTGCATCAGCACCGATGCGAGCCATTTCCCATGTTTGAAGCCAGTCGCTTCCAGCGTACCGGCGTGCTCAAAACCGAGCTTTGCGTGCATACGGATGGATGATGTGTGCTCCTTACCGCCGATGACTGCGATCATCTGGCGAAAACCAAGCACCTTGCAGTGTCGGATGACCTCGGACGTGAGTGCGGAGCCTATGCCGCGACCTCTTGCATTCGGCGTGAGATAAACAGAATTTTCAACCGTCCAACGATACGCAGGACGTTCCCGATAGGCGGATGCGTAGGCGTAGCCCAAAATGCGTGAACCTTCTGTCGCCACAAGATACGGGCAGCCTCGAGATTTTATGGCCTCAAATCGGGCGAGCATTTCCTCTGGCGAAGGCGGGTGGAGCTCGAAGCTTGCCGTATCATTCAAAACAGCATCGGCGTAAATTTCGGTGATTGCGGTGATATCGCCCGCAACCGTATCTCGAATTATCATTGCTGTTATCCAATCCAAATCCTCTGTCAGACCGGAAGCAGAAATCAGCGCAAAACGAACGGGCGGCCGAAGCCGCCCAGTCTTGGTTCACTTGTTATGCGTAATCACTCGCGATTGCCGAGGAAGTACAGCAGGAATTGGAACATGTTGATGAAGTCGAGATACAGTGACAACGCCGCCATAACTGCTGCGCGTCCAAGCGCTGCTTCACCATTCAATGCGTAGTACATCGACTTGATTTTCTGCGTGTCATACGCTGTCAAACCGGCGAAAACCAAAACACCAATCGCAGAAATTGCAAACTGAAGTGCCGATGATTGCAGGAACAGATTTACGATCGCCGCAAGAACAACACCGATAAGACCCATGAATAGAAATGAGCCCATCGCGGTCAGGTCGCGCTTTGTCGTATAGCCATAAAGCGACAGGGCACCGAATGCGGTTGCCGTGATCAAGAATGTCTGGACGATCGAACCGGGTGTATAGACCAAGAAGATCGATGACATTGAAACGCCCATGAGCGCGGCAAAGCCCCAGAAAATCATTTGTGCTGTCGATGGCTGCACTTTTTCAATGCGGAAGCCCATAAAGAACACGAGCGCCAACGGTGCCAGCATGATCACCCAGCGAAGTGGTGAACCGTAAAGAGCAACGCCAATGTCGGTCAGCATGCGTCCGTTTGGCAATTGGGCTGCCGCTGCCGATGGATCGGTTGTCGTCGCCAACATGACTGTACCGGCTGCGAACAGCGCGGTGATGCCCAGGCCGAGGGCCATAAGATTGTAAACACGGATCATGTATGCACGCAGGCCTGCATCGACGCTGGCATCCATTGTGCCTGCTGTCGCTGTGCGCGCATTCATTGTGCGATAGTCGTCCATTGAAATCCTCTTTCAAACTTTCGCCCCGACGGGTGTCCGATCACGAAGTGTTAAACTCTCCGCATATCGAGGCTCCGCTGGCGGGGCTCCAGCATGCCTAGCAATAATATGTGGTCCTCTTGTGACAGACACAAGAGGATTCATCACGGTCAATGCTTCGGTTTCGGGGCAAAATAACGCGATATCTACTATTTTGGGCCTAAGAGTTAACCCAAATTAAGGTTTGCTAGAGATTTCTGAGAATTGGCGCCGCCTTTTGTCCAAGAACGCGCCAAGTACCAGCGAGGCCAAATCCGACCGTACAGGTAAGCGCCCCGATCACGGTAAAGACCGCAACGGATGGTAGGAACGTCCAAGGCAAGGACATGATATTGGAAACGACAAACCACGCCGCGACTCCGCCTGCGAGCAAGGCAAAGATTGCCGTAACCGAGCCAAGGATCGCGTATTCGGTTACGAAGGTCCGGATGAGTGTCCCGCGTGTTGCACCAAGCGTTTTCAAAACAACTGAGTCATGAACCCGTCCGCGGTTACCAGCGGCAAGCGCCCCCGCAAGCACCAACACTGAGGCGACCAGAGCGACCGCTGCCGCAACCCGAATTGCAGTCGCCAACTGGCCAACCACCTGATTGACAAGTTCGATCGCGTCTTTAACCCGAACACTGGTGACAGCGGGGAAGTTGCGCGTAACGGCGGTCAGCACATCGCGCTCGGATGCAGCGCTTGCGTCCGGCATTGTCAGCGTGGCGAGCCACGAATGCGGCGCTCCCGCAAATGTGTTTGGCGAGAACACCATGACAAAATTTATTGCAAGCGACTCCCATTCGACCTGGCGGAAATTGGCTATCCGTGCGGTAATATTTCGCCCGAGGACATTGACCGTAATCGTCTCACCAATGGAAAGGCCGAGTTCGCCTGCCTCTTCTGCCGCAAACGAAACCAGAGGCTCGCCAGTATAATCCTCCGGCCACCATTCACCTTCGGACAGCGTCGAGTTTTCGGGCACATTGCGGGCGTAAGTGATGCCACGATCACCACGCAAAACCCACCGCGCTTCGGCTGGAACCACCGCTTCTGCAACATCGATACCGTTTAGTTCGACAATACGCCCGCGTAGCATCGGCACTCGGACCAGCTTGTCTTCATCTGCTGTTTCTTCATCAACGAGCGTGGCGAAATCATCGACAACCGAATTTTGGATATCGACAAAGAAGAAATTTGGTGCACGTTCCGGCAAATTGCCCGCGATTTGCTGGCGAAGGTTTCCGTCAATCAGCGCAAGCGAAACGAGCAACGTGAGACCCAATCCAAGCGCCAGAACGACCGAAGGTGTCAGTGCGCCGGGCCGGTGGATGTTACCGACGGCCATGCGCAAGCTAGTACCTCTAATTGTTGGCAGCCGTTTTGCACCTGCTTGGATCAAATTCGATACGAGGCGAAGAACGACAAACGCAAAGACAACGCCGGCAAGAAACGTAGTCGCGATGCCCTGGTCTTCTGAAAAAAGAATAGCGAGGCCCGCCAAAACAATCGCAGAAAGACCGGCGCCAACCAAATAGCTCACACGCGGCAGACCGACGGCGGACAACTGCAAATCACGAAACAGGCTCGAAGCAGGAATGTCGCGCGCTTGGCCAAGCGGCAGCAGTGCAAAGACAAATACGGTGAGAATCGAGAAGATGACAGCAATCATCAGCGCCGCCGGGTAAATGCCCATTTCAGCAGGCAGTGGCAAAATCCCGGTCAGGAAATATTGAGCGATGAATGGCGCAATGGCCGCAACCACGAGGCCTACCGCGATGCCCACGGCTGCAATCGCCAAAATCTGTAGAAAATAAACGAGGCTGACAAAGGCACCCGGCGCACCGAGACACTTGAACGTCGCGATCACAGAGCGCTTCGCATCCAGAAATGCCCGAACCGCATTTGCTACCCCCACGCCACCCGTTACCAGAGCCGTTAGGCCAACAAGTGTGAGAAACTGCGCAAAGCGTTCGATGTTGGCGGAAAGCGCCGGTGCAGCGTTGGATCGCGAACGACTGGACCAACCTGCTTGCGGATGTTCTTCGCCCGCCCGTTCAATGGCGGCGCGGATATCGCCTTCGGACGTACCTGGCGCCATACGAATCTTATAGGTGTGCTCAATCAATGCGCCGGGCTGATTGAGGCCCGAGGCCTCCAGACCAGCAAGGCTCATGAGAACACGCGGCGCAAAACCGATACCGTCGGACAGCGCGTCCGGCTCAACGTCAATCAGCGCATCGACACGGTAGACCGCGTTGCCAATCCGAAGTGTCTCACCAAACTGCAGACCCAGACGATCAAGCATGATCTGCTGCGTGGCGATTGGCCAGATATCTTCCCGGTCTATTGGGAATGGACGTCCGTAAGCCGAGATATCGAGTTGGGGCGTCGTCTCAAACGAGCCGTAGAGCGGATAAAGCCCGTCAACAGCCTTGATCTCCACCAATGACTGATCGGACTGATCCATCAACCGCGCCATGGAACGAATATTTGCGCCAACCGCGACATCACCGAGCGTATCCAGAAAGGCACGTTCTTCCTGCGTGGCGTCTCGCTGGTTCAATTCAAAACGCAGATCACCGCCAAGAATGGAACGTCCTTCCGATTGGATGCCCTGCGTGATCGCTTGCGAAATCGCATTAACCGAGCCAATCGCCGCTGCGCCGAGCGCAATACACGCCAGAAAGACGTAAAAGCCGGAAAACCCACCGCGCAACTCGCGCAGCGCAAAGCGAAACGCCAGATTGATTTGCTCGAACGCTCCCATCCGGGGTGGTGCTATCGCGCTCATTCGGCGGCAACCTTGGTTGGCGCCATGGCGTCGGCTTCCACGACACCAGAGCGGACCCGGATTTGCCGGTCGCAGCTTTCAGCAAGCGAAGGATCGTGGGTCACGAGCACAAATGTCATGTCGCGCTCGCGCTGTTTAGCGAAAATCAGATCAGATATCTGACGACCAGTCGTCGTATCCAGGTTACCCGTAGGCTCATCGGCAATTAGAATTTTCGGCGATGGCGCAAGTGCCCGTGCAACGGCGACCCGCTGTTGCTCACCGCCGGAAAGCTGGCCGGGATAGTGCGTCAAACGATCTTTCAAACCCACTGCGGTAAGTTCTGCTTCTGCACGATCAAATGCGTCGTCAACGCCTGCCAGCTCCAGCGGAACGGCCACGTTCTCGATCGCCGTCATGTTTGCGATGAGATGAAACGATTGGAAAACGAAGCCGATATTGCGACCCCGAAACTGTGCGACAGCGTCTTCGCTCATTTTGGTCAGGTTTGAGCCATCGATGACCACATCGCCGTGATCAGGTCGCTCAAGGCCCGCTAGAACCATCAGAAGCGTTGTCTTACCCGACCCTGACGGGCCAACGATGCCAACCGCTTCACCGGCTGCGATCTCAAGGTTAACGGTCTTCAGCACATGAACAGGATTTGATGTCTGACCAAGCTTCAAGTCCACATCGTTCAACTGGATAAGGGGTTTTGTCACCACATTCGCTTTCTATCTATGGACCGAAAATACCAACAGGAGATGGTGCCATGGCGACCGATTTCAAATCTCGAAAATACAGACAAGTGCGTGTCGGGTTGGTGGCGAGCGGCTTGCTCGCGCTCGGCATCCAGTCTGTGTCAGCCGACACGATCCGCGGCGTGGGCTTCGGTGACAGCTTGATGGCGGGCTTTCAGCTTCCAAACGGCGCTGGCTTTCCCGGCCAATTGCAAACCGCACTGCGGGAGCGCGGCTACGATATTGAAATCATGAATGCAGGCGTTTCAGGCGATACTACGTCCGGCGGACGCGAACGCCTCGATTGGTCGGTTGGAGACGATACAGACTTCGTAATCTTGGAACTTGGCGGCAACGACGCCTTACGGGGCATCTCGCCGGAGATCACCAGCGAAAACCTCGAAGCGATGATTGTGCGTCTGCAGGAACGGAAAATTGATGTACTGCTGGCTGGTATTGTTGCGCCACCGAATATGGGCGAAGCCTATGCGGAGGCCTTCAACCCAATTTTTGCCGAACTCGCCGCCGAGTACGAGGTGCCCCTCTATCCTTTCTTTCTGGAAGGCGCGATCACCAATCCAGAGCTGATGATGGGGGATGGCATTCACCCCACAGCAGAAGGGGTGGAGGTGATGGTCGAGAATTTCCTGCCATTCATGACCGAGTATCTCGATAGCTTGCCTGCGAGTTGACCGACGGCCTTAATCTGGAAGCTCCATCTGCATCCACTGCATTTCCTCCATCATTTCAGCCTGAAATGACAGGAAACCGTTTGCCGGATTTGGCAAGATTTCGCCCGTCACACCGTCCGGCATCACATTGATAGCACCGTCAAGCTTCTCGGCAATTCTAATCATCGGATCATTTGAGCGCATGCACAAAACGCAAACTGTGTTCGCACCTCGGTTTTGAACCGCCCGCAGAAGTCGTTGGAAGATAAGCGTACCAAGCCCATGGCCCTGCCAGCGTGCCTCTACGGAAAAAGCTGCTTCGACCTCGCCGCGATCATCATCGGTGAAAAAGGCTTCGCCTACGCCACGGCAAATTCCGTCTACGAAACAGCCCTTTACGAGCGATCTGTGTTCGAAAATCTCGCTCGCGTGTTTTTCCAGGTATGCATCTGAAACCGCATGGCCAAAGCGTAGTTCACGGCTTTTTCGGTCCAAGCGCAATAAATGATCGCGGATAATCCCGGTCTCCAGCTGGGTGAGGCGCCGGATACGAACGAGATGATTTGATAGGTTTTTCGGCGGGTGGTGTAAGCGACTTCCAGCGCGCGGCTGATACGCCGTGTACTTCAACATTGGAGACATTTTGCGTCCTTTCAAAAGGTGCAGGCTTGTCCCCTCCCACGAACAACATGGCGCGAAATCGTGTCAGAACAAAGAACACTGCGACAAACACGACCACGGCTTTTTGAGATGAAAGGTGTTTTGTGCATGGTTAATGGGCCCTTAACCAAGCCAACTTACACCTGAATCAAACGAAGAAATGGGTTTGGGTTGTATGCGTATCGAGCACGACGGCTGGGGCGCCGCACAGCATAATGACACGACTGATAGGCGAGTGGGCGTTGGTGGAAACGACTACGCGCTTGGCGCACATGCTTCCCACTCCGGCACGCGGCTTGTGCACAAAGCTATCGGATATGCTGTATTTGCATTCGGCGCGGTATGCCTACTGGCGCTGATGACATGGGATATCAATGACCCCAGCCTGACCCACAGCACATCAAACCCTGTCACCAATTGGATGGGATTTGCCGGTGCATCCTATGCGGATTTATCGTTCCAGTTTTTCGGTATCGCCGGGCTGGGCGCACTTTTACCGTTGATTTTTCTCGGTCGGGCCTTTCTTCGCGATTTGCCCTATGATCATCGCAGCCGAAGGTCTTTGAGCTGGCTTGGCGCGACCTTTCTTTTCGCAGGCATGCTCGCTTGCTTTCCAGCGACCTCAGCTTGGCCTTTTCAAACCGGGCTGGGCGGTGTTGTCGGCGATATTACTGCGCGAATTCCAGGCATCTTTGCATCCGGCGCTTATCCCACTGGCCTTTATGCTGCAATCTGTGCCGTGCTTTTCGGGTCTATCGCCGCATGGATGATGGCTATTGCCTGTGGGCTAGGCGCAAAGCCAGCAGCGGGCCTCAGCGACGGATTTACGCCAGAAGAACATCAATTTGATGCCGATGACGGTGAAAAAACCGGCGTAATCGCGCTGACAGCCGGTGCAGTCCTGCATTGGGCCTATGTTGCGAAATCTTGGGCTTCAACATCTGGACTGAGTTTCACCACCAAAGCACCCCATTCTAACGCTGCTTCCGCTGAGCAGGCGCAAAGCGACTTTTCAGACAACCAAAGCGCCTATGATCGCCAAGAGCCGTCATTTGACATCGGCGCACCATCGGCTGATTTCCAAACGGGAGGCGCACTTAATATTCCAGCCGACTACGAATTGGTATCAGCTCCATCTATGCGGGAAACTGCGCCAGAATTTCCGCCGACCTTGCACGATATACCCCAACAAACCGCAAGGGTTTCTGCACCCGCACCTGCCCCGGCAGCCGCCGCGCCAACCCAACATCGAAGCCGCGCCGCCGCAGCTGGCCCAGACGGGTTTGAGCTTCCAGATTTGGAAATGCTCACACCCCCACAAAACCGCGTCCGCGATGCGAGCCTGTCAAAAGAGGCGTTGGAGGAAAATGCCCGTCTGCTCGAAGGCGTGTTGGAGGATTTTGGCGTCAAGGGCGAAATCATTCACGTGAAACCCGGTCCAGTCGTCACGCTTTACGAATTGGAACCTGCTCCGGGCATCAAATCATCCCGCGTGATTGGGCTTGCCGAAGACATTGCACGCTCGATGAGTGCCATCGCTGCTCGTGTTGCGGTCGTGCCCGGTAGAAACGCCATCGGCATTGAACTGCCAAACCAGACCCGTGAGACCGTTTATCTGCGCGAGCTCCTAGCATCGCAAAACTACGACAAATCCAAAGCCAAGCTCGCGCTCACACTGGGAAAAACAATCAACGGGGAGGCCGTTATCGCTGACTTGGCAAAGATGCCTCACCTGCTGGTTGCGGGCACGACGGGTTCGGGCAAGTCTGTCGCGATCAACACGATGATCCTGTCCCTTGTCTACAAGATGACCCCGGAACAGTGCCGGCTGATCATGATCGACCCGAAGATGCTGGAACTTTCCGTTTACGATGGCATTCCACATCTCCTTACGCCCGTTGTTACCGACCCAAAGAAAGCGGTAGTTGCGTTGAAATGGACCGTCCGCGAGATGGAAGAGCGCTACAAGAACATGGCGAAGCTTGGCGTGCGCAACATTGACGGTTTCAACACCCGTGTTCGCGAAGCACAAGCGCGTGGCGAAGAACTCACACGCACTGTACAAACCGGATTTGATCGCGAAACCGGCGAAGCGGTTTATGAGACCGAAGCGCTAAACCTCGAACCAATGCCGTTTATCGTTGTTATTATCGACGAAATGGCCGATCTGATGATGGTTGCCGGCAAAGACATCGAGGGCGCCGTGCAGCGCTTGGCGCAGATGGCGCGTGCCGCTGGCATTCACGTCATCATGGCGACCCAGCGTCCGTCGGTCGACGTTATTACGGGCACAATCAAAGCAAACTTCCCAACCCGGATCTCCTTCCAGGTCACGTCAAAAATCGATTCGCGCACCATTCTCGGTGAGCAGGGTGCTGAACAACTCCTCGGCATGGGCGACATGCTTTACATGGCTGGCGGTGGCCGAATTCAGCGTGTTCACGGGCCATTTGTAGCCGATGAAGAGGTCGAAGAGGTTGTCAAATATCTCAAGACCCAAGGCGTGCCCCAATACCTTGAAGCAGTTCTCGAAGACGACGAGGAAGATGAAGGTGGTGCCGCTGCAGGCGGGTCAGCAGGCAATATGGCCGACAGCGATGATCCCTATGATCAGGCAGTTGCAGTGGTCCTGCGAGATCGCAAAGCGTCGACCTCATACATCCAGCGTCGTCTTGGAATCGGATACAACCGCGCCGCCTCGCTCATCGAGCGTATGGAAGATGAGGGCCTGATTGGCCCGGCCAACCACGCAGGCAAGCGCGAAATCCTTGTGCCAAGTGAGGAAGAACAAATGTCAGGTATGCAATGACCTGAATTTTGCCGAACAAAATCACAGTGCGGCCCGAATACTATCGCACTTCTACGGCAGAAATTGAGGGAAGCGGACCGGCGTCACAGAAGGAAGACAGCAAAATGACCATTAGGGCCTCCTACCGCAGAAGCGTGAGAACGCTTGCACTTGCAGCCGCAGTTCTGATTGCGGCACCGCTGACGCAGGGCGCGACCGCCAGCACTGCCACCGCCCAAAAAATTGCCAATCATTTTTCAAGCGTGAAAACGATGATGGGCGAGTTCGTTCAATTCGGCCCAAGCGGCGAGCAAACCGGCGGCAAATTCTTCATCGAACGGCCGGGGAAAGTGCTGTTCCTCTACGAAGAACCATCCAACATTCGTGTGGTCGCTGATGGTTCAACGGTTGTGGTGAACAACAAAAAGCTCGACACGTGGGATACCTATCCGCTCTCACAAACGCCACTCAATCTGATCCTTGGCGATCGCATCGACCTCGGCGGGAAACGCGTTCAGAAAGTTGAGGAGAACGCCGATCTAACGACCGTTGTCATGGCTGACAAAAAGGCGTTCGGAGACAGCCAAATCACGATGATGTTCGACCCTTCATCCTATGACCTTCGCCAATGGACCATTCGCGACGCCAAGGGGAAAGACACCACAGTTATGATCTTCAATGTGGAGGAGGGCGTGACCTTCGCAAACAATACGTTTCGGATCGACTATAATCGGGTGCGAGAATCGCGCGGGCGTTAAATTCAAAAAGTTTCGTTGCTTCGAGGCGCGGTCAATTTGATCGCGCTTTTTTCTTAGCCTGCGCTAGTTTGTCGATGGGGTATGAATAACATCGGTCAGAGGGGTCCATGGGATCAAAAAAATTCAAAATCGCGACATGGAATATCAATTCCGTACGACTGCGCAGCGGGCTCGTTGAGCAATTCCTAAAAGACTACCAGCCAGACGTCCTCTGCTTGCAAGAAACCAAGTGCGCGAACGATCAGTTCCCCTCATCGAATTTTTCAAAACTCGGCTACGAGCACACCGCAATTCACGGGCAGAAAGGCTATCACGGCGTCGCAACGCTCTCGCGCCTTCCACTCAGTCACAGTGAGTCACATGATTTCTGCGAGATCGGCGACGCCCGTCACGTGCGAACGATTGTTCACGCAGGAAATCAGCGCATTGGGATCGAGAACTTCTATGTGCCTGCAGGTGGCGACGAACCAGACACTGCCAAAAATCCAAAATTTGCACACAAGCTGAAGTTCTTGGACGAGATGCAAGAAATTCACGCGACCCCAAGCGATGAAGAGGACGCGCGAATTCTGGTGGGCGATTTGAACATTGCACCCCTGGAAAACGATGTCTGGTCTCACAAACAACTCTTGAAAGTTGTGTCCCATACGCCCGTGGAAACAGAGACACTGGAAAAATTGCGCAAAGATACGGGCTGGTCAGATCTGGTTCGCACAAAAATTCCGGCGACAGAAAAGCTCTTCACCTGGTGGAGTTACCGCTCGCGCGAATGGAATGTATCTGACCGGGGTCGGCGGCTTGACCACATCTGGGGGAGCCAGAATCTCGAAGGTGCGTTGGAGGATGTCACGGTCCTTCGCGAAGCGCGTGGCTGGGAAAGACCATCAGATCACGTACCGGTCATCGCGACTTTCAACTTCTAGACAGCCAGTTCAGAACCTACCGGAAGCGCCTCTCCAAGCGTCCGACATCCTCAAGAAATTCGGCGAGACGATCTGACAGCTTGCTGTGAAGCATCGCCGCACTGTGCGGGTGCTCGCTCAACATGCGCCTGAACGTAGAGCGGCCGATCCGAAGTGCATTTGTCTCTTCCACGGCCTTCGCCGTAACGAGCCGCGTCGTCTCTGTGATCAAAGCGAGTTCGCCGAGCATGTGGTTGTCACTGATGGTCTTTACCACGCGCATTTCACCGTCGATCACTCGTGAAAGTTCGACGCTGCCTGATGTAATGACAAAACCGCAATCGGCTGGACTGCCCTCCCGAAAAAATGTCCGGTCAGGCTGAAATCGCAATTCCTCGCAGCCAAACGCTAAAAGGCGAAGTTGTTCTCGCGGCAGGTCCGATAGAAGATCAACTTGCGCCAGCGAATCAATATCGCGTTCAATTGCCATGCTTTGATACGTTCCCGCCAAGAATAGCGCGAAGCGTTAACCTGCCTTCTCAACCAAGGCAAATTCTCGCGGGCAAACAGGCTTTTGCCTCACAGAAACGAAAGCGAGTTCTGGTCAGGGCCGTAGTTTATAGCCACCACTCTCTGTGACAATGATCGATGCGTTCGACGGGTCTTTTTCAATCTTCTGCCGGAGGCGATAAATATGGGTTTCGAGCGTATGTGTGGTGACGCCTGAATTGTAACCCCATACCTCTTCCAGAAGTGTGTCCCGTGTGACAACTTTTTGGTCAGCGCGGTAAAGGAACTTGATGATGGCAGCTTCTTTTTCAGTCAGTCGCGTTTTGCCGCCATTACCATCAATAAGCAGCTTCTGGCTTGGTTTGAACGTGTAGTGGCCCACTGCAAATATCGCGTCTTCACTTTGCTCGTGCTGGCGCAATTGTGCGCGAATGCGCGCCAGCAAAACCGCAAATTTGAACGGCTTCGTGACGTAATCGTTGGCCCCTGCTTCGAGACCAAGAATGGTATCTGAATCCGTGTCATGACCAGTGAGCATGATGATCGGCGCTTTAAAGCCACCCTTGCGAAGCATTTTCACCGCCTCGCGACCGTCCATGTCAGGCAAGCCGACATCCATCACGATGAGGTCGATCATGGCACCACGCGCCGTGGTCACGCCCTTGGTCGCCGTGGCCTCCTGCATGACGTCAAACTCTTCGTAGAGAGACAACTGCTCCACGAGAATTTCGCGAAGGTCTTCATCATCATCGATGAGCAAAATCGTGCGGCTGGTCATAGGCTTGTTCCATGATTTGAACTGTCAACTAAACTATACACTTAAATGTGCGGCACAAGTGACTTACTCTCGCATTGGGTAAATGCGCAGTGAGATAGATGTGAGTAATTTCCAGGAACTTAGTCACGCGATCGTGAGGCGTGCGCCGGGCAGCGCAAATCACCGCGGCCTGATGCAGATCGGCCATCGCACGATACCTTGCGCAATTGGAAGAAATGGTTCTACCGCAATTAAGCGGGAAGGCGATTGGGCAACACCTCTCGGCATTCTGTTGCGCCCGCAAATGATTTATTTCCGAGCTGATCGCGTGAAACGGCCGCGGGGTATGCTGCCGGCAAAAAGTACAAATCCTGATGATGGCTGGTGCGATGAGCCTCTCCATCCGCAATACAATCAACCTGTGAGTTTGCCGTTTGCGTCAAGCCACGAGAAAATGATGCGTGATGACGGTCTCTACGATTATTGCGTCGTGCTTGATTTTAATCGTGCACCAAAAGCGCAGAAACGCTTTGGCGGGTCCGCAATTTTCCTTCACTGCGCGAAGCCCGGTTTCCAGCCGACGGCCGGATGCATCGCCATAGAACGCGACATGCTGGAGAGGTTGTGCGCGCGGATCACCAGAAGAACTGTATTTCTAATGGCGAACTAGGTCGAGATCGATCAAGCCGGATACCGATAAACCGCTGTGTTCTTGACCTCGGCATCTTCTAGCGCGCGCGCAACCGTTACGGTGTAGCTGGCCAGTTTCTCAAGTCCCCCCGGTAGATAATGACGACCGGGATCACCCAATAGCACTGTTTTTCCCGCTGCCGCCAAATCATCAAACCAGGGCGCGATCATCGCACTCATCTCGCGATCAAAGAAAACGTCTCCTGCAAGCACGATGTCGAATTTGGAAAGATCGTCGCCGACCATGATGTCTGCCGTATACTCGACGTGGCAATCATTGGCGGCAGCGTTCAATGCAACCGCTGGCTCGCACATCGGATCAATATCATTGGCGAGAACACGGGCGGCGCCAGCCTTCGCAGCCGCAATCGCCACCACGCCAGAACCTGTCGCGAAGTCGAAGACCGAGCGACCGCGTACCATTTCGGGATGATCGATAATGTAACGTGCCAAGCCCTGACCGCCCGCCCACGCGAACGCCCAAAAAGGTGGCTCAAGGCCCATCTCGCCAAGTTGCTCTTCGGTCTTTTGCCAAAGCGCGTGAGCTTCATCTGCCAAGTGAAGCTGCACCTCCGGCACGTGGGGTGATGGCATCAGAGCAGTATTTTGCCGAATAAATTTTTTTGCGTCTTCCACCGTCACAACGGTCTCAACGCTAGGCCGTCCAAACCGCCCATGCGACAGACTTCAATCCATTCCGGTTTCGTAACAGGCTGTACTGACAGGCGCATAGACGTCACAAGCGACATCTCGGATAGTTTTGGATTGGCCTTCACGTCCTTCAAAGTTACCGGCGTTGGCATATCGCAAAGTGCCCGCACGTCCACGCAGTCCCAGCGGTCATCGTCAATCGTTGAATCAGGATGCGACTCGGCACTGACCTCGACGACACCAACCACCTCGAGGCCCTCATTTGAATGGTAGAAAAAACCGCGGTCGCCGATTTTCATCGTGCGCATGAAGTTGCGAGCCTGATAGTTGCGAATGCCGTCCCATTCCTCACCGACGTCGCCCTTTGCCTTTTGTTGCTCCCACGACCATTTGAACGGCTCGGATTTAAACAGCCAG
Organism: Pseudomonadota bacterium; assembly: GCA_038745535.1. Taxonomy (GTDB): domain Bacteria; phylum Pseudomonadota; class Alphaproteobacteria; order Rhizobiales; family Rhizobiaceae; genus JBCDLI01. The sequence continues at coordinate 7,636 of JBCDLI010000033.1, read as the reverse complement.
TAATTTGTCATTATGTGCCCTCTTTTCACTCGCTCTTTATGGGGCGTGCAAAAAGCGAAGCAATGGCATCGTCAACCGTTAACGCACCTTTGAGTATGTCAGCAACCGCCCCGGTGACAGGAGCGCTTATGCCGTCCCGACGCGCAAGATAACTTGCGATTTCTGCTGTCTTTGCACCCTCGGCCAAAGGAAGATCGTCGACGGGCAGGCCCGTTCCTATTGCAACGCCGAACGCAAAGTTTCTGGATTTATCCGAGGAGCACGTCAGCACCAAATCACCAAGACCAGCGAGCCCAGCCATGGTTTCCGGCCTTGCACCCATGGCCGTTGCTATCCTGGTCATTTCAGCAAAACCACGGGCGATCAAAGCGGCCTCCGCAGATGCACCTAGTCTCCGTCCACGCGTAATACCGGCAGCAATAGCCAACACGTTCTTCAATGCGCCACCCAGCTCGACACCCCGTACATCGCTCGCCGCATAGCACCGGAGCGTGTCATTGGAGAGCGCCTTGGCAAGCTCCAAGGCTGTTTCCTCGTCAGCAGATGCAATCGTCACAGCTGTTGGAAGAAAGCGGGCCACATCGGCAGCAAAGCTGGGGCCGGACAACACCGCAATCTCTCGCCCGCCCGAATGGCCCGAGATCACTTCCGTCATCGTTTTGCCGGTCGCGCGATCAATGCCCTTCGCGCAACTTACAAACGTGGCCTCCACAGATGTATGAAGGGCGCACCGTTGGACGGTCGGCGACAGCGTCTGCGCAGGCACGCAAAGCAAAATGATATCAGCATGTTCGCATGCAACATCGAGATCGCTTGTCGCAACAACCGATGTCGGAAGGTCAATGCCGGGGAGATATTTGTCGTTTCGCGATGTTTTTCGGATCTCTTCGGCGTGCTCTGGCTTTCTTGCCCAAATCCGAACTTTGCGGCCGCCGCGCGCTGCATTTGCAGCCAACGCCGTTCCCCATGCTCCAGCACCGATCACTGAAACTTTTTGATCACTCATGCCTTCGCCCCGCGCTTACCGCTACCGATCAACGGTTCAGAGTTAGGGTCAAGAGGCCACCGGGTTTTGATCAAAATTGGATCGTCAATCATTCCAGCTTCAAAACGCTCCAAGCCGGCCCAGGCAATCATGGCCGCGTTATCGCCAGCCAATGCCATCGGCGCCGTGAAAAAACGATACTCCGTTTGCGCACAATGGTTCCCTAAAGCACGACAGATCACCTGATTTGCGGCAACGCCACCAGCAACCACCAACGTCGGCAGTGCAATGGAATGCGATGCAGAGAAGCTTGTCATCGCTTTTGACACACGATCCAACAGTGTATCGGTCACCGCTGCTTGAAAACTGGCGCAGATGTCTGAGACATCGCGTTCCGAGAGTGGCGCCATCTCTTCGGCGGCAAGCCGAACAGCGGTTTTAAGACCAGAAAACGAGAAGTCAGGCCTCGCATTGCCCTTCATGGGTCGAGGAAAAGCTAGCCTCGTAGGATCACCGGACCGGGCCTGTTTTTCGACATGTGGACCACCGGGGTATCCAAGGCCAAGGAGTTTCGCGGTTTTATCAAAGGCCTCGCCGAGTGCGTCGTCTATCGTCGTCGCCAAGCGGCGATACTGCCCAAGTCGCTCGACCGAAATAATCTGCGTGTGCCCGCCAGACACCAACAGCAGCAGGTAAGGAAACGCGATTTGGTCGGTAAGCCGCGCGGTAAGCGCATGACCTTCAAGATGATTTATTCCGATGACGGGCTTATCTAACGCGATACCAATCGCTTGCGCAGTCATCGTTCCCACAATCAGACCGCCGCCCAAACCGGGGCCTGAGGTGACAGCAATTGCATCAACTTCGGATAAATCGGCGCCCGATTCGTCCAGAGCGCGCGCGATGATTGCGTCCATCTTTTCCACATGAGCACGGGCGGCAATTTCAGGGACGACACCCCCATAGGCCGCGTGATCTTCGATTTGGCTGTAGACCGCGTTCGATAGAATCTCCGCGTTGGGCACGTCACCTGCTGAACCAGAAACAATCGCCGCGGCGGTTTCATCACAGCTGGTTTCAATGCCAAGAATAAGCGTCATGGGCGGAGTGAGATTGGCTTGCTGCGTTGGAAGTGCTGGTTTACGAGCGGTTATCACGGATCGGGAAGGACATACAATTGGTACGAGCTGACGAGAGCGTTCGAATTGGAACGCGCGGTTCCCCGCTCGCTTTAGCGCAAGCCCATGAAGTCCGAGACAGGCTGTCAAAAGCACACGGGATATCGGCTGAGCAGATCGAAATTTGTGTCATCTCCACCGCGGGCGACCGCATACAGGACCGCGAATTATCCGAGATTGGCGGCAAGGGCCTCTTCACCGAAGAGCTGGAAGCGCAGCTCCTTGATGGCCGCATCGACATTGCGGTTCACTCGTCCAAGGACATGCCAACGGTGCTCCCCGACGGCCTTGCGATCACCGCGTTTCTGGAACGGGAAGACCCGCGCGATGCATTCATTTCTTCATCTGCGGGCGCGATCAAGGACATGCCAGAAGGCGCTGTTCTCGGGACCTCTTCGCTAAGGCGCCAGGCGCTCGTTCGCCGAGCGCGTCCTGATCTCAAAGTCGTTGGGTTTCGCGGCAACGTGCAGACACGCCTCAAGAAACTGCAAGATGGGGTCGCCGACGCGACGCTGTTGGCAAATGCAGGCCTACGGCGGCTCGGCATGGCGGACGTCATCACCGATCTAATGGACTTGGACGCGTTCCCACCAGCGCTTGGGCAAGGTGCGATTTGTATCGAAGGCCGCACAGGCGACGCGCGAACAGACGCGCTCGTCGAGCCGCTCGACCACAAGCCCACAACTGCTGCTCTGAAATGCGAGCGCGCATTTCTTAAAGCGCTCGACGGATCATGCCGCACGCCGATCGCTGGCCATGCCATGGTCGATGGCGACGGGCTTTCATTTTCAGGAACGATTCTGACACCAGACGGTGCGGTATCCCACGACATATCAATTTCCGGCAAAACATCCGATGCTGAAAATATCGGCACCGCTGCAGGCTCAGACGTGCGCTCGCGGGCCGGCGAAGAGTTCTTCCAGAGCTGGGCTTGAGCGGGACAAACAAAACCGTCTGGATCACCCGCCCCGAGCCCGGCAACGCAAAAACCTGCGCGAACCTGAAAGCAGCCGGATTTGATGCGGTTTCAATGCCGCTCACAAAGACTGTACCGGTCAGGACGGACATAGTGATTGATGAGGACGCATCGCTGCTCGTCACGAGCGGTGCTGCCATCCGTCTGTTAGATCCATCTCTAGCCGCGCAACTTCTTCACCATCCGCTTTTCGCAGTGGGAGAGGGTACGGCCACCGTCGCGAAAGAGACCGGATTTCAGGATGTGGTCGTTGCGAACGGCAATGCCGAGAGCCTCGGATCGTTAATCACCGAGACAGCTAAACCTCATACGAAATTCCACTATCTGGCTGGCCGGATACGCACTCCGTATCTTGAAAATGCTCTGATAAAACGAGATTTCGACGTCGCGGTCTCAGTGGTCTATGACACGCAAAAAGTAAGTCAAATGACTTATAGTGAATTACAATATCTCGAAACCGCTTCGCCCGCTGCTGTGGTGTTTCATTCTGTCTTGTCAGTTGAGGTCTGGTTTTCGGAAATCAACCGTTCATTTGGCAAGCAAGCCTCTGATAGTACGACATTTTTCTTTGTGTCGCCTCGCATTGCCGCTGCCGTTCCAGAAGCATCTGTTCTCAGGCGCCAAATTTTGAATAGTGCTGCTGACGAAGACCTAATCGCGCAACTACAAGACGCCATCGAGTTCTAATTTACGCTTTCTGCAACCAAGACCTTTCAGCGACGTTTACGGCATGCTTTATCACCTTCAAGACTAGGGAGATGTTGTATGGCGCGAAGATCAAACTCCAACCGGCGAGGCAGCACACGCAAGCCTGTCACGATCGATCTTGATGCAGAGCCAGCACCGGACCAAACAATGTCTGGCCCTGCTGATCCGCCTCAAGCGGAACTGGTTGGCTTCGATGAACCAACGCGTAGGGCAGATGTGCGTCCAGCCCTTGCCGATGACGAGCCCAGCGAACCATTGGATGAAGTGACACCGAACGAGCCAACGTCAGAGGCTTCCGCGGAAACGTTATCAGCAACGCCGCCACCAGCGACGACCACGGTCGTCCAAAAAAGAGGTATCTCGGCACTTGGTGGAGGGATCGTCGGTGGAGCGCTGACGCTTCTCGGCGCTGCCGGGCTGCAATGGGGCGGCGTTCTTCCATCCATGGCGCCGTCACAGCCTTTAGAACTTCCCGCGCCGGTGGATATCACTCCACTACAAAGGGAGATCGCAGAACTGCGAACGCAGCTCAGCGAAGTGGGCAGCGCAGCGACAGACATAGAACAGGCCCTGCCGGAAGAGCTGACCGCTGGAATTTCCGAGGCAGGTGAAGCGGCCGCATCAGCGCAAGCAGCCGCGACCGAAGCGCAGACTGGTCTGGAACAAATCCAAGAAACCGTGGCTGCCCTCAACAGTCAGGTAACCTTGCTCGAAAGCGCTATTTCGTCCGGTGACGCCGGTGAAAATGCAGGCTTGGAAGCCATCACTGGGCGTTTGGAGACAATTGAAGGCAATGTTGAAACACTTTCCGGCGAAATTGAAAACGTAGCTACAAACGTTGCAGAAGCCGCTGGATCGGCTGCATCATCGGACGAAGCCGCGCTTAGCGCTGCTATCGCACCATTACTATCTGATACTACGTCCGGCCTCAGCACGCTCCAATCGGATTTCGACGGCCTGTCCGGAACGGTAGAAGGCCTCACGGGCCAGATCGCTGCCGTGCAAACTGCGCAAGAAGAAACCGCCAACACGATGAACGAGCTATCGTCTCGCATTGACGCTGCGGAAGAAACGCTGAGTGAAAATGCCGGAGGCAGCGCCGCAATAGCGCGGGCCGTGGCGGCAACCAGCCTTAAAACGGCAGTGGATCGCGGCGCTCCTTTTATGAACGAGTTGGAAACATTTGCCTCAATCGGTGGCGGTGAAGACACAATTGCATCGCTGCGTGAGTACGCAGCGGGCGGTGTCCCGACACTTGCCGCGCTGACCGAACGCGCCGGAGGCGTGGCAAATGCCATCGTTGCAATCGGTGAGGGCTTAGACGAGAACGCCTCCATTGCAGACCGTTTAATGTCGAGCGCGCGATCTCTCGTTAGCGTTCGTCGCACCGGCGAAGTTGAAGGCGACACACCGGAAGCCATCGCAGCGCGCATCGAAGCCGACTTGAAAAACGGAGATTTGCAGGCAGCTCTCAATGAATGGGAAACGCTTCCAGGTTCGGCGAAAAACGTTTCAGCCGATTTTGCCGACGCGATGCGAGCGCGTCTCAACGCAGACACGCTGGTTCAAACGATCCTGAACAATGCAATGGCTGGCACTGCCTCATCATCAAATGATGCCGCAGGGCAGGAGTAAGTCATGATCAAAATTCTTCTCTTTGTCCTCATCGTCATCGGTCTTGGCTATGGCTTTTCGTTGCTGGCCGAAATGCCCGGCTCGTTGGCAGTGACGATTGGTGATCGCCTCATCACTGTCGATTTGATTGTTGCAACAGCTCTTCTTCTCGCGATCATCGTCGCAGTGATGTTCGTCTGGTGGGTCATCAAGCTCATTTTCACATCGCCAAAGCGTCTGACAAGACACTTTCGTGCCAGGAAGCGCGACCGCGGTTACCAGGCTTTATCAACCGGTATCATCGCGGCCGGTGCTGGCGATCCGAATACCGCGCGCCGCATGTTGAAACAGGCAAACAGCCAACTCACGGCCACATCCGAACCGCTGGTCCAATTGTTGGACGCACAAACAACGATGCTTGAAGGCAAGCACGACAACGCGCGGAAAATGTTTGAGGACATGCTGGATGATCCCGAAACACGGTCGCTTGCATTGCGGGGCCTTTACATGGAAGCGCAGCGATTGGGCGACCGTGATGCCCAACGCCATTACGCGGAAAAAGCCGCAGAATTGGCACCGCAGCTGGCGTGGGCAGGCAAAGCCGCAATCAATCACAAAACCGCAAACGGTGACTGGGAAGGCGCGCTTCGGATTGTTGAAACGCAAAAAAGCCGCAAGCAGATCGACCGCGACGAAGCAAAGCGCAAGCGTGCCGTTCTTCTTACTGCGATGGCTATGGAGCTTGTTGAAGCAGAACCCGCGCGTGCCAAAAGTGCGGCGCTCGAAGCGCACAAACTTGCACCTGCTTTTGCCCCCGCCGCCATTGTCTGCGCCGAGGCTGCCCAGCGTCTCAATGATATGCGTAAAGCGATCAAGGTTCTGGAGACCTGCTGGAAGCAAGCTCCACACCCCGATGTCGCTATCGCCTATGTGAACGCAAGGTCGGGCGACTCAGTCATCGACCGTCTCAAGCGGGCGCGAAAACTAGAAGGCCTAAAGCCGAACAACATCGAATCTTCGATGATCGTCGCCCAAATTGCGCTAGAGGCTGGCAAATACGAGGAAGCGCGCAAAGCAGTTGCCTACGTTCTTCGCGAAGAACCGCGCGAAAGCGCCTATATGCTGATGGCGGATATCGAAGATGCCGAAACCGGCAATCAGGGCAAAATGCGTGAGTGGCTTGCACGTGCGGTTCATGCGCCACGCGATCCCGCTTGGACTGCAGACGGTTATGTATCCCAGAAATGGGCACCGTTCTCGCCTGTCACCGGTGAGATTGATGCGTTCGAATGGAAGGTCCCAGTAGAACGCTTAGGCGGCCCGGTTCTGGAATTTGATGATCTTGACCCGATGGAAGCAGGCATAACGCCGGCTCCGGTCATCGGAGAACTGCCTCCGCTCGACGGTGCAGAAGTAGATGCCGGTGAACTCATCGAAGTCGAAGAAGTGGTCGAAGAGCCAAAAGCCGTAACGGACGCCGAGCCAATCGAAACTTCATCCGACACAGATAAGGTTGAAGCGGAAAAAACGGCTGCGGAAGGCGGAGAAGAAGTTGAGACTTCATCACAAACGGATGTGACCGCAGAGGGAAAAACTGCAGAAACGGCCCTTGTTGAAGCTGATGAGCCCGATATCGAGGCCAAGGCCGTCGAGCTTGAAGAGGTGCAAACACCTGTAGCTGACGAGGTTGGAAAGCATGAGGCGGCATATTCACCAGAGGCGGAAGCTGACGAAGCGACACCGCTCAACGGGAAGGCTGAGGCAAAGCCTACCGGGTTCAAGCCACCAATCCCTGATGATCCAGGCGTTGATCCGGTGAAAGCTGCGGAACGAAAAGCTAAACGTTTCCGTCTATTCTAATCGGCACGACAACTACGAAGCGGAGAAAACATGTTTGACAAAGTGCGTGGATTTCTCGCTTCTCTTGGCGAGACCGAACCGGATAAAAGTGACGATCCAAACGCATTTGCGGATGATGATCCACGGGTCGCCGCCGCTGCGCTCATGTTCCACGTTGTAAGAGCCGACGGCGTTACCCGCGAGGTGGAACTTGAAACATTGGAAACGCTTCTCAAAGAGGAGTACGATCTGGAAAAAGATCGCCTTGAGAAGCTTATTGATACTGCCCGCCAGGCAAATGATGAGGCGGTGGACTTCTTCAAATTTACCAGCGTG
>JBCDLI010000032.1:0-27012 GCA_038745535.1 Pseudomonadota bacterium | reverse complement strand
GCTGAATTGGCCCGGATGATGGAAACGCCGTCTGAGCCAAGTGCAATTGATAGTGCGCCGGCATTGGTTAGGCCTGCGATTGCGGAACCGACGCACGAACCAGCACCTGCGTTAGAGGCCGATCTTGAGGCTCAGTTGATGAGTGAACTGGGTTTGGCAGCATCGCCAGACGAAGAGTTTGTCGGGCAACCGCCAGAGATCATTGAGACCGAAGCGCCATCGATGGAAACAGCGCTTGATGGGCCGGAAGCTTTTGACGCGAGTGCGCCGGAAATTGCCCCACCGGCAACTGCGGAAAGCCTTGAAGACGAGCTGGCGTCCCTTTTAGGAACCGGCGAAAGTCCGGTCGCCGACGATCTTTTCGAACCCGCGCCAGCGACAGAACAGGCCGTGTTCGACGAAGTCATCACGGAAGATGTGAGTGTGGAAGAGCCGTTTGCGGAAGAGCTTGCGCCTCCAATCGCATACGAAGATGTCACTGAAATTCCAAACTTCTTGACTACCCAGAATGCTGCTCCACAGCCTTTAACAGACGACTTTAACACCACAGCTGGCGTTGATGAAACGCAGGCAATCGACGAGGACGCAGACGAGCTGTTTGCAGACTTCGAGGCCGCATTGGAGGCTGATCTCGACATTGGTAACTTGTCTGACGCTCCTACTTCCGCGGGTGAGGCGTTGGTACCGGAAGACCTAACCCCTCCTGAGGTTGCGATTGTGCCGGAGGCGGTTGAGCCATCTGAAACAGCATCAACACAGGCTTTCGTCGAGCCTTCGATCAATGATGATGTTCTCGCCCAGCTTGGTTTTGACGATTACGCTGTGGAGGCCGAACCCGATTTCGTCCCCGCACCAATGGCGAACGTGAGCGCTTCACCAGAAGCAGAGATCGCGGATAACCTTGAAGCTGAATCGTTTGATGTTGCGCTCGAAAGCGAGTTTGACGCGCTCTTTGCGGACGAGGTTGATCTATCGCCTGATTTCGGGGCTGAAAATTCGCCGCCAGCGTTGCCGGTCGCAGACTTTGCGCCCGAGTTTGCGCCACCAACTGTTGAGCCGCAGGTTGTTGAGCCTGAGACCATTGTGCCGGAGATGTCACCGCTTGATGAGCTCGAGGCCATCATGGCAGCCGATGAAGCCCCGGCAGCTTTGCCGCCGTCTTCAGCAGGTTCACCGTCAGTGAACACAGCAGATATCGCCGATCCGTTCCCCGGGATGGCTGATTTCGAGGTGCCGGAATTGCCAGACGACGCGCTTCCTCGCGTGGAAGCTGAACATCCGGGCTTCGACATGGATATCTCAGAGGTTGCACCGGCAGCGGCTGTTGCTGGCATCGCTGGTGCATCGACATCGTCTAGTGAGGCTGAATTTGAAGCCGTTTTCGAAGATATGGACTTTGAAGCAGAGTTTGCCCGTGATCTTGAGTTCGCAAGACATGATGACGAAGCCGCACTAGCGGCGGTAGAAGTAGAGCCAACGCCCGATTTCGAGGATTTTCCTGACAGTGAGCCGGAAGAGGTTTTAACGCAGGAGAAATCTAATCGAAAAGGCTTTATCGTTGCGGGTATAATCGGTCTCGTCGCAGTGGCTGGGGCGTTTGGCGTCTTTGCGATGAACAGTGGCGGTGGGTCGTCTGACGGTCCCGTTGTGGTCGAAGCCGATCCAGAGCCAACAAAAATCAAACCCGACGATCCGGGCGGCATGCAAGTGCCTAATCAAAACAGTGTGGCGGCCAACGGCACTGATAATAACGTCACATCTCAAGAAGAATTGGTCACCACTGCTGAAGAGCCAATTGACGTCGCGGCGTTGCCTGCGGGCGCATTGCCTTCTTCCGTGGGCGAGAAATCCGAAGATCGTTTGGAGCCGGGTGCCCTAGACAGTGGCCCTGCGACTGCCGATGCGCCGACAACGATGACGCCGCGACGTGTGCGTACCCTTGTGGTGAAACCAGACGGTACGCTGGTGGAACAGGAAGTCGCTCAACCGGAAGTGCCGGCTGCGCTGACAACGCCGACGGTCTCACCTGATGCGACCCAACCGGCACCAGTGAACGAAGTCGCGTCTGTTTCAGCCGAACCTGCGGAGCCGACTTTCACGCCTCCAGCACCAGCGGCAAACAACACAGAAGTTCCGCGGATTGTCGCGACACCAACACAAGCGCCTGTCCGAACGGTAACGACGCAGCCAATTACTGCGCCAATCGTTGCCGATCGACCTGCAAATCAGCCCGTTAATGTGGTCAATCCGCAAGCTCAAACGCAGGTGGCGTCTGCACCTCAGCCCGCAGCACCACCGCCAGCGGCGACAACAACTGCGAGCAGCCCGTTCTCGGTGCAGATTGCATCTGTGCCGTCTCGTGAGGGTGCGCAGTCTCAGGTTGTTGACTTGCAGCGTCGTTTCGCAAATGTCCTCAGTGGTCGTGGCGTTTCTATCCAACGCGCTGAGATTGAAGGGCGTGGCACTTTCTATCGTGTGCGTGTGGCTGCTTCGAGCAGATCCGATGCAAACACCCTTTGCACGCAGTATAAACGGGCAGGCGGCAACTGCTTCGTGACCCGTTAGGACTTTTGAGGAATTGGGGGGCGATAATGTCTTTTTCCAAGGCTATGATTGTTGGGTGTGCTGGCAAAGCGCTCAGTGCTGACGAGGTTGAATTTTTTAAACGCGAGCAGCCTTGGGGCTTCATCCTATTTGCACGCAACATTGGCAGCCGGGATGAGATAATTTCCCTCACGTCTCACTTTCGGGAGCTTGTCGGCCGCGATGATGCGCCGGTATTCATTGATCAAGAAGGCGGGCGTGTTCAGCGCATCAAAGCGCCGCTTGCTCCGAACTACCCAACCGGTCGGCTTTTGGGTGAATTGTACGACCAGGACAAAGACAACGGTATCCGGTCTGCGCGAGAGATGAGCAGGCTCCACGCGGCTGATTTATTGCCGTTGGGGATCAATGCGGACTGTCTGCCGGTTCTTGACGTGCCGCAGCCCGGTTCACATGATGTGATCGGGGACCGAGCCTATGGGCATTCGCCTCAAAAGGTCGCCGATATGGGCCGTGCTGCTGCCGATGGATTGATAGAAGGTGGCGTGTTGCCGGTCATCAAACATATCCCCGGTCATGGCCGCGCGATGGTGGATAGTCACCACGCGCTGCCTCTGTGTGATACCCCACATGAAGAACTATCAAAACATGATTTCGAGCCGTTTTGCCAACTCGCGCGCATGCCCATGGCGATGACAGCGCACGTTGTTTACGCCGCGCTTGATGAGGACAATCCAGCGACGACTTCTCGTACCGTGATTGACCAAGTGATTCGCGGCGAAATCGGTTTCGATGGCCTCTTGATGACTGATGATCTGTCTATGAAGGCGCTTTCTGGGGATTTTCAGGCCCGAACGAAAGCGAGTTTTGCAGCTGGATGCGATGTCGTTCTACATTGTAATGGTGTTATGCAGGAAATGGCAGCCGTCGCGGAAGCGACTCCGCACCTTTCCGGCAAAGCTGAAGACCGCGCCGAGCGTGCCATGGCATTGGTTCAAGCTGGCGTGACGGACGGGCGAAGTGGCGATGATATTGCCGCGTTGAGACGTGGTTTTGAAGACCTGATCTCAGTTCCGGCTTAGTTTACGGGCGGATAATCACCGTCTGAATGGAGACGGTGAAATGTCGGCAGACGCCGCACAAACGCAAGTCAGCAATCCCGGTCGATCAAAAGATGCGCCGTTTGATAAGCTGTGGGATGGCGAAAACGGCGACCGCGACGCACTCGTTGTCGATGTTGACGGATTTGAGGGTCCACTGGACCTTCTGTTGCACTTGGCCCGCAATCAAAAGGTCGACCTGAAACAGATTTCTATTCTGGGCCTTGTTCGCCAGTATCTGGCCTTTGTGGAAAACGCACGGCAGCTGCGCATCGAGCTTGCTGCGGATTATCTCGTGATGGCAGCTTGGCTTGCATACTTGAAGTCGCGGCTTCTAATCCCGCAGGTCAAGGATGACGAAGGCCCGACTGGTGAAGAAATGGCAGCGATCTTGCAGTTTCGATTGCAACGTCTAGAGGCCATGCGTGATGCGGCGGCACGGCTGGTAAATCGTAATCGTTTGACCCGCGATGTGTTCGCGCGCGGCATGCCCGAAGCTGTTGTTGTTGAGAATAAAGCGGTTTTTTCCGCATCTATGTTCGATTTGCTAGCGGCCTATGCGGCGCAGCGTCAGCGGGAAGCAGTGGACGGCGTAGCGATTGAAAAGCGCATGGTATGGTCACTGAGCGACGCGCGTGAATTGCTGGAGAAGATCATCGGCAAGCTCGACGATTGGACTGACCTCGACAGTTACCTGCATGACTACATTCTTGACGCTAAAGATCGCGTGACCGCGCGGGCGAGCGCTTTCGCCGCGAGCTTGGAACTCGTCCGCGAAGGGAAGCTGCGTATGTGGCAAGACAAGCATTTTTCACCGATTTTTTTGCGTGACGGAGTAACGGCTGCCGACGTGGCAACAGCGACTGGTGCGGGAGAGTAATTTATGGATCACGAAATGGAAGCGGGTAGTGAATTGGCGCACCAGCCGACGACCGATCTTTTAGGCGAAGCGGTAACCGACGAGAGGCAGCCGATCGTGGACATGAGGGATAATCCCGCTGCCCGCCATCTGCACGCGGAAGCCATGCGTATCGCAGAGGCGCTGGTCTTTGCCTCAGCGGAGCCAGTCTCTCAAAAAGCGCTGATGGAGCGTCTGCCCGATGAAGCCAACATTGAAGCGGTGATGGCTGATCTGCAGACACTTTATGAAAAACGCGGCGTGCATCTTCAGGAAGCCGAAGGCCATTGGGCTTTCCGCACCGCGGGTGATTTATCCTATCTCATGCAGCGGGAACGCGTTCAGCAGAGGAAGTTGTCCAAAGCGGCGTTAGAGGTGCTGGCAATTATCGCCTACCATCAACCGGTGACGCGCGCTGAAATGGAAGAAATTCGCGGTGTGGACACGTCCAAGGGAACACTGGACGTGCTGATGGAAACGGGCTGGGTGAAGGTTCGAGGCCGTCGAAAGACGCCGGGACGCCCTGTCACTTATGGAACTACGGTGACATTTCTCGATCATTTCGGGCTATCTGAAATTCGTGATTTGCCAGGGATGGACGAACTAAAAGCGGCTGGACTTTTGTCTTCACGGCTGCCGAGCGGTTTCGGTGTACCCGTTCCGGCAATCGATCCCGACCAACTGACGCTTGAAGAAGAGCCGCTTGAGGACATAGATCTCGAAGTGATGGGTTTGTTGACACCAAAAGCTTGCGGTGATTGAGCATCCCACAGAATTGGGATCAGCTTATATGCTTGCACCGGGAACATCTGCGCAGACAGGACACCTGACTTTCGAGGACATCTACCTCTCATACGGCAAAACCGCGCCGTTAAACGGGCTGTCTTTGGACGTCTATGCGGGCGAAGTACTATGCCTTCTCGGACCTTCCGGCTCCGGTAAAACGTCGCTTCTTCGCGTGGCAGCGGGTTTGGAGAGACCGTCGGCGGGCCGTGTTGTGCTTGATGATGACGAACTGACGGGGAAGCAGACGTTCAAAGCGCCGGAACTTCGCTCTGTCGGCCTCATGTTTCAGGACTATGCGCTTTTCCCGCACATGTCTGTGCTGGATAATGTAAGTTTTGGCTTAAATGACATTGCGCGTGATGCCCGCCGTATTGAAGCTCTTGAGGCTCTGGATCGTGTTGGCATGGCACACTATGCCGCTTCATTTCCGCATACGCTTTCAGGGGGCGAACAACAGCGGGTTGCGCTGGCTCGTGCGCTTGCGCCTTGTCCGTCAGTGATTTTGATGGATGAGCCGTTTTCAGGGCTCGATACGCGACTGCGGGACGATGTGCGGGCGCAGACTCTGCAGATCCTTCGCGAAAGCGCGATGACGACAATCCTCGTGACACACGATCCCGAGGAGGCGATGCGCGTGGGAGATCGGATTGCGCTGTTGAACGGCGGCAAGATCTGTCAGGTTGGCAGCCCACGAGAGCTCTTTTATGAGCCTGATAACCTATTTGTCGCCGGATACTTCTCGGAGTTGAACACATTCGACAGCGTCGCGAACGATAAATGTGTAGAGACGCCGTTCGGCACTGTGCAGTGCGGTCAATTTGTCGACGGCACGCCCGTGACGGTGGCTTTTCGGCCGGACTGTGTGAGCGTTGAGACCTATAGAAACGTTTCCAACACGATCAAAATGCAGGTGATCGAGAGGCGGTTCCTAGGGATCACCGAGATGTTCCAGTTGAGCATCGCCGGATTGGAAAAACCAATCTTGGCACGGATAAGGTCAGGTGTGGTTCCCGAAGACGTGAACCATCTTTCAATATTCATCGCACCCAAAGACATAATGGTGTTTGAAAGCCGCGACTAAACCGCTTAGGTAGATTTAAGAATTCAAGGAGAAATGTGATGGGTATTACCGGTTGGTGGCAGTGGCTGATCGTGTTGGTGATCGTGCTCTTGCTCTTTGGGCGCGGTAAGATTCCAGAGCTGATGGGTGACCTTGGCAAAGGTGTACGCAATCTCAAAAAAGGTCTGAAAGAAGAGACCAATGAGGCCGCGGACGCCGGCGATGATGCAGCAAAAACTGTTGAACATCAGGCGACGGAAACCGTTGATCCTGTGAAGTCAGCGACAAAAGAAAGCTGATTTTAATCGCGTAAATACGCTTTCTATCGGGAACGCCCGCGATGCTGCCTGACTTTGGCTGGTTCGAACTTTTGGTGATTGGTATCGTTTTGATCGTCGTGGTCGGACCGAAAGACTTGCCGCGCGTGGTCAAAGGCTTTGGCAAGGGCATGAAGTCGGTGCGGCGCTTGTCTGCCGATTTCCAAAAGCAGTTTTCTGACGCGATGGATGAGGCTGAACTGAGCGAGCTTCGTGATACCGTTCGTGAGGTCAAAAAGCTCGATCCGCGCAAGCAGATTAAGGACGCGATGAAGCCTTTGGCCGATGAGGCCGACGAGTTTGAGAGCGACTGGGATGAAGCGGTCGCGAAGATCAACAAATCCAACAAACTGGAAAAAAAGCCGTCGGCGAAAGTGGATGACGCCCTAGACGCAGCAGGGGCAAAACCTGCGGAGATTGAGGCTGCGCCGGATCTCAAACCGAAAACAACAAAGCGCGCGACATCCAGGCGCAAAACGACCACCCAGAAGACCACCGCTTCCAAGGCCGAGACTGCAGGTAAAGCGACAGCTACGAAGACGACGGCCAAGCCGGCAGCGGCAAAGGCTTCCAGTAGCGCTGCGTCAACCAGCTCGACATTGAAGAAAACAGCTGGGAAGAAAACAGCTGGCGCTAAACCCAAGACATCAACGCGCAAACCCCGCAAAGCCGCTGCCAAACCGGCACCAAGCAGTACGGACAACGCGGCATGAGCTCTGCTACCCGTGACGATGAAGATAAGCAGATGGAGGAAACGGCCGCGCCGTTGATGACCCATCTCACAGAGCTTCGGAAACGGCTGATGTGGTGCGTCGGCGCATTTTTGATCGCTTTCATCCTCTGCTACACGGTTGCTACGCCCATTTTTAATTTGCTGGTGGTGCCGTATACCACAGCCGTCGGATGGCTTGAGCGAGACACTGAGAACCTGCAGTTCATCTTCACAGCGCCGCAGGAATTTTTCTTCACCCAGATCAAAATCGGCGCGTTTGGTGGCCTGATTATCGCGTTTCCTATGATAGCGACGCAGCTCTATCGCTTTATCGCGCCGGGTCTTTATTCAAATGAGCGCGGGGCGTTTTTGCCGTTCCTTTTTGCGACGCCGATTTTGTTCGCGATTGGCGCGCTACTGGTCTATTTCCTGATCATTCCGATGGCGATGTGGTTTTTCTTGTCGATGGAAGTGCCTCAGGGCGAGGGGCCGGTTTCCATCCAGAACCTGCCACGGGTGTCTGAATATTTGAGCCTGATCATGACGCTGATCTTTGCGTTTGGCCTGGTGTTCCAATTGCCCGTCGCGATTTCGCTGATGTCCAAGGCCGGTCTCGTCACGGCTGCCGGCTTGGCAGACAAACGTAAGTATATGGTGGTTGGCGCGTTTGTGATGGCTGCAATTTTGACGCCGCCTGACCCGCTCACCCAAATCGGCTTGGCCGTGCCAACGCTGCTTCTCTATGAAATTTCGATCTACATGGCGAAGCGCATTGAAGCGAAAGAACGCGCCCGCCTCGATGAAGACGGCGATGAAGAGTCGCTCGATCATGATCCGGATTTTGAAGAAAAGCCCGAGTAGAGGCGGCACTATGCCCTTCGCAGCTGCAGCATAGGACACTGCGCCGCAGCAAAATCAGCAAAAGGACACCCAAATACTTAGTAAGGCGCAACCATGCGCGGGCATGTTGCGTTCATCCATGGTCACGGGAAGCCGCTATGTTTTTGGGAAATAGATCGCTTAAAAATTCGGGAACGCAAATTGTCGGTGTCGTTCTTGGCACGATCGGTGCAATAGTTTTATCGGCATTGCCAGCAGCGGCCCACGTTCGGTGGTTCGTTGATGAAAACGATCCCAACATTCAGATTGTTGAAAGTTTTTCGATCATAGAGCCACTGGTGTTAATCTGGATCGCCATCGCGATTGCAGCTATCTCTGCATCAGTCTTTTTGGATACGAAGCTTCCCAAGATTCAAGTGGTCGACTCCAGAACCCGTCATGACGTGATGGAGTTTGTTCGCATTTTTGTCGGCATGTCTTTTCTGCTGACCGCTTATGAAGGCGCACTGCTTGCCCCACACCTGAGTGCTATCGGCGTCTTTGGCGGTTTCTTAGTGATTATGCAGGCGTTTATCGGCGTTATTCTCATCGCGAACCGCTTTTTGCAGCACGCGGCAATTTTGATGTTCCTGCTCTTCTTTGGGACTGTGATTAAGTTCGGATTTTTGGGAGCGCTGGAATATTCCAACATCGTTGGCATCGGCCTGTTCATCTTGTTCAATAATTTTAAGGATGAGACGCTGATCGCGAGGTTCAAACCCTATTCTGTGCCTGCGTTGCGCATATTCACCGGCGTTGCACTCGTTGCCCTCGCTTTCGGTGAGAAGTTGTACGGCGCATTTCTCGGTAACGCGTTCATCGCGAATTTCGGTTGGAACTTCATGCCTGCCATTGGATTAGACTGGTTCGACGATCGTACCTTTATCCTCGCAGCAGGCGTGGTCGAAGCAACATTTGGGATTATCTTGATACTCGGGACCACAACACGACTAACCATTTTGGCCCTATCTATCCTAATGGCGGCTTCGAACATTGCGTTCATTGTGCAGGGTTATCGGGACGAGGCCATGGTAGAATTTATTGGCCATTTGCCGGTCATAGCGACGGCACTGCTGCTCCTGTTCCTCGGCTATGGCCAGAGGCTGAAAGTTACGAACCACGCATTTTTCACCGGCGAGCGGCGTGTGGATAACACTGCTCAAGCGAACCCGGCCTGACTGGAACTAATCAGATGGCAAAAGCGAAAACAGCGCCTGCTAAAGGCGATGAAATCATCCAAATTGACGACGAGCCGGTTTCGGCAGTGGGCCTTTGGAGGCGGATTATGCCGTTTTCTGTCGATCTAGACGCCATGCTCTCGCGCGTCACAGTGCCTTACATCATTTACTGGACGCTGGCCTCCATCTTTCTTGGGATCTGGCTGTCACCGGTGATCGTGGGCTCGTCGCCTGCTACGATGGGATCCGCCCCGCACAACGCCCATGATCATGCGATGGCTCACGAGGAGCTTCCTATTCCCGCCGAAGGCGCGCCGACTGTTGCCATTGAGGTCGAGCGTGACAGTATGGCCGGTTGGAATGTTTTTGTTGAAACGACGAATTTCACTTTTAGCCCGTCTGATGTGAACGGTGAAAACGTGCCAAATGAAGGCCATGCCCATATCTATATCAACGGCCAAAAGCTCGCACGGCTTTACGGTGATGCCTATCATTTCTCTGGTTTGCCAATTGGTGAAGCGGTCATAAGCGTGACTTTGAACTCAAATGATCACTCAATTTTCACCGTCGATGGTGAGCCAATTACTGCAAGCCAGACGATTGTAAACGAACCGCCACCAGCTCCGGCGAGCTGAACTTGGTAAAGGGCCAGCGGCACACGCTGCGACCCTTGACGGTCCCGTTTCAAACGGCGATTTGAGCCGCACTCTTAAAGCCCACTAAATGCGTGCGACTCATGCTTGATATCCGCTTCATCCGCGAAAACCCTGACGCTCTGGACACTGCCCTCGCAAAGCGCGGCGCGGAAGCTGCGTCTTCTGCGGTTCTGGCGGCCGACGAAGAACGACGCCTCCACGTCGCAAAAGTGCAGGAAGCACAGGCTCGGCGAAATGCCGCCTCTAAAGAAATCGGCGCGGCCTTGCGGTCTGGCAATAGCGAAGAGGCTGAGAAGCTGAAAGCAGAGGTTGGAGAAATAAAGACCTTCCTCCAAGCCGCTGAGGATACGGAACGCGAACTTACGGCGAAGTTGGATAGTGTTCTGGCCGCCCTGCCTAACTTCCCACTCGACGACGTGCCTGTCGGCGCAGACGAAGAAGCGAATGTCGAAGTGCGGACCGTCGGGGACAAGCCATCCTTTGATTTTACGCCAAAAGAGCATTTCGAACTGGGCGAGTCGCTCGGTCAGATGGGTTTTGAGACGGCGGCGAAGCTGTCTGGTTCGCGCTTCACAGTATTGTCTGCCGGTCTCGCGCGCCTTGAGCGAGCACTGGGGCAATTCATGCTGGATGTGCATACTCAAGAGCACGGCTACACCGAGGTAAGCCCGCCTTTGCTCGTTCGCGATGACGCTATGTTTGGCACTGGACAATTGCCGAAATTTGGCGAGGACCTCTTTAAAACGACACGCGGCGACTGGCTCATCCCCACGGCGGAAGTTTCGCTCACCAATCTTGTGCGCGAAGAAATTCTCGACCATGCTAACCTACCGCATCGTTACACGGCGCTTACGCCCTGTTTTCGGTCAGAGGCGGGGTCCGCTGGACGCGATACCAAGGGCTATCTGCGGCAGCACCAATTTTACAAAGTCGAGCTTGTGTCCATCACGGATGAGGAAAGCTCGCTTTCCGAGCTCGACCGGATGACCAAGTGCGCACAGACAATTCTTGACCGTCTTGGCCTGCATTTTCGCACGATGATGCTCTGCACTGGAGACATGGGCTTTGGTGCGCGCAAGACTTTCGACCTTGAAGTCTGGCTGCCGGGGCAGGGGGCCTACCGCGAGATTTCTTCCTGTTCGGTGTGTGGTGATTTTCAAGGTCGTCGTATGAACGCGCGCTATCGCAGCGCTGAAAATGCTAAAGATATCCGGTTTGTACACACGTTAAATGGTTCTGGCGTTGCGCTTGGTCGGGCGCTCATTGCGGTTATGGAAAACTACCAAAATGAGGACGGCACGATCCGCGTGCCTGACATGCTGGTTCCCTACATGAACGGCGTTGAGGTGATCGGACGATGAGAATACTGATCACTAATGACGATGGTATTCATGCGCCCGGCCTTGAGGTCATGGAAGACGTTGCGCGTGAATTATCGGACGATGTTTGGGTCTGTGCACCGGAAACGGACCAGTCTGGTCTTGCGCATTCGTTGACATTGAATGATCCATTGCGGCTTCGCGAAATTGATGAAAAACGTTTCGCGCTTCGGGGCACGCCGACCGATTGCGTTATCATGGCGGTGACGCATCTGATGAAAGACGCAAAGCCTGATCTGGTGCTCTCGGGCGTGAACTCCGGTCACAACATTGCCGATGACGTAACTTATAGCGGAACGGTTGCAGGTGCGATGGAGGGTACACTGCTTGGCATCCGGTCAATAGCGCTGAGTCAGTCCTATCGTTTCGAAGATGGACACCGTCAAATTCCATGGGATGTGACGCGCCAAAACGCATCGAAGTTGATTCAAAAAATGCTCGACGTGGACATGGCTCCCGGTACGTTTTTGAATATCAATTTCCCGCGTTGTTTACCCAATAAAGTTGCAGGCGTGCGCGTGACCGAGCAGGGCAAACTGACTCACGGGCTTTTCATGGAGGAGCGTGAGGACGGGCGCGGGATCCCGTATTATTGGATCCGGTTTGGCCGCGAAACGATTGATGTACCACCAACCACAGACATTGGCGCTTTGCAGGAGAACTATATCTCCATTTCGCCGCTGAAGCTCGATCTTACTGCGCGTGAAATGTGCGACCGTATTGAGGCTGTGCTTTGAGCGCGATTGAAAGGGATGTGGACGAGGTTTCGTTTCCGCCGATTTCAAATGTTGACCGCGAGGCCATCGCGGCTTTCCATCTGCGGGCGCGGGCTGTTGGTTTGGATGCTCCGGAGCTCATGGCGGCGGTTGAGTCCGTACAGCGGCGCGCGTTTGTTCCTTCTCGTTTTAAGAGCTCTGCTTGGTCATCCCGGCTTGTGCCAATTCCGTGCGGCGAAGTCATTGAGGGCATCGACTTACAGGTGCGGATGATCCACGCGCTCGGCTTAAGCCGAAACCATCGGGTTTTGGAGATCGGTACCGGCACCGGTTACTGCACCTCCATTATGGCGAAGTTGGCATCGCGAGTTTACACCACAGAGCGTTTCAAAACGCTGCACGCACAAGCTTTGAAACGGTTTCGGGCGCTGAAACTCGACAATGTTGTGGCGACACATGCGGATGGTTCAAAGGGGTCAGACCAAGGTCCGTTCGATAGAATTATATCGTGGGCGGCATTTGATAGTGTGCCGCGTGAATTCCTTGACCAGCTAGCATCCGGTGGTGAGATGATATGCGCAATCGGCCAGATAGACGAGCCACAAACCCTGTGCCGGCTCACAAAGGTGGGGTCCCGTTTCGAAGCCGTCGAACTTGAGCAAGTTCGCTTTCAAGTTCTCACCTCGGGAAAAGCGCGCGCGATTTAGTGAAACGGGTCAGCACCCGTTTCGTCCTCACTGTGGACTAGTTTTGAGCTGCTTCGCGGGCTGCTGCGAGTTTTTCACGGCGAAGCTCTGCTGCTTTTTCGCGCTCTTCGCGGTCACGATCAAAGTGCCATTTAATTGCGAAATATGCGCCGATGAATAATACGATGATCTTGAAGGCCATGAATACGGCCGGAAACCAGTCTGTCCAATGATCCATTGCTGATCACCAATGCGTTGTTCATGCTACTTTTGTGCAATGCAATACGCGAATGGGCGACTTGGTGGTATCCGCCGATAGGCGTATGTATAGTATGGGAGCTGATTGAGACGCAACGTTAGGCTTAACGCGGCAGTAAGATTAACAGTGTTTAATCATACCTGTTCATTTTGAAGCAGGTGTAAGTAATGCGTATCAAACAAACCTGTTCACCGGCGCCGCGGGTTCTGCGAGCGACGACAGCTTGCGTTGGTGTCATCCTCCTTTCTGCGTGCAGTGGGAATGCTGTCCGGTTTACCGATAATTTTTACACTGCTGCCGTTCCATCCAGGCCCCAAACTGACGTTGGGCCAATCAATAATGTTGCGCTGAATACACCTGCGCAACAAAGAGCGGCCATCGCCGCCAGCTATCCGGGCAGCGCACCACAGCAACTTGCTTCTGCGCCGCCTGCGTTTCCGCCAGCACCTGCCAGCGCGACCAGAAGTTCGGCAAGCACTGCGGGCGTTGACCCATTCATCACCAATTCCGTGCGGCAGCCGACTTGGAATGGCTCTGCGACCCCTGCACCGGTGACATCATCGCAATTGTCGCCGCCAACCGCGGCTCCCCGAACTCAAGTGGCTAGTGCTGGGCCGGCTGATCTTGTGAATACGCAAAATGCGCGGCTGCCGGTGAATGTCGCCGCGCCTGCGGGGACCGATGCGACGACAACCGGCTCGGTGAACCAGAAGACCGGACCACTTGAAAATGCGCGCGGCTGGACTCGAGAAGGTGGCACTTTCGTCTCTGTGCGCGCTGGCGAGACGATTTACAACCTTGCGAAACGCTACGGCGTTCCCGCGAATGCGATCCTTGAGGCTAACGATATCAGTGATCCGTCGGCTATTGGTGTTGGCCAGCGCATCTTGATACCAACTTACGTGTATTCGGCGAATGCGCCGGTTTCGGCACCGGATGCAAATGCGAATGTGCAACGCGCACGCTCAACAACTGGTACACGCGGGGAGTTTCCGGTCCAAAGCGCGCCGGTTCCCGTCTCTCGACCGCAAACGACTTCGGTCGCCAGAGCCACACCGCCACCGACGCCAAGGTCTGCACCAACGCCAAGATCTGCACCTACGCGGGTGCGACCGCCAGTGCCCGCAGCGCCCTCCGCTGCATCGGGGCGATATACGGTGAATGCAGGCGACACGCTTTACGCGATTTCACGGCGAACAGGCGCGTCGGTCGACGGAATTCGGACTGCGAACAATATGCAGACCAATGCGCTACGGGTTGGCCAACAGATCATCATTCCCGGGGTCAACACGGCGACCGATAACGTTCCGCGTAATGCGGCGCGCGTTGATCCGATTACAACCGCTTCGCTGCCTAAACCGACCAGGCAAACTGCGCCATACATACCACCAACGCCTCAGTCCGACGGTGATGGACAGGTCGCAAGCGTCGATCAAAACGACAACTCGGTTGCGCCGCAGGCGACAGGGGTATCTACGTTGCGCTGGCCCGCCCAAGGGCGTGTGATCACTGCGTTTCAGGCAGACGATGGGGGCATCGCAAATGAGGGCATTGATATCTCAGTGCCAGTCGGAACACCTCTGAAGGCAGCAGAGAACGGCGTGGTGATATACGCGGGCTCAGGCCTGAAAGAGCTCGGAAACACTGTTTTGGTGCGCCATGACGACGGTGTCGTCACTGTTTATGGACATACAGAGACCATCGATGTGAAGCGTGGCGACAAGGTCACGCGCGGGCAGACAATCGCGAAATCAGGCATGTCGGGCTCGGCAACGCGGCCAAAAGTGCACTTTGAGGTTCGAAAGAACACGCAACCGGTCGATCCGATGACGATGTTGAATTAGCCGGTGAGCTTCTTTCCCGAAATGCCGGCAAGGTGTGTGATGAATTGCCAAGCCACCCGACCTGAGCGGGATCCTCGGGTGGTCGCCCACTCCAGCGCCTGCGCGCGTAGGTCCTCGTCGCCAATCTCGAATTTGTAGTGTGCCGCGTAGCCGCGTACCATGTCGAGGTAGTCGTCCTGGCTGCATTTGTGAAAGCCGAGCCAAAGTCCAAAACGATCTGACAGCGATACCTTCTCTTCGGTCGCCTCAGACGGATTGATTGCAGTGGAGCGCTCGTTGTCGATCATATCGCGAGGCAACAAATGCCGCCTGTTTGATGTCGCATAAAAGATCACGTTGTCGGGACGCCCTTCGACCCCGCCATCGAGCACTGCTTTCAACGATTTGTACGACGTGTCGTCGTGATCGAATGAAAGATCATCACAGAAAACGATGAAGCGCGCACGCGACTGCCGTAGTTCGTTCAAAAGAACCGGAAGCTGGCCAATGTCTTCGCGGTGAATTTCGATGAGTTTCAGATTGCCATGGTCGCGCAAAACGTCCGCATGAACTGCTTTTACGACGCTGGATTTACCCATGCCACGGGCGCCCCAGAGGAGCACGTTGTTGGCCGGAAGGCCTTTCGCGAAGTGGGCCGTATTTTCATGCAATTGATCACGAACATGATCGACGCCGCGAATGAGAGCCAACTCAATTCGGTTCACCTTGTGTATTGGAACCGCCAAGCGCCGTGCGCCATCAAAGACAAAACAGTTCGCCACATCGAAGTTTGACGGCACTTCTTTCGCGGGCTGAAGCGCTTCAACAGCGGCAATCAAGCGGTCCAATTTGGTGTGAAGCGGGTCCTGCGGTTCGGCCATATTGAGTTCCTGAAACACCTGTTCATGGCGGCTGTTTTGGTTGCAATGGGATAGTGCGTGGCTATATTCCGGCTCAAACACAAGCCGAATTCGGCACATTTCCTCTGGAGTATCTAAATGTTTGTGACCCCTGCATATGCGCAAGGTGCTGGGCCGGGCGGCGGGCCTGACCTGATTTTAAGCCTTCTGCCTTTCGTGCTGATTTTTGTGATCATGTATTTCCTGCTTATTCGGCCCCAGCGGCAGCAGATGAAAAAGCGCGAAGAGATGCTTTCCAATATTCGCCGTAACGATACCGTCGTTACCGGCGGTGGCGTGGTCGGCAAGGTCACCAAAGTCGTTGACGATCTGGAACTGGAAGTCGAAATCGCTCAAGGCATGAAAGTGCGCGTCGTGCGGTCCATGGTCGCCGATGTGCGCGTTAAAGGCGAACCGGCAGCGGCCAATGATGCAGCGCCCGCTAAAGCCAAATCCAAAGGCTGAACCTGAAACCGGCGCAGCGTTTAAGCTGCGCTGACCGGTAAAAACTCCGGCACGATTGGTAATCTAATGCTCTATTTTCCGCCTTGGAAAACCGCGTTCATACTGCTGACGGTTGTCGTTGGTGTGCTGTTCGCAATCCCGAATTTTTATTCAGAGAACTTTCGAAACAGCCTGCCGGGCTTCATGCCGAAAAGTGGTCTGTCGCTTGGTCTCGATCTTCAGGGCGGTGTTCATCTTCAACTCAAGCTGGATCGTGATGAGCTGGTTACGCAACGCCTTGAATCGACGCGTGATGAGGTTCGGCGACTGCTGAACGCCGAAAATATCGGCTACACTGGTCTGGGCGGTGAGGGGCAAACCGTTAGTGTACGCATTCGCGATCAAGGTCAGATTGGTGCGGCGCGTACTGCGCTCGATCCGCTTTTTCAGGCGGTTTCCTCCGGCCTGCTAAGCGGCGGTATCGTCCAGGAAGTGTCGCTTGATGAGCCTGAGCCGGGGCGTTTCCTTCTCAATATTACCGACAGCGGCCTCGATTATCGCATGGGACAAGCGCTGTCGCAGACCGTCGAGGTCATTCGCGGACGCATCGATGAACTCGGAACCACCGAACCGATCATTCAGCGGCAAGGCGAAGATCGGATCATCGTACAAGTCCCGGGCCTTGATGATCCAGAGCGCTTGAAGACACTCATTGGAACCACTGCGCGTCTCACGTTTCAGATGGTAGACGCGGACGCAGATGTTGAGCAGGCAATTGCGAGCCGCCCACCGGCAGGGTCGGAACTTCTGTATTCAACCGACGACCCGCCGTTTCCATATGTGTTGGAACGTCGCGAGATCGTCACAGGCGAAAACCTTGAAGACGCGCAAGCGGGCTTCGACAGCCGTACAAATGAGCCGATTGTTACCTTCCGTTTTGATGGTACGGGCGCTCAGCGTTTTGGTGCCGCTACCCAGCGAAACGTAGGTCGCCTGTTCGCGATCATTCTTGATGATGAAGTCATTACGGCACCGCGCATCAATGAGCCAATTCTTGGTGGTTCCGGGCAGATCTCGGGCAACTTTACAGTTGAGTCCGCGAACGATCTGGCAATTCTTCTGCGCGCGGGCGCTTTACCGCTGACGCCAACCTTTGTGGAGGAACGAACGGTTGGCCCATCGCTTGGCGCGGATTC
The DNA here is from genome assembly GCA_038745535.1 of Pseudomonadota bacterium. Taxonomy (GTDB): domain Bacteria; phylum Pseudomonadota; class Alphaproteobacteria; order Rhizobiales; family Rhizobiaceae; genus JBCDLI01. Next base: position 9,480 of record JBCDLI010000032.1, on the reverse strand, counting down.
AATTGCTGCCGGTGAAATCGCAGGCATAGTAGGCGCCGTGCTTGTCGTTGGCTTTATGCTGCTCGCATACGGCAAGTTCGGCATCATCGCCAATATCGCGCTGATTGTGAACATTACACTTGTGATCGCTGCATTGTCGGCGCTCGGCGCGACGCTCACGCTACCGGGCATCGCTGGTATCGTGTTGACAGTCGGTATGGCGGTCGACTCAAACGTGTTGATTTTCGAGCGTATCCGCGAGGAGCGTCTTGGCGGGCGCTCCGTGGTGCAGGCAATCGATACGGGCTTCCAACGCGCGTTCACGACAATCGTAGACGCCAACACGACCACGCTGATTGCAGCGATCATTCTCTTCTATCTTGGCTCCGGGCCAATCCGTGGCTTTGCCGTGACGCTGGCAATCGGCATCATCACGACGGTGTTCACGGCATATCTGCTGACGCGCTTCATGATCGCGACCTGGTTGAAGCGGACCAAGCCAAAGGAACTGCCGAGCGGGCTCGTGCGCTTTTTGCGACCCGACACGAAGTTCCGGTTCATGTGGCTGCGCCGCTTCGCGTTTACGATTTCATCGGTGCTGATTGTTGCATCCATCGGTTTGTTTGCCACGATCAACATGAACCTCGGCATCGACTTCAAAGGCGGTTCAATCGTTGAAGTTCAATCGCGCGAGGGGCCGGCGGACGTCGGCGCGATCCGTACAGCCTTGTCGGGGTTAAATCTTGGCGACGTTCAGGTTCAGGAGTTTGGCAGCGAGCAGGACGTTCTTATTCGTGTGGAGAGCCAAGGGTCCGGCGACAATGCGGAGCAGAGCGCGCTAACGCTCGTTCGGGCCACGCTGGAAGCTGACTATGATATTCGCCGCGTTGAGGTCGTTGGCCCCACGGTTTCGGGCGAACTCGCGCGGGCCGGTACAATCGCGGTCCTTGCCGCGCTGTTTGCGATCCTCGTCTATATCTGGCTTCGGTTTGAGTGGCACTTTGCCATCGGCGCGATTGTGGCGACTGCGCACGATGTGTTGCTGACGATCGGGATGTTTGTGATTACGGGATTGGAGTTTAACCTCTCGTCTATCGCGGCCATTCTCACCATCGTGGGCTATTCGCTGAACGACACTGTCGTCGTGTACGACCGGGTGCGTGAAAATCTGCGGCGCTACAAGTCGTACAAGTTGACAGACATCCTCGACATGTCGGTCAATCAGACGTTGCCGCGCACGATCCTGACATCGGTCACCACGCTTCTTGCGCTGTTGGCACTGTTCATTTTTGGCGGTGAGGTGTTGCGTTCGTTCGTGGCGGCGATGATTTTCGGCGTAGTCGTAGGTACGTATTCGTCGGTGTTCATCGCGGCTCCGGTGCTGATCTTGTTTGGCTTGAAGCCGGGCGCGCTATCCCAGGCAACATCTGATGCTTCATCTGAGAAAAAAGCGACAGCGAACACGCAGCCGATTGATATCGACGTCTAATGGGCGGTGAGTGGGCCCGATTGTGGGGCAAGGTATGGGCTCAACCTATAGGCGTCAGCCCAGTCGGTTAGGGCCTCACTCCGCAGCTTGCACCGTGACCATCTGAGCTCCTAACCAGTTCTGCGCGTCTGCAAGCGCGCGGGAGGTCATGGCACGCTTTTTGGCTTGAGCTTTATCTTTTCCTCTAAATCGACCCTGCCAGCCATCGGGCTTTTTCACGGTTCTATCTGGCAGAGGTGGGAAAAGGCCGAAATTCACATTCATCGGCTGAAAGCTTCTCGGTTTGCCCACCTCATCAGCGCTGACATGTCCGCTCGTAATATGATTCAACAACGCGCCCATAGCCGTTGTTATTGGGGGCAAATCCGGTTGACGCGTTTCTTGTTCTGCGACTGCGAAACGGCCGGCGAGCAGGCCCACAGCGGCGCTTTCCACGTAGCCTTCGCACCCGGTGATTTGACCGGCAAAGCGTAAGCTTCCGATGTCTTTTGGTCGTGATTTTAACGTGAGATCTTCGGCGAGAAGCTGCGGCGAGTTGATGTAGGTGTTTCGATGGATGCCGCCGAGCCGCGCAAACTGTGCGTCTTCCAGTCCGGGGATCATCCGCAGGACTTCGGCCTGCGCCCCGTATTTCAGCTTCGTCTGGAAGCCGACCATGTTGAAGAGAGTGCCTAGCTTGTTGTCTTGGCGCAGCTGCACAACAGCATGGGGTTTTACAGTTGGGTTGTGCGCATTGGTAAGCCCCATGGGCTTCATGGGACCGTGGCGGAGCGTTTCACGACCGCGTTCGGCCATCACTTCAATTGGCAGGCAACCGTCGAAATAGGGGGTCCCTTCCCATTCCTTAAATTCGGTTTTGTCGCCGTTAATTAGCGCGTCGATGAAGGCGTTGTATTGCGTCTCGTCCATCGGGCAGTTGATGTAATCTTTACCCGTGCCACCGGGGCCGACCTTGTCGTAGCGCGATTGGAACCACGCGATATCCATATTGATGGATTCGGTATGGACGATGGGTGCTATTGCGTCGAAGAAAGCGAGCGAGTCTTCGCCCGTTTCGCGCTGAATGGCGCTGGCGAGCGCTGAGCCGGTGAGGGGGCCGGTCGCGATAATGGTATTGGCCCAACCCGTTGTCGGAATGTCGGTGATTTCTTCGCGCGAGACTGTAACGTTTGGGTGGTTGTGCAGATGTTCGGTGACATCTTCGGCAAAGCCATCGCGATCAACGGCAAGGGCGGAGCCGGCGGGTACTTTGTGACGGTCGGCGCAAGCCATAATTAATGAGCCTGCCATCCGCATTTCCTCATGCAGAAGGCCGACTGCGTTTAGCTCGTGATCGTCTGAGCGAAAAGAATTGGAGCATACAAGCTCTGCAAGACTATCGGTTTTATGCGCTTCGGTGCTGCGGGTTCCTCGCATTTCATGCAAGTGAACGCGGTGTCCGGCCTTAGCAATCTGCCAAGCAGCTTCGGAGCCCGCCAAACCGCCACCGATGATATGAATTGGGTCGTTTGCCATGGGGCGAGCGCATAGCGTTGCAGCCCGCCCAAAGCAATTGCGACAGCGTTACGCAAACTCGCGATCAGCTGCTTTTCTTGCCGCATTTGGGATGTCGCCACGCGCAAGACCCAAATCGTTGAGCTCACGGTCCGTAAGGCACATGAGTTCAAATTCGGTCTGGCGAATGGCGCGCCAACGGCGGATAGACTTTGTGATGTTTCTCATTTGTGCAGTTCCGTATCTTTGGTTTCAATCGGTAGGTAAGGAGTGTTCAAAGCGCTTTGAATGGCCGAAAGTGCATAGTGAGGTTGCAAAATTGCAGTTCTACCGACTAGAAAAATGCGCACAGAAAAGCCCCGCAAAGGCGGGGCTTTCAATGCGCGATAGAAAGCCGAGCGGTCGGCTAAACTGAATTCAGCGTGCGTTTTGGCGCGCGATATGTGGAATCTGGTTCCGCGAAATGCCGAGATCGTCCAACTCGCGTGTGCTCAACGAATAAAGCTCATTTTCCACGCGTCGGATGGACCGCCATTTTTGTATTTTAGTGCGAATGTTCATGTTTGCCTCGTAACTTCTGCTCCCCTCTTATGCTCGAAATATGCGACGAAACTGTTTCGCTAAAGCACATATTTTGCATTGCACCTATGCGATTGTGCATTGCACAATTTGACGTAATTCCAACGTACCGTTAGCCCTTGTTCCGGGAGGAACGGGTGATTTGTCCGACGCAATCTTCAATCAGATCGAAGCGTGGCAGAAAGCTGGCGTTATTGATGATGGCGTAGCAAACGCGCTTCGCAGCGATATTCGAGACAATGGCGCAGTTCCGCCACCGGTGAAGTCTAACAAGGCTGAAGCAGCCGGAAAGCGAACGTCGGAGTTTTCCTTCTTTAAAGTAGTCGCGTCCTTTGCAGCGATTTGCTTCGTCGCCGCCATTTTGCTGTTTGTGTCAGCGAATTGGGATGCAATTCCGCGTGTCGTGAAAGCATCGGCACTCACTGCGCTGATGTGCGCGGGCTTTCTAACCGGCGCTTTTCTACACGGCAGAGTGTCAAAGTTTTCCCGACGGCTAGAAGAGTTGGCTTATCTTGTTGGTGGTGCCGCCTTTGTTGGCGGCGTGTCGTTGATCGGTCAAATGTACCATCTGCCGGGCCGAATTGGCGAAGCAATGATTTACTTCGCTATTGGACTTGGCATCGCGGGCTTCCTGTTGCGCAGCATTGTGTTGACCGTTTCAGCGCTTGCAGCGATTGCATATTGGTATCTCGATCAGCCCGACGCGGATGATGTTTTAAAGCTCGAATTTGCCCTCGTTTTCGCGTTTGCCGCAGGTGGTTATGCGCTCGGCATATTCACACGCTCGCGCATTGTCAGAAGCGCGGCGATTATCTCGTTGCTTGCGGCTCTGTTCCCGTTTGGACTGGAATTGCTGGAAGCGTTCCTAGACTTCTACGCCAGCATTCCGGTTGCTTTCAGGCTTATATTCTGGAGCCTCGTATTTGCCGCATCACTCTTTTCCATATGGCAGGTCTCACGCGACCCAGAGGCCTTCGTATGGTGGCCGTCAAAGCGAAAACCCGGAGCGAGTACGTTCTTCGCGATCATGGTGGTGTCGTTGTTTGCTCTGCATGTGCTGTTCGATAACAGCAGTGACATGCTTGCCTTTCCTGCGGCGCTCGGCATCGTTGCCTCCTTGGTCACGCTGTTCTGTCACGGGCGCACGAGCAGAGCGCTTCGCTATCTTTCCTATGCGCTTTTCGGGCTGGAAGTGATCGTGCTCTATCTCGTGACGCTATCATCGTTGCTTTCAACGTCGGGCTTCTTCTTGGCCGCTGGCATTTTCCTGACACTAATGGCGGTGTTCGTTTATCGGTTCGAGAAGCGCTTTGCGATGGAGCAGCAAAATGACTGAGCCGAAACGCTTCATCTTTCTAGCCGCCGTTATCGCCAGTGCCTCGCTCTCGTTTATGCTCTGGAGCCTCATTTCAGACCGCAGTGCTATCTTAGAAAATGGCAGCGAAATTCTTCTCAAGACCCAGCCGATTGATCCGCGCGATTTGCTGCGGGGACGATATGTGCGCCTCGATTTTGAGGCAGAAACAATTCCAGCCAGCGATGCCGATCGCTTTGACCTGCCGGAAGGCGAGTCGTTTTTCAACGATGATGCTTTCGTTCGCTTTGAGCCGGGAAATAGTGGCTTTCACGAGGTTGCGGAACTGAGCATTGGTAAACCCGATGACTTAAGTGGTTGGATGGCTGTAAGGTTCAGCCGCTTCCCGTCAAATCGCGAGATCCGCTTCTATTTCCCGGTGGATCGCTACTACACCAACGAGAAAATCGCGCCTGAACTGGAGCGTCGGATGCGTGAAGGCGCACTGACAGAAGTGGTTCTCGCGCTTTGGAATGGTGACGCGCAGATCAAGTCATTTCGACAGGACGGCGAGACAGTTCTTGTCGAACCATTGTTTTGATGGCTGACCGCATTTTTCAATTGAACCATCTGCATTGAATGATATAGCACGCGCCAACCAGACGCGCCGCCCAGCGGCGTGCTTTCGTTTGCGGATATGGCGGAACTGGTAGACGCGCTGGATTTAGGTTCCAGTGCCGCAAGGCGTGGGGGTTCGACTCCCTCTATCCGCACCAAAACTGCTTTTTCTTGGAAAAGCGCGCGAATTTTTAGTCATGCGGTCCGGGAGGGCCGTTGAGGCAAATTTAGGTCGGCTGGCATTTGGCACAGAGCTGACAGAGGTAAGGGTAGCGACATGCAGGTAACCGAAACACTCAATGAAGGCTTGAAGCGTGGCATCAAGGTCGTCGTCCCGACAGCTGATTTGAACGCTAAGCTCGAAGAGAAGATCAACGACGCGAAAGACCGCGTTCAGTTAAAGGGCTTTCGCCCCGGTAAGGTACCAGCCAACCACCTGCGCAAAATGTACGGCAAGTCGTTCATGGCGGAAATCGTGAACGACATTTTGAAGGACAGCCCAACCTCAATCCTGTCTGATCGCGGCGAAAAATCTGCGACCCCGCCGGAAGTGGACATGAGCGAGGATGAAAACGAGGCCAATAAGGTTTTGGCGGGTGAGGCGGACTTCGAATTCACGCTGAACTACGAAGTGATCCCCGCGATTGAGTTGAAAGACTTCTCCAACATCAAGGTTGTGAAGGAAGTCGTCGAAATCGACGAGAAGGATGTTGAAGAACAGGTGGAACGCATCGCGTCTTCCGCTGCTGAATACTCCGAGAAAAAGGGTAAAGCCGCCAAAGATGACAGGGTCACGATGGACTATGTCGGCAAGATTGACGGCGAAGCGTTCGAAGGCGGTACCGACAGCGACGCGAAACTCGTGCTCGGATCGGGCACATTCATTCCGGGCTTCGAAGATCAATTGATCGACCAAAAAGCTGGCGACGAAACGCAAGTGACTGTCACGTTCCCGGAAGACTATCAGGCTGCGCATTTAGCGGGGAAAGAAGCTGTATTCGATGTGACCGTGAAAGCTGTCGAGAAAGCTGAGCCTGTTGAAATCAACGACGATCTGGCTGCCAAACTGGGTCTCGATAGCGCCGACCGCCTGCGCGAGGTTGTTCGCGAGCAGATGGACAGCCAATACGCACCGACTGTTCGCCAGAACATTAAGCGTCAACTTCTCGACCAGCTCGATGAAATGTATCAGTTGGAGACACCATCGAAGCTGATCGACGCCGAGTTCAACAATATCTGGACACAGATTACCCGCGATCTGGAAGTGGCGAAAAAGACGTTTGAAGATGAAGATACGACCGAAGAGCAGGCGCGTGAAGAATACCGCACACTTGCCGAGCGTCGCGTACGTCTTGGCCTCGTCCTATCGGAGATCGGCGAAAAGGCCGACATCACGGTGACTGAGCAGGAAATGCAACAGGCGTTGATGAACCAGGTTCGTCAGTATCCGGGTCAGGAGAAGGAAATCTATGATTTCTTCCGTAACACGCCGGAAGCAGTGAACGGCTTGCGCGCTCCTATCTTTGAAGAAAAGACCGTTGACCATCTGCTTGAGCAGATCACGGTTGAAGAGAAAAAGGTGACCGCCGAAGAGCTTCTAAAAGCTGCTGAGGAGGCCGAGGAAGAGGCGCTCAACAAAGCCAAAAAGTCGGCACCGAAGAAAGAAAAGGCAAAGAAGTCTGACGACTGATTTGCCGTAAAAAATGAGCGGCCTAGTTCCGGCTGATGTCGATGCCGCTCATATTGTTTTCCCACGCGCTGAACGTCCTTGTACTGGCTTCAGTGCTCCATGGTTTCTGAAAGGGCACACCGGGTATCAATTCTACCTATGGTCCTGAGACCGTCGCACGCGGCATACTCGTCAGCGTTTTTATAGCGATTCTGCTCGCCAGTGTTTTCTGTGTCGCGGTGTTGGTCAGCGGGAGTACGCGCCTGTTTTTGACACTCTCAGCCGCGCTCTTTACGTTCCAAATCATCTACACGATGGTGACTGCTGTAATCGTCGGCCTTCAGTCGTCGGTGGTTGTTGCCAACTTAGCGATCAGCGCCGTGCACGCGGTGACGCTTGTCTTCGTCTATTTGCGGCTGACTGACGCCTAAAGATCGTTCAGCACTTCATTTATCAACTCATTTGTATCGCCTTCACCATCTGCGATGAGGGCGACGACGACGGCATTGTTTGCTGTGTTTAATGCAGCATCAGCAACGAAGCCGGCAAACGCGCCTGCATGACTGTAGACAGGGCCACCGGGTTGACCTGTGATGACTATGCCCAGACCGTAGCCATCGTCCTGCGGGTCGGCGACAAGCTCTTTGAGTGCGCCATCTCCGAGCAGCATGCGATCAACGAAAAGCGCTTTGTAGAACGCGACCAAATCGCGTGCCGGTGCACCGACTGCGCCATCTCCAAAGCCATGACCAGAATACAATTCGCTCACAGGCTCTGGCGTACCGTCTTCATCAAGGTCGTCCCAGCCGGTGACGATATCTGACGGTCCGCCCTGTGAGCCGAAGACAAAGCTGTTTTTCATTCCGGCAGGCGCGAAAATGTTCTCCGTGAACCAATGTGCCATGGAAGTATTTGCAGCGTTTTCCAGCACCAACTGGGCGAGCAAATAATTGGTGTTGATGTATTGGTATTCGGTGCCGGCCTCGAAAGCGGGCTGACGCCGTGGCACATAGGTCAGCGATCCGCGTACCGTTCGGGTGGCAGGGCGCTGGTTGCGCCAATCGTCGAAATATCGATCAGTAATGTATTCGTGAACACCGCTACGCATCTCCAAAAGGTGGCGTACCGTGACGTCGTCAGACAAACTCGTGATGCGGGCAATGTCATCGTCGAGCCACTCTATCGCCGGATCGTCGAGCAACAGAAGGTCTTGCTCCTGCGCTTGCAATAGCGAGACCGCTAGCAACGTCTTAGCAGTCGAGGCGAGATAGAAACGATGGTCCGGCGAAGTGCTTGTGCCATCGGGACCTGTTTGACCGAATGTGCGCACGATTTCGCGATCAGGCGTCCAGATGTGGACCACTGCGGCCGGTTCAATTGGCTGAGCTATCGCTGCTGAAGCTGATGCGGAGACAAAGGCCATGGCTGTTTTGACGATGCGCTTCATAGGTCCAATTGCAGTTGCGACTTCACGCGCTTGGCCTGTGCGCTCTTGATCATGCGGTCCTGTTTTGGGAACGACCTGCGGCCCTGACCTCTGCCTTTTCGGCTGCCGTGCTTTGCGAGTACTTTAAGTTGCTCATCGCGAAACCCTTCCGTCCGTCGGATTTCTGAGATTTTGGCACGCGCGTCTTTCGCCGCCTGAATGTGGTCGGTGATTGGATCGGGGTAGTCCGCGCCCATCTTCACCCCAAGCTCCGGCTGCATCAGCGGAGGCATGGTCCATGGCTCGTGAATGTATTCGTTCGGCACATCCCGCAGTTCCGGCACCCACTCGCGTATGAATTGGCCATTTGGGTCTTGGTCCTTACTCTGCTTGATTGGATTATAAATCCTCAGTGTGTTGATTGCTGTTGTGCCCGATTGCATCTGCGTCTGCGACCAGTGAATGCCAGGCTCATAGTCTGTAAAGAGGCGTGCGAGCACCTGACCCGATCTCCGCCAGTCGAGCCAGAGGTGATAGCTTGCGACCGCAACCAACATCGCTCGCATACGGAAGTTGATCCAGCCCGTATGGCGTAGCGAGCGCATGCATGCGTCAACGAACGGCCATCCGGTGGTGCCGTGCGCCCACGCGTCCAGGCGTTTTTCAGAGTCAATTGAGTCGGTTACGCGCGCGTTCTCAAATGCTGGATGAAAGGTGTGATGTTCCACGCTCGGTTCATCTTCTAGCTTCTGAATGAAGTGACAATGCCAGTGCAGGCGCGCGATGAATGCATCTACCGCGCGAAGATCGTAGTCACGTTGTTCTTTTGGAATTTCCGAAAGCGTGACGCGCTTGTAGTAGGCCGCGTGCACGACTTCGCGCATGGAAATATTGCCGAAAGCAAGATGCGCAGAAAGGCGGGAGCAGGCGTC
>JBCDLI010000031.1:0-27083 GCA_038745535.1 Pseudomonadota bacterium | reverse complement strand
GTGAAGCTGACATAGCGGCAGCATCCGACGGTGACGGCGATCGAAATATGATCGTCGGCGCAGACATCTACGTCACACCATCGGATTCACTTGCCATCATCTGCGAACACGCCGCGGAAATTCCTGCTTACGCGCAAGGGCTCGACGGCGTCGCGCGATCCATGCCGACCTCGGGCGCAGTTGATCGGGTTGCAGCGGAGCTCGGCATTGAATGCTTCGTGACGCCCACGGGCTGGAAATTCTTCGGCAATCTCATGGACGCTGGGCGCATCACGATCTGCGGCGAGGAAAGCTTCGGCACAGGCTCGACCCACGTTCGTGAGAAGGACGGGCTATGGGCGTATCTCTGCTGGCTCAATATCATGGCCGCGACGGGTAAATCGGCACGTGAACTGGTTGACGATCATTGGAAGCGTTTTGGGCGCACGTTCTACTCACGCCATGACTATGAGGAGGTTCCACAGGAATTGGCCGACATGGTGGTCGCCGCCGCTACCGCCGCCGTTGAAGCGGGATCGGACGATTTGGCGAAGGCGGAAATCTTCGCCTACGATGACCCAATCGACGGATCGCACAGCGCCAACCAAGGCTTCCGCTTTGAATTCCCAAACGGCTCCAAAGCAATCATGCGGCTCTCCGGCACCGGCACCGTGGGCGCGACCATCCGGCTCTACTTTGAAAAGCATGAGGCCGATGAAGCCCGCTTTGGCGACGACGCCCAAGACGCGCTCGCTGAGGTCATCGCGAAGACCGAAACACTTCTGGGCGTGCAGGCAAAGACCGGTAAGACCGGACCAGACGTCATCACCTGAGAACAAATTGAAGGGCGCAACCTAGCGCCTTTAATCTGCACATGGAAAAACCGCCGATCTTTCGACCGGCGGTTTTCTCAGTGGCGATTTGCAGTTGATCAGCGGGTGTAAAACGCCTTGGAAAACTGCAGGAAGTTGTGGAACTCGTGCTCCAGCACCAGTTCACCGTCGTTTTGCGAGATAACGTAGAAACCACCCTCGCCCAGACGGGTTTTCCCGGTATCGTTGGCAAACATGCCGTTAGCGACCACTTGGTTGTGCGCGGAAACGACGGTGTTCTTTCCCTCTTCCACCGGCAACGAAAGATACAGATCACGCAGCTTCGCAACGCGCCCGGATTCGCTTTCCGTGTAAGGACCGCGGTGCACGAGCAATCGGTTCATCTCGTCAACGCCACCGAAAGTCAGATCAGCGGTCTGACGCGCGCGGCAGCTTGGGCTGGAATAAACCGGGCCGACCGGGAGGCCAACATGCTCCACCGTTTCACCCATGGCTTTCGCTTGGATTTTGCCACGAGCGTTCAAGCATACAGCGCCGGCGAAATAGTCATCTTCGGCAAAGCGTGAGCCGTTTTCGCCATTTGCATGGACGTCGGACTCCAGCGCATCATACATCTGCACATCGGTCCACTTATCGCGCTCGGCATGACGGAAGTGCAGGATGTAACCGCCATTCATGATCTCTTTTGCCCAGCGCTTGTCCGCTGCTTCGTCAATTTCTTCCACGGCTGCGTTTGCGTCTGGAAGCACTGTTGTTCCAGTCACTGCCATTGTCAGTGTCGCGCCCAAGAAGAAAGCCGCCGTTGCGTAAAGTCCAATACGCTCGATGCTTGATTTACCCGCCATCTATAAAATTCCCATCTATTCAACGATGGAGCGAAAAGACGCTTGAAACTTAAAATTCGAGTTAAGCGCGAACGGTTGACGTCACTTTTTGGTAGGCACGCCAACCACAACGTAAATCGTGGTTAATTTTGAGTTTTATACTGCAAAATTTATTCCCCCTGAAATTTGCGCGCGTAAAAATTTTATGGTTCACAGGCGTCGGAGGATCATCACGCAGCTATGTCGGGCAATCCGAAAATTCGGAATATGGAGCAGTTCGCCGAGGCGAGCGGCTTGTCGCGTCCGACTGTGTCCAAATTCTTCAATGATCCCGATAGCGTTAAAGCAACAACCCGGCAGCGCATTGAAGACGCCATCAAGCGCTATGATTTTCGCCCCAACATATATGCGATCAATCAGAACCGACGGTTGACGAAAACAATCGGCATCGTCGTGCCTTATTTGTCAGACCCGTTTTTTGGTGAAATCGCGCGCGTGCTCGAAGCAAAATGCGTCGATGCCGGATATTCACCCTCGCTATTCAGTTCAAACGGTTCTGCGGAAAACGAGAAGCAGATATTTGATACCCTACGCTCGATGAAACCGACTGGCGTTTTGCTTGCGCCACTCGGACGTCTGTCGGACCAGAGCGCTGTGGCCTCTTTTTGCGAGGACGTGCCGACGGTTCTGTTTGACAGCAATGTCGAAGAGGTCGGGCGCGCATTCATCGGGTCTGACAACGCCCAATTCACCGCGCGCATGGTGGAGTATTTGCACCAAAGCGGAGAGCCGCCAACATTTTTGGAAATGAAAACTCCGCCGAACCCCAACGCCCGCAAGCGACGTCAGGGGTACATCGCGGCCATGGAACGCCACGGCCTTACGCCAGAAATTGTACAGATCGGCGGCGAAGGTTGGGCGCTGGAAGACATCGGCTTTGAAGGCGGAAAACGAACGCTTGAAGCGAATGCCTTCAAGACATCGACCGTGCTCTGCAGCAATGACCGACTTGCCATTGGCTTTCTCAGCGCATGCCACGAAAAAGGCCTGAAAGTTGGATTGAACGGCGATGCCGACATCCGCGTCGCGGGACAAGATGACCATCCGTTCTCGCGCTTCACCTATCCTCAGCTCACCACGATTGCTCAAGATTATGACGCGATTTCACGCCGTGCGGTGGACACGCTTCTGACGTTGGTTTCGTCAGACAACGCTTTGGCGGTACGTGAAGAAACTCTGTTCGCGGGTCGACTTATCAAACGCGCCTCGGCCTGATCATTTTATTTACGCGCGTAAAAAAGTTATTGACCACGCGTTTTCTTCGTGTTTCCTTCCGCGCCACATCCAACCTAGGGAGGAAATCGGATGCTCTCCAAGAAGATTCTTGGCCTCACAACTGCGTTGACAGTTGTGGCAAGCGGCGCTGCCATCGCCGACGAACTAACCATTGCGATCGTGAACAACGGTCACATGATCAACATGCAAAAAGTTGCAGAAGCCTACACCGCAGAAACAGGCGTGAAGCTCAACTGGGTTTCGCTGGAAGAAGGCGTGCTGCGCGAGCAGGTCCAGTCCGACACCGCAACGGGCGGCGGCCAGTACGACATCATCAATATCGGCATGCAGGAAGCACCGATCTGGGGCGCGGCAGGCTGGATTGAGCCGCTTGAGTTCGGCGCTGACTACGACGTCGACGACATGCTGCCAGCAATCCGCAACGGCCTGTCAAATGACGGCACGCTATACGCAGCACCGTTTTACGGCGAATCATCCATGGTCATGTACCGCAAGGATTTGACCGACGCAGCGGGCGTGACAATTGCTGACAATGACAACTGGGATAACATCCGCACTGCAGCTGAGGCCATCCACGATCCAGAAAACGGTGTCTTCGGCGTGTGTCTTCGCGGCAAGCCGGGCTGGGGCGACAACATGGCGTTTGTCACCACCATGGTGAATTCGTTTGGCGGCGCGTGGTTTGACGCAAGCTTCCGCCCAACCATCAACTCCGACGAGTGGCGCAACGCGATCAACTTCTACGTCAACCTGCTCAACGACTTTGGACCGCCCGGATCGGAAGGTAACTCGTTCAACGAGATCCTTGCGCTCTACAATGAAGGCCGTTGCGGCATGTGGATCGACGCGACAATCGCTGCGTCTTTCCTCGAAGTCGACGGCGTCGCTTACGCACAGTCGCCAAACGCCGGTAATCCGGTTGGTGCAAACTGGCTTTGGGCTTGGGCAATGGCCGTTCCAGCCGGAACAGACAATGCAGACCAAGCCAAAGCTTTCATCGAGTGGGCAACATCGAAGGAGTACATCCAGGCAGTTGCAGACCATCCTGAGTTCGGCTGGGGTTCGGTTCCAACGGGAACACGTACATCCACCTACCAGAATGCGTCTTTCCAGGAAGCAGCACCGTTCGCAGCAGCAGAATTGGCAGCCATTGAATCTGCGGCTCCACAGGCAACCGAGCTAAAGCCCTACGTCGGCGTTCAGTTCGCAGCGATCCCCGAGTTCCCGGAAGTCGGTATCGCCGTTGCACAAGAAATCGCAGCTGCACTGACGGGCGCAAAGTCTGTCGATGAAGCGCTCGCAGCATCCCAAGAAGCTGCGGAAGCGATCATGGAAGAAGCCGGTTACTACGAGTAATCGCCTCCCAAGCGGAAGGCCCGGTCACACGTCCGGGCCTTTTTTCATCTAGCCATCACCCACGCTGACCTAAGCGTATGTGACCGCGCAGACGGAACCAACTGCGTGCTCATATTTCTCTTTTCCGGGAGACGAAAAGCATGTCCAGTCGAACGCTCCCCCGCCTGCTGCAAGCCCCTGCTGTTGTGCTGCTGTTGATCTGGATGGTCGTGCCGCTGAGCATGACGCTCTACTTTTCGTTTATCCGCTACGTTCTAAACAATCTGCGCCGACCCGAATGGACAACGCCTGCGCTCAGCAATTGGCGCGGCTTCGGCAATTACGAATTCGTCCTAAACTCGAAGGACTTTCTGCTCGCCGTACAAAACAGCCTTTTCATTGTGGGCAGTATTTTGTTCTTCACGGTCGCGTTGGGCATCGCGATTGCGGTGCTGATCAACAAAGCCTTTCCGGGTCGCGGCGTCGTCCGCGTGCTTTTAATTTCGCCGTTCTTCGTCATGCCTGCGGTGAATGCGGTGCTGTGGATCAACATGATCCTTGACCCGGTCCTCGGCCTTCAAGGCATCGCCGTTGGCGGGCTCAATGGCCTGATTGAAGGCTTGAGAAATGCACCGCTCGTCGGATGGTTCTTCTCGCTCTGGCCGACGCTTGAACCGATCTCATTTCGCGCGACACAGACGTCCGCCATCGCAGTCATCTTGATGGTGACATGGCAGTGGACGCCCTTCGCCGTGCTCATCTTCATGACCTCGCTACAGTCAGAAGATCAGCAACAAAAAGAAGCAGCAGTACTGGACGGGGCCGGCGTGTTCTCGCAATTCCGCTTCCTGACCCTTCCCCATCTCGGTCGACCCATCGCGATTGTCGTTATGATCCAAGCGATTTTCCACCTCTCGCTCTACGCGGAAATCGAGATCGTGAGCCGCGGCAACGGCAACAAAAACCTGCCCTACCTGATCGGCGAATTTGCCAACAATAATATCGGCGCCGCCAGCGCAACGGGCATCTTCGCAGTCATTCTAGCCAACATCGTTGCGATCTTCCTTCTGCGGATGATCGGCAAAACACTGATGGATTGAGGAGCGCACCCCATGGCAATCGTCGCACAATCCACAAAGACCGGACGCATCAGCCGCGCAACCTTCGCGTGGGTGGTCGCGCTCCTGTTCTTCTTCCCGATCTTCTGGATGGTTCTCACCAGCTTCAAAACCGATGCCGATGCGGTGAAGCCCGAGTTTCTATTCTTCTTTACGCCGACATTGGAAAACTACACCAACATGACGGAGAACTATGACTACTGGCGCTTTGCGATCAATTCGGTCATCACCTCGGTCTTCGCGACAGCGTTCTGTCTCTTCGTCGGCATTCCGAGCGCCTATGCCATGGCGTTCAACCCGACGCGACGCACCAAGGACGTGCTGATGTGGATGCTCTCCACAAAAATGCTGCCCGCCGCCGCCGTGCTCTATCCGATGACGTTTCTCACCAAGAACTTCCTCGGCATCTTCGACACGCACCTCCTGCTGATCTTGGTTCTCTGCCTCATCAATCTACCCATCGCGATATGGATGCTCTTCACCTACTTCAAAGAGATCCCCAAGGAGATCATTGAGGCTGGGCAAATGGACGGCGTCAGCACCTGGGGCGAGGTGAAGGAAATCCTCATCCCGCTCGCATGGGGCGGCATCGCATCCACCGCTCTGTTGATCTTCATCTTCTGCTGGAACGAAGCCTACTGGACCGTACGCCTTACGACGACGGAAGCCGCTACCCTCTCAAAACTGATCGAGGGCAACCGTGCGCCCGAAGGTCTTTTCTTCGGCAGGCTGTCGGCGGTTTCCACTGCTGCGGTCGGCCCGATCATCGTGCTTGGCTGGTTCTGCCAGAAGCAACTTGTCCAAGGCCTCACCTTCGGCGCCGTCAAATAGGAGACGACCATGGGACGCATCGTACTTGAAAATGTGACCAAGAGCTTTGGCGATACTCAGGTCATCCCGCCGATCAATCTCACGATTGAGGACGGTGAATTCGCGGTCTTTGTGGGTCCGTCCGGTTGAGGAAAGTCCACCCTGCTGCGTCTGATCGCCGGGCTGGAAGAAACCACGTCTGGCCGCATTCTGATCGACGGGGAAGACGTGACTGAGGTCTCGCCCTCCAAGCGCGGTCTCGCCATGGTGTTCCAGACCTATGCGCTTTACCCGCATATGACCGTGCGCAAGAACATTGCGTTTCCCATGCGCATGGCGGGCGTGCCGGAAGCCGAGCAAAACACCAAAATTGAAGCTGCAGCGAAGGCCCTGAACCTGA
This sequence comes from Pseudomonadota bacterium, assembly GCA_038745535.1. Classification (GTDB taxonomy): domain Bacteria; phylum Pseudomonadota; class Alphaproteobacteria; order Rhizobiales; family Rhizobiaceae; genus JBCDLI01. The sequence goes on along the minus strand of JBCDLI010000031.1, from coordinate 20,488 downwards.
CCGATTATCTCGACCGGAAGCCTGGTCAGCTGTCCGGCGGTCAGCGTCAGCGCGTTGCTATTGGTCGGGCCATTGTCCGCGACCCCACGGCCTTTCTATTCGACGAACCGCTTTCAAATCTCGACGCTGCTCTGCGCGTTGGCATGCGGCTTGAAATCAGCGAGATGCACAATCGTCTCGGCACAACGATGATTTACGTCACGCACGATCAGGTGGAAGCGATGACAATGGCTGACAAAATCGTCGTCCTGCAAGCGGGCGTGATTGAACAGGTTGGCTCACCGCTCGAACTTTATAAAAATCCCCAGAACAAGTTCGTCGCCGGATTTATCGGCTCGCCTAAGATGAACTTTGTCGAAGGCGAGGAAGCCGGTCGGTTCGGCGGACGCACAATCGGCATTCGCCCAGAGCATATCGAAGTCTCGACCAATAAAACAAAGGACGCGTGGCACGGCACGGTCGGCGTCGCAGAACATTTGGGCTCTGACACTTTCATCCACGTGCACGGCATCGCGGGTTGCGATCCCCTAACGGTTCGCACGGGCGGCGAGATAGGCGTGAGCCATGGCGACACGGTCTACCTGACACCGCAGCCCGATCAGCTGCACAAGTTTGACGATCAGGGACTGCGGGTCTGATGGAACGCCTTGCCGGCAAAAATGCCATCATCACCGGTGCCGCACGTGGTATCGGGCACGCATTTGCGGAGAAATATGTGAGCGAGGGCGCACGTGTCGCCATTGCTGACATCGACATAGATCGCGCACGGAAGACGTCGGACGAAATCGGCGATCAAGCAATCGCCGTTGAGCTGGATGTGACCGATCAAGCGAGCATTGATGCATGTGTCGCAGAAACGGTCGCCGCATTTGGCCAGATCGATATCTTGATCAACAACGCTGCGATCTTTACCGCCGCGCCCATAGTGGACATCGAACGAGCGGACTATGAGCGCGTGTTCGCGATCAATGTCAGCGGCACACTCTTCATGATGCAGGCCGTTGCACGGCACATGGTTGATCGTGGGATCAAGGGCAAAATCATCAATATGGCGAGCCAAGCGGGGCGGCGTGGCGAAGCTTTGGTCGCGGTCTATTGCGCGACCAAAGCTGCTGTCATCTCACTCACGCAATCAGCCGGACTTAACCTCATCAAACACGGCATCAACGTGAACGCCATTTCTCCAGGCGTTGTTGATGGCGAGCATTGGGACGGCGTTGACGCATTCTTCGCGGATTTGGAAAACAAAGCACCCGGTCAAAAGAAAAGGGAAGTCGGCAAAGGCGTGCCCTACGGGCGCATGGGAACCTCTGACGACCTAACCGGCATGGCCGTTTTTTTGGCCAGCGATGAAGCAAATTACATCGTGGCTCAAACCTACAACGTGGATGGCGGCCAATGGATGAGCTGATCCCATTGCGCAACGACAAACTGGGTCGAATGCCGTCAAATATTCGCGTTCCAACGTACGACCGCTCGAACCTAATGCCCGGTATAGTTCATATCGGTCTCGGCAATTTTCACCGCGCGCACCAGGCTTGGTATTTGCACCGTTTGATGGAAATGGGTCTGGCACACGACTGGGCTATTATCGGCGCAGGCGTTCGGCCAAACGATTCAGCACAACGCGAGAGGCTCTTGGCGCAGGACTGCCTTACGACGCTGATCGAGCTCGACCCGAGAGGCAAATCAGCCGAAATTATTGGCCCGATGATCGATTTTCTGCCCGTTGAAGACGATAATGCGTCGCTTATCAAAACCATGGCGGAACCTGATATCCGTATCGTGGCGCTGACTGTTACAGAGGGCGGCTACTACATTGATCCGGCAACCGGCGCGTTCGATGCCAAACATCCAGACATCATCCATGATGCTCGTAACCCCGAAAAACCACGCACGGCGTTCGGAGCAATTGTAGCTGCCTTGAAGCTGCGGCGCGGGTCGGGTGCCGGTCCATTCACCGGTCTGTCCTGCGATAATTTGCAGGGAAATGGCGCCATTCTTCGACGCACTGTCGTATCACTCGCCGAAATGTCCGATCCAACGCTGGCGAAGTGGATAGATACGAACTGCACGTTTCCAAACTCAATGGTCGATTGCATTGTGCCGGCCACGGGCCAGCGTGAACGCGAGATTACCCGGTCATTCCGCGTCGACGACGCCGCTCCCGTAACCCATGAGAACTTTCGCCAATGGGTGATTGAAGATAGTTTCTGCGCGGGTCGACCGGACTTTGATAAAGTCGGTGCCACTTTCTCTGGCGATGTCCACGCCTATGAGGCGATGAAGCTACGGGTGCTCAACGGCGGTCACCAGCTCATCGCTATACCGGGCGAGCTTTTGGGCATTGAGACCATCTCCGGTGCCATGGCGCACGAAGGCATCAATCGGTTTCTGCGCGAGACAACGATCACCGAGGTCCTTCCGAACGTCCAACCGGTCCCCGGCATGACACCGCACGCCTACCTGGATTTGATCATGGGCCGTTTTTCCAATGCGGAGATCATCGACACGACGCGCCGCGTCGCATTTGACGGGTCCAGTCGCCAGCCGGGCTTTATCGTCCCATCCATTCATGACGCGCTTGAAAACAGCCAACCGATTGAGGGCCTCGCGCTTATGAGCGCGATGTGGATGCGGTATTGCCTCGGACTACGGGAAGACGGGTCGGAGATTGAGGCCAACGATCCTAATGCAGCGACATTAAAGAATGCAGCGCGTAGTGCGTTGACCGATCCAACACAGTGGTTACGTCAGGCCCGGTACTACGGAGGTCTTGCGTCTAACGGGCGTTTTGCACGTGCATTTGAAACTGCCACTCATCGCCTGCAGGCCAGCGGCGTGGCTGCAACACTGGAACAGGCCGCGCACGCGATCGCAGATTGAGCGCTGCGCTAACCTGCAGGCCAAGCGTCGATCAAGCTTCTTCAAATGATCTCGAAGCGCCAGGGCACCGAATTAAGAATTAACCAACGACTTCGAGATCACCCACAGCGTCGACCAGCGTCGCTTTGATCCCTGTCTGATCGACAACCTCAGCGATTTCCTCGCGGGACATCAAACAAAAAGCCGTCGATAGACCATCGGCGGTGGTCGCCGTATTAGCCTCGACAGAAACGGTAGACCATCGCGGCTTTATCCTTTGTTCGGGATCAAAGATGTGCGTTTCGCCACTTACCACCATCGCGCCAGGAGATGAGGTAGCAATAGCACGGTCGTTTAATGTGCGTATACCCACGGAGCCGAAATGAGGGTCTTCCAAGGACAATCGAAATGGCCCCCCAATCGCAGCATGTTCACCAACGGAGACCAGCGCTTTTGTATAGCCCCGATCACGAAGCAGGCTTGAAATTCGGTCCGTGACGAAACCCTGAGCAATGCCGTTTAAAGACAAAGCTTGCTGACGTCCAAGTTTCACGCGGTCGTTTGAAAGTTTTACCCTATCCCAGCCGACGAGTTCCCACGGTGACGTTTCCCCACTCATCAAGGCGTGGAAGACAGGCTGAATTGTCGGGTCAAAAAATCCGTTGGTCAGGCCATGGAAATCGTCGCAAATGTGAAGCAGCTTGGACATCTCGTCGGATATAAGCCCGCCGCCAGCGGCGTTGATCTGCGACAGCTCAGAGCTGGAATCGAAAACAGAGAATGTCTTCTCCATCGAGGCGATCTCTGCAATTGCAGCCTTGAGGTCTTCGTCGGTGCCATTGTGCAGCGTGAGATGCACCTCCGCTCCCATGGCATGGCCACTCCAGCGCAAAGGCGCGGCGTGCGCGGGCGGCGCGACAAGCATCGCGGCAGAAACGGAGATAAAGCGCCTACGGTTCATCATGCGAGCGCCTCCTGCTTTTGTTTTTGCTTTTGTTGTTTCTTTTTGCGCTTCGCCTCCACGACCTTTGGCACGCAGAGCGTCGGGCTTTCATGGATCGTCACACAGTCGAGACACTGGAAGCATTCCGAATACTGCACTTTGCCCGATTTCTCGATGGCTCCGTAGGAGCACTTTACCTTGCACAATTGACAAGGTGAGCCGCACTCCACCCGGCGTGGTATCCAGTCCTTCTGTCTGAGGAAACCTCCGATCGCCAAGAGCGCACCAAGCGGACAGACGTATCGACAAAAACCGCGAAACACGACCATCGATAGAAGCAGCCACGAAGCAGCGTACAGAGCGTAATACCACTCACGCACAAAGAAGGTGGTAATTGCAGTCTTGAATGGTTCGATCTCGGCGGCCTTATCCATATGCGCTGGCGCGAACACGGTGACGCCAACGAGGCCAGCAAGCACGACGTATTTGAGCCATTTGAGCCGCGCGTCCCATTCGGGTGAAACATTGATCTGCTTGATCTTGAAAAACTGCGCGATCCGGGCGGCAAATTCCTGAAGTGCACCGAAGGGACAAAGCCAGCCACAAAATAGGCCACGGCCCCAGAGAAAGATGCCAATGATGGCCGCAGCCCAAACAATCAACGAGAACGGATCATACAGCAGGAATTCAAGCGAACCTGCCGCCATGCTCGTCTGAAGCATGGCCAATGGCGTGACAATGGAGAGCTGTCCCTGCCCCCACCAGCCAATGAATAAGGTCACTGCTGCCAGTATGCCGAGCCTATATCTCTGCATGTGCTGCGCTGCCGAAAACGCATTGAGCCGCGTCGCCAAAAAGCCAAGCAGAGCACAAAGAGCAACACCTAATACAACGAGATCAGTGGCTCTTCCGCGCAATGCTTCCAGCCATGGCGGTACCGGCTCCACAACCTCAAGCCTTGCGAAGAACCGCTCGTCTGCATGGGTTTCAAAACCAAGGTTGGTTGATCCGATCTCTGGTTGGAAAAAGCCGTGCTCGCGCACCGCTTTGATGTGCAGCTCCCATGGCTGCGTCGGATCAAAGCCAAGCCTGCGGTCAGTGCGGAGGATCAGAGCCTGCCCGTAATCGACCGCGTCATGCAATTCTATTGGCACATCATCATTGAGCTCGATGAACAAATCCCCGTCCCGAAGCGAAACGGGAAACCCGCCCTGTTCGGCACTGATCAAATCAGGCGCCGTGTTACGCACGAAGCTTTCTGAAACCAGACCGTGGCGACCGGCATCGATGACGAGTATTGGCTCATCATTGCCAGATATTTCCAGAAACGACTGCAGGTCTTCATAGCCGTCTTCGGACAGCACGGCCTTTGCTATTGAGGGAGGGCCAAGATCGATGACCCAGAGGTCAAGATACACGTCATCGGGCGTTTCTTTCGCCTCGGGATCATCATCCTCCCAAAGCGTTCCATCAAAGGCCTGATCAACCTCACGATTGGTCCATGTCTGGCGATTGACCAAACCTTGGTCAACAAGATCCTGCCATGTGAGTTCTTCAGAGACCTCAGGGTCAGGGTAGGCCGGCGGGCCGGTTGCGATACCGCCCATCTTCTCACGTGCAACCTGCAACGCCGCAGCAAGGATAGACTCGTGCGCGATGCGCACCGAGGCCGTCGCTTTGGTCACACCGTCGAGATACACAAGTGAAGACGTTTCGGTGCCCCCGCCATAAGGCGTACCCACCACAAGTGTGTCGCCAATCGAGTGGCCTTCATACTGCTCAAAGAACGCGTGAAATGGTGCTTCGCCCAGACCGCTCACGAAAATTGGTTCGTTGTGCTCAATCAGTTGGACGTCAAGAAACTGGCCTTCCAGATCAAGCACGACAAGAACGTTGATCGGCGACCCGCTAAAGCCCGGTAGCGGCGCCATCGGGCCGGTCTCAAACACATAGCCAACATGGCCACCGCCGGAATTTAGAAGTTCGTAAACACCATTGTCGCTGACTAAATCGCCGAGCTCCATCGGTGCGAAAATTCTCGGCGCAATCTCTTTCCGAGGCAAAGGGTCAGCGAACACTGACATAACAATCGCCAAGAAGCCGAGAAAAAATCCGCTTAAGAATTTTATGACCTCTCCCATTTCGGAAGAGTAATCCGTGTCGAATGTCAGCGACAGTCGACTTAGGTCGAGTCGTCGGATAGAGGTGGGTAACGTTAGGTTTACCAAATGATCTCCCGCACATTTCCTTTTGCAGCTTCGCTGGCAGCTTTCATTGTCGTTTGGATTATCGCGGCTACGATGACAGCCGACCCAAGTATTCTCCCAAACCCTTTGGAGGTGCTTGGGATCATGTGGCTTGAGGCGACCGAAGGTCCGCTTTTTGAGCACCTTTTTGCGACACTTGCGCGAGTAGCAGCGGCATTTACGATCGCAATGGTTGTCGGCGTGGCAGTTGGGGTCGTTCTCGGAAAATCTGAAGAAGCAAACCGTTGGTTTGGGCCTTGGGTCACGATCTTCCTAAATATTCCGGCACTCGTGGTGATCGTGCTGTGCTACCTTTGGGTAGGCTTGAGCGAAGCGGCGGCCATCCTCGCAGTTGCGGTAAACAAAACGGCGATGGTGGCGGTCACAATCCGCGAAGGTGCGGCGGGATTAAATCCGCGCTTGGCCGAAATGGGCCAGATCTATCGCATGAGTGTTTGGGATCGCTACCGTCACATCGCCCTGCCCCAGCTTTGGCCATACATTTATGCGTCAATGAGAAATGGCATAGCAATCATCTGGAAAATCGTTCTCGTGGCCGAGTTTCTGGGGCGCTCAAACGGCGTCGGCTTTCAGATCCACCTTTACTTTCAGCTCTTCGAAACCGGATATGTGTTGGCCTATGCGTTCGCTTTTGTGGCGATTATGCTTGCCATAGAAATCGGGATTTTCTCCGTGGCTGAACGCCGAACAAATGCGTGGGCCCGCAGCACGGCCTAGTCTGCGGTGGGCTTGTCTGCGGTGGCTTTGGCTGCGGCAGCTTTGTTTTGCACCACCGCTGAAATAACAGATTACGCCCGCCCCGTCATAGGCAAGCACACCATGTGATGCTCCACAGGCTGCGCGCCCGGCAATTTGAGAGAGGGACTTAATGGTTCCGCTCACGTGTACCTGACCGAGCCGTTTCGGTTCTAGAATGGTCGAAAGCTCGGTGGCGCAGCCCGCGCACCACTGGCCAAAAATAAACGGGCACCCACTGCTGTGAGCGCCCGTCCAAAGTAAGTGTTAAGTCTTGGGTAGCTTTAGTTCGCCGATGCCAATTGCTTCGGCAGGCGGAAGGTCCAAAGCGTACCGCCCTGGTTTAGATAGTTAACCTTCTTGGCGACTTCGCCGCCCCAGAGTGGAACCGCGCCGCCCCAGCCGGAAATAACCGACACGAACTGCTCGCCGTCCTGCTCCCACGTGATAGGCTGGCCAACAGTGCCTGAGCCGGTTTGGAAGCTCCAAAGCTCTTCACCAGTTTCGTCGTCAAGTGCGATGAACTTGCCTTCCGGCGTGCCGAAGAACACCAATCCGCCAGCTGTCGTCATGACGCCAGACCATAGTGGGGCGTCATTCTTAAACTCCCACTTCCACTCACCGGTTGCGGGATCAACCGCCTTCAATGAACCGATGTGGTCCTGATAGTTCGGCTTAATCGTGAATCCGGCACCTAGGTAAGCCGCGCCTTTTTTGTAGCTGATTGGCTCGTTCCAGATGTCCATGCCCCACTCATTTGATGGCACATAGAACAGGCCTGTTTTCTGGCTGAACGCCATCGGCATCCAGTTTTTACCACCTAGGAAAGAAGGTGTTGAGAAAACGACCTCGCCTTTATTTCCGTCAGCAGCGGAGGTTGGATCACCCGGACGGTTTTCTTCGTTGAAGATCGGACGGCCATTCTCATCAATACCCGATGACCAACTGATGTCTTTAACGAATGGATATGCGCCCACGAAACCACCATCGGCAGCATCAAGCACGTAAAAATAACCGTTGCGATCTGCGGTCGCGAGGCGCTGATTGCCTTCAGCATCGTCAAACGGCACCACTTCGTTCACGCCATCATAATCCCAGCCCTCACGCGGTGTCGTCTGGAAGTGCCACTTGATCTCACCGTTAGATGGATCAATGCCGATGCGGCTGGCCGCATACAGGTTGTCGCCCGTGCCATCGTTTTTCTGACCTGCTTGACGCAACCACGAGTTCCAAGGCGCTGGGTTACCGGCACCAAAGATCAGTGTGTCTGTCCGCGAGTCATAAGTACCGCCGAGCCATGTCGCACCGCCGCCGGTTTTCCACATGTCGCCCGGCCACGTGGCATTGAGTTCGCCTGTCATGGTCGACGGCTCGCCGTTCAACTCGCCCATGTGACCTTCAATGACTGGACGCTTCCACACCAGCTCACCGGTCTCAGCGTCGCGCGCTTCAACTGCGCCAACGATACCGAATTCGCCGCCTGAGTTACCGGTTACAACAAGACCATTCACGATCAGCGGAGCAGCGGTGTAGCTGTACCCGGCTTTGTAATCGTCGATCTTCTTGCGCCACACGACATCGCCAGTTTTGGCGTCTAGCGCCACGATACGGGCGTCCAGCGTGCCGAAGTAAACCTTGTCGTTGTGGATGGCAGCGCCGCGATTGATCACGTCACAGCAAGGCAAAATGCCTTCCGGCAGGCGCGCGTCATATTGCCAAATTTCTTCGCCGGTTCTCACGTCAAGCGCGTACATCCGGCTGTAGGAGCCAGTGATGTACATCACACCATCATGAACAAGCGGCTGCGTTTCCTGGCCGCGCTGTTTTTCACCGCCGAGAGAAAATGCCCATGCCGGTACCAGATTTGAAACGTTGGTTTTGTTCAGCGTCTCGAGTGGCGAAAATCGCTGTTGGTGGCGCCCCATGCCATTCGTCAACACGTCTGCAGTCGATTGTTGATCTGCTGCCAGATCAGCTTCGGTTACGCCCTCAGCGTAAACACTCGTCGAAGCCAAAAGGCCAAGCGAAATACCTACGAGCAATTTTCTCATAGTGTCCTCCCAATGATGTTGATGCCATTACTATTTTTATTTGGCAGCGATCACCGTTTCACATTTTTCGCTGACAGTCCACTTAGAACCATGCTCGGTAAAATTGGAAATAGGTGGTGAGTCTTTCGATCTGTCAAAGACGTTTGTTCCTCAATGCTTACAATGGCTTGTCGGTTGATGACTAGACAGCGGCATTTTTGCGAGCCTAAGTTCGCGGATCGCTAGCTACCTCGAAAGTCTAATTTCGAAGGTCGATATCAATAATAAGCTGGCGCCGGGAGTTAAAGGGAGGAAGCCCACATGGGTAAGGTTAAATCGCTGTTGCGTGCAATTTGCGCTGCAACAATACTATTGGCACTCGGCAGCATCGCGAGCGCCGAAACACCTGTCATCAAAGCACAGGTACTGAAATTCGGAACCGTGAATTGGGAACTTGATGTCATCAAGCACCACGAACTTGATGGCGCAAATGGTTTTGTACTCGATATTCAAGGCGTCGCCGGTGGCTCAGCCGCGAAAGTCGCCTTTCAAGGTGGGGAGGCAGACGTCATCGTGTCAGACTGGCTTTGGGTCGCTCGTCAGCGCGCTGCCGGAAAGGACTATGTGTTCATTCCATACTCCAAAGCGGTTGGCGGCGTAGTTGTCCCAAGCGAAAGCGCTGCACAAACGCTTCAGGACTTAAAGGGCCAAAAGATCGGCATCGCCGGTGGCCCGTTGGATAAATCGTGGCTTATCTTGCAGGCCTATGCCGCGCAGCAAGGCTTCGACCTGGCCGGAAACACCGAGCAGGTTTTTGGCGCACCACCGCTCATTTTTAAGACCGCGCTTCAAGGCGAGCTCGGCGGCGCTATCAATTTCTGGCACTTCATGGCTAAGATGGAAGCTGGCGGAATGCGCAAGCTGATCGACGTGTCGACCGCAGCGGATGCACTTGGCCTTGACCCCAATACGCCGCTCCTTGGCTACGTGGTCAAAGGTGATTTGGTGCGTGAACGGCCCGAACTTGTTGCTGGCCTTGCCGCAGCATCGCAGGCCGCAAAGAAGATACTGGCCGACGGTGACGCCGAGTGGGATCGCATACGCGATCGCATGAATGCTAAGAGTGACGCCCAGTTTGAAGCGCTCAAAGCAGGCTTTCGGGCAGGCATTCCGACATCAACAAAGGTGGATGAAGACGCCGCTGAAAAGATGTTGGAGCTCATGGTGAAAGTTGGTGGACCAGACCTCGTTGGGGATGCAACGAGCCTGCCCGACGGCACATTCTTCGCGCCGGGCAGTTGAGCGCCACGCTAAATTGCATAGCACGACTTGATCTTGAGGGCCTCGGTTTTGGAAAGACCGAGGTCCTTGGACGTTTATCTATCGATGTCGAGCAGGGCGAGACCTTGGCCATTCTCGGTCCTTCTGGCATCGGGAAAACCTCACTGCTGCGGATTTTCGCTGGTTTAGAAACCGGGTATCGCGGGAAGCTTCAGATCACATCGCGCCTTGCTTTTGTATTCCAAGAGCCGACACTGCTCCCGTGGCGCAAAGCCATCTGCAACATCACGCTTGCGACGGGGTGTACGAGAGATGTCGCGGCAAATTGGTTGGATCGCGTCGGCATTGCCCAGTGCGCAGAGCTATTTCCTGGTCAGATGTCACTTGGCCAGCAGCGTCGTTTGTCGCTCGCGCGCGCTTTTGCATCTAAGCCAGAGCTTTTGTTGATGGACGAACCTTTCGTCTCCCTCGATCCCCAATTGGTCGATGAGATGCTTGGTGTTTTTGAAGCACTTCGCGCAGAAGAAAACACAACTACTCTTTTCGTGACCCATGCCGAAACTGAAGCAACGCGCTTGGCCAGCCGCATCATCAGGCTCGGCGGCAAGCCAGCGACCATTAAAAGCGAGAGCCGCGAAACAATGGGCAGCAGCACCTAAGCAATGGGCGCGTCCAAAACAGCGTTAAAACAAGGGCCCATATTTCCAATTATCCGCGTCCGGCGTGACCACTTCCAGATCATACCCTGAACCTTGAAGGCGCTTGGCAATGGCAAGTCCGCTGTTGGCTGCTTGATCTATGAATTGCTTACCCAATGCCTGATCACGGGAAATTCCGTGACCGCGCATTAAGTTCAGCCCATGGTTAAATTGGCCGACCGGATCGCCCAATTCTGCCGCGCGGCGGTCCCACGTCGCCGATGCATCCGGATTATACTCCCCACCAAGGCCATTGTTCTCAAGCTGGCTCATCCACGTCATGGCTTTGGTGTAACCTGCTTCCGCACACAGTTTTGTCAGTTTGCGAGCAAGCTCAAAGTTATCGTTCTTGGTCGCATTAATCCCAAGTGAACATGTAACGGAATCAATCACCCCCATCTCAATTTTACGCTGCAACATTTCGCGACCAGTATCTTGTGGGTTCAATATCCCCAACTCATCTTCAACGGTCTGCGGTGGGTCCGCCAAAGCGGGTACGGTCATCGCCAAACTGGCGACCAGTGCAAAAGCTCTCATGAACACCTCCCAAGGCTCCACACTAGCATGGCATAGCGTCGATTTCAGTAGGTAACTCGCATAAGGGCACTTCCATCGCGCATTATCTCAATCACTTGCTCGACCGCATCAAACCGCGGGCGGGATCATAACCCCACAGTGCCGCAGCGCAAAACACGATTGTCGCGACAAGGGTCCATCCAAGCGCAGTCGCGTTGAACTCGCCATAGAGCGCAAACCGTATGAGTTCGACCGCGTGTGTAAACGGATTTGCAGCGCAGATATCGTGCAAAAGCCGCGAGCTTTCTGCCATTTTCCAAAGCGGGTAGAGCGCCGACGACAAGAAGAACATTGGGAAAATCACGAAGTTCATGATGCCCGCGAAGTTCTCTAATTGTTTGATAAATGAAGACAGAGCCAGCCCCAGAGCGCCGAGCATGAACCCGCACAGCAACAATGCCGGGAAGGTAAAAATGTACCCGGCAGCGGGAAGCGATATCCCAAACAGTCCGGCGATCAACAAAAACACGTAGACCTGCGCGATGGACACGAGCGACGACCCGAGAAGCTTGGACCCAAGCAACCACCATCGCGGAATGGGCGACGTCAGAAGCAGCCGCATCGAGCCCATCTCACGGTCATAGACAAGGCTAAGCGATGATTGCATGCCATTAAACAGCAAGATCATGCCACAAAGCCCCGGCACGATATACACCTCATAGGTGATATAAGTCTGGTATGGCGGTGTGATGGACAGACCAAGGGCTGCCCGAAATCCAGCAGCAAACACAAGCAGCCAAACCAGTGGACGCACAAGCGCGGCAACAAAGCGCTCGCGCTGATGGACAAAGCGCAGACCTTCGCGAGAAACAATCGCGACGAGTGACGGAAGCCAAGTCATGACGCTGCCGGGCCGGTGACATCAAGGAAGTGATCGCTCAGCGTGCGATTGCCAGAAATGTCTCTGGCCACCCCATCGGCCAAAAGCCGCCCACGATGCAAAATGAGCAGGTGATCGTCCTCCCAAACCTCATCGGTCAGATGGGTCGCCCAAAGCACTGTCATCCCCTCACTTGCCAGACCGTGGACATGTTCTGTGATGGCAGCGCGCGACGCCGCATCAAGGCCGACGGTTGGCTCATCGAGAAGCAGCACTTTGGGATCATGGATCAACACCCGCGCTATTTCCGTTCGACGCCGATGGCCGCCATTGAGTGCCCTCACCTTTTCGGCAGCGCGCTCAGCCATTCCTAATCGGGTTAGTGCGCGGTCGATACGGGTCGCGGCGTCTTGCCCGCGAAGCCCATGCAGGGCCGCGAAATACTTCAGGTTCTGTCGAACGGTTAGATCAAGGTCTAAGGTCGTTTGCTGAAACACGACGCCCATCTCTGCGAGCGCTCTGCGCGGTGAGCGATGGAGGTCGTGACCAGCGACTTCAATACCGCGAGCTGGTGCGGTCAGCAGTCGGGTGAGCAAAGCAAAGAGCGTCGACTTTCCGGCGCCGTTTGGCCCAAGAAGCGCACAAAAGCCAGGGGTGAGCGCGAAGCTCACCCCTTCAAGTGCTCGTTTTTCCCCGTAGGAAAAACTAAGGTCAGAGACACTGAGTGTCAAAGGACGCGATTACTCGATTGTAATTTCCAACCGCTGTGTCTCTCCGGTCGAACCGGGGACTTTGAGATAATAGCTGCCCGGCTTGATGGCGACAAATCCGATTTCCATTTCACCGGCCTCGTCAAACTCAACCGAGTCGACGCCAAGCGGGCGAATTTCCAAACCCTCAATTACGATCTCATCAATCCAAATAGCACGAAAGAACTCCGGCCCCGTCAGGCCTAATTCCTGACTGCCATCGCCCTGGATTTCAAACTCGTAATAGGTGCCCGATTTCAGCGTCCATGGCGCAGACGTCAACGGAATACCCGCACCAAGTTGAATTGGCTCCAGATCTTCCTTGTTGCCCGAAGACAGGATACCGGCAAGGCCGAAACCATCATCATCGTCGTCATCATCGGCAAGCGCCGGTGTAACCGCAATCGCAAGTGCAGCGATAACTGCCGGTAGCATCTTAAACATAAATTCTCCTCCGCTTATGTTTTTTGATTGGTTGTTTAGGTTAGCTCGTCGGCCGGTACGCAGCGCCCCATGGGAAACGCCCGACCTTGATCGATTTTATCGCCTCGCGCTTTTCAACATCGATAACGGTCACGTCGCCGGAGACACCATTGGTCGTGAAGGCGAGCGAACGATCGGCGTTGAAATCCATGTGCCAGACGCGACGACCGACGAGGATGTAATCCTCGACTTCATAGGTTTCGGTATTCACCACCGCGACATGGTTTGACGGCCCGAGTGCAACGAGCGCGTGGGTATCGCCTGCGGTCAGTTCAAAGCCAACCGGCTGAACGCGGTCGGGGTGAACACAATCAACTTCAAAATCGATCTTCGCTTTCTCGGTCTGCGTTTCCACGTCAAATACGGAAATCGTTCCACCAATTTCGGCAGAGACCCAAAGTTCCGCTCCATCCTTGATGAACTCGGCATGGCGCGGGCGACTGTCGACAAGCGTATTGGCAAACAATTCTTGCTTCTCGGTGTCGATCCAATGCGCCATATTGGTTGTCTCAGACGTGGTGATCGCAATCGCACCGTCCGGGCTTACCGCCATGCCCTCGGGCTCGATACCCACGTCAATCTGCGCCACAACTGTGCGCGATTCCGTGTCCACTACAGTGGTGATCGCATCGTCTTCATTGGCGATATAGAGGTGGCGGTCATCTGGGTGCAAGACGAATTGCTCCGGGTCTTCGCCCGATGGCAATTCATGAAGAACCTTGCCGGTCTCCGGATCGATCACCTGAACGGTATCGCTATCTGACGCGCAGACATAAAGAACCGAGAAGTCTTTTGAGAAGGTGATGCCACGCGGGCGCTCTCCCACATCAATGGTACGAACGACCTCCAGCGTTTCCACATCGATGACGCTAAGCGTGTCGTCTTTTTCATTGGAAACCCATATTTCATCGGCATTCGCCGCCGTGGTCGCGAGTAGTGCGAGCACAAATGCGCTTGTTCTCAGCATGAAGTGGTTCCTCCCAATCAATCAAATGCTGTGCATGTTTTCTCAGGCTCGTCAGAACCCAAGGTGTCAAGCTCTGTGCGCTGGTGGAGGAAGCCCTCTAGCGGGGCATTTGCCACCAAAGCGCGCGGATGCATGAGTGGTATCGGCTGACGAAGTTGACCGTTCCATTGTCGAAACGTCAGCGGGCGTCCCTTGAAGCCCGCGAGTTCAAATTCGTCACCGAGTATGTAGCTGCGGATCGTTTCGACATCGGCAACTTTTGTTCGGGTGACCGCTTCTCCGATAGAACGCAGTGCGGCCCACGCCGAATAGTCACGAGACTGCATGTCACGCTCATGGGCCTCCTCAAAACGAGACTGTAGTTGCGCCGCGCCCCATTGTTCAACGACCGGTCCCCATGCCTCCGCGGTCACGCCCTCAGACCCTGCAATCGGACGTGGTTCCCACGTATTGTAGAGCACGTAGCGACCAAAATCGTGAAGTTCGTCGGCGATGATCAAAGCATCATAGTCGCCAAAGTCCTGGGTAAACAAAGGCACTTCCTGCGATGCGTTTCTCCGCATATCGGCATCGAAACGCCATTCTTTGCGCGCCTTCAAAGACAGGCCAAACTTGGTTAGCGAGGCCTCCATGGCTTCGGCAAACGCCTGATCATCGGGCTGTCCGCCTGCGATCATCACGAGGTCAGTCCAGCGTTTCTTCGTGAACATCTGCGCTAACGCGTCTGTCCGCATCGAGGTCGATGGAAGCGTGTGCACCACATTCGCACGGCAGGCATCACCACGCAGTGACGGTTCGCCAGCCCCGCTGTTGAAGATCAATGCGCCCTGCGCTTCCGGCAGATCCGCAATCGCTAACACAGCCTCTGCCGGTGCATCGATTACGATGAACGGTGCGCCTGCCAAAGCCGTCCGAGCGGCATCAAGCGGATCGTCGTCTAGTCCCGCGAAGTGCTCTGTAACGGACCAATTCTGACCGAGAAACCGACCAGTCGTCTCATTGTCTTTCAAAGCAGTCAAAAACCCTGCGAGCCCCAAATCTTCAGGGATGGGATCCAAATTTGATAAGGTCGGCGGCTGCTCACGTTCAACCTTGATCCAAGCCACAGGGATGTCTTGCGCCGAGGCATCGGTCTCAAAAGTGGACGCACTGCCTGCGAGTGAAACTGCGGCAGCCGTCAAGATTTGTCGGAACATCCTCCCCCCACGAGATCCTGATGTCGTGTCAATCGTCGTTTGGTAGGGGATCAGTGTCAAGCGAATGGTTACCGACTATGGTATGATTTCGCATATAAGCGTTCCCCGATTAATTGCGCGGGAGGAGAAAATTGGAGGAGAGAGCATGTTCAAACCAATTAAGTTGGTTGGTTACGCAGTGCTTACATTTGGCATTGCGACCCAAGCATTAAGCCATGGGGACGTATCACCACAGCCTGTGGATACAGATGCTTTGCCAGATGTCGGCGAGGAGTGGTTGATCGAAAGCCCCTACCGCGTAGGCAACATCAGCGAAGAGGCCTGGTTGGCTGCATTGTCCATTGGGTCATCTGGATACAACCAAAACTGCGCGCGTTGCCACGGGCTGGAGGCAGTTTCAGGCGGCCTGGCACCCGACCTGCGCTATCTGGAAGCCGACGAATACGGCGACGAATGGTACATGGAGCGTTACATCCACGGATACACCCAAAACGGCATCACAAGAATGCCGGGGTTTGGTGATCTGTTGGGTCAAAAAGCTGGTTGGGCCATCCGCGTTTACATTGAAACGCGCCCAGACGGTGACATGATGGCGGAGGTAAGCCCGCAGTTGTCAGTCATCCGAGACAAACTTGTCGCTTGGCAGGACGATGCGTCCGATGCCGATATTGACGCTACTGTCGCGGAGTTGTCGGTCATTGCCGACGGCATTGAAACGCTTTCTGGTGCGCCGGTTGCAGACAGCGTGGCCTTCCGTGCTGCGCGCATTCTTACCGATGACCCAACTGGTTTCAAAGCTGCTGCAGACACTTTGACAATCGGATTGTCTGCTGCAAACTAGACAAAACTGTCTGGATTGCATCGATGAAAATAGCAGCGTTCGCTTTTAGTGTTTCTGTTGTCGCGGGGCTTTTGAGCCCCGCGTATGCACAATCAAACGACCCCTGTGCGGATTTTATCCCGCAGCCTAAACCGCAAAATGCAAGCCGCGACATCGTCGGGCAGGAACTCGATCAAATCATCGATCAAGGGCACATGCTCTTTGCGGTCTACGAGGATTTTCCTCCCTATTCTTGGGACGAAGCAGGCAAACCCAAAGGTATCGACATCGAGATCGCGCGGCTGATCGCCGAGGACCTTGGCGTTGATGCTCGGTTTAATTTTGTAGCCGCCGGCGAAACACTCGAAGCAGATTTACGTTTCAACATTTGGAAAGGCGCATTGATCGGAGGTCGTATCGCCAATGTCATGATGCGCGTACCGTGGAACCCGTCATTTGCTTGCCGGGTGGAACAGGTCGTGTTCACAGGCCAGTATGCAGGTGAATCGATAGCGATTGCCTACCGCGAGGACGAATATCCAGAGGAGAAGCCGGTTCCCGCCTATTTCCGTTTTGATACGGTAGGCGTTGAGAACGACAGCATCGCAGACTTCTATCTAAGCAGTTTTGCGCGCGGACAATTAAACGCGAATGTGCGTCGGTACACGACCACTCAAGATGCAATGGTGGCCTTAGCAGCAGGCGAGACCAAGGCTGTGATGGGTCCGCTGAGCCAGCTTGAACATGGGCTGGCCGACGGCGTTGGCATTCATGAGCCCCTTCTGCCGGGCTTCGCAGTTTCTGAATGGACCATCGGCGTTGGCGTCAACTTTCGCTATCGCCCCCTGTCCTATTCAGTGGATGACGCGATCCGCTACGCGTTGGAAGACGGGCGCATCAAAGCCATCCACGAAGCCTATGGCGTCACGTTTAAAGAGCCCGAGAGATGAGCTGAGACTGGAGGACGTTCGAGTGTGGCATCGGTGGATCATGGTTAAGCTACCGCTTTTTTTGATGCTCGCCCTCATGCAGCTTTGCACCGCTGTTCACGCTGATCCGTTTAAAAAAGCTGACACCTTGATCGCGGAAACGCTTTCACATTGGGACGAAGAAAATGTTCCGCAAACCCGCATGGCGATTGCAGCGGACCACGTCATAGAAGCGCTTATCACATGGCGTGCGGATGGCACGCTAACTTATCCCCCAGAACCGCTCCACATTTCTGAGAATGCAATCATCGCCGATATTGCGCAGTTAAACGCGCTCAGAAGCCGGTCGAACTCCATCACATGGGCTTCGGCGCTGGGGGCGGAAACAAGCCTTTACCGATGCGAGCCATTGCGCTGTGTGCGTGTCAATCGGCAGGCTTTGGCGCGCGTTCTCGACATTGCGCCAAGCCTGTTGAACCCAAATGATAGAACGTTGCCGACGTATCTCCTTATCGGAGGTCTAGTGGCCGTTCAGCTTTTGGTCGCTGCCGGATTTGTTTTCGTTATGCGCCGGAAAAAGGATGAAATCGCAAAAGTGCGCGATCCCAACGAATTTGCGTTTGGTCCGGTCACCGTTTGCCCTGGATTGATGACCGTGGTCGACGATCTAGGAACGCGGAATATAACGCAGCGCGACATCGCGATATTGAAACATTTACACAATCGCCAAACATTCGTCGTCAGCAAGGATGAGCTGTATGATGTGGGATGGGGTCGCGACTATTTCCCAAGCAGCCGTGCCTTGGATCAACACATCACTGCGCTTCGCCGCAAACTTGACCCCAAACGCCTCGCAGACGATGTGATAGAAACCGTGCACGGTCAGGGCTATCGCTATTCGGGTTGAGCCCTCTAGCTAAGGTCGTGGCGTAAAGGTGCAGTTGCGTAAGGCGCACAGCACAGCCCATGGATTTGAGGCTACTAAAGGTGTCTGCTGATCAATGAAATCGTGGTGCGGAGGGACGTTATGAGGAGAACGCGGTTTGCCTGCAAGCTGATCACTGCTGTCGCGACGATGTCTGTTACGCTGCCATCCCTCGCAAGCGATGTATGCACCGACGATGCCATCGTCGTTTTCGACGGGTCAGGGTCGATGGCCGAAATGGGCTTTAACAACCTAGACGAACCCCGGATATTGGAAGCACGACGAGCGATTGAGGAGGCGATCCCGCCAATCGCTGAGGATAGGCGGATCGGATTGGTGATCTACGGCCCAAACGGCGATGACGATTGTTCGGGCATTGAGTTGTATTTCGGTCCTGTTTGGAATGCCGCGCCAAGAATAATTGGCGCCGTCAATAGGCTGGTACCGACCGGAGACACGCCGCTGACGGAAGCTACTAAACGCGCGGTGTCAGAGCTTTCACAAACATCGCCAACCGGCAGCGTGGTCGTCGTCACCGATGGCAAAGAAACATGCATGGGGATGCCATGCCAATTGGCAGCCGAATTAGCGGGCGGCCCCTACACCGTACACGTGATTGGCTTTAAAGTGCGCGGCGAGTTCTTTGCCTGGAGCAATGAAAACGACGAGGCCTATGAAAATGCCGAGACGGTCGCGCGATGCCTCGCCGATCGAACCGGCGGCCAATATATTGCAGCCGAAAACGCAAAAGAATTGGTGAATGCCTTCCACGAAACGCTCGGGTGTAAATTGTTGTTTTAACAAACCTGTGACGTTGAACGCGTCACTGCTGAAGATTTGCAGAAGCTGGTCAGATTTGCAGGATCAGTCTGCGCAGCGCCTGCGCTGAACCGTCAGGCAATTGCGCGTTGCACGACAGTCGCATCGCGGAGCAATCGACGAGAGTGAAGCAAGTGCCGAGAGGTTTGCGACCGACGATCCAACTGTCTCCTACTGCTATCAGATGGCTCTCACCATTTCGCTACGCGAATTGGCTGCCGCCTTGCACTCATTTTTCTTTGACAATTGAGGTTGGTTGCGGGGGCAGGATTTGAACCCAAGGCAAGCAAAGCGCGACCGCAGAACCGTCAGGCAATTGCGCGTTGCACGACAGTCGCATCGCGGAGCAATCGACGAGAGGTTTTCGACCGACGATCCAACACCATTAATGATATGGCTAGATGCGCACCAACGCGCACGCGGTGATGTGCGCCACGTATTTTATCGAGGAAAATTGAATTTGGTTGCGGGGGCAGGATTTGAACCTGCGACCTTCAGGTTATGAGCCTGACGAGCTACCGGGCTGCTCCACCCCGCGCCAATCGTAAAGTTCGTATGCGAACTCCAAACTGACAGACAATCGCAAAACAATTGCCAAGAAGTTTGCCTGACGGGCAAATTGCGAGGTCCCAAAAGGCTATCTTGCACCGCAAAATACCACGAGGGACCGCGATAAAAATTAAGAGCGCGTAAGCCCCGCTTGCAAAAACACCGACGAGGCGAATACGAAAAGAAGATGAAGCTGGAACATGTATTTATCAGACCTGGCAGCGACCTACTCTCCCGCGTCTTAAGACGAAGTACCATCGGCGCTGGGGCGTTTCACGGCCGTGTTCGGCATGGGAACGGGTGCAGCCACCCCGCAATAACCACCAGGTCGGTTAAACACATGAAATAAGAAGCCAAGCAAATTGCGCACCAATTGCAAGAATGCAGCGTTGTGTACGTACGCAACACAACGCGCATCTGGTCTTTGCAGCCGCTTGCGTGAACACGAGCAATGAGAACAATCAAGTCGATCGAGCTATTAGTACCGGTAAGCTTCACACATTGCTGCGCTTCCACACCCGGCCTATCAACGTGGTCGTCTTCCACGACTCTAAGGGAATACTCGTTTTTAGGTCGGTTTCCCGCTTAGATGCCTTCAGCGGTTATCCGTTCCGTATATAGCTACCCTGCTATGCCGTTGGCACGACAACAGGTCCACCAGAGATACGTCCATCCCGGTCCTCTCGTACTAGGGACAGATCCTATCAATATTCCTACACCCACGGCAGATAGGGACCGAACTGTCTCACGACGTTCTGAACCCAACTCACGTACCGCTTTAAATGGCGAACAGCCATACCCTTGGGACCTGCTCCAGCCCCAGGATGCGATGAGTC
>JBCDLI010000030.1:0-28220 GCA_038745535.1 Pseudomonadota bacterium | reverse complement strand
GCACCGATGATGAACGACATCAGCATGATGATCGGGATCGCTCGAACACCTGTTTGCTCAATCTGTGCAATCAACGGTGCCCAGGACATACGGTTCGGACGCCCGGCCTTTAGTTGCGGACCCGAAATTGCTGCACCCAGAATGTGCAAACCCATCAGCGCATCGCGGCGCAGGGCATAAACCAGACTACCAATTGCAGAAAGTGCCCCGTTGACCGCCCCCTTCGAACGTTTGCGACCGGAATTGTCTTCACTTGGTTCAGCAAGCGACGACACCGCTTGAAGCAGAGTGTCGTGTCGACGCCGCGTGGTCTCAATGTCGACCGTGACGCCGTTGGACCGAAGTTCTCTAGCATAGCGATCAAGCAACCAAGCGCCGGCGGTATCCAAAATCTCAATACCGGATGTGTCGATGATTACGCCTTGCGCGTGCTTAACATCCACCGCACGCAACCGCTTGTCGGCAACATCGGCAGCAAATGTATTCCATGTGCCGTGGAGGCGAAGCGTGACCGCTCGCACACTGGGCGATTCCGCTTCAACCGTTGGCACTGCCCGCGCTTCAAGCTTTGCTGCCGACCCCGCGCCTATGTCTGCGATATTCGAACTCATGGGCAACTGTTATCCATCGGCCAAAGACATGTCTGCGGCACTATGGCAACACCGTGACCGGATTTGCTAAGCTGCGCCATGGATTTTCGAGAATCGAAACAACTTATTTCATGTCGCGTCACGGCAGAGAGCTTTGCGATCAAAGGCAGTTTTCGAATTGCACGCGGGGCAAAAACAAGCGCAGATGTCATCACCGTCTCACTTTTTACCGCAGCAGGAGAACGCGGATGGGCAGAAGCCGTTCCCTACGCGCGATATGGTGAGACGATCACTTCTGTGGCTGCACAGCTCGCACCAATCGCCTCACAAAAACTCACCATCTCTGATGTGAGCGAAATATGTTCAGAGCTTCCCGCTGGCGCAGCGCGCAATGCACTCGATTGCGCTTTGCATGACCTTGAAGCGAAGATTTCGGGCGAACGCGTTCACAGCAGACTTGGGACTAGCACTCCAAAAGCGCTTAAATCCGCCTTCACGCTCTCACTCGACACGCCTGAAAAGATGGGATTAGCGGCGGCAGAAGCCTCACAGAAGCACTCGCTTTTGAAAATTAAGCTTGGTGGTGCCGACGACATCGCATGCATGAACACCGTGCGGAAAAACGCGCCAGCGGCCAAAATGATCATCGACGCAAACGAAGGCTGGGAGGAAGACGATTTGGCAGACCTTCTTTCTGTTGCGGCAGATTGCGGCGCAGCTCTCATCGAACAGCCACTTTCTTCAAACGCAGATGAAGTGCTGCTCGAATTACAGTCACCGGTCCCAATTTGCGCCGACGAAAGCGCCCACACGACAGAAGACTTGGAAGCGCTTATCGGCAAGTACGAGTATGTAAATATCAAGCTGGACAAGACCGGCGGGCTGACCGAGGCCATAAAAATGCAAACCCGGGCACGTGAACTTGGCTTTGGCGTCATGGTCGGCTGCATGGTCGGCACGTCGCTCGCGATGGCCCCGGCCGTGCTCTTGGCGCAGAGCGCGCACTTCGTCGATCTCGACGGACCGCTTCTCCTCGCTACGGATCGAAAACAATCACTGACTTACAACGGCGACACCGTCTCCCCTCCCGAGCCAGACCTTTGGGGTTAGTCAGATGTGCTTTTTTGATCCACCGTTAAGCATGTCACCAAGTCAACGGGCGACTGTCATCGCGCCTTAAACGGACTGTGCCATATATGGCGCAGTGCAGCATTTTGGGGGCGAGTTACTATGCTGCGCGCTCCCAGCATGCGAGTATTCTCGCGGGCGTTGAGTTTTGTAATGTCGAGTGTATTGGGTTTTCGCTGTGCCGTCGTGCGCATTCTGGCGATCGTCAGCATTGCGCTCGGCAGCATTGCGGCCTCTCACAACAGTGCTGAAGCCAACTCACGACAATGCCGCGCATTAAAATCCGAGCTGGCGTCACTGTCTCGCGGCAGTCGAGGCAATCCAAGCCAGTACCGCAGATATGACCAAGCCTACAAACGCCAACTGCAGCAGATAAAAATTGCCGAACGCGGCATGCGCCAAAACCGGTGCCGGGGATCACGCTCAGCCACGTGCCGAACACTGTCCTCAACGCTCAAGAAGATGCGCAGCAACGCGGCGAGCCTGAAATCACGACGTGATCGATACGCCCGCCGCAGTGGCAGCACCTCGCGGAAGCGTTCTGTCGAGCGGCAAATCCGCAGCCTGGGATGCGACCGTCGCGTGAATGTTTTAGATCGCCTTCGCGGGAAGAAGAAAAACGTGCGCACTGCGAGCGCGTCGCCGCGAACGAAAGCAGCGAACGGCAACCGCCCGCGCCGTTCAGTTGTGGTCAATCGCAAAAATCGATCTGGCACCGGTGTTGAACCGCTGGCACCAACAAACCTCACCCAAGGCTATCGGATCATGTGCGTGCGTATCGCCGACGGGTTCTTTTTCCCTATTGGTTTCGACACCGGCGTTCCAAACTATAAGAATGCTTCCAAAAGCTGCGAAAGACTGTGTCCGGGCTCAGAAACGCGCGCCTTTGCCCATCGGCTTCCCGATGAAGAGAGCGAGGCAATGCGCGACGAGAGCGGAAAGCTATACACGGCCTTACCCACTGCATTTGCCTATTTGAAATCGGCGCCGAATACCGATCAGAGCGTGGCGCCCCGTTGCGCTGCACCTCAAAGCCAAACCGCCGAAGCAACTGAAGAAAATGCACCCCAATCGACATCACCGATCTCGGTCGCATTTCGCACACAGTCGGGTTCGCGAACTGCAATTCCGGCCGATCGCCCCGATCGGGTGGGTGATTTTGAAACGCAAATGAATTCGGCGCTGGGTCTCACAGCGAAAATGATTGCCATGATGGTTGGTGACACCGCGTCTGAAGATAACAACCTGCAACTCGTATCAGCAGGTGAAGAGGTCAGGGTCGTCTTGCCAGAATTTCTTCCCGACCCAGCAACGGCAATAGACCTTGAATCTCAGGGCCCGACTTTCGCCCAGTAAGTGCAATCCGCAGGGGCTTGAATAGTCCACCCCCCTTCCGGCCAGTCGCCTTCTTCACGTCGCTGGTCCAAGCTGACCACGTTTCGCGGGTTGGCTCGCCTTCGGGCAACATATCAAACGCCTGCCGCAGAAACTCGATATCATCCGGAGGATTTGCTTCGTCAGTGGATGGCTTATCGGTCACGACTGGCCACCACTCACCTGCATCGGAAACAAGCTTTACGTTGTCACGTACCCAGAGCCAAAACTGTTCCGCGATTGCGCTCGTTGTATCGATCCCCACGTTAAGAAGCCGATCTTTCACATCTTCAAATTCCAATGCATGCACCAGCGGCTCATTCAGCGTAGCGATGTCAGCTGGATCGAATTTCGCTGCCGACTTTGTGGTCGCTGAAATTTCAAATGCATCGGCCAGCGCGTCCATATCCGACTTCGCTTCGATATTTGCCGAGCTACCCGTAAGAACCGCGAGGCTTGCGACTGCCATCGGTTCATATCCGGCTTCATGAAGGCTCATGATCGAAAGCGCGCCTGTGCGTTTGGACAATCCGCTTCCGTCGGCAGTCGTGAGCAAATTGTGGTGACCGAACGCAGGCGCGGTTGCATCGAGTGCGTTGAAAACAGCTATCTGCGCGCCGGTGTTCGTCACATGATCGTCGCCACGAATGATATGGGTCACGCCCATATCAATGTCGTC
This sequence comes from Pseudomonadota bacterium, assembly GCA_038745535.1. Classification (GTDB taxonomy): domain Bacteria; phylum Pseudomonadota; class Alphaproteobacteria; order Rhizobiales; family Rhizobiaceae; genus JBCDLI01. The sequence continues at coordinate 24,449 of JBCDLI010000030.1, read as the reverse complement.
AACCACCGACGGCAGGGTGTAGAGATAGCTACCATCGCCTCGGATCAAAACCGGATCGGACATGGACGCCAAATCGACCGTTTGTGACCCACGCACCGCGTCGTCCCAAGTCACTTCCGTGCGCTTGGTCACGAATGGATCACCGTCATGGTTCGGCAGCAAAAAGCGCCAGTGCGGCGTGCGGCCTTCCGCTTCAAACGCGGCTTTCTCGTCGTCCGTCAGCTTAAGCGCCTCGCGCCCGTAGACGGGCGGCAGCTTGCGTGAAAGCCGGATTTTGCGACGGCGCTCAAGCTCTTCCGGTGTCTCATAACAAGGGTAGAGAACCCCTGCGTCTTTCAGCTTTTGAGTAGCCGCATCATAGGCCTCCATACGCTTTGACTGGTATTCAACGCGATGCGGTTCAATCCCAATCCAGCCAAGGTCGACAGCGATTTGCTCAGCAAATTCCTGCTTGGAACGCGCGGTGTCCGTATCGTCGTAGCGCAACACAAATTGCCCCCCACGCTGCTTGGCAAACAGCCAATTAAAGAGCGCGGTGCGAAGATTGCCGATATGGATATAACCCGTCGGCGACGGGGCGAAACGAACGATAACAGACATGCGGTGCGCGTATCGCTTTGATCAAGCCTTTGCAAGCAAAGCCGCATCGTCGCTGGCCAGCCGCGCAATCAGGTGGCGCGAGACCGCTGTCATCAACCCCACCATGGCAATGCAATAGACACCCATCGCCATGATTTGCGCGGGATACGCCACGCCGACATCAATCAAATATCCAGTGATGCCCGGCCCTGCGGCGGTTGCAAAAACCATGATTGCAACGATCACCGCCCGGATGGCACCGAGATGTTTGGTCCCGTAAATTTCCGGCCACAGAGCACCGAAAAGCGTCGATGAAAACCCGTAGGAGACACCCATCAACGCCATAAACACAAACGGCGCCCACGCCTGCCCGAAGAGACCGAGCACGATGCAGGAAAGCGCCAACGGAATGAGAAATGTCGGCAACAGGCGCAGCGCTGAAAACTTGTCGATCAGCACCCCGCTGATCAGCGCGAAGGTGATCGTTGTCGCTGCCATCACGGCAAACGCAGCGGCAAACAGTTCCGGCGGCCAGCCCCGAATTTCGGAGAGATAGACCTGATGGAAAAAGATCGTCGTGCCGATGAATGCGGGCGCAAGGACGCCAAGGAGAAGCAGCCAAAAGGGCGCGTCCCGGAGCACTTCCGCCCGCGTCCAATCTCGCACGACCGGCGTGCCATCGCTCCTTGCTATTGATTGCGGCGCACGCTCAACGCGGACGAGGGCGTAAATTGCGGGAAGAGCGAAAACCACAAGCACCAGAGCAGCCAACACCCATGAATTGCGCCAACCGATCGCCGCTGCAAGCGCCACGAACACGATGGGCAGCAACGCTTCTCCGGTATTATGGCCAAGCACCACGTAAGACACCGCCCTGCCCCGATTTGCGGCAAACCAGCGGCCCGTCGCCGTGAGCGCGTTTTGCGTCATCATGCCCTGTCCGAACAGCCGCAGCATGTAGATGACGACGACCAGGAAAACGATATGGGTAGAAAACGCCATGCCGAGCGCGCCAAGCGCGAGGAACGGCATAATGATCAAAGCCACTGTCGCAGCGCTGAACGTGTCTACGATTTTGCCGAGCCAAGGCAGCGTCAGCGCGCTAGCCAGTGTCGCAACCATGTAAAGCGCCCCGAAATCGCCATGACTGAGGCCGTATTCAGCGCGAATTTCCCCCGCCGACAGCGCAATAAAAAACGTCTGCCCGAAGGAAGAAAAAAAGGTCAGCAAAAAGCCCCCAACGATCCATCGGGCGTTATCGCGAATGAAAGAAAGCATGGTTTGCCAATCATTGTGCGCGGTCAGATTAGCGCCTAGGCTGCTTATGCGATCGGGAGGAAAACCACCATGATGAAAATGCTCGCCCTGTCGACCTGTGCGGTCGCGGTATCTTGCACCGTGGCACTCGCGTCACCGGGTGTGGAAATCGCGTGCGCCGACGGCGACTTCGAAGCGACCATCGGTTTCGACATCGAATGGAAAACCGCCTACATTGAGACGTCCACAAACGGAGAAATCAGTCTCCCGTCTGCCCCCGACGAAGAAAATACCTATGGCTTCGCGGACGGTGATTGGAAGCTCGGCGTGTCACCGCCAGTAGCAACGCTCTCACACCCCGAAGGCAAGGTGCAGTGCTATCAAACCGAGGAAAACGTCAGAGAACTTGCGTTCTACGGCGAAGACCTACCGCACGAATGGAAAACCTACGCGGCGGTCGGAGAAGGTTGGTTTATGCTCCACGAAGAGCCCAATCCGGATAGCCCGAAAATTGGCGACCTAGGCGCGAGCAGTAAAATCACAATTCTTGAGAATGCCGACCATTTCGAGGACGGGCACTATTGGTTCAAGATCGAATTCAGGCACTTCCGGAAGAAAACCACACAGCAAGGTTACGTGAATGCAGCATGGCTCTGTCGCTATGAGGATGACGAGCCGCAACTCGTCGCCACGGTTCGAAAATGCCACGAGCGAAACTTCTGAGCTTCACCACTTGTTCGGCAGCGTTTCCACGCGCTCAAATGCAGCGCCAATCATCACGCCGAGTTCACGCTTCTCGCCTGGCTCAAGGTGGATAGCCGGACGGCCATGGGCAAAGCGATAGTTGCACACAATCGCGATGTCGCCCTTCGCCCACTCAATCGGCATGCCGAATTGGTCATAAACATCGATGAATTGGCGTACTTCGTCGGCGGTGATTTCTTCGCCATTGCCGAAGGTTAGTTTAAGCGGGCGCTCGTCATGGGGCAGGTGCATGACGTTCGGCCACGCATCGAACCAGACTGAATCGTCCGCAATGCTTGAGAACAGCAAATTGCGATCCAGACCCGGAAAATACTCAAACGCAGAGGTGTAGTAGCGCGTGATGAGTAGTCGATTTGGACCCCATTCGGTCTCCAGTCCGCGTGCCTGACATGCCGCTTCCGCTTCGGCAGGGTCTTCCGTCATCATCGACTTCTGCCAATGATTGTAGATGCCCGAATTGTCATCTTCGGCAAAAGCATCGCGGTTTGTCAGCTTCCGGTGGTAGCAAAGACCGTGGTCTTTTAGCTTTTGGCCAAACGGCGTCGCGAGGATCGCATCGGTCGCCTTCACATTGTCAGACACGAAGGTCTGGCCCTTGCCGGGTGTCGCCTGCTTACAAAGGAAGCCCAGCATTGACGTGCTGTGGCCCACATACGCCATCTCATGGTGATAGTGCAGCCAAGCTGGAAGCGGCGCGCCAATCTCATAGACGTTTTTCTGCAATGCATCGCGAGGGTTGGCGCCGCCCTTATAGTCCATATCCGTCTGGATGACGTGCTTAGCGAGTTCGCGCATCGGTGTAATGTCGTCGAGACCGGTGTTGATGACATGCACCAAGCCCACACGCTCAAATGTTTCCTGCATGCGCTTGGCGAGCGCTTTATTCTCCCACAATTCGCCAGCGTCAGCGGCATACTCACGCGCATCTATCTGAAACTCCGACGGTGCAATGGGCGCAGTGCCCGTCCACCAAATCGGCTCCGGCGCACGCTCTTCAATAATGGGCATACCCGTATCGAAGCTGGCGATTTCAGCTTGTAGTTGGCCAGAGGGAATTTCAGAGATTGGCGCGTTCGACATGTTTTTTACTCACGCTTGGGGTTGCGAACCAGCCGTTGAACATTGATCAACGACACCGCCAAACTGTCGCAAGTTCACGCTTTAGGAAAGAAAATGGGATTTCACATCGGACTTCAAATAGGAAAAACGATTGCGCCTGATGCGGTCCATTCGGCATTGTTTTTCAGTGCAACAAGCGCATTGCGAGAGAACTGCTTGCCTGTGATCTCAAGATTGCGAGAATGTAAGCGCAACGCGTAGCGATGTTGGCGCCCAAAAATGGCATTAACAGTCTACCCGACGATCAGGCGTTGAGCCGCCAGACCATAGCGTGGAGCGCCGCCCGAATTGCTCGGGCGGCTGAAATATCAGGCGGTGATCACTTTTTGAGCTTGGCTTGGTTTGCTAAAATCTTGTCTTGGTTGTCCATGATTTTTGCCTGCTTCTCGAGCATCTGCTCCTGATTGGCCAAGAATGCCTCTTGGTTCGCAATCATCTTACTTTGGTTCTCGATTAATATTGGCTGACGCTCCAGAAGCGTGCCCTGCACTGCAATGAAGTTCTCTTGGTTACCAATCATCTTCGCCTGATTGCTGAGTAGCGCAGGCTGATTTTCCAGCAGAGTAGACTGCTTCTCGATGAAATTGCTCTGATTAGAGATCATTTTCGCTTGATTGGATTTCAGCTTTGGCTGATTTTCCAACAACGTGTCCTGATTTCCAATAAAAGCTTCCTGATTATCGATCATCTGCTTTTAATTTGACTTCAGCGTTGGCTGATTGCCAAGCAAACCAGATTGATTTTCAATGAAACCTTCTTGGTTGGAAATCATCCGTTTTTGATTTGACTTAAGCGCTGGCTGATTTGCGAGAAGGGTAGCTTGCTCCGCCAAAAATTTCGATTGATTGGAAAGCATTTGAGACTGGTTGGATTCAATTTTTTCGTGTTTTGACATGACTACGCTCCTACATTTTGAATACACGCGCTCGTCTTCGGATAGGATTTCTATCCGGAATCACGAGCTACTTTGCTTGGGAAGAAGTGTGTCGTGCGCCACAATGCGATAAACACCTCAAAAAGCTAGAGCAGCGTGGTTTACGCTTTCAAATTAAAAAAATAGGCAACGCGATGAAATAATGACCCTTGCGGGACTTTAGCCCCGATCCCGAAACCTATTCGTAATCGGATACCGTCGATCCCGTCCGAAGTTCTTCCGTGTCAGCTTCACGCCCGGCGCCGACTGTCGACGCTTATATTCGGCGATGTAAAGCAGGTGCTCGATGCGATGGACCAGATCAGGCGCGTGACCACGTTCCACGATCTCATCCACGCCCATTTCCTTCTCTACCAGACATTCAAGAATGTCATCGAGCACCGGATATTCGGGCAGTGAGTCCTGATCGGTCTGATCGGGACGCAATTCTGCTGACGGCGCTTTGTCGATAATGTTTTGCGGGATCACCATCCCCGTCGGACCAAGTGCGCCCGGCGGTGTGTGCTCATTGCGCCAACGGCTCATAGCGTAAACGTCCATCTTGTAGACGTCCTTAATCGGGTTAAAGCCGCCATTCATGTCGCCATAGAGTGTGGCGTAGCCCACCGACATCTCGCTTTTGTTGCCTGTGGTGACCACCATCGATCCGAATTTGTTGGAGATCGCCATCAGCGTCGTACCACGTGTACGCGACTGTAAATTCTCTTCCGTGACGCCCTCGTTCGTACCTGCGAACAGATCAGCAAGCGCCGCGGTAAATCCTTCCACCGGTTTGTGGATCGGCACGATGTCATAGCGGCAGCCCAGTAACTTCGCGCAATCGGCAGCATCTTTGAGGGAATCTTCGGACGTGTATTCGTAAGGCAACATCACGCACCGAAGTCGCTCTTCGCCAAGCGCATCAACGGCAAGCGCCGCGCAAATCGCGCTGTCGATGCCGCCCGAAAGGCCGAGCACAACGTTCTTGAAACCGTTCTTGTTCACGTAGTCACGCAATCCCAGCATGCAGGCGCGGTAATTTGCTTCCATGCCGTCCGGAATCCGTGAGCGTGGCCCGTCAGAACACGACCAGCCGTCATTGACGCGCCTCCACGTGGTAACGGTAACCTGTTCTTCGAACTGGCTCATCTGGAAGGCCAGTTGACGGTCTGCGTTGAAGGCGAAACTCGCACCATCGAACACCAATTCATCCTGTCCGCCAAGTTGGTTGGCATAGATCAGCGGCAGATCACTCTCGATCACCTGACGGATCACGACCTGGTGACGAATATCCATCTTTTCGCGATAGTACGGTGAGCCATTCGGCGAGATCAGAATTTCCGCGCCGCTTTCAGCAAGTGTTTCGCAAACGCCAAGATCGCCCCAAATATCCTCACAAATCGGGATGCCAATCCGCACCCCACGAAAATCGACCGGCCCCGGCATCGGCCCGGCATGGAACACGCGCTTTTCGTCAAACTCGCCATAATTTGGCAGATCAACCTTGTGGCGTTCAGCCGTGATCTTACCGCCGTCGAGCACCATGATCGAATTGTGCCGCTCGTCGCCTCGAGCCAGCGGCACGCCGATAATCACGCCGGGCCCACCGTCATCGGTATCGGCTGCAAAGTCTGCAACTGCGCGCTCACACGCTTCCAAGAACGCGGGCTTCATCACCAGATCTTCCGGCGGATAGCCTGACACGTATAATTCAGTGAAGACCACCAGATCCGCGCCCTGCCTGGCCGCATCAGCCCGCGCTTCACGGGCTTTTTCAATGTTGCCCAAAGCGTCCCCTACCGTGGGGTTCAATTGGGCAATGGCGATGCGAAGCGTGTCGGGTGCTGAGGTCATATCCGCGATCTATCGCGCCGCACCGAAACGGTCAAAACCTAACGAACCAGAAACGCCAAAATCGCGGAAAGCCAGACAAAGATGGCAATGACCGCTGCCATGAGCACGGCAAGTGAGCCTGCGTCTTTGGCAACTTTTACATTCGCGTCAAACTCCGTCGTCAGCGCATCGCACACGCTCTCGATGGCAGTGTTGAGCACCTCTACAATCATAATCAGACCGATCACTGACATCAGCAGCAAAAACTGCGTTACCGTCGGCGCGATCCACCATGCGATCGGCAGCGCCACTACAAACAGAATGCACTCTTCTTTAAAGGCAGCTTCGTGGCGAACCAGATGCCGAAAGCCAGCGACCGAATTATAAAAGGCTGAAATTATTCGCTTCATGTCAGATCAAAGCCACCCTAGAACGCATACCGGCCGTCTCGCCCGAAAACAAAGGCATGTTTGCACCTAACAGCTTAACCAGCCGCTCAATCACTTCGCGCTTTTCCGGTCGGTGGCGTTCATCATCGTGCATCACAATCCACATCACATGCTCCAACTCGGGGATCAGGTTCCCGCTCCGCTTCAACTGCGGATCAGCATCGCCCACAAAGCAGGGTAACACGCCCTGCCCCGCTCCGGCCCGTATAGCTTCCAAAAGCATGTGCGGTGCAGAAACCCAAGTCGATATCCACAATTCAGGCTGCAGGTGCACCCACTGGCCAGAAGGCGCCATCGCATGCTCCCGACCAAGAGAAACCCAATTATTGTGCTTTTCAAAGTCGAAACCCGTGGCGCAGTAAGGCGCGAAAGTCACGGTCGCACCGCGACGGACTGCCAAATTTCCAGACTGCGGACGAGCGTTGCGCAACCCAATGTCAGCTTCCCGATGCTCTAGATCGAGCCGCACTTCCGAACTGGCAAAACATAGCCGAAAATCGTCGTCAGGCGTCCAAAGCGCGTTTAGGTTCTGGGCCAAAAACCGCGAAAACCACGTGCCCGCCGAAATAGTCACGTTTGGCAGTTGATAGGCACCGCCGCGCCACGCATTCACATCGTCAGCAATCAGCTGCATTTTGCGAACTTGTTCACGTAGCTCTTTACCATCGGCTGCCAGTTCATAACCGCGCTGGTGCCGTATGAAGATCTTGCGTCCAAGCGACTTTTCCAGCGCTGCCATTTGGCGTCCAAGCGTTGGTGCACTGATGCCGGTTGCATTGGCTGCAGCGGCGAGACTTCCCGTATCTGCGATCACGAGAAAAAGACGCAGTGCTTCCCAATCTACATCTTTCATTTTTGAAATTTGCCTTTCGCTGCCGCGTCTACAAAGCACGGACTGCTAGCGCGATACTCGGAGAAACGAAAGGTGCAACTATGTTCCCATACTTCTCCGTGTACTCAGGAAAAACCGATAGCAACAACGCCCCGACTGTCTCCGGAGACTGGAATGATCCCCTAAACAGCGAAGAACAGCGCAGTTTCGCTTGGATTTTCGCCAGTTTCGCCGTTGTCAGCAAGCTGAAACGAAAAATCGCACTCAGCGAAAAATCTCAAGGTATGCCCAATCAACTCGGTGATACAGAGGCGAAACCTGCCTTTCAAAAATGAAAGGCAGGCTATCGGTCTGTGTTATTCAGCCGCTTCGAGCGTCTGTCTGGCGCGGCCATTCTTTAGCCGCTCAGCAATCAAAAACGCCAATTCCAGCGCCTGATCGGCATTCAGTCGAGGGTCGCAATGGGTGTGGTAGCGATCTTGCAGCTGATCTTCGGTGATTTCGCGCGCGCCGCCCATGCACTCGGTAACGTTCTTGCCCGTCATCTCCACATGCACGCCGCCGGCATAGGTGCCTTCTGCTGCGTGAACATCAAAGAAGCGCTCCACCTCGGCCAAAACGCGATCAAACGGCCGTGTTTTGTAGCCATTGGCCGTGATTGTGTTGCCGTGCATCGGATCGCATGACCAAACGACCTTCTTGCCCTCGCGCTCAACCGCTTTGATCAGCTTCGGCAGGTGCGCCTCCACCTTATCGTGGCCGAAGCGCGCAATCAGGGTTAGCCGACCGGCTTCGTTTTGCGGGTTCAGCGCGTCAATCAGGTTTAGCATATCGTCGGGCTCAAGCGACGGACCGCACTTCAAGCCAATCGGGTTTTTCACACCGCGACAGAATTCAATATGCGCGTGGTCATGCTGGCGGGTGCGGTCACCAATCCAGATCATGTGGCCAGACGTGGTGAAGTAGTCACCAGACGTGGAATCGATCCGCGTCATCGCCTCTTCATAACCAAGCAGCAGTGCTTCATGGCTGGTGAAGAAGTCTGTCTCGCGCAGCCGCGCATACTGGTCAGACGTAATGCCGATGGACCGCATGAATGCCATGGCTTCGGTGATCCGATCTGCAAGCTGACGGTACCGCTCGCCCTGCGGACTATCGGCAATAAACCCGACCATCCACTCGTGAACATTTTCAAGATCGGCGTATCCGCCCTGCGCAAAAGCACGGAGCAGGTTCAGCGTCGCCGCGGACTGGCGATAGGCCATGATCTGGCGCTCGGGATCAGGGATCCGTGACCCCTCGTTGAACTCAATCCCATTGATGATGTCGCCGCGGTAAGACGGCAGTTCGACATCGCCCTTTTTCTCAATGTCCGACGACCGGGGCTTTGCAAACTGCCCAGCAATCCGGCCCACCTTTACGACCGGTTTTGAGCCCCCGTAGTTGAGAACAATCGCCATTTGCAGAAACACGCGGAAAAAATCGCGAATGTTGTCGGCTTCGTGCTCAGCAAACGCCTCCGCGCAGTCGCCACCCTGCAGCAAAAACGCCTTGCCGTTGGAGACATCAGCGAGATGAGCTTTCAGCGACCGCGCTTCACCAGCAAACACGAGCGGTGGAAAAGACGCCAGTCGCGCCTCCGTTTCCGCCAGCTTGGCAGCATCCGGATAATTCGGAACCTGCTTGATTGGCAGTTTCCGCCAGCTGTCAGGTGTCCAATTGTCGGCCATGTCGATGCCCTCAACTCTTCTTCGCGAACTCTGTTTTGAGAAGGATTTCCCGATCCTCGCGTCCCTATAGGCCAAAGCGGGTGCGCATGTCACCTGTCTGATGATAGGCAGATATGTCATGTCATCGGCGACCAGTCTTCAGGGTAAGTCGTGTGCCCATGATAACGACAGACCGTCTCATTCTTCGACCGTGGAAGCGTGCCGATCTGCAAAGCTTGGATGCGATACTTGGCGATCCGAAGGTCATGCGTTTCAGCGATAACGGACCGCTCACCTGCGCAGACCAAAGAAACTGGTTAGACAACGCGATTTCAAGTGCGGGAATTCCCGGATACATAGCTATTGAACGTCGAACTGACTGCCAAGTGATCGGGTATGTCAGCCTCCTCAACAACCCGAAGCGTAACGCATCTCACGAATTAGAGCTTGGATTTCGGCTCGTTTGGGCGGTGTGGAGCCAAGGCTATGCGACCGAAGCGGCGATGGGTCTCCTCAAGGGCGACGCGGTGAACTCCGGGCAGAAACGCATTATCGCAATCGTTGATCCCAACAACCATACTTCAGTCAGGGTACTGGAAAAACTCGGTATGCGATTTGAAAAAAAGCGGATGTTTAGGGGATATGATTACCCCGATCACCAGTATGTTCTCCCCATAGACTGAACTGGAAGCTGTCCGTACAAGCTGATAGAGTACGACCAACGAAATACTTGAACAAACCATGTCGACCCAAGCCCACCAGTCGCCGCTATGGATGCCCGTACTGATTACCGTCGCGATCCTGTTCAGTTTCGCGCTGGCCTGCGGGATGCCTTTCGCAGGCTTGGCGGCAATTGCAGCAATTACGCTCGCGCCGCGTAATGCCTTTGTGCTCTCCGCATTAGGCTGGCTGGCAAACCAGATCATCGGCTTTGGATTCCTAGGCTACCCGCTTGACGCGATGACCTTTGCGTGGGGCGCAGCACTCGGCCTTTCTGCACTTACAGCGACGGGTGCAGCGACTTTTATACTGAACAAAACGAACAACGCCGCGAAGCTGCTTCAATGGGGCTCCGCATTCATGGCGGCTTGGGTCGCCCAGCAGGCAACGGTTTTTGCGGCAAGTCTTGTGCTCGGTGGAACGGCCACGGCATTCGCGCCAAGCGTCGTCTGGTTCATCTTCTGGACGAACGCTCTCGCCTTCTTCGTCTTGCTGGCTGCACAACAGCTTGGCGCCCGCGCTGGCGTGGCGAGACCGCTGCTCGCTTAAGCATACATCAGAAAAAGCACTGGTAATGCTGCTGCCAACTTGTCTCAGCGGATTGAAGTCAGGCGAGGTGCCAACCATTTTCCGCGCTCATAGCTATAACACCTTCTTGGGAACGACTCATGAGCAAACTCTTCTCCGCCGTCTGCATAGCGGTGACAACCGCACTTGCCGCTCCAGTCTCTGCAACTGAAAGCGACATCCATCTCATCAGCACTCAGCAAGCGCCGGAAATTTCGTCGATCACACGTACAAGTGCAGCTTTCGAACTGAACGGCTCCACTATCTTCATTGATCCAGTCGGCAGCCAAGCGCAGTACCGGCAATTCGGAAGACCGGATATCGTGGTGCTCACCAGCGCGAATGCAGATCATCTCAGCATTGATACAATGATCGGCATGCTTCGCCGTGATACGGTCGTTCTTGCGCCTCAGTCGGTCATCAACCAGCTTCCGCTGATGATCTCAAACAATGTGATCACGCCCTTCGCGACAGGCTCAACCCAGCGCGTTGATGGCATTACTTTCACGGCTCTACCGACAACCGCAAATCGTCCACGCGGGACGGTCAGTCACAACCGTCAGCGAGGTGAAATTGGTGTTGTTGTCGAAGCAAATGGCAAGAGCATCTATTTTTAAAAGCTGACCCTCAAACCACTGGATAAAAAATCGCGCCGGGCCAGTAGGCACGCGGCAGGTCCATGCCCGTTGGAAGCGCTCGTTTCGTGGCTAAGTGATTAGGCAGCAGATGCGTGTGCGAACCTGCCGGCGATTTTCCGCCTGGTGGCGGTATGGGTGTGGAGACCTCAATCCGGCCAAGCGCGCTTTCAACCACTCGAGTGGGGCTTTCTGCCACCAGCACGGGACCTACATTTCCGAAAGCGTGTGAAAGCTGTTCGCCGAGAGCATTAGCCATGGCATTCTGAGCCAATGGCGTCGTGCAACGGACCAAGAAGCGAGCCTCTTTTCGGCCAAGCCCGAAGTCAAACAGGTGACCATTAAAAGCTGTTTGCGTGATGGCCGAGTTATCTGCACCAAGATCAGTGATCGTTTTCGCCACCGGCAAAAAGCCCCACTCGCGTTTGACTGCCAGGACGATCCGCTGCTGTTCTGGCGGGGTGTCAGGCGGATCGAACGTTAGCGCACGCACATCATCATCAATCTTAAAGCGCAGTGCGCCGCCATCTGTGATCGCAGTGATTTCGGCGACATTCGCATCGACCGCCACGGATTGTTTCGGTTTCGCCGCAAATTCGGCAACCGCTCCAACAACACCGACAACCCACGTGCCGGACGCAGCTTCTAAACGCTCAACAACAAACCGACGGATGTCCTCAGTGGTCCACGGCAACCGACGGCAACTGACACCGAGCTGTGCAAAACGGCTTGGCAGTTCACCCCAAACCCGTTCGTGCACGCCAGCAGCCATGTCGCTCCAACCGAAAATCTCGTCGCCCGTTCGGGCGCAACCAACGCACCAGCCGGTCTCATCGTCCAGCTTACAAATGCCCGTGCAGGGGCTCACCGCATTCATCAGGCCACCTCTTTTATGCTCACGATCGCTTCAACAATCGCGTCCAGCCCGTCGGTCAGAGCCGCTGGACCGGGTTGGAGAATAAGCGGTGATTTGATCTCAACAATGCGACCTGTTTGGACAGCCGGGATATTCTCCCAACCTGGTCGCGCAATCATCTTCTCACTTCGGACCTTCTTCCCGCACCAAGACGCGAGGATGACGTCCGGCGCGGCGTCAATCACCTGCTCCGACGTCACGAAACGATCCTTGGCGGCTGGCTCGTTGGCGAGCGCCGGAAACACGTCGACACCGCCCGCGATTTCAACAAGCTCCGAAACCCATTTGATGCCGGAGATCATCGGCTCGTCCCACTCCTCAAAGTAGACACGCGGACGCGCTCCTTTTGACGCTCGTACAGCGACCTCCGCCAACCGCTTTTCATAGCCAGCGGCGAGCGCGTCTGCTTCGGCACTCTTGCCAACCGTCGCCCCAAGATGTCGGATCATCGCTAAAATGCCTGCGATATCACGTTGATTGTACGCGGTGACCGCGATGCCCGCGCGGATCAATTCAGCCGCAATATCGGCCTGCAAATCAGAAAACGTGAGAACCAGATCCGGCTCTAACGCGAGTATTTTCGGGATGTCAGCAGACGTGAAAGCGGACACGCGTGGCTTTTCCTTGCGCACCCGGGCAGGCCGCACAGCATAACCCGACACGCCAACAATGCGTTTCTCCTCGCCAAGCAGATAAAGCGTCTCCACGGTCTCTTCGGTCAGACAGACGATGCGCTCGGGCGGGAAGGTGCGCATCAGGCCTGACAAGTCGGGCAGTGATAAAGAGTGCGGCCGCTAAGCTTCGATTTTTCGATCTCGGACTTGCAACGCGGACACTTTTTGCGGCCAAAAATGTTTGTGCGTTCTCCGCAGTGCTTGCCTGCCTCAATCGCCTTTGGATTGGTGATAATCGCGTTCATCTTCACCCCGTGTTGCAGCAATGCCCGCATGTCATTCCACAGTTCACGCAACTCCGCCTCGTCGATATCCACGCCCCGCGTCATGGGGTTCAGCTTTCGCAGCCACAGAATTTCAGCACGGTAAATGTTGCCGATGCCCGACAGCACTTTTTGATCCATCAGCAGGCGAGCAATCGGCGCGCGACTTTTCTTAATCGCGGCGATGGCTCGATCAGGGTCCGGCGGCTCGGCAAGCAAATCCGCACCATAACGCAACCGGAATTCTTCCATCTGGTCGGTCGGCATAATCTCGCAGGTGTTGGGCCCAGTGATGTCGATCGCGTTCGTCGCCGTTTCGAGCCGCAACCTTGTAACCTCCCGTGGCGGATCGACGGGCTGTTCATGCGTGGTGAAATAGCCGCCAAGCCCCAAGTGGATGTGCACGGTAAGGTCATTGTCAAAGTGATAAAGCAGATGCTTTCCAACCGCGCCCGTAGACGAACACACCGCTCCGTTAATCTGCGCTGCTCCATCAGCGAAACGCCCCTGGGGCGACGTTGCGGACACGACTTTCCCCTGCATCATCTGCGCATGATCCAGCGCCGCACGATGAATTGTATGTCCCTCAGGCATGGCGTTTCTTCCTCTCCACGCCATGGAGATAAATGCTCTGAAGTCGATAACCAGAAGCACAGGGCATCGCGAGCCAATTACACACAGACAAAGGGTCGCGTCAAAACTGATCGATAAAGGTGAGATCAAAAATCACATCGTCAATAAGCGTGCGCTGAGCAGGATCAAGCGAGACGTGACGCGGATATCGCGGATCACCGCGATCACGCAGGATCGGCGTGTCAAACGCACCCGTCGTGGTGAGAAACTCACGCACGCCCTGCTCGCCATACATCAGAAAATAGCCCTGAAGAACGGCGTCGAGATAGGATTGTAGGATCGCATGCTGCCGGTCCGGCTGCGCTGGAGCTTGGCCCTCATACACATAGATCGGACATTCAGCCGGAACGTCGAAATCCATCTCAACCGCGTCATGAGGCAGCTTGTGTCGCGTATAGCCAGCTTCTCGAGCATCCAAATCTGGCAGATTTTGAAACCGATCAAAAACCAGCAGACCGCTCAGCCGATCCGCTGCGGCACCCGGACTGGAGGAAAGAAGCGCAATCGGGTCTGGATGCATATCTGGCCGCGCCTGCCAGGTGCGACGCCAGCCTTTGAGCGTGGCCTTCTGGTAGGTCAAAATATCTGTGCGGTGCGTGAATGGATTAACCAGAGAACCGTAGCCGAAGTAGGCAATGAGCTCGCCCCTGTGCGCCAGCTCAAGAAGCTCATCAGTGATCGACGCGGTGTCCATCAATAACCCGGTATGTTGCGTCATACATCGTCACAAGCTCCTCGGCTGCTGTCGGGTGCACCGCCATCGTCGCGTCAAAATGCGCTTTGGTGCATCGCGCTTTCACCGAAATACCGAGCAACTGCGCCATTTCCCCCGCATGTGGCCCAACGACGTGGACGCCCAAAACCACATCCGATTCCGCGTCCACAATGACCTTCATGAGCATGCGCTCTTGGCGACCGGGAAGCACGTGGTGCATCGGACGAAACGTTGTTTTGTAAACATTGAGCTTGGGATACTTTGCAGCGGCCTGCTCTTCACTCAAGCCCACCGTGCCAATTTCAGGCTGCGAGAATACAGCCGTCGCTATCAACTCGTGGTCTGGTTTCGTCGGGTTGTCCTTAAAAGCCGTTTCCAACAGACACATGGCCTCGTGGATCGCCACGGGTGTCAGTTGTACCCGATTGGTGACGTCGCCCACGGCCCAAATGTGGTCGACATTGGTGCGGGAATAATCGTCCACAGGGACATAGCCCCGGTCGTCATGTTCAACACCCGCCTTATCGAGGTTGAGATATTTTGTACTTGGCTTCCGTCCGAGCGCAAGCATCACCTCACCGGCTTCGAGCACCTCGCCACCGGATAGGTGCGCGTTAAAAAGCCCATCGTCCCGCTTTTCAATTCGCTCAAAAACCTGCTGGGTGATGATGCGAATGCCCTTTGCTTCCATCGTATTTTGCAGGTGTTCGCGCACGCAGTTGTCGAACCCATTCAAAATCATCTGACCACGATAGAGAAGCGTGGTGTCCACGCCGAGACCGTGGAAGATATTGGCAAACTCGACAGCGATATAGCCGCCACCGGCAATAACAATCTTTTCGGGTAGCGCGGGGAGCTGAAGCGCCTCATCCGATGAGATACATAGCTCATGACCTTCAAGCGCGGCGTGCGGATTTGGGTAACCGCCCACGGCAATCAATATCTGATCGGCGGTAACCGTCTTGTCCAACTCTTTCAGATATACTTCATGGGGCCCGACAAACTCTGCGAAACTGTCGAAAATCTCGACGTTAGAGCCCTCAAGGCCCTTTCGATAAAGGCCCTCAAGACGGTCGATCTCCCGGTCCTTGCTCGCAATCAGTGTTGGCCAGTCAAAGGAGTGTGCACCAACGGTAAAGCCGTAGCCCGCTGCGTCTTCGATCTGCTCATTGACTTGGGATGCAAAAACCAACAATTTTTTGGGTACACAGCCGCGAATAACGCATGTTCCACCCATGCGGCTGCCCTCGGCAAGCCCAACTTTCTTGCCCAGCGCTCCCACGCGACGCGCTGCGCGCACACCTCCGCTGCCACCGCCGATAACAAAGAAATCATAGTCGTAATCGGCCATGCCTATCGCTTTCCAATGATTAGTCCAGATGCAATCAGTTGCTGGTTGCCGCTTCGCCCGCTTCCACGTTTGCGCGCGGATTAGACGCCGCCAGTTGGGCAGAGACCGCCGTACGAAGATCACGTTCAATGCCAGCACGCCAAACCACCGCAGCGCGTGACGCTTCCCGCGTCGCTATCGGGCCGTTTTCCAAAAGTGCGCGACCAGCGTCGGTGTTATAAAATTCTGCAATCGCGCGGAGGTCTTCCTCGCGAATGGCACGGGCGTAAATGCGCGCCACTTCGGTTTCCAGATCAGCACGTCGCGCAGCAATCGCGATGGCCTGTTCGGTCACAATCTCGCTAATTTGCGCTTCAAGGTCTGGATTATTCTGCAACAGGCTCGCCTGCAACGCCTCCGCGGCTTCCGGCAAAATCGTATCGAACAGATCGGTTGCGTTGATCGACGCAATCGCTGCGCGTGCGGCGTCCAGATGGCTCTCAGTGACGTCTTGCGCATTGGCTGAAAACGGGTTCAGAGCCAGCGAAAAGCCGGCGATTGCAGCAATAGTTGCGGCTTTGAAATTCATATCAAACTCCTTCGTGTGGCAGCAAACTATGAAAGTCGCTAGGCCGATATTTCTTTTATGCCGTCTTTGCCGGCCAAGATAACGCGCTTTGCCAGCCCGATAAAAAGGCCGTGTTCGACAACGCCCGGCACGGAAAACAACGCGTCTGAAAGCGCCTGTGCATCGCTAATGTGTCCGAACGATGCGTCGAGGATGTAATGGCCGCCGTCGGTCACAAACAATTGGCCGTCCGGGCACTTACGCAACTCCATCTCGGCAGAAAAACCGGCCGCTGCCAAGGCATTGTCAACCGAGAGTATCGTTGCTTTTACGCCGAACTTATTGACCTCGATTGGCAGCGGAAATTTACCCAGCGTCTCAACAAGCTTGCTGTCATCGGCGATGACGATCATCGATTTAGACGCGTGCGCCACGATTTTTTCACGCAGCAGCGCGCCGCCCCCGCCCTTAATGAGCCGGAGATCGCGGTCACATTCGTCGGCACCATCAATTGTCAAATCAAGTTCAGGTTCTTCATCAAGCGATGCAAGCGGAATACCGAGATCCATGCAGAGTTTGGCCGTGCGTTCAGACGTTGGCACGCCGACAATTGTGAGGCCGCCGGCAACGCGCTCAGCCAATAGATGAACAAACGCTTCCGCCGTTGAGCCGGTACCAATGCCGAGCTTCATACCCTCTTCCACGTGGCTGAGAGCGGCAGCGCCTGCTTGGCTTTTCAATTCTTCTGGAGACATGCCCGGTGGTGGGACCCAATTCAAATCGTGGCGGTTCCTACACCGACAACGCCACAAGTCCAACCGTCAATTGCACAAGTTACCGGGTCGATTGCATTTGCCGGATGCCCGCGTTAACGCCAGCCCAGCAAAGGAGTTCCCATGTCTTCTCCAATCGTCGTTTTCGACCTTGATGGTACGCTGGTCGATACCGCACCCGACCTTCTCGCGAGCCTCAATCATGTGCTCAATGCCGAAGGTCTGCCGACGACAGATATTGAGGCTCTTCGCAAATATGTTGGCCAGGGCGGACGCGTCATGCTTCAGCGTGCGTTTAACGCAGCAGGGCGCGAATTTGATGATGAAATCGCCGACCGCTTGGTGGCTGACTTTGTCGTGCACTATGGCAACAACATGCCGGGCGCTTCCCTTCCATTTGACGGCGTTCTAAACGCGATGGATGCCTTGGAAAGCGAAGGCTTTGTCTTCGCGGTTTGCACCAACAAGACGGAACGACTGGCCGTAAAACTACTCGACGCGCTCGGTCTGTCGGACCGCTTTAGAGCTGTGTGCGGCGGCGATACTTTTACGTTTAAAAAGCCCGATGGCCGCCACATTCTCGAAACGGTCCAAGCTGCATCGGGCGATCCAACTCGCGCAGTGATGATTGGCGACAGCTACGCAGAAATCGGCGCGGCCCACGATGCAAAGGTTCCCGTCATCGCAGTCGATTTCGGCTACACCGATGAGCACGTGAGCACGTTCAAGCCCACGAAGGTTATCTCGCACTATGACGAGATGACCGTGGAGTTGGTGAAGGAACTAATCACATAATCGGGAAAGCTGAAGAAACGCTTCCCGTACTTCACGCCTCACTGCCCCCGACACTGCGGCAAATGGTTATTTGCGCCATTGCACTCTACGGTCTGTGGCTGGGCCGTGGATCGCGTTGCACGTTCCTCTTGACCGACTGAAACCAGCGGCTTCTCGGTCAGTGAGATGACCCGCGGTGTGGGACGCACGGGCTGATCGCCTACCCCTTGCGAAGGTGCCACAATCGTTCTCACGCCCTGCCCGCCTACCGCGCGTGGCTGCACAAGTGGCTGCATGCGCGGCGTTGCTTGCGGGAGTGGTACAATACCCGGTGCTGCATTCACGGTCGTGCCGTTGGGCACCGCCATGATGGAGGGAGTGGTCGTCCCGTTATCCCGTCGGTCTTGACCACGGTGAATGACCGGTTGGTTCGGCTGTATCACCGGCACAGTCGTCACAGACGGACTGTTTCGCACCATCGGCACATCAGGATTGATTGGCTGCGTCGGCGTCACTGGCAACGGCACAATCGGTGCAACATTCGGGTCGATTTGAGGCCGCACAGGCGCCACCTGCTGTGGCTTGGGCTTTGGCGCAGGCGCGCGTCTTACAACGGTCTGCTTCTTCCTTACTGGCACGCTCCTCACCGTCGGTTTTGGCTCTTCCGGCGCGCAGGACGAGGCAAACCCACCGATATTGTCCAAAGATGTGCCGGGCGGGCAAAGCGTTCCCCGTTGCTCCTCATAAGGCGGCGTCGTGACGTAGTTCAGGTCTTGCGCCCTCGTGTCACCACCACCAGAGTTGTAAGTAGGCCCGGAAGACCAGCGCAAACGACGATCCCGACGAAACACGTCTGCGGGCACATCGATCCGCGCGCGCCGCATCATCTCCAGCGCATCTTGCCATTTCATCCCTGTCGCGCAGTACCGCAAACGGAACGAGAGCTTAGCATTATGGCCCGATGTGGTGCGGTCTCGAAGCCAGTTCACCACGTATCGCGTATTGCGGGTGTCGGTCGCGGTCGCTTCCAGGTTTTGCCAACCATAGACACAGCCCTGCCCCGACCTCGGCGTAAAAAACGCAAAACCGAAGCTGCCATAGTCATTGTAGTGGACCGAAGGGTCGACCGCAAAACGCCGTCCGGGAAAAGCACGCTTGAAGTCAGCGCGCAGTTTGACCGCATCGGTTTCATGCAATTCCAACTTTTCATCGGAGTTGGTGAACGATGATCGGTTTACGATCCGCGTTTCCACCATGTTCTCGCCGATAATGTTGGGGTCTGCGGCAAACACGAGGCGCTGCTCAATGCCCTGCCCGTAGTGACGCTCATCCATGGAAATGGTGCGACCGACGAGGGCATCGAATTTGACGAAGGCCTCGTCGGGCGAAACATTTTCGACAATGGTGTAGCCAAGCCCGTTTCGCACCGGACCGTCATCCACGATAGAAGAAGTGTTTTCAAACGACACACGAACGCAGCCGCTGACTGCCAGAAGCAGTATGGAGGTCGAAAGGGCCCGCACCCAAGGTCGTCTGAAAACACTAGCCATGAAACTTACCCCCGCCCTGCGCGCGCGCGTACCGTTTGCAACGCGCGTTTTGTGTCTGTGGTTGAATAGATGCTGTCGAGCGCTTCGAACACGCGAAGCGAACCGCGATAGTCACCAAGATAGTAGAGCGACCAGCCACGAAGCTGCGCCAGATCACGTGGCTCCGGCGCAATTTTTCTCAATTCGTTCAAAGAGAATAACGTCGCACGGTAGTCGCGATTACGGAACGCCGAAATCGAACGCTGCGTCAGGATCTCTTTGTTCACGACCCGGCGCTGGCCCTTCTCCAACGTGTTTTCGTTGGCAAGATCAAACGCGGTATCGGTTCGACCCCGGCGAAGTGCCGCAAGAGACGCGCCATAGCCAGACGCCTGACGATCTTTCGTGGTGCTGCCGCCGCCTTTGCTCAGCGCCATCTCAAACGATTCCTGCGCTTCTGCTGGTCGTTTGAGTTCCAACAGGCACCAACCGCGTATCTGGTAATCATTGTGCGTCATACGCCCGGCACGAAGCTGTTGGTCGCTTAACGAAACGCATTCGCGGAATTTCTTCGCCTTGTGCGCTGCGGCAATCCGATTGGAGAACGTCTGCGAACGCGTTTGCGAACGACGACGCGGCGCAGACTGCCGCGCGATACGGAACTCGGGCTCATATTTCTGGAGGGCCAAGTCTGGATACTGCGCAGAATAAGTAGCCTGAAGTCTATCGAACGTTGGTTTGTCCTTGAGAGATGCTGCCGTCAGCAACCGACCGAGCACGGCGGTTTCTGTCAGTTCCCATTCTATGGCTTGCCTGAACCATGCATCAGCGGCAGGCAGTTGCTGAACGTTGAACGCATACCAACCCAGCGCTTCTGCACCCTCGCCTGAAATTACTTCGTTGGTTGTTTGCGCATAAACACGCAGAAACTCGCTTTCGAGCTTGCCCGCATTTTGATCAAGCAGCACCGGTGCCCAGAGATTGAGGTACAACTTTGCGATATCGCGTGACGCGGTACGCCACTCGGTCGCGATGGGTCTGGCTTCAGCTGCCCGATTGAGCAATTTGAGCGATAGCAACAGACCTTCGACCGTCTTCTCGTCCGGCTGCAACTGCAGAGATCGCTGAAACAGAGCCAATGCAGGCAGATACTGGCCTTGGTTGTAAAGCGTCCAAGAGAGCACTTCGATATCATCCAACCAACCCTCGGCGAGGGCTCGCTGCATGAAGAGGTTGATGATCTCGATATAGTCTTCGGAGAAACCAACACCGTACTGGTTTGATCGTATGACCAACCCCCGCGCATACCCGAGATCGAGCGTCTCATCGATCTTCTCGGGAGCGTATTTTATCTTTGCCAGCGTGTAGAGAGGCGAAGAGTCTCCCAGCGGAAGGTGCTGAGCGGCTTTCTGCAGTGCGCCGGCCTTCACCTCTTCAGTTTGGGCAGTCGTTACTGCGAAGGTGAACGCCTCAATGGCAGCGTCGATATCTTTTTCCAGCGCAAACGTTTCAGCAACCGCCCAAACCACCTCTGGATCATCGGGATTAATCAGCAGTGGATTGTCATTTGCGATGCGTTTGACCTCAAGACTGTCAAACTCGCTGAATGCTTTCAACAATTCGCCGCGTTTGGTTACGCGATTGAGTTCTCGAACCAGTGCCTTGCTTGGCTGCCATGCTGGATTCGTTTCCTGTATCTCAACGATGCGCTGCCTTATGTCCGCAAAACGGCCATCGGCGTAAAGGTCCCAGAGCTCCTGTTCGGAGTTGAACTCGTCTTCCGTGAGATTGCTGGGCGGCGTGAAGCCGGGATACATCGCTTGCAGCCGCTTCAACTCAAGCTGATAGCGTTCGGTGTCGCCGAGCCGTGCATAATATCTCAGTGCGTGAACATCAGGCGATGTCGCGCGCATCAAAGCGATCGCTTGACCGTCCTCGGACTGCGCCAACGCGGGTGCGGTTACAATGACGACGGATGCCAGAAGGGCTGCACGAATGAGAGCTAGCATTGCGGGCTCCGTTTGACTGTTGGACCGAAGGCGGTCTTGGGAAAAATAGCTAAATTGATTGCTGCCATCGTCCGGCTCCGGACCTCGGAAGCGCATCCGATGAGGCCACCCGCCACCATCTCTGCACGGCTCCCAATCGCGTAATTGGGACCGCAAAAGTTCCAGAGGGTCAGGCCGCCACCGGCCCGCCGATTACATGTCGAGAGGTTCAAAGGTCTTACCATAGGTTCTTTTGGTGAACTTCAGCGCACGATTGGAAACGGCACCAGCAGTCAAAAACGTGATGAGTGTAAGAAGGCCAAAGACAAGCGGATTGTTGGAGAACCAGCCAGCCACGATCAAACGGAGATTGTAAAACGAGAAGTCTGTCATCACGCTGAGCTTGGCAGATTTTGCCAGCACGCTTGTCACCGCAGGATCACCCAGATTGAGACCGGCTGTTTGCACCATGTCTTGTGAGTAAGCGGATGGCTGGAAGAAACCGGAAACGGTTGCCATTGAGTCCTGCGTTTGCGCAAATCCGACGACGGTCGTCAGTGCCTCACCATCCACCACCTGGCTGATCAGAGCCGGCGAGTTTCCAGCGATCTCCGTCACCCTATTCTTGTTGGAGGTGAACGTGACCCAACGGCCAATGCGATTAAGCGCACGCTCGATCACGCTGTTTTCCCGGCGGTCTTCTGCCTGACGGCGAAACCGTGTGCGCAGCTCCTGGCCGCTATCCATACCTGTGGGGCTTCCGCTCAGTAGGTCAATTTGGCTCCCCGTTGGCACGCCTGAATTGATCCTTAGCGGAGCGTCAGCGCCGGTTGCGCTATCGCCAAGCGCGGCCGTGCGCATCAGGTCAATTGAGCCATCTGCCAGCTGCACCATGGGGTTTGACCAAAACTCAGATAGACCCGCCACGTTGGCGCCGGGCAAAGCCTCGGCGTATTGTGTTGGAAGCGATTGGTAACTCCCGACCACAATCCGGTTCGATGCGAAGTTCTGCGAGGAAAAATCCGACGCTAAGCGTGGCTGTACATCGTAGACCGTGTTCGTATTTGCGGCCATGATGCTGACGAATTCCACAGCCTTTGAGAGCGTGCCGACACCGCCATCGGCAAGCACAACATCAATCGGCCCGCGTTGATCTTCTGGACGATAGGGAAAGCCCGTGTCGACAGTTGCGCCGACGTTGGGAAAACGCCCCATCTTGGCCAGACGCGGGATTTGTAAGAACGTGTCTCCGGAGAGATAAAACCTCGGTTCCAAATCACGTTTAGCGCCGGGAACACACGCATCGTCTGTTGGCTTCTCAACAAACGCAGTCAACTCAATCTCATTAAAACCAGGCTTGAAACGCGCCAAATCGAGTTCGACAAGCTTGTTTTCAAACACGCCGCCCCGCTCGCCGTTCAGCGGAAGCGAAACCTCGCTTTGCCCGTTGATACGAATGAGAAGACGCTGATTATCCTTCAAGCCCTCGGTGTAGAGGCCGAAGAGATGCAACGCGATTTCATCATACGCACCGGGGAAAAAATCCGACGGAAGGTTAAGGCCTACCTTGGCGTTAAACCGGTGCCCACTGAACTCGTTTTCGAGGTAGCCGAGCTCCTTGAAAGAGACAGACGTCTTTTCAAACACGCGGTGTTCGTGCTGTTTCGCGAGCGCGACGCCGGCGGTGCTGCCCGCGACGGGTTCTAGCCGATGGTTCTCAAAGGCATCCGGTAGATGAGCGATCTCATTGAGCCGAAGCATCAAGATGCGCGCGTTGCTGCGCGATGTGATAAAGACCGTATTGACGCTCGTCGAATTCACGCGCTGCGCGACATCGGACAAATCGTACATGTCCGTCAGAGAGGCCGTTTCGTTCAGCTCTGAAACCGAACCTGCGAAAATGTCGAGCACGGTGTCCTGCACGCGCTGATTGCCGACCGACGCAACCTGAACATCGGCCTTGCGAAGACCACGGACCGCGGATGCCTGTTGAGCTAAATCGAAATACTCGCGCAAGCGATCAATGCGTGTGGCTGGGGCTTGTGTCGATGGAAAATGCAGCCGGATTTGAAGGTCTTGGTTTTGCCCGGCGGGCAGACCGGCAAGCTCGCCGATCGAGTGGATGCGCTCTCCGGTACCGGTATATTCAATTGTCGAACGCTCGGTATCAATGCGTGTCCACAGTTCGTAGGTCGCCGCCGCCGTACAGTCCACCCGGTGAAATTGGCGCGCGACCACCGTAAGGGCATTGTAACCAACAGCAAGCGAATTTGCAGGGATCTCTACCTGCAGCACACCCGGCGAAGCGGGATTTTGTATTGCAGTTTCTCCGAGCTTCACCCCATTGACGATAAGCTCAAGCTGCGAAATCTCAGGCATCACCGATGCGGCGTTCTGGAAAGCTAGCGAGACCTTCACAGGGTTTCTGACGTCCGCTGCCGTCATGAAAATCGGCCACGAGATCGTATCGAACTCACCCCATAGTGTCGGGTCACGACCGACAGTTGGTAACCGTGAGATTGTTCCCTGGCTCGAAGTGCCCCGGACCGAGTAAACCGGCGCGGTATCTATATCAACCAGTCCCTCGATGCCGTCGACATGCTCTTCAAAGGCTCGGAAAATGTTCGGGTATTGCTCGGAATTTAAATCGGGCAGGCGCTCGGTCGACTGAGCGTATGCGTAAGAACTTGCAAATAACAGCATCGCTGCTGTGCCGTGCAAAGCTGACCGAACACTTCGGCTCATTATTTCTCGGGAACGCGACAAACTCAGTACTCACTTACGTTCGATGGTAGTCTTACACAAAACTGTTAAAGCAGGTACGCGCCATACGGGCCAAACCAACACCAAACTGTGAAGACAATTGCTCCCCAACTGTTCTCACCCGTCTATTGGACAAGTGGTCGAT
>JBCDLI010000029.1:0-28353 GCA_038745535.1 Pseudomonadota bacterium | reverse complement strand
TTTCATGCTCGCTGGCGAATTGATGAACCGCGGCGGTATCACGCTTCGTCTGGTCGAATTTTCCCAGACAATGATCGGCCATGTTCGCGGCGGGCTGGCGCAGGTCAACATCATGTCATCCATGCTGTTTGCGGGTCTCTCGGGTTCCGCAGTGGCAGATACATCCGCGCTCGGTTCGATGCTGATCCCGGCGATGGAAAAGAACGGTTACAGCCGCAAATACGCAGCCGCGGTGACCGCAGCGTCGTCGGTCATCGGCCCTATCATCCCGCCGTCGGGCATCATGATCATCTACGCCTATGTCATGGAAGTGTCGGTTGCTGCACTTTTCGCGGCGGGTATCGTGCCGGGCGTGCTCGTGGGCGGCGCGCTCATGTTGATGGTCAACTGGCAAGCCCGAACAGGCGATTTCGCGCCCGCATCACCGCGTGCCACCTGGGGTGAAACGGGCCGCGCGACCGTCCGAGCCTTCCTGCCATTGATGACCCCGGTGATCATCCTCGGCGGTATTTTAGGCGGCATATTCACGCCGACAGAAGCATCCGCCGTTGCTGTCTTTTATGCATTGATTATCGGGCTGTTTGTGCTGCGCACCTTGAAATTTTCAGACCTTCCAGACGTCTTCAAGAAGGCGACGCTTACGTCAGCAGTGGTGCTGCTGCTCGTCGGCGCGGCAATGGCTTTCAAAACCGTTGTCAGCCTGTCACACGTGGCCGAAGACATGGCGGAATGGATCGTCACGCTCACGTCTAACCCGCTGATCCTGCTGTTCCTGATCAACATACTCCTGTTCGTTGTCGGCATGTTTCTCGATGCGGGTCCGGCCATCATTATCCTCGGTCCAATTCTCGGCCCGATCTTCTTGTCGCTCGGCGTCGATCCCGTTCACTTCGCGATCATCATGAGCGTCAACCTGACGGTTGGGCTGATCACGCCACCGATGGGCTTGGTGCTTTTCGTGGCCTCGTCGGTGTCGGGCGAAAAGGTCGAAACCATTTCAAAGACCATTTTGCCGTTCCTGCTTGTGGAGGTCTTCGTGATCTTCCTGATCACCTACTTCCCTGCAGTTTCGCTCACCGTGCCGCGCTTGCTCGGGCTCGTGCAGTAGCGGAAATCGACCTTTTGCCTTGTCAATCGGTGGAGCACTCAATAGCGACAGGCGATGCTCATCTTCGCAATCGACACCGCCGGACCGCCTTGCTCGACTTGTATTTTCGATACCGCATCGAACGACATCATTGCAGAGATGAACGACGATATCGGACGCGGCCACGCCGAATATCTGATGCCGCAGATCAAGGCATGTCTAGAGAAGACACAAATTGGCTTGAAAGAAGTCGATTTGTTTATCGCAGCAGTGGGACCGGGGTCGTTTACTGGAATTCGCGTGGGCGTCTCAGCAGCGCGCGGATTTGCACTTGCTTTGAAAAAAGAAGCGCGAGGCGTGACCACGCTGGATGCGCTTGCGACCGACTTCGCAGCACATGCGACGTCACCGTTCGCCGTCGCAGTCAAAGCGGGCCGTGACATGGTTTACGCGCAAACTTTTGATGAAAGCGCACAAGCGCAATCTCAGCCCCAGCTTTTGAAGGCGTCTGATGCCGCCTGCGAGTTCTCAGGACGTGTAGAAACAATTGTCGGAAACGGTGGCCCGCTCCTCGTCGAAGAGAGCGACTGCTTCGGTAAAGCTTTTGCCAGTCAAGCGACCGGGCGCATCGCCACCATTGCTAGGCTCGGCGTCTTATCGGATCGCACCGCTTCACCGCTCTACATCCGGCAAGCCGATGCCAGACCGCAAACCGGTTTTGCGGTGGCCCGCGCGCTGAAATCGGAAAGACAAGTGCCATGAAGCTGTGGTCCGTCTTTGGAAGTGCCGAACAGCTGGTGCTTGAGGAGGCCACCGCCAATCACGCACGAATGCTGGCCGATCTGCATGCAAAGTCCTTCACGCGCGGTTGGACCGATGGCGAATTTTTGGAAATACTCGGCAAACCGACGGCTTGTGGTTTCGTTCTGCGACCAGCGGGCAAAAGGGCAAAAGAGATCGTGGCCTTTGTCCTCGCACGTTCCGTCGCTGGTGAAACAGAAATCCTCACAATTGCGGTGGCATCAAATTGGCGACGCTATGGCTGCGGTCGCAGATTAATGGACGAAGTTCTGCGAAAAGCGCATGCCGATCGTGTTGAAAGCGTCTTCCTCGAAGTCGATGAGGGCAACAAAGCAGCGGTCGCGCTTTACAAAAAACTTGGGTTTATTCAGGTCGGAACGCGCGACGGGTACTACCGAAAGCAAGCCGGAGAAAACGCCGCTGCGCTTGTCATGCGGCGAGACGTTCGATAACCCGCAGCCAAGCCTATTGGAGAGTTGAACCCCGTGTCTGCCAGCGCACAATCGTCGCTTGTTGATTTATGTACCGATCGCGGCATGCGGTTGACGGGGCAGCGCCGTGTGATCGCCCAAGTTTTGGACGACTCAAACGACCATCCCGACGTGGAAGAACTCTACGCCCGCGCGCAGAAAATCGACGACAACATTTCGCTCGCAACCGTCTATCGGACAGTAAAGCTCTTCGAAGACGCTGGCATCATCGAGAAGCACGATTTCGGCGATGGCCGCGCGCGTTATGAGACCTTGCCCGAAGAGCACCATGATCATCTGATTGATGTGAAGTCGGGCAATGTCATCGAGTTCCACGATCAGAGGATTGAGGAGCTTCAGGAAGCCATCGCGCGCGAATTGGGCTATAAAATCGTCGATCACCGCTTAGAATTATACGCCGTGCCGCTCGCGGGCAGTCGCAAGCATAAGAACGACGAGAGCTAGCACGACTTGCTAACCGCATTGCGCACCGCGCGGATTATCGGGGTCATCGTCGTGGCAACTTTTGTGTTGCTACCGTTCCATCTCGTTTCTCTGGCCTTTAAGCTTCCGTTCAGAAAAACAATTCCCGTTCTTTGGCACCGGATTGTTCTTTATGCATTTGGCATGCGTGTCCATGTGATCGGCGCGCCTGATACCAGCCGTGCAGGGGGATTGCTGCTCGCCTCCAACCACAGCACATGGATCGATATTGTGGCTCTCGGATCCGTCACGCCGCTTTCGTTCATCGCAAAGGCGGAAGTGCGGGATTGGCCGATTTTCGGCTATCTTGCCCGCTGGCAGGAAACCGTATTCGTGACGCGCGAACGACGCAAAGAGACCAAAAACCAGACCGAAAGCGTCCGCAGTCGTTTGGATGAAGGCGACACGATTGTCCTATTCCCGGAAGGCACAACGTCTGACGGCAACTTCCTTTCCACGTTCAAGTCATCCCTCTTTGGTGCGGTCGGGATCACTGGAAAAGATGCTGTAGAAGACGGACTGATGCACACGGTACAGCCGGTCGCGATTTGTTATGTGAGCTGGCACGGCTTGCCGCTCGGACGCTACAACCGCCCTTTGGCTTCGTGGCCAGGCGACATTGAGCTCGTGCCGCATCTAAAGCGCGTTCTTGCGGAAGGGATTTTGGACATCACCATCAGCTTTGGCGAACCGATTGAGGTTGATGAAACGCTTGATCGCAAAGATCTCTGCCGCCGCTGCGAAGCATCTGTCCGTGACATGCTGGCTGCGTCTTTGCGCGGCGAAGTTCTGCCTTCCAACGCAAGTTGAACTGCGTTATTTCTCAGCGCATGACTTCGACCAATCTTGATCTTCCGCAGCAGTCTGGCCGCACGAATACGCGTAAAGTGTTTGTGAAAACCTATGGCTGCCAGATGAACGTCTACGACAGCCAACGCATGGCCGATGCGCTGGCAACGGATGGTTACAGCGAGACCAGTGAGCTTACCGAAGCGGATATGGTTTTGCTCAACACCTGCCATATCCGGGAGAAGGCGGCGGAAAAAATCTATTCTGAAATCGGTCGCCTTCGACACCTTCGTGAGAAAAGGCAGGCAAAAGGCGCTGACCTCGTGATCGGCGTAGCTGGATGCGTCGCGCAAGCCGAAGGCGACGAAATCATCCGACGTGCGCCCGCCGTCGATTTCGTGATTGGTCCCACCACGTATCACAAACTGCCCGATGTCGCCGCGAAAGCGCGCGCCGGCGAGAAGGTCGTTGAGACAGACTTCGCGGTTGAAGACAAATTTGAAGGCCTACCCAAGCTTGATCGCCGTAAAATTTCAGCACGCGGCGTCGCGGCTTTCCTCACCGTGCAGGAAGGTTGCGATAAGTTCTGCACGTTTTGCGTTGTGCCTTACACCCGCGGCGCAGAGATATCGCGGCCCGTGCATCAGGTGGTTTCCGAAGCGCGTCAACTGGCAGACGCGGGCGTCAAAGAGATCACGCTCCTCGGCCAGAACGTAAATGCGTGGCACGGGGAGGGGCCGGACGGGCGTGAATGGGGTCTGGGCGAGCTTTTGTTCGAGCTTGCCAAAATTGATGGCATCAAGCGGCTTCGCTACACCACAAGTCACCCGCGCGACATGGATGAAGGTCTGATCGCCGCCCACCGCGATCTCGACATCCTCATGCCGTATCTGCACCTGCCGATACAGGCGGGGTCGGACAATATGCTCAAGGCCATGAACCGCCGCCATACGGCTGACGAATATCGCCGACTGATCGACAAGATACGCCACGCACGTCCCGACATTGCCCTGTCGGGCGATTTTATCGTCGGCTTTGCCGGTGAGACTGATCAGGATTTCGAAGACACGATGGCGCTGGTGCGCGACGTGACCTACGCGCAGGCATTTTCGTTCAAATACTCAACGCGACCCGGCACGCCGGGTGCCAAACTGACCAATCAGGTGCCTGAAGAGGTAAAGTCGGAACGGCTGCAAAGTCTGCAAGCGCTGTTGAACCAGCAGCAAAGCGACTTCCTGCACAGTCTGGTTGGCCAAACAATTCCTGTGCTTCTTGAAAAACCAGGTCGCCACACCGGTCAGATTGTGGGGCGCTCACCTTGGTTGCAACCGGTGATTTGCGATGATGCAGCGGGCGAAGTTGGTCATATAATTGACGTGCGAATCAAACATGTCACAGGCGCGAGCTTGATATCGGATGCGGCGCACGCACTTAGACAGAAGGAAACAATGGGAATGATGGCTTGAGCAGCGCGACACTGGTCAAAAAACAGTCCAACACAAGTCCGGCAGAAGCCGGTGCATCGGACCTCGCTCACATCGTCCTCACCTTCGATAATAACCATCTTGCCCGCGCACTTTTCGGTCAATTCGACCAGAACTTGGCGATCATCGAAACGCGCCTTGGCGTCGATGTGCGTTCTAAGGGAAACGAAATCGCAATCCGCGGCGATGCGACCGCGACCGAACAGGCGCGCCGCACTCTCGATCATCTCTATGAGCAGATGCAAAAGGGTGGCGCTGAGCCCGAAGCGTCCGACGTCGAGGGAGCGATCCGCATGGCGCAGGCGCCCGATGATCAGTTGGACCTGCCGACGATCAAGTCCGGTGCCAAACTCGCTGCGGCGCAGATTTCAACGCGCAAGAAAACTATCTTTGCCCGCACGCCAACACAGGACGCCTACATTCGCGCGATGGATCGGTCCGAACTTGTGTTCGGTGTCGGCCCTGCTGGAACAGGTAAAACCTATCTCGCCGTCGCCCACGCAGCCATGCTTCTGGAGCGCGGACAGGTGGATCGTATCATCCTCTCGCGTCCAGCGGTTGAAGCCGGTGAGCGTTTGGGCTTTTTGCCGGGTGACATGAAAGAGAAAGTCGACCCCTACCTGCGGCCGCTCTACGATGCGCTTTACGATATGATACCTGGTGAAAAGGTCGAAAAAGCCCTTGCCGCCGAGGTTATCGAGATCGCGCCGTTGGCTTTCATGCGCGGGCGCACCCTCTCCAATGCTGCCGTCATTTTGGATGAAGCGCAAAACACAACATCCATGCAGATGAAGATGTTCCTGACGCGACTGGGTGAGAACGCGCGGATGATCGTAACCGGCGATCCGAGCCAAATCGATCTTCCACGCGGCCAGAAGTCTGGTCTTGTCGAGGCTCTTTCGGTTCTTCGGGATGTGGACGGTATTGTGCGTGTGCGTTTCCGTGACGTGGATGTGGTTCGCCATCCGCTCGTCGCTAAAATCGTCACCGCCTATGATAGCGCCGGACGCACTCATGACGATGAGCCCGATCATCAATCGTGACTGCCCAGACAATTGCAGTTGAAATCGATGTACTCGTCAACGAACCCCGCTGGGGAAGTGATGATCATCTCAATCAGTTGATCGAAAAAGCGGTTATCGCGGCATTGAGTCATGCATCGCAGACCGACTACGCCGGTGAATTGTCGGTGCTCCTTACAAACGACGCCGAGGTTCAGACTTTGAACGCCAGCTGGCGAGATAAGGAAAAACCCACCAATGTGCTGTCGTTTCCCCCGGTGCAATTAAGCGTTGGCGATACTCCGGGGCCACTTTTGGGCGATATCGCTCTCAGCTACGAAACCGTAGCGCGCGAAGCCGAAGAAGCAGCGAAGTCAATGCGCGACCACACGTTCCACCTCATCGTGCATGGCGTTTTGCACCTTTTGGGCTATGACCATGAAGAAGACACTGCTGCCGAGCAGATGGAACGTTTAGAGACAAAAATATTGGCTGCAAACGGTATCGCGAACCCTTACATTGCAATTCACGATAAATCTGACGAAGATCAATGAATACGCCAACACAGTTGAAAGAAACCGGCGCTCCCGCGCCCGATGACCCGGAGCCGAGTACCGAGGCGGTCGCAATTGGCGCAAATTTGCCGGTTGTGTACGCGCCGCCTGAAGCCCCTGCGCTTCCAAGTTTTTTCCAGCGTTTGGCTTACGTATTTCGCCCTCGTGCGAATGCTTCAATTCGACAGAACTTGGAAGAAGCGCTGGGGGATGTGGCTGCCCATGATTCCACGATTTCTCCCGCCGAACGCGCGATGCTGGAAAACATTTTGCGGTTGCGCGAAGTGCGGGTCGCCGATGTTATGGTCGCGCGGGCCGAAATTGAAGCAGTTGAGATGTCCACCCGCCTCGATGATTTGCTGATCCGTTTTGAAAGCTCCGGCCATTCAAGGTTGCCCGTCTATTTCGAGAACCTCGATGATCCGCGTGGCATGGTGCACATTCGCGACATCGTCGGTTATATTCTGGAGACATCGCGCAAAAAACGGCGGCGGTCGCGCAAAACCAACACCGCGGCGGCGAAGCCGGTCAAAAACGGCAAAGCTATCCAAGCAATTTCAGACTTCGATCTTGAGCAGGTCGAATTGTCAAAAACGATTGCCGATCTCAATATTGATCGGCCCGTATTGTTCGTGCCGCCGTCAATGCTTGCCACCGATCTGATGGCTCGCATGCAGGCTGAGCGGACCCAGATGGCTCTGGTGATCGATGAATATGGCGGCACCGACGGTCTGGTATCGCTTGAAGACATTGTCGAAATGGTGGTCGGTGACATCGAAGATGAGCACGACGAAGACGACATTCATATTGAGGAACGCGCCGATGGCAGCCTGCGGGTGGACGCGCGCGCAGAACTTGAGGACCTGAGCAAGCACAAGCAGCTCGGTGAGAATTTTCTCACCGCAGCACACGGCGTTGAAGACGAGGTGGACACAATCGGCGGCCTGATTTTCTCCATTCTTGGCCGTGTTCCCATTCGCGGGGAGGTGGTCCATGGTCTCACCGGATACGAGATCGAGGTGTGCGATGCCGATGCCCGTCGTATTCGGTCGGCGATCATCAAGCCTGTGAAGCAGAACCCGCGTCGGCGCGCCATGCGTTCACGCGAGGGGGCCGTGCCTCCACAATAGGCCTTCGCATATCGGCGGTGTGGTCCTAAGACGGTGATGTTGAGGGAAATCACGATTCGCCAAGATGACTGCGCTGAACGAGCTGAAAAACCGGATATTGTTGCTCAATGGCTCGCGCCGCCTCGCGGTCGCATTCATCGCAGGTGCAATTGCCAGCTTAGCCACTGCGCCGTTTCATTTCTTCGTAGTCTGTTTCTTTGCGTTTCCCGTCCTCATTTTTTTGCTTGATGGCTGCGTCCCGGCGCTGAATCGAGGAATAGTTCGGCGCGCCATGCCTTCCTTCCTTACTGGTTGGGCGTTTGGCTTTGGCTACTTCCTGTTTGGGGTCTGGTGGCTGGCCAATGCGCTGCTCGTTGAAGCGAGCGATTTTATCTGGTTCATACCGCTCGCCGTCGCCGGATTACCGGCTGTGTTGGCGATTTTTTACGGACTGGCGACAGCGCTCGCGCGTGCTTTCTGGTCCGATGGGCTCGGCCGTATTTTTGTGTTCGCCGCCTTTTTCGGGCTCGGTGAATTGGCGCGGTCCTACGCCGCGACGGGCTTTCCCTGGAACGCCATAGGCTATGCAATTACTCCGACGCCGATAATGATGCAATCAGCGTCGTTGATCGGCATAGACGGCTTAAACTACGTAGCGGCACTGCTGTTTGCACTGCCGGCCGCATTTGCAGACCGACAGGCGCGCCCCGTCTTCGTCGCGCTTCTTCTCATCATTCCACTTGGCGCTATCGTGAGCTTTGGAGCCTATCGACTATCGCAGGCAGATAACTCAACCGAAGGCACAATTTTGCGCATCGTTCAGCCTTCTATTGACCAGTCGACGAAAACCGGTGGTCGCGACCTCGATGGACAATTTCAAACACTGTTGGACCTGACCGATGCAGAACCGGCCGATGATCAGCGTGAACCTGACATTGTGCTTTGGCCAGAGACAGCCGTCCCCTACCTGCTCACGCAAGCTCCTCAAGCGGTTGCCGCCATTGCTGATCGGCTCAATGACGGTCAGACACTCCTGACCGGCGCTGTACGCTTGGCGACCACTGCTGAAGACGCAAACCCACGTTACTACAACTCAATAACCGTTCTCGACGATACCGGCGTCATCACCGGTTCATCCAATAAGGTTCATCTCGTGCCTTTCGGCGAGTATCTGCCATTTCGAGGGCTCCTGGAGAGCATGGGCCTCCGCGCCATCGCGGCGGCAGACCGCGGATATACTGCCGGAGATCGTCGCGAAATACTCACGGCAAGCGGCGGGATCTCGGTCTATCCGCTCATCTGCTACGAAGCCACATTTCCCCGCCATGCGGTTGCCGCTGCCGGTGATGCCGATATCATAATCAGTGTTTCCAACGATGCGTGGTACGGCAACACGCCGGGCCCCCATCAGCACTTCTTCCAATCGCGTTTGCGCGCTGTGGAAACCGGCATTCCCATGGTGCGTGCAGCAAATTCCGGCATGAGCGGCGCTTTTGATGCCCATGGCCGCAATTTGATCGAACCCTTGGCGCTAAGTCTGCAGGCATCTGTCGATGTTGGGTTACCTGCATCGACAGTCGAAACGCTTTACACCTCACAGGGAAAATACTACCATTGGTTGATATTTTCACTTTTCCTCGTATCTGGGTTGCTGATGAAATGGCGGGAAAACTTCACGACGGCTTGACGGCCAGCGTTGACAGCTATGCGACGGGGTGCACATACCGGACGTGCGTTTGGGGGCAAACGCGCATGGTCCTTATATTTTATGTTATTTAGAAGGGACCTTTGATGCCGGCTCAGAAGAAGCAACCCAATCCGATTGATATCCATGTGGGCAGTAGAATTAGACTGCGCCGCTCCATGGTTGGGATGTCCCAAGAAAAGCTTGGTGAAAGCCTCGGCATTACATTTCAGCAGGTTCAAAAGTACGAAAAGGGCACCAACCGTGTGGGTGCAAGCCGCCTTCAAAACATCGCAGCGGTCTTGAACGTTCCGGTCTCCTTTTTCTTTGAAGATGCCCCGGTGCCCGAGACAACGGGAACGGCTCAAGCCGGTTTTGACGAGGCGCCTTCGTCCACTTATGTGGTCGACTTCCTCTCAAGCGCCGAGGGGCTGCAGCTCAATCGCTCTTTCATGAAAATTCAGGACCCGAAGGTCCGCCGGAAGATTATCGAACTCATCAAAACACTCTCCAACGACGACACCGAATAAACTTTTCCCTGTGTATTCTGTCCACACAGCGTGGAGGTTGCGTGAATAGTGCATATGCAGACATGTTTATATGTTTGTATGGCTATGGGATTGGTTGACCCTACCCCAAATTGCAACTATCGGCTCGGCGTCCGCGTGGCAGTGCGCGGCATACGCAGACCGAAAATGAGAAACTCCGATGGCCCGCCAAAATTACCTGTTCACCAGTGAATCAGTTTCGGAGGGCCATCCGGATAAGGTCTGCGACCGCATTTCCGATGAAATTGTAGACATGATCTACAAAGAGGCCCGTAAGACCGGCATGGACCCGTGGGATGTCCGTGTGGCGTGCGAAACGCTAGCCACCACTGACAAGGTTGTGATCGCTGGCGAAGTCCGTGTGCCCGCGACGCTCATGAAAACCGATAAAAATGGCAAGCAAGTCGTGAACCCAAGCCGCTTCCGGTCAGCGGCGCGCCGCGCCATACGCGACATTGGCTATGAGCAGGACGGCTTCCACTGGAAAACCTGTAAGGTCGACGTTTTGCTTCACGCTCAGTCAGCAGACATCGCACAGGGCGTGGACAATGCTGCCGACCGTCAGGGCGAAGAAGGTGCCGGTGACCAGGGCATCATGTTTGGTTATGCCTGCGGTGAGACGGCAGAACTGATGCCCGCACCTATCTTCTACTCGCACAAAATTCTCGAAGTTCTGGCCACTGCCCGAAAGAGTGGCGAGGGCGACGCTGCCAAACTTGGGCCGGATGCCAAATCGCAAATCACTGTCCGTTATGTGGAGGGCAAGCCAACCGACGCAACAGCCATCGTGCTGTCTACACAGCACCTCGATGAGAGCTGGGACTCCAAAAAGGTCCGAAGCGTTGTTGAACCCTACATTCGTGAGGTTCTCGACGATGGCGGTCTGGCAATCGCCGATGATTGCGCGTGGCACATCAACCCGACAGGCAAGTTCGTTATCGGTGGTCCCGACGGCGATGCAGGTCTGACCGGCCGCAAGATCATTGTCGACACCTATGGCGGCGCTGCACCCCACGGTGGCGGCGCATTTTCAGGCAAGGACACCACTAAGGTGGATCGCTCCGCTGCCTACGCCGCACGCTATCTGGCAAAGAACGTGGTCGCTGCGAAACTGGCTGAAAAATGCACGATCCAGCTTTCCTATGCGATCGGTGTAGCGCAGCCACTGTCAGTTTACGTGAATACCCACGGCACCGGAAAGGTGGACGAGGCAACCATTGAAAGCGCGATCCGCAAGACGATGGATCTCTCTCCGTCAGGCATTCGCAAGCATCTTGACCTGAACAAGCCGATCTATGCGCAAACTGCGGCCTACGGTCATTTTGGCCGCAAGTCAGGCCGCGGCGGATCGTTTTCGTGGGAGAAGACCGATCTTCAAAAGCCGTTGAAAGAAGCGGTCAAAGAGTTCGCTTAAACCGCGGCCGCGCTGTACTTTCTTGAGATGACCAGACCGTCGCGCTCGACCGAAGCTTTTTGGGGCCGCAGGCGCGGCAAGCCGGTGAAACAGGGCGCTGCCGAAGCGCTGAGCGACGTCCTGCCCAAATGGCGGATTGATCTGGACAAAGCGCCGCTGACGGATCTGACAGCGCTTTTTTATGCACCAGTGAAATCAGTACGGCTCGAAATCGGCTTTGGCGCCGGTGAGCATCTACTCAATGAGTCCGGTCTTTATCCCGATGTCGGTTTTATCGGCGTCGAGCCCTTTGTGAATTCCATGGCGCGCTTTCTGCGGGATGCCGTTGATGATGGTCGCCACAACATCCGCGTCTACGACAATGACGCAACGCAATTGCTGGACTGGCTACCGGATCAATCGCTTCACGGGATTGACCTTTTCTACCCCGATCCATGGCCAAAGAAGCGTCACTGGAAACGTCGGTTCGTGAACGAGGCCAATCTGGATCGGTTCGCTCGCGTTATGAAGCCGGGCGCTCTGTTTCGCTACGCATCCGACATCGACACCTATGTAAACTGGACGCTGCAAAAGACCGATCGGCATTCGGCATTTCAGTGGTGTGCCGGTTCACCGGACGATTGGCGCAGTGCTTACGCCAATTGGCCGGGCACACGCTATGAAGCCAAGGCCTTTCGTGAAGGACGCACGCCTTCGTATCTCACATTCAAGCGGCTCTAAAACGCTCTTGAACCGGGGCCTTCTCTGTCGCTAGGTCTTTGGGGATGGCGACGTTGCAAACGACTAAAAGAACTTTTCTGAAGGGACTGGCGACGGTTCCCATTGTCCTTTCGACATCACGCGCAAATGTGGCTGACGCCGCGCTTTTAAACGTCTCGTTTGATACCGGGCGCGAACTGTTCGCTACGCTGAATGCGGAGTTTGAAGCCTATTGGCAGCGCGAAAATGGGCAACGTATTTCCATCGACCAGAGCCATGCAGCCTCATCCAAGCAGGCGCGAGCGATTATGCAGGGGCTGCGCGCAGATGTGGTCACATTCAGCCAAGAACTCGATGTGCAGGTGCTCGCCGACCGCGGTTTAATCTCACGCGACTGGCAAAGTGCTTACCCGTATTCTGCATCTCCATTTTACACGTTACCGGTCTTCAAGGTGCGGGAAGAAAATCCGAAAGCGATCCAGGATTGGTCCGACCTCGCGCGCGAAGACGTTGCGGTCGTGATGCCAAACCCGCGCACGAGCGGTGCTGCTCGGTACATTTATTTGTCTGCCTATGCATACGCCGAGCGCAATTTTTCCGGCGACCAAGCGGCGATGGCGAATTTTCTCGCGGCGCTGTTTGAGAACGTTACCGTGTTTGATACCGGTGCGAGAGGCTCGACGACAACATTTGTTGAGCGCGGTCTTGGGGATGTGCTCGTCACCTATGAATTTGAGGCGGCAAACATCCAAAAGGATATGATTCAGTCAGTTTTTGAGACCGTTATGCCAAGCGTCTCAATTGCCGCTGACATCAAGGTCGCGGTGCTTAGCCGAACGCTGCAAGATGAACGAAAAGCCAGGGCCGCTGAGGCATATCTCGCATTTCTGTTCTCCAATGCAGCGCAGAATATAGCAGCCGATTTGAACTATCGCGTGCGCGACGAGCGCGTGATGTCTGCAAATACAGACCACTTTCGTAACGTCGCGCTGCTCACGGTGGAGAGCGCTTTTGGCGGCTGGAGAGCTGCGCAGCAAAAACACTTTTCTGAAACGGGTACCCTGTCGCGACTGTTCTCACTGTAGATGCGACAATATTTATCCTCTGATGGCGGCCATATTCGCCGTTTGAAAAAATTATTTCCTTCAAATCGGAATTATTCGAAACTGATTTCTCGGAAACGGTATCGGTAGCCGCGATACGGGCAGCATAAATTCAACTGCCCGAACGAAACGGAGCTATCCATGTTTTCATCCACCTTCAAAAAAGCGTTCAGCCGTCGCCAATTCGCGGCGACGCTGCTTGCTGGCGCATTCGCCACATCACTTGTTGGTGCACCTGCAAAAGCAGAAGAGCAGGAGATTTTGAACGTTTCCTACGATATCGCTCGTGAGCTTTATGCAGCGCTTAACCCGGTTTTTGCTGAACAGTGGAAAGCGGAATCCGGTAACACGCTCACAATCAACCAGAGCCATGCCGGTTCTTCCAAGCAGGCCCGCGCCATTCTTCAGGGTTTGCAGGCCGACCTCGTAACCTTCAATCAGGTTCTTGACGTCGACATTCTCGCCGAGCGTGGCGGTTTTGTATCGTCGGATTGGAAGTCTGATCTACCAAACAATGCGTCGCCCTACTTCTCGCTTCCTGCGTTCTTGGTGCGCGGCGGCAACCCAAAGGGCATTGAAGATTGGGACGATCTGGTCCGAGAAGACGTTTCACTCGTGTTTCCAAACCCAAAAACAAGCGGCAACGCGCGTTACACCTATCTGGCAGCTTATGCCTACGCCCTTGAGAACAACAACAATGATGAAGCCGCCGCTCAAGAATTCGTCGGCAAGCTTTTGAGCAATGTTGCCGTGTTTGACACCGGCGGTCGCGGCGCAACGACCACATTCGTTGAGCGCGGCATCGGCGATGTTCTGATCACATTCGAAGCCGAAGTTGAGAACATCCGCGCAAACGAAGCCGAAGGTGAATACCAGCGCGTTGTGCCTGAAACATCGCTGCTGGCTGAATTCCCCGTCGCACTGGTTGAACGCGTTGCGGACAATCGTGGAACCCGAGAAGTGGGCGAGGCTTACCTCAACTTCCTCTACGGTGAAGAAGCCCAGCGCATCATCGCGTCGTTTAACAACCGCGTTCACAACGAGACCGTAAAAGCTGAAACTGCGGAACAGTTCCCGGAGGTTCGTCTTCTCACGGTTGAAGATGTGTTCGGAAGCTGGAAAGAAGCGCAGGAAAAGCACTTCGGTTCCGGCGGTACGCTCGACCAAGTCTTCACAAACTAAGAAACACATATCGGAGCCGCAGCTGATTTGAGTTGCGGCTCGCCGCTTGTCTAAAACCACGCAAAGCACCTGAAAATGGCACTCGCTTTTTCGACATCGTCTGGCCCCCGTGTGATCCCCGGCCTATCGCTGTCGCTCGGAATAACTGTGCTTTTCGTGACGCTGATTATTCTGCTGCCGCTCAGCGGTTTATTGTGGCAGTTGGCCCAACTTGATCTGAGTGACTATCTGCGGATCATGACCTCACGGCGGACACTTGCCGCGCTTTGGGTCACAATCAGCGCCGCTGGTCTCGCCACGCTCTTCAATGGTGTTTTCGGCCTGCTCGTTGCTTGGGTGCTGGTGCGTTACCGATTTCCGGGACTCTCAATTCTTGACGCGGTGATTGATCTTCCCTTCGCCCTGCCAACGGCGGTCGCGGGCATCGCGCTGGTGTCGCTTTACGACCGTTCCGGCTGGCTTGGCCAATTGTTAGAGCCAACAGGCATTCAGATCGCCTACACCTGGTGGGGCATCGTGCTCGCCATGACTTTCACGTCCTTTCCGTTCGCCGTGCGCGCCTTGCAGCCTGCCATTGAGGAACTCGACCCCGACGAGGAACGCGCGGCGTTGACCCTTGGAGCAAGCCAGCCGCAGATGTTCTTCCGCGTTCTGCTGCGTCCGCTGCTGCCTGCAATTTTGACCGGCGTCGGCCTCTCTTTTGTGCGTTCGCTTGGCGAGTTTGGCGCGGTCATCTTTATCGCTGGCAACATGCCGTTTGAAACCGAGATTGCTTCGCTGCTCATCCTGATCAGGCTTGATGAGTTCGATTACCCGGCAGCAGCTGCCATTGCAGGCACGCTTCTCGGCCTGTCGTTGTTACTTCTCGCCATCATCAATATCGTGCAAACAAGGCTCTATGCCTACTTGAAGGAGGCGCGCTGATGGTTCGCAAACTACTCATCGGTCTCGCGGTCTTTTTCGTCGGCTTTGTCGTTCTGCTCCCGGTCATCTCGATCTTCAATCGCGCCTTTGCAGACGGTCTTGGAGCCTATTGGACGGCGGTCTCCGATCCTGAGACCGTTTTTGCAATCCGCCTCACGATCATCACCGCTCTTATCGTTTTGCCGATTAATGTGGTGTTTGGTATTGCAGCGGCTTGGGCGCTGGCGCGGTTTGAATTCCCGGGTCGCCGCGCACTGCTTGTCATCATCGAGTCGCCCTTTGCGGTATCTCCTGTGGTGGCTGGTCTCTGTTTCTTGCTCATCTATGGTGCCTACGGGCCCGTCGGCGGCGTGCTGGCGAACTACAATATTCAGCTCATGTTCAACCTCACAGGCATCGTGCTGGTTAGCGCATTCATCACCTGCCCGTTTGTCGTCCGAGAAGTGATGCCCGTGCTGATGGTCACCGGCCGCGATGAAGAAAAAGCGGCGCTCACGCTTGGCGCAAGCGGCTTCCAGATGTTTCGCCTGATCGTCCTGCCAAACATCTCTTGGGGCCTCGCTTATGGAGTCATTCTATCAGCTGCGCGTGCCATGGGTGAGTTCGGCGCGGTCAGCGTCGTGTCCGGTACAATTCGAGGTCAGACAATGACCCTGCCGCTGCAAATTGAACTGCTTTACAACAACTATAACGCCACCGGCGCGTTCGCTGCTGCTACGCTTCTAACCGGCTTGGCACTTTTAACTTTGGCAATGCGCGCCGTTGTAACCTATTTTGGACCGAGAAAAGAGGCCCACGCATGACCTTCCAGATTCGAGACATCGAAAAGTCGTTCGGCGACACCGAGGTGTTGAAAGGCGTCTCGCTGGACATCGCGCCCGGCGAATTTGTGGCGCTGCTTGGACCATCCGGTTCCGGCAAAACGACGCTGCTCAACATCATTGCCGGGCTGCTGTTCCCTGAAAAGGGCACGCTGCATTTTGACGGCGAAGACGTAACACTCACCCCAGCTGGCAAGCGCCGCTTCGGAATGGTGTTTCAAAGCTATGCGCTTTTCCGGCACATGACCGTCGAGCAGAACATCGCCTTTGGACTTCGCGTCATGGACCGCGGTTCACGGCCTTCAAAAGGCGAGATCGCTGACCGTGTGTCGGAACTACTGGAGATGATTGAGCTTCCGCGTCTGGGCGACCGTTATCCCGCGCAATTGTCCGGCGGACAGCGTCAGCGCGTGGCGATGGCGCGAGCGCTCGCGATCAATCCGCGCCTGTTGCTTATGGATGAGCCTTTCAGTGCGCTCGATGCGCAGGTGCGTGTGTCTCTTCGCAATTCAGTGCGTGAACTTCAGCAAAAGGTCGGTGTCAGCGCGATCCTCGTGACCCACGATCAGGCAGAAGCCTTTTCGCTCGCCGACCGCATCGCTGTCATGGATCAAGGCCGCATCGTTGAATACGACCGCCCTGAGAACTTGAAGCAGTTTGGCCAAGAGGTTCCGCAGCCGCGGCAATTGATGGGCGCCGCCTAGCGTGAAGCGACCTGCAATTGCTGTGGGCTTTGCAGGTGCACCACCTTGTAGCCTTCACGCTCCATCTGGCGCAGCAAATCGGGCAACATGGTTGCCGTGCGTGCGTGTAGATCGTGCATCAAAATAATGCCTTTGCCGCGTTGGCGGAGCGTCCGCATGGTTCGCGCCGCAACTGCCGCTGGGCTCACTTTAAAATAGTCTTTGGAGTCGATGTCGGCGTCCAATACTACGATGCCGCGCCGCGAGAGGTAGTTGCGCAGCGCCTGAGTATCAGCAAGATAGGGAAAGCGGAAGAAGGTCGGGTTGATCCCGGCGGCGCGCAAAGGTGCTTCACCGCGACGAATTTCGGCCACAGCGCGGTCAAAGCTCATACGGGCGAGGTTGGGATGGTTCATCGTGTGACTGCCGATGGAGTGGCCGCGCTTAGCAACCTTGCGAACCTGCGCCGGTCGCGCGCTTGCCATTTGCCCCACCATCAAAAACGTTGCTTTCACGCCAAAACGGTCAAGCGTTGTGAGAATTGAGTCCGTACGACCGCCCACCGGGCCGTCATCGAAGGTCAACACGACCTCTTTGTCTCCAAGTTGAATATCGCCGATGGATTGCACGGTCAGCGTCCGACCGGCGAGCTTCGATCCGCCCGAAATCACAGGCGCTTCGATCACGAGAGGTCCAGCGGACGCAAATGCCGCTGGCTCTATCTGTGGGCCCGGTTGCTCGGCTTGGACAGCAGGTCGCTGAATTGCTGCACACCCGCTCAGGAGAAGAAGCGCGACAGCACAGGAGATTGTGTTTTGGAAAAAACGACGTCGTTCGACGCCCGACTGAAAAGGCTTCAACGAAAACTCCAACACGCGTACTCAAAAACTAACGAAGATGGTAAACGGGTAGAGTTAATGAACTGTGAGACAAACGAGATTGAGCATTGATTAGAAGCTGTTAATTCAATTATTCAGGAGACATAAGCAATATTCGATATCGCAATGTTCAAGTGGTAGTTGACTTCGCCGAAACTGCCGATTGGGATATCAAAGACAACCGAATTTCAGATGAGTTTCTGGAAACAGTTGCAGGTAATTTGAAAGCGGTGCCGTTTTCCGATCGCGACATTTGTGAAGGGAACGTCCGCGGCAGGACCATCAAGGGTTTTGATTTCATTTTTATCGTCGGCCGGGTCGACGACAAAGTTGTCGTAACTGTGGGGGGCGTCCGGCGCCATCGTGATGAGGAAGCCTTGCGCAAGGCTTTGAAACTTGCGGAGCGATTTGCTACTCTACGAGGAGCGACGGGTCTTTGATTGGATGTGACCGATGACACGCGAAGAGTATCAAGCGTTAGACGACGACGGCAAAATGCTGGCAAGGCTCAAAGCCTTGGATGATATCGCTCGGGCCAGTGACATTGATTTAACGATCAGACCCAAAGATACCGCTGAGCAGGAAGTTGAAGTGTTATCTGTGGACCCAAAGCGTGTCATAGGAATTGCGGAAGGCGCTGTGTTTATTGGCACCGTTAAATCGACGAACCCAGACGGCACGGTGGTAATGACTATGGAGGAGCGCGCCGCGAAGGGGGTTCGGGACAGAATAATGTCGAACTCAAAGAGAATGGCGGCGAAGCGGAATATGAAATTTCTTCGTGGTTGGCCGAGCGTTGGTGATCAATTGTTAATCGAAGAGGTCGATAGCGCTACGGACGGTATCCAGCGGAAAGAGACGGACTGATCATCAATTGCCGATTTAGGCGTATTTTGTAGGCCCACTTGCACACGGCCATCGTTCTGCGTATATCCAACTTAACAATCTGATCTCGTAAGAGAGTGGGCCCTACCGGACCCGCTCTTTTTTAATGGCTGAAACGCACCCGATGACAACGCCGCTGGCACCCATCATCAACGAAGAGCCGCGCCTCGTTCCCGAAACGGGCGTGGACGCGCGCGTGACGACGGCTATCGAACCGATTTTGAATGCCGAAGGTTATCGGCTGGTTCGCGTGCGCCTGTCCGGGATGAACGGCATGACACTGCAAATCATGGCGGAGCGGGCCGACGGCACGATGATGGTCGAAGATTGCGAGTCCATTTCGCGCCTGTTGTCGCCGCTGTTAGATGTGGAAGACATTATAGACCGCGCCTATCATCTGGAAGTGTCGTCGCCGGGCATTGATCGTCCACTTGTTCGGGCGTCAGACTTCGGGAAGTGGCGCGGGCACATCGCGAAGGTCGAGACCTCCATCATGATCGAAGGCAAGAGGCGCTTTCGCGGTACAATAACAGATGCGGGTTCGACCAGCTTCACGCTGGAGCGCGACAAGCCGAGCATGAACGATGTGCCGATTGTAGAAATACCCTACGACACCGTTTCAGATGCGCGGCTTATCCTCACCGACGAACTGATCGAAGCCTCGCTCAAAGCCTCCAAAAAGGCGAAGCAAGTCGACGGTTTCGACGAAGACGACGCGCCTAACGAGAAAGCGCCGAAGACTGACAATTCCAAATCCTCAATGCCCAACACGCCCTAGCGCCTGCAAGGAGACCTCAACATGGCCGTAAGCGCAAACAAGCTCGAACTTCTGCAAATCGCTGATGCAGTCGCGCGGGAAAAGAATATCGACAAGGAAATCGTTGTCGAAGCCATGGCGGAGGCCATCGAAAAGGCGGCGAAGTCGCGTTACGGTCAAGAGACCAAAATCCGCGCAGACATCAACACCAAAACTGGTGAAATTCGCTTGCAGCGTTTGATGGAAGTGGTGACGACTGTCGAAGAGCCGACCACGCAGATGTTTCTTGAGGTTGCGCAGTCGAAAAACCCGGAAGCGCAGCTTGGCGACTATATCGCCGAACCGCTGCCGCCGCTTGATTTCGGGCGCATCGCGGCGCAATCGGCAAAGCAGATTATCTTCCAGAAGGTCCGCGATGCAGAGCGCGACCAGCAGTTTGACGAATTTAAAGACCGCGTCGGTGAGATCATCAACTGCACGGTCAAGCGGGTTGAATACGGAAACGTTATTGTCGATCTTGGCCGCGGCGAGGGCATTATCCGCCGCGATGAAATGATCCCGCGCGAAGCAATGCGCTACGGTGATCGTACCCGCGCTTACATTTACGATGTGCGCCGTGAAGCGCGTGGTCCGCAGATATTCCTGTCGCGCACGCACCCCCAATTCATGGCGAAACTCTTCCAGATGGAAGTGCCAGAAATCTATGACGGCATCATCGAAATACGCTCGGTAGCCCGTGATCCCGGTTCCCGCGCGAAAATTGCGGTCATCTCAAACGACTCTTCCATCGATCCCGTCGGCGCTT
Source organism: Pseudomonadota bacterium (assembly GCA_038745535.1). Lineage (GTDB taxonomy): Bacteria > Pseudomonadota > Alphaproteobacteria > Rhizobiales > Rhizobiaceae > JBCDLI01. The sequence goes on along the minus strand of JBCDLI010000029.1, from coordinate 8,192 downwards.
GCGTCGGTATGAGAGGTTCGCGGGTGCAGGCCGTGGTTGGCGAACTGCAGGGCGAAAAGATCGATATTATTCCGTGGCAGCCCGATGCGGCTTCGTTCATCGTCAATGCGCTGCAACCTGCTCAAGTGGCCAAGGTTGTTCTCGACGAAGATGCGGAACGTATCGAGGTCGTGGTTCCAGACGAGCAATTGTCGCTGGCCATTGGCCGTCGCGGTCAAAACGTGCGTCTGGCTTCACAACTGACCGGCTGGGACATCGACATTTTGACCGAGGAAGAAGAATCCGGCCGTCGTCAGAAGGAGTTCACCGAACGCACCGAACTCTTCATGAACGCGCTCGACGTGGACGAGATGGTGGGTCAGGTGCTGGCATCGGAAGGCTTTGGCTCCATCGAAGAAGTCGCCTATGTCGACATGGAAGAAGTTGCGGCGATCGAAGGCTTTGACGAGGCAACGGCAGATGAGATCCAGGCGCGCGCCCGTGATCACCTAGAAGCCGCAGAGGCCGAACTGGATGCGAAGCGCAAATCGCTTGGCGTTCAAGACGATATACGTGAAATCGAAGGTTTGACGACGGCGATGCTCGTGAAGCTTGGCGAAGAGGACGTAAAATCGCTGGAAGACTTTGCCGGCTGTGCTGTCGATGATCTTGTGGGGTGGCGTGAGCGCAAAGACGGCGAAACCACCATGCATGATGGCTATTTAACCTCATTTGGCATGAGCCGCGCAGACGCCGAAGAAATGATTATCACCGCCCGTTTGAAAGCGGGATGGGTGACCGAAGAAGACCTGCGCGAGCCCGAGGTCGAAGAAGAAGTTGAAGACGCTCCAGAAGAAAAAGTCGAAATCGTCGTTCGGGAAGCGCAGTGATGCGCTTTGAGATCCGGTAAGGTAGCAAACAACCATGAAAGCAGGTGAAGAGGACTTGAACGACCGAACCTGCATAGCGACCGGCGCGAAGCTTGAGCCGTCTGAATTAATCCGCTTTGTGGCCGATCCAGACGGTCAAATCGTGCCTGACATCGCACAAAAATTACCGGGCAGAGGCTGCTGGGTCTCTTGCAATCGTGCCGCTCTGCAAACAGCTATAGACAAGAAGGCGTTCGCGCGTTCTTTGAAGGAAAAGGTATCAACAACCGACGATCTGCCCGATCTCGTTGAGCGGCTTCTAGCAGATGACGCGTTGCGATCGTTTTCGATGGCGCGCAAAGCTGGTCAAGCGGTGACTGGGTTTTCGCAAGTCGACCCATTGGTGCGAAATGGCAAAGCGCTTTTTGTATTGCATGCGCTGGAAGCAGCGGTGGATGGAAAGCGTAAACTGGACCAAGCCCGCAAGGCGACAGTTCATCTGGGTGGGCCGGAAATCGAAGCCTTTCAACTGTTCACGTCAGACCAATTGGACGTGGCTTTTGGTGGGCAAAACGTGATACACGCCACCATACTTGACGGCGGTGCAGGAAATGCCGCATTGCGGCGCACACAGCGGCTAACCTTCTACACAGGCAAAGGCAGCGACCGGGTGAAACCCGGAGAGGAAACGGAATACGTATGAGCGACACGAAAAACGACGACGGAAAACGCACACTGACGCTGAAGCGCGAGGGTGGTTCCGGAGTCGTACGTCAAAAAATGGGTGGCGGACGAACCAACACCGTTGTGGTGGAAAAGCGAAAGCGTAAATTCACCAAGCCCGGCGAAAAGCCAGCAGAAGCGCCAGCGTCGCTCGCTGGTGGCTTAAAGCCACGGATGAAGCCCGCATCCGTTGAGAAAGCTGCATCGCGTCCGGCACCCCGGCCGGTACAGCCTAGCGGCGGTCTTTCTGCAGCAGAAATGGACGCTCGCAGGCGCGCCCTTGAGGAAGCCCAAGTTCGCGCCGTCGAAGATGAAAAACGCGCCAAGGCGGATGCTGAGCGCCGCAAGGTCGAAGACGAACGCCGCGCCAAAGAGCGCGCCGAAATCGAAGCTCGTGCTCGTCAAGACGAGGCGCGTCTTGCCGCTGAACGCGAAGCGAAGCTGAAGCGTGAGGCAGGCGAAGCGAAACGTGCAAGCGCGGAAGGCAAAGCTCTTCCCGCACGTGGGCGCACAGACAACGACGCTGCAAAATCACGCGGTGGTGCGCGCAAGCCCGGCAAACCGGCCGAAGCACCAAAGCCGTCGCGCGGTCGCGGAGATGCAGGTCGCAGGCAAGGTAAGATCACGCTTTCTAGCGCAACCGCAGACCGCGACGGTCGCTCCCGTTCACTGGCTGCAATGAAGCGTCGTCAAGAGAAAATCCGGCGCGCGCAAATGGGTCAAAGCGAACCGCGGGAGAAGGTGTCTCGCGAGGTGAAGCTGCCTGAGACGATTACAATCCAAGAACTTTCCCAACGCATGACCGAACGCGCAGTCGATGTTGTGAAGTTCATGATGAAGCAGGGCCAGATGATGAAGCCGGGCGATCTGATCGACGCCGATACGGCCGAGCTTATCGCCGAGGAATTTGGCCATACGGTCAAGCGCGTGTCAGAAGCTGATGTCGAAGAAGGTCTGTTCGATATCGAGGACAACGCGGACGATATGAAGTCGCGTCCTCCTGTTGTGACCATTATGGGTCACGTCGACCATGGTAAGACATCTCTGCTTGATGCTGTGCGCAACGCCAACGTTGTGAAAGGCGAGGCCGGCGGTATCACCCAGCACATTGGTGCCTATCAGGTTGAGCAGAACGACCAGAAGATCACGTTCCTCGATACGCCCGGTCACGCAGCCTTTACGGCCTTGCGCGCCCGCGGTGCGCAAGCGACCGACATCGCTATTCTTGTCGTCGCTGCCGATGACTCAGTGATGCCGCAGACGATTGAATCGATCAATCACATCAAAGCTGCCGAAGTGCCCATGATCGTTGCGATCAACAAAATCGATAAGCCCGATTCTGATGCACAAAAAGTGCGGACAGAACTGCTGCAGCATGAAGTCTTTGTGGAAACTATGGGCGGTGAAACGCAGGAAGTGGAAGTCTCCGCGCTTAAAGGCACGAACCTTGATGGTCTGCTGGATGCAATTCTTCTGCAGTCGGAATTGCTCGAACTGAAAGCCAACCCGGACCGTATCGCCGAAGGCGTGGTCGTTGAAGCCAAGCTCGATAAGGGCCGTGGTTCTGTTGCGACTATCCTCGTGCAGGCTGGTACGCTTAAAACCGGCGACATCGTTGTCGCGGGCGACGAATGGGGCAAGGTTCGCGCAATCATCAATGATCATGGCGAAAACCTTGATGAAGCCGGACCGTCATTGCCTGTCGAAATTTTGGGCCTAAACGGCACACCACAGGCTGGTGACCGGGTCGTTGTGGTCGAAAACGAAGCGCGTGCGCGTGAAGTCTCCGACTATCGTCAGCGTGTCTCGCGCGACAAGGCGGTCGCCCGTCAGGCCGGTGCACGCGGTTCACTCGAGCAGATGATGGCGGCGGCGGCTGCGAAAGAATTGGCCGAGTTCCCGCTGCTCGTGAAAGCCGACGTCCAGGGTTCAGTTGAAGCAATCAATGGCTCGTTGGAAAAGCTGGGCAATGATGAGGTTGCTGCTCGGGTCATCCACTCCGGCGCAGGCGCGATCACCGAGACCGACGTGACACTTGCCGAATCCACCGGCGCTGCGATCATGGCGTTCAATGTGCGTGCAAATAAGCAAGCGCGTGATCTAGCCGAAGCGCAGGGCGTCGAAATTCGCTACTACAACATCATCTACAATCTGCTCGATGATGTGAAAGCAGCGATGGAAGGCATGTTGTCGCCGGAGCGTCGCGAAACCTTCATCGGCTACGCGGAAATCTTGGAAGTCTTCAACGTTTCGAAGGTCGGCAAGGTTGCCGGTTGCCGGATCACCGAAGGCAAGGTGGAACGCGGTGTGGGCGTGCGCCTGCTGCGCGACAACGTTGTCATCCACGAAGGCAAGCTGAAAACGCTTAAGCGCTTCAAGGACGAGGTCAACGAGGTCAATGCCGGTCAGGAATGCGGCATGGCGTTCGAGAACTACGAAGACATTCGCCAGGGCGATGTGATCGAATGCTTCCGCGTGGAGGAAGTGGCGCGGACGTTGTGAGCTATCGATTTAATAACCACCGGATATGTGCTATGGCACCGAGTATGAACAAAACTCCTAGGGAATGGCCGCTCCCGGAAAAGCCGATTGAGCTGCCCGATACGCCGAAATAACAGTCCATGAGTCTGGTTTGAAAGGGTGTGATCTAGCGTCGTTAGGTTCTCGCTCTTTCGATGAAATTGCGATCACACTTGGCGGTTTCATCGGAATTGCGGACATCCGGTGCATCACGCCGGGATACGCTACAACGCTTCTGTTTTTGCTTGGTCTTTTAGCCAGCATTCTGGGGTTCTATTCCAACGCGAGGCAGCGAAAAATTGAGTTCCGCGACCAGAATTCAGGACGCTTCATAAACTCGAATAAAAAAGATGTTCAAGAATCTCTCGGAAAGCTTTCTGAGATTTTCCAAGCGAGCGACGCAGACGAGCGTCGCGCAATTATCGTCCAGCAGTATAGCGCGTATGTAAACGTAGCCATGAGCTTTGAACTTGCGTGCGTTTATATTGGCTCGGGTTATGCCAGCATAAGGATAATAGACCGCGTCGAGGGGAACAATTTATCAAAATTCTTCGTGGCGATTTCATCATACGTCAATGAGGTTCGCACGAACCCTGCTGATCCTAGGCCCAAGCTTATGATACATCTGGAAGCTTTCCACGTTTGGCGTGAATTTATGGGCTTCAGCTTGGCTGCGTGGCTTATGAATCTGTGGGTGCGGGACAAGATGTTGTCCACACTCTACTCATTCCGAGCGCATTATTGGCTTGCGTCACGAACCCAAGGCTTAAACGTCGATTACACCAAAGAGCGCCGTACTGACGCTTTGCGTGGTATTCGTATCGTCAGAACGCTCGCCTATTTGTCAGCAGCAATAGCTATCTATTTCTTGTTTATCGATTGATTGAGACCAATGCCTGCCAACGAACCATCACAGCGTCAGCTTCGCGTCGGCGAGAACGTGCGGCACGTCCTGCAAACCATTTTGCAGCGCGGTGACATTGCTGATCCCTCGCTGGACAGCGTGGTGCTGTCTGTCACCGAAGTCCGCATGTCGCCGGACCTTAAAATCGCGACTGCATACGTCACCGCGTTTGGCCAGCAAGACATGCAGCCCTTTGTTAAGGCATTGGCGAGAAACGCCAAATTCATCCGTAGAGAAGCATCCCGGGATCTGCGGCAGATGAAATACATGCCGGACTTCCGTTTCCGCGCTGATGACAGTTTCGACAACTTCCAGCGGATAAACGAGCTTTTGAAGTCCGATAAGGTGCGCCAAGATCTCGACGATGATTAGGTGTAGGAGCCTGATAACTCCGAAAGGCGTCAAAAATCGCTGATCGCCAATCCCGCCATGAACTGATCGCCAAAGGATGCTGGCTGTGTGGCCGTAAATTGGGCAGCCGTGTTCAATGGCACCATACGGTTCCCAAGAGCCGCGGCGGTCGCGAAACAGTGCCAGTCCACCCGATTTGCCATTCTGCGCTCCACACCACCTTTACAAATAGGCAATTGCAGGACATTGGCGACGACATAGCCGCTCTTCGGTCCGAACCCGAGATCGGTAAGTTTTTAACTTGGATCGCAAACAAGCCACCCGATTTTCACGCTGCCACGCGCAGGCGGCGTTAGACCTATTTGGAGAGATCACCATGCCACGCCAACGCAAGAAAAAAGGTCGCGCGATTTCTGGCTGGCTGGTGCTCGATAAACCGTTGCATTTGGGTTCCACCCAGGCCGTCTCTAAAGTGCGCTGGCTGTTCAACGCGCAAAAGGCGGGCCACGCGGGCACACTGGACCCACTCGCGACAGGCATCCTGCCAATCGCGCTGGGCGAGGCGACGAAGACCGTGCCCTACGTGGTGGATGGCACCAAAGCCTATCGGTTCACGGTAAAATGGGGTGAGCGCACCACGACCGACGATCTGGAAGGCGAGGTTATATCGTCATCACCGAAGCGACCAATCCGCAAATGCGTTGAGGAACTCCTGCCTTCGTTTACCGGAGTTATCAAACAAGTTCCCCCCCAGTTCTCCGCGATCAAAATCGACGGAAAGCGCGCCTATGACATCGCACGCGCCGGCGACATGGCGACACTTGAAGCGCGCGAAGTTGAGATCGATGAGATCAAGATATTGAAACACGATGACGAGACAACCGAGTTCGAAGTCGAGTGCGGAAAAGGCACCTATGTCCGGTCCATCGCGCGGGACATGGGCAACCAACTTGGCTGTAACGGGCACATCATCAAGCTGCGCCGCACATTTGTAGAACCGTTTGACGAACAAGATGCTGTGTCGCTGAGTGAGCTTGAAGCGCTTGTGAAAGACGACGCGGAAGAGGGCACGGACCCACGCGATATCGCATCTTCAGCGCTTGACGAGTTCCTACTGGATGCAGGCGAAGCGATGTCGGGCTACCCGCAAATTGTCATGAGCGATGAACAAGCCCGTCGCATTCATCTTGGAAATTCGGTTTTGCTGCGCGGGCGCGATGCGCCAATTGCCGAGCCCGAGGCGTGTGCGTTTCATCAGGGCGCAATGATCGCGATTGGGAAAATCGAGGCTGGGCAATTTCATCCCAAACGCGTTTTGAAAGGCTAGCTTGTCAGCTGTTTCCAGGCACGTATCTTCTGGGCGAGGGGAGTGATTGCATGATCAAAGCACGCAAGTTTTATATCGATGGTCAGTGGGTCGAGCCACATGTGGCGAACGACTTCGAGGTCATTAATCCCGCGACCGAAGAGGCAGCGGCGATCATTTCAATCGGATCCGCCGCAGACGTAGATCGCGCTGTTGCAGCCGCCAAACAGGCGTTTCCCGTGTGGCGCAAAACGCCAGTCGAAGATCGCAAATCGCTCCTCGAAAAGCTCCACAAGATCATGAAGCGTCGGCTTGCTGAATGGGGCGATGCGATCAGCCTCGAGATGGGCGCGCCAATTGACTTCGCGCGTGGCGAACAGGCAGGCTGCGGACCATGGCACTCACGCGGGTTTCTCAAAGCGCTTGAGACCTTTGAATGGGAGAAACCATTCGCCAAGGGCCAAACGATCGTGCGCGAACCAATCGGCGTTGTTGGCCTTATCACACCATGGAACTGGCCAGTAAACCAAATCACATTAAAGGCTCTGCCTGCGCTCGCGGTCGGCTGTACGTGCGTTTTGAAACCGTCGGAGATTGCGCCGCTCTCAGCACTTTTGTTTGCCGAAATGATTGATGAAGCTGGATTTCCAAAGGGCGTGTTCAACCTTGTGAACGGTGATGGGCCGACCGTCGGCGAAGCGATGAGTGCCCACCGCGATATCGCGATGATGAGCTTTACCGGCTCCACCCGAGCGGGCGCTTCCGTTATGAAAGCATCGGCGGACACTGTTAAGCGGGTGACGCTGGAACTTGGCGGGAAATCACCGAACATTGTCTTTGCCGACGCGGATTTAACGAAAGCCATTCCAAACTCCGTCGCCCACTGCATGGAGAACACCGGCCAGTCCTGTAACGCTCCAACACGCTTGATCGTGGAGCGTGACGTCTATGACGAAGCGGTCGGAATGGTGCGCCAAGCGGCGCTGAACACGGCCGTGGGCAGCCCAAAAGAGCACGGCGATCATATCGGGCCGCTGGTCTCCGAGGCACAGTTTAACAAAGTGCAGGATTTGATCGAAGCAGGTATTGCCGAAGGCGCAAACCTGATTGCAGGTGGCATGGGCCGACCCGATGGCTTCAATCGCGGCTATTATTCCCGCCCGACGGTGTTCGCCGATGTTTCAAACGATATGCGCATCGCGCGCGAAGAAGTCTTTGGTCCGGTGCTGGTTGTCATCCCGTTCGACGGCGGCGAGGACGAAGCCATTCGCATTGCCAACGATACAGATTATGGCCTTGCCGCGTATCTTTGGACCGAGGACCGGGAAAAGGCCGCCCGTGTCGCGCGTAAACTCGATGCGGGCATGGTTCGTGCCAATGGCGGCGGCCTGGCGGCAGGCCATCCCTTTGGCGGCTACAAGCAGTCCGGCAATGGCCGCGAAGGCGGCATCTGGGGTTTGGACGACTTTACCGAAACGAAGATCGTTAGTGGTGCTTGAGTTTGTCTACGCGCTAGTAGAGACGAGCAAGGCTGGAGGAG
>JBCDLI010000028.1:0-28912 GCA_038745535.1 Pseudomonadota bacterium | reverse complement strand
GTGTCAACGACATCGCCGTGGGCATCGCCATGATGTCTTTCGGGATTGGCGTCGCCTTCTTTTTCGGCAAGCCATACATCCAGCCATCGGCGCCTCGCCTTGAGAACATTCCCCTTGGGGGCTGGTCTTCAAACACGGCGCTTGAGCAGGCGCTGCAAATCAATCCGCTGTTTTTTGTCGGCATCGTTTTAGCCTTTGTGATTTGGTGGGCGTTTGCCAACACGCGGATCGGGCTCATTTTGCGCATGACTGGCGACAGCGAGCCGTCGGCACGCGCTATGGGCATTGACCCAATCAAAGTGCGTGTTCTTGCAACTGCGGCGGGCGGCTTTCTCGCCGGTATCGGCGGCGCATTTTTATCGCTTTCCTATCCCGGCAGTTGGAATGAGGGCCTATCATCGGGGCAGGGTTTGATGGCGGTTGCGCTCGTGATCTTTGCGCGCTGGAACCCGCTTCGATGCATTCTTGCTGCACTGTTGTTTGGTGCAGCGGGTGCGATTGGACCCGCGCTCCAATCGGTTGGGATCAGTCAGGGCTACTACTTCTTCAACGCAGCGCCGTATATTCTGACGCTGTTCATCATGATCGCAGCCACCGGGCCAAACGCATCACGTGAGGCGCCCGGCGAGCTGTCCATTGTCAAATAGGAGGTCTTCGAAATGAGCGCATTGGGTGGACTGAACAAAACGCCAAATGGTGTCGTTATCGGCTGCGTGCAGCTTCAATTGCCGGTCGTGGAAACCAAAGCACACGTGGCCGCGCAGACTGACAAAATCGTCTCCATGGTCGCTAAAGCACGACGGAACATGTCGACCATGGATCTTGTGGTGTTCCCGGAATACGCGCTGCACGGCCTTTCAATGGACACGAACCCTGAGATCATGGTCTCGATGGACGGGCCGGAGGTCGCTGCTTTTAAGAAGGCCTGTGTCGACAATCAGATTTGGGGTTGTTTCTCCATAATGGAGTACAATCCGCACGGTAATCCATACAACACCGGTATCGTGATCGATGATCAAGGCGAGGTGAAACTTTACTATCGCAAGCTGCATCCCTGGGTTCCAGTGGAACCATGGGAACCCGGTGATTTAGGAATTCCTGTCATCGATGGGCCGAAGGGTTGCAAACTTGCTCTCATCATCTGCCACGATGGCATGTTCCCGGAAATGGCCCGAGAGTGCGCCTATAAGGGCGCGGAAGTCATGCTGCGAACGGCGGGATACACCGCACCCATTCGAGAGAGCTGGCGTTTCACAAACGAAGCCAATTCGTTCCACAATTTGATGGTCACGGCCAATGTCTGCATGTGTGGCTCTGACGGAACGTTTGATTCCATGGGCGAGGGTATGATTGTAAACTTTGACGGCACAATCCTCGCGCACGGGACATCGGGTCGGCCTGACGAAATCATCACCGCGGAGGTGCGCCCCGATTTGGTTCGTGAGGCGCGCAAACACTGGTCGGTTGAAAACAACATCTACCAGTTGGGCCATCGCGGTTACACCGCTGTTCTCGGCGGTGCTCAAGATTGCCCCTACACTTTCATGCAGGACATGGTCGCTGGCCAGTATCGGCTGCCTTGGGAAGACGAAGTCGTACACACCGACGGAACATCATGCGGCTTTGAAAAGCCATCGCGCAAGTATGGTGAGAAGGCTATGCCGGAGGCAGCGGAATGAGCGCTCCAGCAGGGTTAAAAGCTGTGCCGGATGCCGTCATCGACGCCGACCCTTATCCCTGGCCCTATGATGGCGATTTCACGCCCGCTAACACGGCGCTTGTCGTTATCGACATGCAGACCGATTTTTGCGGCAAAGGCGGTTATGTTGACACGATGGGCTATGATTTGTCGCTCACCCGTGCGCCCATCGAACCGATCAAAGCGCTGCTTGCGAGTGCGCGAGCCAAAAGTTTCCACGTCATCCATACGCGTGAGGGACACCGCGAAGATCTCGCAGACCTGCCCGCCAATAAGCGCTGGCGCTCACAACGCATTGGCGCTGGCATTGGCGATCCGGGTCCATGTGGAAAAATTCTTGTCCGCGGCGAACCGGGCTGGGAAATCATCGAAGAGCTCGCACCCGAAGCCGGTGAAGTTATCATCGACAAGCCGGGAAAGGGGTCGTTCTGCGCGACCGATCTTGAAATGATCCTGCATCTGCGCGGCATTCGTAATCTGATACTGACAGGCATCACCACCGATGTATGTGTTCATACTACTATGCGTGAAGCCAATGACCGAGGCTTTGAATGCGTACTCGTGGAGGACGCTTGCGGCGCGACGAAATACGAAAATCATCTCGCTGCGATCGACATGATCAAGATGCAAGGGGGTGTGTTCGGAGCCGTTGCGAACAGCGCTCAGATCGTCAATGCCATGGAGAACGTCGGTTGAGATGAACGTCGTTGCGCCCACCAGTCTAGCCGCCAAGCCACTATCCGACCGACGCGCATTTGGCATCGAAACGGTGTCGATGACGAAGCGTTTTGGCTCGCTTGTGGCCTTGGACGACGTTTGCATCAAGGTCCATGCAGGTGAGTTCCACGCACTGCTTGGTGAAAACGGTGCCGGCAAGTCAACGCTGGTGAAGTGCATGATGGGCTTTTACACGCCGACAAGCGGGCAGATGCTTGTTGACGGGCATGAGGTCAAAATCAATGCTCCCGCGGACGCTCAGGCCGCTGGCATCGGCATGGTCTACCAGCACTTCACGCTCGTTCCCTGCCTTACGGCAGCGGAGAATATGGTGATCTCCCGCGCTGACGCGCCCAATGTTATCAACTGGGCGAAAGAGAAGCGTGCGCTTGAAGACTTTATGGACCGCATGCCGTTTCGGGTACCGCTCGATACGCTTGTGGCCGATCTAGCCGCGGGCGAAAAGCAGAAGCTCGAGATACTGAAACAGCTTTACCTCGATCAGCGGTTTCTCATCCTCGATGAACCCACATCTGTTCTCACACCGGCTGAGGCCGACGAGATACTGGGGCTTCTCCACAAGATGGCGAATGCCGGTGAGATCACAGTTTTGATGATTACCCACAAGTTTCGCGAAGTGAACGCGTTTGCAGACCGCGTGAGCGTGTTGCGGAAGGGCAGATTTGCAGGGTCCGGGAAGGTTAAAGACCTTTCCGTGCCTGAGATGTCGCGCATGATGATCGGCGATGCGCAAATGCGTGAGATGGCACCGCGTCAAAAGGGTGTGAAATCGAGCAGTGTGATCGAAGTCGCGGGTCTGACAGTCGAGAATAACGAAAAGAAGATCGCCGTTGACACGATCAACTTGAAAATCCGTGGTGGCGAAATTGTCGGCATTGCGGGCATTTCCGGCAATGGGCAATCGGAGCTCGTTGAGGCTCTGGCCGGCCAGCGCGAAATTGCCGGCGGTCGGATGTTTGTTGGTGGCTCGCCTTTCGACGCGACACGAAAAGACTATGCCGCGATGAAGGTCTTTGGCTTACCCGAAGAGCCGCTGAAAAACGCCGCTGTCAAACGAATGAGCGTGGCTGAAAACATAGCGTTCCGTACATTTGATCAGCCGCCGACCGCGGGTCTTGGGTGGTGGCTAAAGCCCAATGTGATGCGGGAAAATGCGCGGCATTTGATCGATGGCTACCGGGTTAAAACGCCATCTCCCGAGACGCCAATCGAAAACCTGTCCGGCGGCAATGTTCAACGGACGATATTGGCGCGTGAGCTCTCAGGCGATGTGAATGTGCTTATCGTCGCAAATCCGTGCTTCGGATTGGACTTCGCCTCCGTTGCTGAAATTCGTGCACAGCTCATTGAGCAACGCAATAAGGGTGCTGCCATTTTGCTGATATCGGAGGACTTGGACGAGATCCTGGAGCTAGCAGACCGCGTCGCGGTGATGTCGGAAGGACGCATTACCTATCAGTCGCCGATAGGTGAAACCGATCGCACGACGATCGGCACTTACATGGCGGGTCACTGAAGGTGGTCAAAGAGCGTATCCAATGATCAGCGTCGCAGCAGAACCGTACCCATACGCATTCGACCCAAAGCAAACCGCGCTAGTGGTGATCGACATGCAGCGAGACTTCATCGAGCAGGGCGGGTTCGGCGAGGCCTTGGGTAACGATGTTGGCCGACTTACGGCGATTGTCCCCACAGTCGCTGAACTGCTGAGTATATTCCGTAAGCATAAACTAACTATTATTCACACGCGCGAAGCTCACCTGCCCGATCTCTCCGATTGTCCGCCATCCAAGATCGCGCGTGGCGACGCGACCATACGCATTGGTGAGGACGGTCCGATGGGGCGTCTGTTGGTGCGCGGTGAACCTGGCAACCAGATCGTTCCACAGCTTGCTCCAATAGATGGTGAGTGGGTCATCGATAAGCCGGGCAAGGGCATGTTTTGGAACACCGGCCTTATGGAACAACTCGGTGATGCAGGGATTACCCATCTCATTTTTGCAGGTGTAACAACCGAGGTCTGCGTGCAGACATCAATGCGGGAGGCAAATGATCGCGGTTTCGAGTGTCTGCTGATCACCGATGCGACCGAGAGCTATTTCGAGCATTTCAAAACCGCGACAATCGAGATGATCACGGCACAAGGCGCAATAGTTGGCTGGGCCGCGCCACTTTCGGCGCTGCAGGCGGCTTTTGCGCTTGAAGAGAGCAATGCCGCATGAGCACCAAGCAGGGCAAGTGGGCTGGCCGTAACGCCGACAAGGATGCTGTGCGGAGCGAGGTCTGGGAAACGCTTGAGACGAGCGGCAAGGCCATGGGGCCGACGTGGAGCCACATCCCAAATTTCATCGGTGCGGATATGGCGGCATGGCGCCTTGCGCAGACCGATGCATGGCAGCGCGCTAAAACCGTAAAGTGCAATCCGGATCCGCCTCAAATCCCGATCCGTCTTCGGGCACTGTATGAAGGCAAGGTGCTTTACGCGCCCGTGCCATACCTCACAAAAGAGTTTCCCTACCTACGCGTCGATCCTGAGATGATGGTCAAAAAAGGCGTTTCGTTTGAGCTCGCAGCAACATCGCAGGGCTACGTCATGCACGGTGAGCGCATCGACTTTTTCGATGTCGAGCACTTGGACTTTGCCATTGTTGGCTCCGTTGCCGTGAGCCGCGAAGGTGCGCGTACTGGAAAAGGCGCTGGCTTTGCTGATCTGGAGACCGGCATTTTCCGCGAACTTGGCATCATCGACGAAGCGACCCCAATGTCGACCACCATCCACTCGTCGCAATTGGTGCCCGATGACCGCGTCTGCATGATGCCGCACGATTCACCGCTGGACTATATCGCCACCGAAGAAAAGCTTATCGTCACCGGTAGCACCGCGCCACGGCCGAAAGGTGTGGCATGGGATTTCGTTCGCGATGACCAGTTCGATACGATCCCGTTCCTTCGCACGCTTCGCGATCGGATGACGACACCATGATCATCAATGATCCCGTCACACTGGCCGAAGTCGAACGAGTCTTTGCGCGTTACGAGGCAGCTCTTCTCATCAACGACACGGAAGCATTGGCCAAGCTTTTCTGGGAGAGCGATAAAACGATCCGCTATGGCGTGAATGATCATCAGCATAGTGCAGGTGAAATTGCTGCATTTCGCGCGCTGGGGCCTTCCACAGACCCTGCCAGAGAGTTGAAGCACACCGTCATGACCACATTCGGAACTGAATTCGCAACGGCATCCACCATGTTTGAAAGCCCGTCCCAGCCGGGTCGTCTCGGACGTCAGATGCAGACTTGGGCGAAGATTGATGGTGCGTGGAAAGTTGTCGCTGCGCATGTGAGTGTGATTGAAGCGCCCTGACAAACGGAAGGTTAAACCATGATACCCACCAGTGGCGCTCTCACCATGTCCGTGCTGCGCGAGGCCTATGCCCGTGGTGCCAAACCTGCCGACATGGTGCACGCGGTGTACCGCCGGATAGAAGAGATCAACGATCCCGCGATCTTTATCCATTTGCGCGCGGTGGACGATGTGATCGCTGATGCGGAAAATCTGCCTCGGCAAACCGATGAGATGCCACTTTGGGGCATGCCCTTCGTTGCAAAAGACAACATTGATGTTGCCGGCATTCCGACCACCGCTGCTTGCCCAGCCTATGCTTACACACCCGATAAGGACGCCTTCGTGATTACACAATTACGTAACGCCGGGGCGCTGCTGATTGGAAAGACGAATCTCGATCAATTCGCCACTGGATTGGTGGGCGTGCGTTCACCCTACGGCGTGCCAAAGAACGCCGTCGATCCCGATATCGTGCCCGGAGGCTCCTCGAGCGGTTCCGGCGTTGCCGTCGGCCATGGCTTTGCGACGTTCTCGCTCGGCACCGACACGGCAGGATCAGGACGCGTCCCTGCTGCGTTAAACAACATCGTCGGGCTGAAACCGTCGCTCGGCGCTTTATCTGCAACCGGTCTCGTGCCGGCGTGTCGCACATTGGACACGATTTCGATTTTTGCGGGCACAGTGAGCGATGCCTATGCGGTGTTTGAAGTTGCGTGCGCGTTCGATCCAAAAGACGCGTTCTCAAAGCCGATCACGGCTGGTGCGCTCGCTGCGCAAGAAGATATCACGATTGGAGTGCCCAACAACGCGACGCGCATTTTCTTTGGAGACGACGCGCAAGCGGCTAGTTTTGATCGCAGTCTTGATCATTTGAAATCTTTAGGCGCGACCATCGTGGAACTCGATTTTACACCATTCTACGAAGTCGCGAAGATGCTCTATGAGGGTGCATGGGTGGCAGAGCGCTACACTGTGGTCCAAGACCTTATGGCAAACCAGCAAAATGCCCTGCATCCAACGACGGAAAAGATAATTAGCGCTGCAAAAGACTTGTCCGCTGCCGATGCATTCAACGGCATTTACCGATTGAAGGCATTGGAACGTACTGCGCAGCAGGTGCTGGCCGATGTCGACATGCTCTGCGTGCCGACGATCCCAACCTATTATTCAGTCGGTGATTTGGAGGCTGATCCGGTCACGCCCAATTCCAATTTAGGAACATACACAAATTTTGTGAACTTGCTCGATATGTGCGGGATAGCCGTGCCAAGCGAACTACGTCGTGACGGTCGACCGGGCTCGATTACCTTGCTCGCCAAATCCGGCAAGGATGCCCTCGTTGCGAGTGTGGCAAGCGCGTTTGCCGGTGAAGTGTTACCAACAATGCCAGCGCCCATCAAAGAGACTGAAATCGCTTTAGCGGTCTGTGGCGCTCACATGTCCGGCATGGGATTGAACCATGAATTGACGTCGCGCGGGGCCCGTCTTTTGCGCGCGACCACCACTTCTCCCAACTACAAGCTCTACGCCCTTGCAGGCGGACCGCCCCAGCGACCGGGCATGCTGCGTACCACCGACGGCGCGGCCATAGAATTAGAAGTCTGGGCACTGCCCAAAACCGAAGCAGGCGCTTTTCTTGCAGGTATTCCAGCCCCATTATCTATTGGTACCGTCCACTTGGCAGACGGGACAGCCGCACACGGGTTTCTCGTTGAAGCAGCGGGCATAGCAGGCGCTCAAGATATCACCCATCTGGGAAGCTGGCGAAACTTCCAAACTCCGTAATGTGGCGAGAGCGCGAGGGTATAAACGTTCTATTGGCGATAGCTCGGCATGTTCCTCCAATTGCCTTGTCCGGCCAGCCGTCGTGCACAAATGATTGACGTACCTCATTTTCTCCGCACATAGTCTAACAGGGGAGGAAATATGGATCGTCCAACCGTCCATGATTTGGCGAAGTATGCGCGTGTGAGCTTGGCTACCGTAGACCGTGTGCTCAACGGGCGGCCCGGTGTGCGCGAACAGACGATTGAACGCGTTCAAAAAGCAATTGACGAGCTTGGATACTCCCGCGACGCCAATGCAGCGCTTCTTGCGCGCAAGAAACCTCACCGGTTTGTTTTCCTGCTCCCGGAGGCGCGCACACAGTTTTTGCAGTCACTGATCGCTGCAATCAATGAGACCGCAACGACGCACTCATCGCTCAGGGCAGATATCGAGGTTGTGCAAGCGCCCATGCGCACGCCCGAAGAGGCCGCGCAAACCATGCGCACGCTCGACGCTGATGCGCTGGATGGCTTGGCGATCATGGCACCAGAAACGCCGAGCATCCGCGATGCGGTGATAAAGCTGCGCAACAACGGTACAAAGGTCGTTCCGATTGTCACCGATCTGCCCAATGCGGGATGCGAACACTTTGTCGGCGTGAACAACATTGCGGCTGGCCGAACCGCCGCTCTGCTCTTGGGCGGCTTTGCGAGCGGCACGGCCGGGTCGGTCGCCGTGATTGGTGGTCATTCCATGTCACGCGACTTTGTCGAGAGACGCTTGGGTTTTGACGAGGTCATGCAGCAGCGTTTCCCGAAACTGCAAACCTTGCCCACCATTGAAGGGTTTGATGACGCTTATCGGGTCGAAGCACTCGCGCGCCGAATGCTCATGGAGAGGTCAGACCTCGTCGGCATTTACTCCGCTGCTGCCGGCACAAGCGGTCTGATCTCTGCGATGCGAGATCATGGGAAGACAAGACCGGTCATTGTCGCTCACGACAGTACGGCTGCCACGCGTCAGGGATTGACCGACGATTTTCTTGATGCCGTCATCGTTCAAGATGTTGGTCACATCGCTCGCTCAGCGGTGCGGGTGCTGCGGGCATTGAAGGACGGTTTGCCGATCACGGCAGCACAGGAACGCATTCGCATCGAAATTTTCACCAGAGAAAATCTGCCTGATCCGTGAGGGATCGGCGCGAAATGCATGGAAGTCTTGGGAGGGCTTGAAAAATGAAAACGATCAAAGGGCCGGCACTGTTCTTGGCTCAATTTGCAGGCGATGAAGCGCCTTTTAACTCGTGGGATGCGATCACAAAGTGGGCCGCTGACTGCGGATACAAAGGCGTGCAGGTGCCCAGCTGGGATGGCCGTCTGTTTGATCTCGCGAAGGCTGCAAGTTCCAAGGACTATTGCGACGCCTTTAAAGGCCAGGCGGCGGAAAATGGCGTTGAAGTCACCGAACTTTCAACGCACCTTCAGGGTCAACTCGTTGCAGTGCATCCAGCCTATGACACCGCCTTTGACGGTTTTGCCGATCCATCTGTGCATGGCGATCCCAAAGCGCGTCAGGCTTGGGCCGTCGATCAGGTGATGAAAGCGATTACCGCGTCGAAACATATGGGCCTCGCAGCTCATGTGACGTTTTCGGGCGCGCTGGCATGGCCCTATGTTTATCCGTGGCCGCAACGCCCGGCAGGTCTGGTTGAAGCCGCGTTTGACGAATTGGCCAGCCGCTGGCTTCCAATTCTGAGCCACGCTGACGAAAACGGGGTCGACATCTGCTATGAAATCCACCCCGGCGAGGATCTACACGATGGCGTGACGTTTGAGATGTTTCTGGAGCGTGTCAAAGATCACAAGCGCGCCAACATGCTATATGATCCGAGCCACTACGTACTGCAAGCGCTCGACTATCTCGACAACATCGACATCTACCACGACCGCATCAAGATGTTCCACGTGAAGGATGCTGAACTGAACCCGACGGGTCGTCAGGGCGTCTATGGCGGCTATCAGTCTTGGGTGAACCGCGCCGGACGCTTCCGCTCTCTGGGCGACGGCCAAGTCGATTTCGGCGCAGTGTTTTCCAAGCTGACCCAATACGATTTTGATGGGTGGGCTGTGGTCGAATGGGAGTGCGCGATGAAGCACCCGGAAGATGGTGCACGCGAGGGCGCCCAATTTGTGAAGGATCACATCATCCGCGTCACGCCTCATGCATTCGACGATTTCGCAGATGCCGGCACTGACCACGAGGCGAACAAAAAGATGTTGGGGATTGGCTGAGGGAGGCGGACAATGACGATTGAAGGAAAAGAAGAAAGCGCACCCCGTCGTATCCGGCTTGGCATGGTCGGCGGAGGTCGTGACGCATTCATCGGCGGCGTGCACCGCATCGCGAGCCGCATTGACGGGCATTACGATCTCGTCGCGGGATGCTTTTCATCGACCGCGGAGAAGTCTCAGGCTTCGGGCCGTGATTTCGGCCTTGATCCAAAGCGCGTGTATGATGATTTCACGGCCATGGCGCAGCGCGAGGCGCGGCTGAAGGATGGCATTGAGGCCGTCGCAATCGTCACGCCAAACCATATGCATTACCCCGCTGCCCGAGAATTTCTGAAGCGCGGTATCCACGTCATTTGCGACAAGCCACTCACCTCCAATCTACAAGATGCCAAGAAGCTCGCAAAAGCAGCGACGAGTTCAGGCGCGCTGTTCGTGCTCACGCACAACTACACCGGTTATCCCATGGTCCGCCAAGCCCGGCAGATGGTCAGGGAGGGCGAATTGGGCGACATCCGCGTTGTTCAGGCCGAGTACCCACAGGACTGGTTGTCCGACAAGCTGGAAGATACCGGTCAAAAGCAGGCAGGATGGCGAACAGACCCTGCGCAATCGGGCGCGGGCGGCTCTATTGGTGACATCGGCACCCACGCCATGAACCTCGCGCAATTCATTTCAGGCTTGGACATTGCAGAGGTCGCGGCCGACTTAGATACATTCGTCGACGGCCGCCAACTCGACGACAACGCCCATGTTATGATCCGTTTTGAAGGTGGGGCGAAGGGGATGGTTTGGTCCAGCCAAGTTGCGCCCGGAAATGAGAACGCTTTAAAAGTGCGCGTCTACGGCACGAAGGGTGGCGTGGAGTGGAGCCAGGAGGACCCCAATTACCTCTGGTACACGCCGCTCGGTGAGCCAAAGCGTCTTATCACCCGCGGTGGTGCGGGATCAGGCGGCGACGCTGGTCGGGTAACGCGCATCCCGCCCGGACACCCCGAGGGTTATCTGGAAGGCTTTGCCAACATCTACACCGAGGCAGCCCATGCGATCCGCTCCGCGCAAAATGGGGCCGATGTGCACGAAGACGTGGTCTACCCCACCGTGCATGACGGCGTGATCGGCGTTGCGTTTGTTGATGCTTGCGTGCGGTCGTCTAAGCGAAATGGTGCGTGGGTGACACTGAACGTGTGAAGTGCTTTCATTGCTGGCGCACTACTGCAGTCCTGTCGGGCCTGAGAGGCCCACGACGGCGAACAAAGGAGCCCATCATGATTGCCAAAAGACTTGCGTTGATAGCGAGCCTCATTTTGATGCCGAGCATCGCGAATGCGACCGCTTCTCTCGAATGTTCTGGAACGGGCGACGAGGATGTCTCACTGCTTTTGACACTGGGCACCGCGCCCGTACTTGCTGTTGTTGGCGGGCGTATTGATACGCCAACGGAGTCGTTTGCTTTCATCGCCAACGCTGGCGAGACAGAGATCATCGTTGGACAGGGCTTTACCGATGAGGGCACCCTGTCTGTCGATTTCGTTGACCCGAACGTGGAAACTATTTTGGTCTCCCTTCGCCTTGTCCGGGCACGGGGCGACAAGGAGCTCGCCGAAGCAGGTGTGCTGACAATTCGCCAAACTGAGGCTTTTGCGGTCAACTGTTTTAGCGGTTAGCAAAGCAGCCCGTCCGCATCCAGTCGAAGCGCTTTGGACGAAAGTTGGAAAAAATCCGAAATAACTATTGAAATGATGTACGTACCTCATTTAGAGTCTCGGATAGCTCGCGAACGCTGACGCGTATTGGCAAGCTTCCATGGGAGGAAATCATGAAGAAACGTGCATTACTTGCCGCGACCGCTCTTGGTCTCGGCTTTGGACTAAGCGGCACCGCCGCAAAGGCAGACGAACTTACACTGTGCTGGGCCGCTTGGGATCCGGCAAACGCTCTGGTCGAACTGTCCAAGGAGTTTGAAGAGCAATCGGGTATCGCGATGAACTTCGAGTTCATCCCGTGGCCGAACTTCGCCGACCGCATGCTGAATGAACTGAACTCAAGCGGTCAGCTTTGCGACCTCCTCATTGGCGACTCCCAGTGGATCGGCGGCGGCGCTGAGAACGGTCACTATGTCAAACTGAATGACTTCTTTGACGCGGAAAACATCTCGATGGATGATTTCGCTCCAGCAACGGTCTACGCCTATTCAACATGGCCAAAGGGCACACCAAACTACTGGGCGCTTCCAGCGATGGGCGATGCAAATGGCTGGTTCTACCGCAAGGACTGGTTCGAGCGTGAAGACATTCGTGCAGCATATCAGGAAGCCACCGGTGAAGAGCTTCGCGAGCCTCAGTCTCAGATGGAGCTGAAGCAGATCGCTGAATTCTTCCAGGGTCGTGAGATTGATGGTCAGACTGTCTACGGCGCCTCAATCTTCACCGAACGCGGTTCGGAAGGCATCACGATGGGCGCAACAGGCGCGCTTTATGCTTGGGGCTTCAAGTATGAAAACGAGCCCGGCACCTACGACATGGAAGGCGCCGTCAACTCACCAGAAGCCATAGAAGCGCTTGAGTTCTACAAAGAGCTCTACAATTGCTGCACCCCACCCGGCTACGACAACGCATATATGCAGCAATCGCTGGACGCGTTTAAATCCGGTCAAGTCGCCATGGCCATGAACTGGTTTGCGTTCTTCCCGGGCCTCGCAGCTGACCCAGACGTGGGTGGAGATCGCATCGACTTCTTCGTCAACCCACCGCAAAACGTTGCAGCCTCCACTCTTGGCGGCCAGGGCATCTCGGTTGTGTCCTATTCGGATAACAAAGAAGGCGCACTTGAGTACATCAAGTGGTTTGCGCAGCCGACCGTTCAGCAGAAGTGGTGGGAGCTCGGCGGATATTCAGCCCACAATTCGGTGCTGAATGACCCAAGCTTTAAAGACAGCCAGCCATTTGCGGGCGACTTCCTCGAAGCGATGGGCGGTGTTCAGGATTTCTGGCAGGAACCGGCATATGCCGAACTTCTTCTTGCCATGCAGGAACGCTTCCACAACTACATCGTGGCCGATCAGGGTACTGCCGAAGAAGCACTCAACCGTCTGATTGCAGATTGGACAGAGACCTTCGAAGACGAAGGCAAGCTCTAGGTCTCGCGCGTACCGTCCAGCCATGCCCATGGTGTGGCTGGGCGTAAACACCTATCGCAAAATCACTTGAACCACCGACCTGACAGTCGGCTCGGAAGGACACGCCATGTCGGACACGGCGATGGATAGTCTTGCTCGCAAAACACCGAAAACTGTAGCGCGCAGGGTCCGTGGACTGTCTGACCGAGCAATCGCATGGCTTTTCGTTGGCCCGACGATTTTCCTTCTTCTCGCGATCAACATCTTTCCGCTGATCTGGACGATCTATCTGTCCTTCACGAACTTCCGTGCCAATCGACCAAACCGCGAAGTTGAATGGGTAGGTTTGCGCAATTTCGAGCGCATCCTCACCGATCCCGACATCTGGATGAATATGCAGACGACGGCGCACTTCCTTTTCTGGACGCTGTTCTTTCAGGTTCTCATCGGCTTTGCCCTTGCATACCTGATTAACAAAAATTTCAAAGGCAACCCGTTTTGGACGACGGTTATTGTTTTGCCGATGATGCTTTCTCCAGCGGTCGTCGGCAATTTCTGGACGTTTCTATACCAGCCGCAAATCGGGCTGATAAATTATCTCGTAGAGTTGGTGACGGGCATTCCTGCATCCTCTTTCTCGATGCTTGGCCCGGGCGGCTGGGCGAAATGGTCCATCGTGATTGTCGACACGTGGATGTGGACGCCCTTTGTGATGTTGATTTGTTTGGCAGGCCTGCGGTCGATACCCGACTATATCTACGAGGCCGCCGAGGTGGACCGCGCCTCCAAGTGGCGGCAGTTTTGGACGATCACCGTTCCCATGGTGCTGCCGTTTTTGATGCTGGCCGTGCTTTTTCGCGGCATTGAGAACTTCAAGATGTTCGACATGGTTGTGTTGCTCACCGGCGGCGGACCCGGCAACGAAACCCTCCTCGCATCCATCGACCTCAAGCGGGAAGCTTTTGAAAAGTGGCGGACGGGCATCTCATCGGCCTATGCGCTGGTGCTTTTTGTCACCGTCTTTGGCCTGGCGTCCATCTACGTCAAAGCCCTGAACAAGGTGAAAGAGCGATGAGCGCCTATTCCGCCACAGAGCCCACGAGCGGCACCAAATGGTTCGCTGGCATCGTCGTCATAACCTACGCGGTCGTAACCATGATCCCGCTAATCTGGATCATCGCCACCGGCTTCAAGTCACCGTCTGACGCGATTTCCTATCCGCCGAAGGTGGTTTTCGAGCCCACCGCAGAAGGCTATGTGAACCTCTTCACAACGCGGACGCGGGTGACGCCGGAGCAACTAGCGGAGTTGCCGCCGCCCGAAGGGTTTGCCGAAGAGATCGTGCGCGAATACGGCATGGTCATTGCCGGTCCATCGCGCTTCGGTGAGCGCTTTTTAAATTCGGTAATCATTGGATTTGGATCGACGTTCCTATCGATATTTCTCGGCACGCTCGCGGCCTACGGGTTTTCGCGATTTAAAGTTCCGCTGGCCGATGATCTGCTCTTTTTCATTTTATCGACGCGCATGATGCCTCCGATCGCAGTCGCAATCCCGATCTTCCTGATGTACCGCGAGATCGGTCTATCAGACACGCATCTGGGCATGATCCTGCTCTACACAGCGGTGAACATTTCCCTCGCTGTCTGGCTGCTGAAAGGCTTCATCGACGAGATCCCCCGCGAGTACGAAGAGGCAGCGCTGATCGATGGCTACACACGCTTTCAAGCGTTTTACAAAGTGGTGTTGCCGCAAGCAGCCACCGGCATCGCATCAACGGCGATCTTCTGCCTGATCTTTGCGTGGAATGAGTATGCGTTTGCAGTGCTACTGACATCCGGCACGGCACAAACCGCACCACCTTTCATTCCAACAATCATCGGTGTTGGCGGGCAGGATTGGCCTGCGGTGGCAGCTGGCGCAACGCTGTTCTTGCTGCCCGTCATGGTCTTCACAATCCTTTTGCGCAAACACCTGCTACGCGGCATCACATTTGGGGCGGTGCGCAAATGAGTCAGTTCTTTTCAGGTCTCGCAAAGTTCAATCGCGGCCCTTGGGAAATGCTGGCCACGATCATCATCGCGCTCGGCGTCTTCATGCTCATGCAGCCGTTTGTGCTCTGGGGCTTCACCTATTCCTTCATAACCACGCTTGTCGGAACGGTCATGTTCATCGTCGTCAGCCATTTTCCGGAAGGCGAATAACCCATGGCTGAAATCGTCATCAAAAACCTCCGCAAGGACTTCGGCGACTTTAACGCGGTGAAGTCTTCGTCCTTCACAATTGAAGACGGTGAGTTCTTCATGTTGCTTGGTCCGTCCGGTTGCGGCAAGACCACAACATTGCGCATGATCGCTGGACTGGAACTGCCGACATCGGGTGAAATCTACATCGATGGCGAAGAGGTTAGTCAAAAGCCTGCTTCGCAGCGCGACATCGCGATGGTTTTCCAGATGTTTGCCCTCTACCCGCATATGAATGTCCGCAAAAACATCTCCTATCCGCTTGTCAGCCAGGGCTGGGCGAAACCGCAGGTGAAACAGAAAGTCGAAGAGATTGCGCAGATCCTCGACATCACCGACATCTTGGACAAACCCGTCGGCGGTCTTTCCGGTGGCGACCGCCAGCGCGTAGCGCTTGGGCGAGCAATCGTGCGCGATCCCAAGGCCTTCATGATGGACGAACCTCTCGGCGCGTTGGACGCGGAATTTCGTGAGCGCATGTCAGAGGAACTTCGCGCTCTTCATGACCGGATGAACGCGACCACCGTTTACGTGACCCATGACCAACTCGAAGCGATGCAGATGGGTGACAAGATCGTGGTCATGAACCACGGCGTGATCGAGCAATTTGGCGTCCCGCAAGATATTTACGATTGGCCTGCCACGCTCTTCGTTGCCGAATTCATTGGTTCTCCGCCGATGAACTTTTTGCGCTTCCAAGGGGATGTCACGCCACAGTCGAAATCGATCAAACTGGACGGAGAGACCATAGCTGTGCCCCATCAATACGGGGCGGTCTCCGGCGACCTCGTCCTTGGCGTTCGTCCAGAACACGTCGCGATTTCTGACAAGGCAAATTATCGCGGTGAAGTCATTGCTTCCGAATACCTTGGAACAACGCAGATCATCACCGTCAACACGGCCCACGGCGAGGTGAAAGTGCGCGCGCCGTCTGCACAGAGTGCGCACAATGGCGAGCTTGTCGGGTTGGATTTCAACGCCGGTGCGCTCACCTTGTTTGATGTGTCTACCGGCAGAGCGATCATCTCAGAGGCCAATCAGGGGGTGCTTGCCCATGGCTGAGGTTCAACTCTCCGGCGTCACAAAACGTTTTGGTAAGACCACCGCCGTCGACACCATGGACCTGACCGTACCCGATGGCTCGTTTGTCGTGCTGCTTGGCCCCACGGGCGCTGGCAAAACAACAACGCTCCGATTAATCGCCGGGCTGGAAGAACCAGACGCGGGCGAAATCAAAATCGGCGGTCGTCTGGTCAACCGGGAGACACCTGCCCAGCGCGACGTGGCGATGGTGTTCCAGCAATACTCCCTTTATCCCCACATGACCGTGCGGGATAATCTCGCGTTCCCACTTCGCTCACCGATTTTGAACACGCCCGAAGACGAAATCGCCCGGAAAGTAGAGAGCGTCGCCGATGTGCTGCGCATTCCCCATAAGCTGAACAATAAGGCGACGGAACTTTCGGGCGGGGAAATGCAGCGGGTCTCCATCGGTCGGGCATTGGTGCGCGATCCAGCGATCTACCTGATGGACGAGCCGCTTTCGTCGCTCGATGCGAAGCTAAGATCGGACCTGCGCATTGAGCTAAAACGCATCCATGCCGAGATCGGCGCAACACTGCTTTATGTGACCCACGACCAGATCGAAGCGATGACCATGGCCAGCCATGTCGGTGTCCTCGATCAAGGCGAACTCGTTCAATTTGGTACGCCCCGCGAGATCTACGAAAACCCGGTCAGCCATTACGTTGCGAGCCGCCTCGGTCTTCCTCGCATTAACATGCTCCCGGCAAATGCGTTTCCCGGTTTGTCAAACAAGGCCGCGACCATTGGACTGCGTCCCGAGCACATCAAGCAGGGAACCGGTCGGGACGCCACAGTAAATCGGGTCGAACATCTGGGTGACCAGACACGTCTGCACCTGACGATGGACGGGCATGAAATCATAACGCTCGCCGATGCGCACACGGCACTTGCCGACGGTGATACCATAAAAATCGAGCCACAAAACCCGCTGTTGTTTGATGCCGAAGGGCAACGGCTCGCCCCGGAGGAGACACCATGAACCAGTTCATAAATGCCAAGGAAGACCTGATTACGGAAGCCCTTGACGGTGTGTTGCGAACCGCTGGCGGCAAACTGGCTCGTCTGGACGGTTATCCGCATATCAAGGTCGTCGTCCGCTCCGATTGGGACAAATCCAAGGTTGCTCTGGTTTCTGGTGGTGGGTCGGGACACGAACCGTCCCACGCCGGTTTCGTCGGCCAGGGCATGCTCACTGCGGCTGTTTGCGGCGATGTTTTCGCGTCGCCGTCTGTGGATGCGGTTCTTGCAGGCATTTTGGCAGTAACCGGTGAAGCTGGATGCTTGTTGATTGTAAAAAACTACACCGGCGACCGGCTGAACTTCGGTTTGGCCGCTGAGCGTGCGCGCCAATTCGGCCTAAAGGTCGAGATGGTCGTCGTTGATGATGACGTGGCGCTGCCCGATCTTCCCCAAGCGCGTGGCGTGGCCGGAACGCTGTTCGTGCACAAAATCGCTGGCGCACTTGCCGATGAGGGCGCCGATCTCACCACGGTCAAGCGCGCCGCTGACGAGGTTATCGACGGCGTAATTTCGATTGGAATGTCGCTGGATACCTGCACTGTGCCAGGTTCACCCAAAGAAGATCGGATTGATGCGGGCAAGGCTGAGCTTGGTCTTGGCATTCATGGCGAAGCTGGGATTGAGCAGGTCGACTACACCAACGCCCGTGACGCCATGGCTATGGTGGTTGATCGGCTGGCACCGAAGATGGGATTGGGAGAGCATGTTGCACTCTTGAACAACCTTGGAGGGGCAACACCGCTAGAGATGTCAGTCCTTTCCGAGGAACTGTGCAAATCCCGCATTGCGGGTCAAATCAAATGGATGGTGGGACCGGCTCCGCTCATGACGTCGCTCGACATGCAGGGCTTTTCTGTGTCTTTGCTGCCGGTCGATGCGGCGAGCGTGGCTGCTTTGACTGCTCCCGTATCACCCACGGCGTGGACGGGCTGTTTACCGGTTGCAGAACCCAGAGTGCAACCGCTACCGGACGGTCTGAAGCCTGTCGCACCCATCGCTTCCCATGACCCCGTCGTCGAAGCGTTTATCGCCAAATGTTGTGACATCCTCATTGGTGCCGAAGCGTCGCTAAACAAGCTCGATGCTCAGTCCGGTGATGGCGATACGGGTTCAACCCTTGCAGGCGCATCGCGTGCGCTGAAAACCGCTTTGGACAGGATGCCATTGGCAGATCACACGCAGCTTTATCGCGCTATTGGAAACGAGCTATCGCAAACCATGGGCGGCTCATCCGGTGTCCTACTAGCGATCTTTTTTGCTGCTGCAGGCGACGCATCTGCCAGCGGCCATGACACCGTTGGCGCTCTGAAATCAGGCCTTGATCGCATACAACAGGTCGGTGGCGCAGCTTCCGGTGATCGCACAATGATCGACGCGCTCCTTCCGGCGCTGGATGCACTTCCAAATGGAGTGGATGCCGCCGCCAAAGCTGCCCGCGAAGGCGCAGATCACACCGCAAAAATCGTTCACGCGAAAGCCGGTAGAGCCAGCTACATCTCCGAAGACAAGCTCGCTGGGCACAATGATCCCGGCGCCGAAGCAGTAGCGATGCTGCTGGAGGGCCTTGCCTGAATTATATACGGCGCGCGAAAGCGCAATTGATGCATGAGTAACGCGGGACCGATGACTTCCATTCATTTGTCGCGTCAATACATTTGGCTGCCGTCGTTTCGGGTATCGGCGACCGCACAGTTTTAACTAAAACCGGTTGCCAAAACACACGACAGTCATTCTCGGAAGTGCCGGGCTCAACAGGAGCGTGCACTTGCTTGTGCAGGTGGGCCTATTCAAGCCCCCTTTGAAAACGACGATGGCTGCTCTCAATATTGCTAAGCTTGCCTTTCGTCGCGGCGGCCAAATGCACCCTTCAACACGGCAAATAATCCTGCTGGAAAAGTCTCGCTATCCAAAAAAGCACACGCAAAACGACTCGTTTCAAAACGGCTCACGAACTTCATTTTGCAGGACAAATGTCAGCTGACTAGCGGCCAGATCATCGAGGTCGCGCCAAGTATATCCGAACAGCCGTGGCAGCGGCGGTCGAAACCAGTCTGCGGTTTTCCTCAAGCAAAGTAAGCTTTTCGCTTCGAACTCTATCTACAGCGTCAGTGAGGTAATTCGCTCGTTTCACTACATCGGTTTCTGTAGGCTGATCTTCCAGCGCAAACTGACTGGCCAAGAAAAACCTGCATACGTCATTTTGAAAGATCGGAAACAAAAACAGCAAATTTAAAAAAGCCTCCCGGTTTTTTCTTTGATTGCGCAAAACGACTTGAACATTTTTCCCACCGGGCAGTGCGCTCCGCGTTGAGAATCGAAAACTCATTGTGGAACCGTTTGATACACCGCGCGGCCAGCGGCGTCCCATCGATACGTTTTTTGTGAGCCTTGCCAAGGATGTCGGCGAAAAGGCGGTCGCGATCATCCTATCGGGCACCGGGAGTGACGGCAGCGACGGGGTCAAGGCCATAAAGGAGGCCGGCGGTCTGGTCATCGCGCAAGACCCCGAACAATCCGAATATGATGGGATGCCCACCAGCGCGATTGCATCCGACGCTGTTGATATGACGCTTACCATTGAAGAGATGGCTGACGTGTTGAAAAACTACCGTCGCCGTCAGGCCGACTTAGTGCCGGCAATCGGAAGCGACAGAGACTTCTTTGATACTGTCTTTCGCCATGTGCGCTATCACACAGGCCACGATTTTTCCGAATACAAGCAATCCACGCTGGAGCGGCGCCTATCTAAGCGCATGTCTGTCGTCGGCATTACCAGCCCGTCCATGTATGTCGAGAAATTGATCCGGGAGCGCGATGAGGCGTTCCAACTGCAACGCGATCTCCTCATCAATGTGACAGGTTTCTTCCGAGACAAAGATGCCTTTGCAATTTTTGAAAAAAAAAGGTCGTTCCCGAACTTATCCGTTCGCGTGGCGCAGCCGAAGAAATTCGTTGCTGGGTGCCAGGATGTTCTTCGGGAGAGGAAGCCTACTCATTCGGCATGCTTGCCTTGGCCGAGCTTGATCGGCAAGACTCAAAAGCGACCGTGACTATTTTCGGAACCGACATCGATGAAGACGCTCTGCACACGGCGCGCACCGGCCACTACACCAACAAAGTCGCCGAAGAGATACCCGACGCTCTGCTTGAGCAATATATGGTTCCAACGACAGATGGGTATTCAGTTGGCAAGCGGCTTCGGGCAGTTGTGCGGTTCTCCCAGCAAAGTCTGGTCAAAGATCCTCCGTTCTCGCGTCTCGATTTGGTCTCATGCCGGAACGTGCTGATCTATTTCGAAAAGCGCCTGCAAAAGCACGCGATGAATGTGTTCCACTACGGTTTGAAGCCTGACGGTTTCCTTATTCTTGGCACCAGTGAAACCGCGAATGGAATTCACACCGGGTTCATTGAGGCCGATGCGAAGGCCCATCTTTACAAACGAGACGACAAAACTGCTGCGCCCCTCGATCTCTCTTTGGGCCTCGGGAAAGAACGTGATTATCAATCTCGCGAGTCCGCCGATGACCAACGGCACCGCCTGCGAGACGATAATGGCATCACCACCGCAATTCTGGAAAGACACACACCCCCGCACATCATCGTCGGACCCGATGGAGCTGTTATTCAGCTGTCAAAAAGCGCTGAGCGTTTTTTGAAGGTGCGTGGCGGAAATGTGGACACCCAAATTGGCGCGCTCATCCACCCCGCACTGGGGAGTATAGTTCGCAGGCTTAACAGCCAAACTTCAGGCGCGGAAGGCAAGATCAGTTCAGCGCAATTCCAAGGCAAAATCGACGACAAGACGGTAAAATTGGAAATCCGCAGCGAAGAGATGCGCAGCGGCCACCGGTTTTTCATTTTTAGTGATGTATCTGAAGAACTGGCGTCAGCAGACCGTGTTCTCACTTCTTCAACGGGTGATGAAAGCGAATACGTCAAAGGGTTGGAACAGGAACTGGACGATGCCCGCCAAACCCTGCGAACAACGATTGACGAACTGGAAACATCAAATGAGAAATTAAAGAGTTCCAACGAAGAAATGATGTCGATGAACGAGGAGCTTCAATCTGCAAACGAGGAGGCATCAACGGCAAATGATGAGCTTCAATCTCGCCTTGCCGAAGTTAAAGAACTCAACAACGACCTCAAAGACTTCGTGAGAAGCACCAGTATTGCGACTATATTCCTTGATGAAGGTCTGAAAATCCGCCGCTTCACCACGATGGCGAAGGATTATTTCAAGCTCGTGGAAACCGACATCGGGCGACCCCTCACGGACATCGCGTCCAATCTTCCCATGGATGATCTGCTTTCGCTCTGCGAGCACGTGACGCAAACCGGGAAGATAGCCGAGAGCGAATTGACCTCGCTTGACGGTCAAACAGAGTTGAGGCTTCGCGTGGTGCCAAGTCTTGGCCAGGACGACGATCTGCGCGGTGTCGTCTTTACCCTGATCGATATCACCGAACTGCGCCAATACGCGACCCGCCTTGAATCATCTGAAGCGCGTGCTCGCCGAACCCTCGCCGAAGTTGAGGAGCTCTACCGCGTCAGTCCAGCAGCAATGGCGTTGCTCGCTCCCGATACGACGTATCTGAGGGTGAACCAGCGGCTGGCAGAAATTAATGGAGCATCCATTGCCGAGCACGAAGGTAAAACGCTGAGGGACATCGTGCCTGATCTCGGTGATGACGTGGTCAATCCGGTTCTGGAAGTGTTTAAGACCGGTGAACCCATTCTCGATCAAGAAATTTCCGGATTTACCGCAGCGCGTCCCGACGAAGAGCGCACGTGGATCGTTGACTGGTATCCGCTTCGTGACAATGAAGAGGTGATCGCGGTTGGCGTCAATGTTCGCGACGTCACGCAGTATGCGGAAATGGAAGCAGACCTACGCCGTGTGATGCGCGAGTTGCAGCATCGCGTGAAAAACATGCTTGGCAATGTGACCGCACTTGTGAACCGCGCCCGCCGTGACGACCGTGAGCCGGAGATCGTGCTCAAAACGCTTTATGATCGTCTGATGGCTCTTGGCAAAACCCACCAATTGCTCGCCGCCGAAAATTGGGGCCTGACGAGCTTGCGTGCACTGGCGGAGTCCGAACTAACCGATGTGTACGGCAGCGACTCTGTGAAAATTCGCGGTCCTGAGATTTTGACAGTTCCGCAAGCCACGCTCTCCCTTGGCATGGCGTTGCACGAACTGGCGACAAATGCGGCGAAGTATGGGGCCCTGTCGGTGGCGGACGGGCGTGTAGAAATCGCATGGGCGCGGACAGACGAAGACGATGGCGAAATACTCCGCCTCACATGGCGGGAAATCAGTGGGCCGGAAGTGAAAGTGCCCGAGGGCAGAGGTTTTGGGAGCAAGCTGATATCATCTACGATCGGCGACACCTTGGAAGGCGAGATGGAATTTAGGTGGGAACCCACGGGTTTGGTGGGCGTTTTCGAAATCGGAATAGATCACATCACACAGCAGACTGAGATACCCGATGCATCACAATTCTGAGAAGGTGACGCTCTACCTTGAGGATGAGGCGCTCATCGCATTGGACGGCGAAGACCTGTTGCATGAAATCGGAGTGCAAAACGTTCATTCTGCGCGATCATTGAAGAAAGCGCGAGCCATCACCGAGTGTGCGAAGGTGGAATTGGCGATTCTTGACGTCAATCTTGGAAATGGTGAGAACAGTTTCGATTTTGCCCGCGAGTTGCTCGATCAAAACACCAGAGTTTTGTTCGTTTCGGGCTACAATTCAAACGAGTTTCCGGCAGATTTGAGCAGTGTACCGATTTTGGAGAAGCCGTTCACAAAGCAAACGCTTTCGACCGCGCTTCAACGCATTTAAGCATCAGGCTCGAGAAGCCGACTACCCCGGTAGAGTTGTCAAATGTGGCCTGACTTTTCCAGAGTGCTAGACCCGAACCTCGCCAATCTAAACACGACTTTCAGTTGCGGTTGGCCTGACTTTTCCAGAGTGCTAGACCTGACCAGCGGCTAGGTAATTGAAATACAGAGCGTTTTTGTCCTTTAATATGGGATAAAAGCGCTCTGTTTTCATTAAAACATCACCAGTTGCTCGAGGTTTTTGGGCGAATCGGCGCGGTGGTCGCCACGCAGGCAAACGATGTTTTCATATTGCTTGTCGGTAAATTGCAAAATGTCCACTTTGCCTTCGATTGGCATGGCCTTCTCAACCTTGCGGATAATCGCTTCCACGGCTTCTTTGCCGCTTGTGTGCTTCACATACACAGAAAATTGCGCCATCTCGAACCCGTTGTCGAGCAGGAAATCGCGGAACTTGCCGTAGCGTTTGCGCTCCATTTTCGTCGTCGTCGGCAAGTCAAACAGAACCATAACCCACATGAATTTGTATCCGCTTACGTGAGAAAGCTGCCGTTTGGTCATGATGCGCCATGGGTGGCGGCCAATGGCAGCGCGGGGCCGGGCAGGTCCATCAATGCATCGTCACCGGTGAAAACGCGCACCAGCGATTGCGCCATGCGGTCCATGCACAGTTGAAGCGGGCTCGCGCCATGGCGCGTATCGAGATCGAGCTGCAACACTGCCGTCAAAAAGCGCTTGGTCTCCGGTGTCAACACAATGGCAGCTAGCGACGCACCATCGCCCGCCAGTTGCTTTACGCGCAGATCGACCCACGGGCGAAACGGCTCCATGAGATCGTCAGCCAGCCGCAGCGCGTCGCCCCGGCTCTGGTGATTGATGGAAAGCGACGGGTGCAACCCAGCAGCCACGATTGCGCGCGCCGCACCTGCGCGCAGCACGGTGTAGCCATAGTTGAGCGCTGCGTTTGCGCCCTCCTGTGCGCGGTCACGTCGAAAATCATCGCCCATCAGTCGCAACCAGTAACGCCGTGCGGCCTGCGCTTCGAGATTCTCCGCGTCACCGGATTTCACGCGACGGGCCATTGCGCGCAAGTCGGCGGCGTCCAACTCCATCAACGCCAGGACATCGGCCTGAGCAGTGATTTTCGCCCGTACCATTTGCGCCCATAAACGCTTCAGCAGTGGTTTGTTTGCCACTGCCTGCGCCTGCATGCGCAACCCTTGAGCGAAGTGCCCGTCAACGGGCCACAAAACACTAGCGGGCGCCTGATCAGTCCCGCAAATCACCACTGGCACATTGGCTTGGGCAAGGCGTGCACACAGATTGATCGAAATACTCGCCCCGTTTCCGCGCACCACCAATGCGGCCATATCGTCGATGGCCACCTGTCCAGCTTCGGTATCCTTGACCCGCACGCTCATAAAGCCGCGCGACACGCTCAGATAAGCACCCTCGGAGCTGATCTCTACAATCCGGTTTTGCATCTGCGTCTCCCGCCTAGCGACGCTAATTCATACCATGGCGGGCCGCACCCATGCCGACTTTGCCTATTAATCGTAAATCTTCACCACGCCGGAGGGACTTACGGTTACGCGCTTCGCATTATTTTTTTGAAGTGCGCTCGGCGCCATCGCAATGGCTTTCAGTTCTTTTTTGTTCACCCGCGCCGAGGCATCGGCCTCTTGATGCTCGGCCAGATTGATTGTGCCCTGGGTGAATTTGTACACGATCAGAATCTTGGGCGTGCCATCAATTTCGGCCTGCACCAGATCACCCTTGCGGATACGCATGGCAAGAGGCTGGCCGTCACGCCCCACGGGTTTGCGCCACCAGTCCCGGTCGTTTCGAGCCAGCTGGTAAGCATCGAAGGTGGAAATTACCTCACCCTTCCATCTGCCTTTGGCGTCGGCCCAGATGTCGTAGCAATAATTGCCATCACCCTTGTAGGCCTTGTATTCGTGCCCGTGCTGATCGGTTATCGGAATGACCTTGAGCTTCTCCTCGATGCGCACGCGCCGCACTGACGGTTTCATCGACTCGGCAGTTTGTAGCAGGCATTCTTTGAACGCCTTGCCGGACAAGCCCTGTGTTGCCTCAAGGAGCGCCATTTTGATCGGGAAATCGCGGATTTTCTGCAGGTCTTTGGGCGCTTCAAAGCTGTCGATTGGCTTGCGCGTAACCACCGTTCGAACGCCACGCTTATCGGGTTCGCCATCCTTACCTTTTGCGATCCCGTAGGCGGTATCATTGTGCATTGCGTCCTGAAAGCCGTGATCGGGCTTATGACTGATAACCGTCGCCCTCACCTTGGCGGCCACCTCATCTCGAAACCCGTCCCATGGAGCTTCAATGTCGGCAAGCAGGCGGTCGCTGTCCACGCTTTCCTTTTGCTTTGCGGCGTCAGCGGCGGCCTTCAGCATGGCGCGGTCCGTGCAACCGATTACGATAGCGTCAATGGCGTGATGGCGGTGATCCTCACGATTTTTGCGGGCCCGATCGCTAGCCTCCGCATTGTGACCGCGCAAAATGGAATTCAGCCCCCAGTGATGGCGCAGATCGGCTGTCTGGCGCCCCGTCACAACCCACACGCGGTTCGTCGACCCTTTGTGCCCCTGTCCGCCATAAATTGCTTCCAGGTAGGCCTTTGCAAGTCTTGAAATGTAGCGCGTATCATTGAGTTGCCGCGCCAAGAAATCACGCTCTTCATTGTCGAAGCGCTCCATGGCATCGGGGTCAAACCGCCAACGCTTGTTTGCAGGCAGTTCAGCGATGCGCTTCTTAATCTCATCCCAGTCATAAGTGTCGGGTGAATGGCCAAACGCTTCATGCGGGCTCCGGTTGCCCTTGTCGCGGTTCGCTTTGCGCGTCGCCAGCGTTTTGTTGGAAAACCCGTCATCGAGGGTACGAGAAAATGGCAAAATATGTTCGATCTCAACCGCGTCGGTGAACAGGCTCGTCAGCGGGATATGCTCGCCTGAAAACACGCAGCGTTTACCCAACGCATCCAGCTCCTCATAAAGGCGCAACTTCATGCGGTTTTGATAGGTGTCTGCAACGCCATACTTTGCCAATTCCGCAGATCGCGCCTCATTGGCTTTCTGGTTGTCGGCCTGACGCCGCTTCTCTTCGGCCTTGCCACGCGCCGACATGGGCAGATCACGCGCCAGTTCCAGCACGATTTCTTCGGGTGCTCCAAAGCGGCGGATCAAATCATTGACCACCGCGCGCACTTGCACCAACGCCACATGCACCGTCGGGTTAGAGACTTTGCCATAGCGTTTCTCGTCCGTTTCACCGGAACCGAAAGCGACTGAACGCTCCAAGACTTTCCCATAGTACGGCAGGCCTTCGTCGAAGACTTCTCCGGTCCCGAGCAGGCTGTGGTGAAGACCGGGAACCGAGGCAACAGCCTTGTCATAGGTTGTCACGTCGGCTTCCAGCGCGGGAAGGATCAGGGCCAGCGCCTGTGCGCTCAAATTTCCATAACCGTCGGGCAGTGGGCAATCGGCAATGCGCTCGGCTGTCTCACGGTCAAACCCGTGTTCGTCCGTCAGCAACGAAAAGATAGCGGCTTCCTTCTCCTCGTTGCGCGGGCGGTCGACAATGGCATCCTGTTCGCTCAGAGGCAGATCGAGCCACGCTGGACCCCATCGGTTCTTCTGCATGAGCGCCGCCGCGGTTCTGTCACCGTCGAGCCCGGTGCGCTTTTCACTTTCCAAGCTGAAAACATCATAGGGCGACAGATCAAGCGCTTTAAGCTTTCGGATTTGATCAAAAGACACTTTTGCGGTTTTGCTGGTCGGGCGTGTCAACCGTTCCACAATAGCGTCACGTTCAGCTAGTGTCAGAGCTCGCTTGGCTTCTCCTGCGCGTCCGACGCGTAGTGCATTGACTTCCTGCAGGATGCGCGCGCGTTGCGATGACGGCAGCGCCTTTGGCGCACGCTCATGCTCGGGCAACAGCGTACATTTGCCCACTGGCGGCGACTTGAGCGGGTGCTGCCATTCGATGGTGTTGCGCAAAGCGGCTCTTGCGTCCTCGCTTAATGCCTCCCCGTGAAAGCGCAGTTGTGAGGCCCACATCTTATCGAACTCATCGAGGATCAACGCCCGCGTTGGATAGTAGTCATACTGCCAGTTGTTGCCCTCACCAGATTTGCGAACGCGAGCGACCGGCTGCGGCGCGCGCCCGCCTTTGGCAAGGCTTTGGTTTTGAAGATGCGTTTCAAGTCTACGCCGCCCATAAAGCTCACCGAGCGTGCGCGCCTTGTGCTCAGCCAGTTGTGCATGTGCGTTTTGTCGCTTCGTTCACCTTGCCCTTTTCGTCGCCGCCGCGATCTGCCTTGCGATTGGATTTGAAGCCGCGCCGCTGATGAAGGTGGAAGATCGCGCGGCCCAATTGATGCAATGATATCTGCTCGCCAAGCGCTCGGGCCCGCAACATCCAGGGATCGGTTTCTGTCAAATCAGCGCCTGCACCGCCTTCAAGCACTTTGCGGGCTTGGGGATCATCAGGCATCAAACCGAATGAAACCAGTTGGCGCATAAGCCGGTCACGACGGCGCAAATAGCGGTCTCGATTCCGGCGCGCCCCACGTGGTTCGCGCCGCTTGACCGCGTTGGACTGCTTGTCCTTCGGATTGCGCGCATCGGAGAAAATGCGAACACCGCAGTCTACTAAGGCGCGCGGCGTCCAGCGATCAGCCTCCTGCTTTAATTCCAGCGCTGCCCAACCCAAAGAGTTTGTTCCAAGATCAATGCCCAACCGCCAAGTCATAGTCTTTCCTTCTCCAATCATTAGGCCACAGTCAGCTTCTCAACATTGGAAAACGACTTGCTTTAGTACAAGCGAAACTGTATTTCACTTACGCATTTAGCACTCTGGAAAGTCAGGCTTTCCGTTAACAAGACGAAAGTCACAAAATGCAAAAAAGCGGTCAGCCTTCGGGTTGGCCGCTTTATTTTCGCAGATATTTATACGTTAAAGCCGTCCGCCGTCGACATACCGACAGGCAGCTTTGGAACGGAAGCGACTTAGCGAATGATCTCGAACTCGCTCATGCCGCAGCGCTTACCCGTACTGGTCGTAGTCAACAATCCACGCGGCACTTTGAACGGCGTGCGGAACTCCGGCGCGGTCGCGAGGGCCAGATACTTATAAACGCCGATTTCCTCGCCGACAATGTTCATCACGTGGTCGATGTGTGTATTGGACACGGAGACGTTGAGCACAACGAGCGGGCAGTTCAGGCGGTAGGCTTGCTTGTAAGCCTTGCCGCCGAGTGACCGGCATCCATGTCGGTCTGTACCAGCGCCGCCAAGGCGTCGGCTTTGGCGGTTTCCGGTGCGCCACACACGGCTGTGTGCTGCATCCGGCTGTGTAAAAGCTAGTAAGGATTGAAGAAAGTCTTAGCGCGAACAGGTCAGCGCCTAAAGCAAACGCGACGCTCGTTGCCTGGAGCGGGCGGGAACCCAGGGCGCTGACATGAAGGAACTATGTCTGGCCACAGTATACGCTGACACCCATCATGAATGCATCAGCATTCATGATGGGTGGAGGAAGGGGTGGGATGGTGGGCTGTACGCGTACCGCTCACTGTCGTCTGGCGCAGCGTTGCGCCATGACTCCATTGGGTTGAGACATCATGAGTGATCATGTGTCCTTGAGCCTTGTCCTTAGTGCCTAAGGCAAGGGCAAGCCGATGGAGTCATGGCGTGAGCCTGACGACAGTTGATGCGGAATGGGTAGGTATGGAGC
>JBCDLI010000027.1:0-30393 GCA_038745535.1 Pseudomonadota bacterium | reverse complement strand
TGGACAGGCGAAACAGACGATCCGCAACTCGTACCGGTAGGCAAAGCCTATTTCGGCTTTACCGATGATGAGTTGAAGCAGATCGATAAGTTCGTTCGCGACAACACGATAGAGCGTTTCGGCCCGGTAAGGTCGGTTCGGGCAGAACCCGATCATGGCCTCGTACTGGAGATCGCGTTTGAAGGTTTGAACCGCTCGACCCGCCATAAATCCGGCGTGGCGATGCGTTTTCCACGCATTTCAAAGCTCCGCTGGGACAAACCACCCGACGAAGCAGACCGATTAGATGCGCTTGAAGCGATGCTTTCTTAGTATCTGCCTCGCTTGCACCAGCGCATCGCCATAACTACTTCGGGCCGGAAGGAAAGAGAGCGGCCATGGCACAAGTGAACCAAATCCTCGGCGATACCGTCGGTCGGACAATCCTCAAACTTGTGGTCGTTTCACTGATCGTCGGCATGTTCATGAGCGTATTTGGCCTCAGCCCGCTCGATATCTTTAGCTCGGTTCGCGACTTTTTCGTGCGGCTTTGGGAGAGCGGATGGGCTGCACTTGGTCGCTTCGGTGATTGGCTCATTCTCGGCGCCACAATTGTAATCCCCGCGTTTATTTTGCTGCGGATCATGAACTACCGAAGCCGCTGATCACCCAAATTCGCTTGCGACGTGAAACAGGATCGCATGGCGGTCTGCCACGTGCTGTGGCTCACGCGAATAGCCCCCGCCGATGACGCCGCAGACAGGAATGCCTTTCCCGTGAAAGTGCGAAATTACCATCCGGTCACGATGAACGATCCCGTCGCTGGTTAGCGATAATCGCCCGAGGCGATCATCCCGGTGCACGTCCACGCCCGCATTGTAAAAAACCAGATCGGGCGCGGGGCACCTCGCTGAAACTGCTTCCAGAGCGTCTGCAAGCGACCGCAAATAGTCTTCATCCTCTAATCGATCTGGTAACCCCAGATCATAGTCCGATGGCGGTTTCACGTGGGGGTAGTTGTTTTCCGCGTGCATTGAAAACGTGAACACACGATCATCCCGGTCAAAGATCAAAGCCGTGCCGTCTCCGTGGTGCACATCGCAATCGATGATGAGAATTTGGTGTGCCTCACCATTTTCCAGCAATACTTTGGCTGCCACACCCACATCGTTGAATGTACAAAAGCCTGCACCGTGTTCTGGTCCTGCGTGATGACTTCCTCCTGCAGTGTTGCAGGCTAGGCCGTGCTGCAGTGCAAGACGTGCCGCAAGCACCGAACCTGTCGTCGCATGCTGGGCACGGATAATCGCCTTGCTAGTCATCTCAAAGCCGACCTTTTTTTGGATATCGGCAGGAACGTCAAAGGCATAGACCTGATCGACGTACTGGCTGGCGTGCGCAAGTTTCGGCCAGTCGATTGGCGCTGCTTCGGGCACGATGAACTCATCCCAGCCCAGTAATCCATCATGGACCAACCGCTTAGCCAGGAGTGAGTACTTCGCCATTGGGAAACGATGTCCCGCCGGGAATTCAGCGTCGTATTCGCGGGCGTGGACAATGGGCAAGCGCATGGAAGCGAAATAGTCGAGATAGCTTTCGTTGCAATCGCTTAGCGTAGCGACTTGGCCGCCCACTCATCCACATCTGCATCGCGAATTTCTGTCAGCGAGCTTAGACTTTCCTGTTCCATAAACTCAACCAGACCGGAGCAAATGCGCTCGGCGATCTTCGGACCGCCATAGATCATCCCAGTGTAAATCTGGACCGCATCTGCACCCGCTTTGATTTTTGTAACCGCGGTTTTTGTATCTTCCACGCCTCCGACACCGATGATTGCCATATCCGGTCCGGCAAGTTTGCGGGTCTTCGCCAACATGATTGTTGACCGCTCGAAAACAGGGCGACCAGACAGACCGCCAGCCTCTCCGGGATCGCGTTCTAGCGTGGCGCGGGAGAGCGTCGTGTTGGAAACGATCATACCCTCGATACCATGGGCTTTCACTTCTTCCACGATCCCAGGAAGGTCTTCTTCTGCAACGTCTGGCGCAATTTTGAGGAAGATCGGAACCGTCTCGGCTCCGGCTTCAATTTGTTTTCCTCGTGCTTCGTACACGCGGCTCAACAATTCACGCAATTGCTCCTGTCCCTGCAGATCTCGAAGGCCCGGCGTGTTCGGCGAAGATATGTTCACGGTGAAATAGTCCGCGACCGAATAGAAGCGTTCGATACCGCTTACATAGTCTGCAATTCGGTCCTCGCTGTCTTTGTTCGCGCCGATGTTCACACCAATCGGACCGTTAGTCTTTACACTCTTTAACCGCGAAAGGGCTGCCGCGTGGCCACCATTGTTAAAGCCCAAGCGGTTAATGACCCCGTGCTCTTTAACCAACCGGAACACACGCGGTGCCGGATTGCCGATCTGCGGCTTTGGGGTCAGTGTTCCGACTTCGGTGAAGCCGAAACCGATATCGAGAAGCGCATCGGGAACTTCAGCATCCTTATCAAAGCCTGCAGCCACACCGACGGGATTGGCAAAACTCAGACCGGCGAGTGTGGTCGCAAGCCGACCGTCGCGAACCACTGGACTGGGTTTTGGCAACAGGCCCGATGCCAACGCCTTAATACCAATACGATGGGCGCGTTCCGGCTCCAACGAGAACAGAGCCTCGCGGCCCAGTTTTTCTAGAATATTCACGTGACGACCTCGTGCGGAAATACATGCACACCGTTTTCCAACGGCAGCGGTTTTGTCCAAACCACGTCGGTCATGCGCAATTCGCCGTAGAGATGAGGGAATTTGTCACCGCCTCGCGAAACCTCCCATTTCAGTTGGCCGTCAAGCGAATTCGTATCGCATGCAACGAGCATAAGGCCGGTGATCCCACCAAAGTGCTTCGCCGCTGTTTCTCGGACCTGATGCGCTGCGGAGAAGTGGATGTACCCGTCCTGCAGATCGATCGGTGCCCCATGAAACACGCCTTCCGATTGGAACAAGTCCCACTCGTCTCCGCGCAGAATTTTGAATACCAGTCTGGTCATGGGGCTGCGCAGTAGCAACAGTTTCCCCGGCGCGATAGTAGGCTGTGGCGCGTTTAATCTGCCATTGGTCGCAATTCAGTCACGGCGTCCAGATACCGGTTCGAAAACGGGAAATCTAAAGATGAAACCAGTTCTCAAATTAACGACTGTGCTTGCACTGGCAGGCGCGCTCACCACGACAGCCTCCGCTCAGGAGAAGCGTTATACCATAGAGCGTACCGACGACGGCTATGTCCGCCTCGACACGGAAACGGGACAGATGTCGGTGTGCGAATTTTCCGGCGATCAACTGATCTGCAAAATGGCAGCCGACGATCGCGCCGCCTATGATGCCAATATCTCCGATCTTGAAGATCGCGTTGCCGCGCTTGAACAAAGAATCGGCGAAGGTGGCACATCAAGCGACCTGCCAAGTGAAGACGAATTTGAGCAAACCATGAATTACATGGAGCGATTTATGCGTCGGTTCATGGGCATCGTTGAGGACTTCGCCAGCGACGGTGAGAGATCACCCGAGAGCACTCCGGACCGTACGTAATACAGTCTAAAACCCCCAGTTTTCGGCGCTGTGGATCCTCGGTGAATTATTCAAGCCCACGCGCTTGCGCCTCTGATTTGCCGTGGTATAGAGCGCGCAACCTCAGGCGAACAGATCGTCTGATCTTTTTACAAGAAGATCGCCCGGGCCCGGGTAGCTCAGGGGTAGAGCAGCGGATTGAAAATCCGCGTGTCGGTGGTTCAAATCCGCCCCCGGGCACCATCCTTATACATCGCTTGAAAGAAGTCGCCTAAATATTCGCCGCTTGCAACAAAGCGCGGTATAGGGACCGCGTTAGCATGCCGTTGATCGGATTTTTTCGCGAGGCAGCACATCTATAACCGAGGGTAACAAGTGTCTGGGCGCGACGAAGCTAAGTGGGATTTCTGGATTGATCGTGGCGGCACTTTTACAGACATCGTTGCGAAATCGCCCGATGGTGGGCTGAGAACACACAAGATACTTTCTGAAAAACCTGAGTCCTATCAAGACGCCGCCGTGCAGGGCATTCGCGACCTCATGGGGCTCGCAAAAGACGACGTGATACCGAAAAACGCCATCCGCGCAATCAAGATGGGGACCACGGTTGCGACAAATGCTCTGCTTGAGCGCAAGGGTGAGCCAACCGCCTTGTTCATCACCCGCGGCTTCAAAGACCTCTTGAGGATTGGCTACCAAAATCGCCCGGACCTTTTTGCACTTAACATACAGCTGCCCGAACTTCTCTATTCAGACGTGTTTGAAGTCGACGAACGGCTGGACGCCGATGGGACTGTCATCAAGCCGATAGAGCTCGAGGCGGCGCAGGCGGCACTCCGCGAAGCCCGTTATAAAGGCTATCGCTCCATCGCAATCGCGCTGTTGCACAGTTATCGAAATCCTGAGCACGAACTGCAGCTGGGCGATGTGGCCACCGGACTAGGGTTCGAGCAGATCTCGCTGAGCCATGAGGCCAG
This sequence comes from Pseudomonadota bacterium, assembly GCA_038745535.1. Lineage (GTDB taxonomy): Bacteria > Pseudomonadota > Alphaproteobacteria > Rhizobiales > Rhizobiaceae > JBCDLI01. Next base: position 25,881 of record JBCDLI010000027.1, on the reverse strand, counting down.
CCCGCTGATCAAACTGGTATCGCGCGGGGACACCACCGTCGCCGATGCCTACCTTACGCCGATCCTCAAGCGATATGTCGATCAGGTGCGTAGCGCTCTCGGTTCCCACAGCGTCGAGCGGCTGATGTTTATGCAGTCCAATGGCGGCCTGACTGACGCAGACCTTTTCCACGGTCGTGATGCCATTTTGTCGGGTCCGGCGGGCGGAGTCGTCGGCATGGTCCGCACGGCGACACAGGACGGTTTTGAAAAGCTGATCGGTTTCGACATGGGCGGCACCTCGACCGACGTTTGCCACTACGCAGGCGAATACGAGCGCAGTTTCGAAACCGAAGTTGCGGGCGTTCGGATGCGTGCCCCCATGATGAACATTCACACGGTTGCTGCTGGTGGCGGGTCGGTTCTATCGTTTCGCGACGGGCGGCTTCAGGTTGGTCCCGAAAGCGCTGGCGCCGACCCGGGGCCGGCCTGTTATCGCCGTGGCGGGCCGTTGACCGTGACCGACTGCAATGTGGTTCTGGGAAAGCTGCAACCGGAGAATTTTCCCTCCGTTTTCGGGCCGGAAAGCAACGAGCGGCTCGACGCCGAGGCTCCACGCCGAAAATTCGAAGAACTGGCTCAAACGATTTCACAGCAAACGGGCGAACGGCCCATGTCTGTAGAACGTCTCGCGGAAGGTTTTCTGCGGATTGCGGTCGACAATATGGCCAATGCTATCAAAGAGATCAGCGTTGCACGCGGCTACGATGTTACGAGCTACACGTTGAATTGCTTCGGCGGAGCAGGGGGCCAACACGCCTGCCTCGTGGCCGATGCGCTGGGAATGACGTCGGTTTATCTGCACCCCTATGCGGGCGTTCTGTCAGCGCTTGGCATGGGACTGGCCGATATCGTGTCTATGCGTGAGCGGCAGTTGATCGTGCCTGTGAGCGACATCGCAACAATCAATACCGCCTCTGATGCCCTCACGACCGAAGCAATCGCCGAGGTCATGCAACAAGGGGTAGAGCGCAGCAGCATCACGGCGAGCGCAAAAGTGTTCCTGCGGATGGCTACGTCTCAAACGACAATTCCGGTCGCGTTGGCGTCCGTCGAAGAGATGGTCGAGGAATTCCACGAGACCCACCAAGCTGAATTCGGCTTTCGTCCGCAAGCGGATGATCTGATTGCCGAGATGATCTCCGTCGAGACCGTTGGCGGATCAGGTGCGACAGCGAAATTGCCAAATGCGAAAGCCGAAGACAGCCAGCACGGCACGACCCAGATGTGGGCAGACCAGTCAATGCAGACCGTTGCCACCCATGACCGCACGAAGATGGGCAGGGGTGCTGTCGTCACGGGCCCGGTGGTCATCAACGAGCCGACGGGCACAACGGTTGTTGAGCCCGGCTGGGAGGCGGCCTGCATCGATGGTGGCGCGCTCATATTGCGGCGCATCACTCCGCTCGCGCGTGAAGAGGCAATCGGCACCTCCGTCGACCCGATCATGCTAGAGGTCTTCAACAATCTCTTCATGTCGATTGCCGAGCAAATGGGCGCGACCTTGGCCAAAACCGCAGCGTCGGTGAACATCCGCGAACGGCTCGATTTTTCGTGCGCGATCTTTAACGCGGCTGGCGATTTGGTGGCGAACGCGCCCCATGTTCCCGTGCATCTTGGCTCCATGAGCGCCAGCGTGAAATCGATCCTTCTAGAAAACGAAGGAAGCATCCATCCCGGCGATGTGTTCATGATGAATGACCCGTTCAACGGCGGAACGCATTTGCCGGACGTCACGGTCATTACGCCCATTTTTAACGAGCAGGGTGCGGACATCCAGTTTCTCGTCGCTTCACGCGGCCACCACGCCGATATCGGTGGCAAAACACCCGGTTCAGCGCCGCCAGACAGTCGTCACATCGACGAGGAAGGCGTACTCATACGGAACTTCAAGCTGGTCTCCGGTGGCCGGTTTCGCGATGATGATGTCCGCGCGCTTTTTGCATCCGGCACTTATCCGTGCCGAAACATAGATCACAACATGGCCGATCTGACAGCGCAGATCGCTGCTAACGCCACTGGTGCCAAGGAATTGCGAAAAGCTGTCGATCAATTCGGCGCAGGTGTTGTGCAATCCTACATGCGCCACGTGCAGGACAATGCGGAGGAGTCGGTTCGGCGGGTCATTGAGGTCTTGGAGAACAGCAGCTTCGCCTATCTGCTCGACAGCGGAGCAAAGATCGAGGTGGCGATATCAGTTGACCGTGCTGGCCGTAGCGCCACAATCGATTTTACCGGAACAAGCCCGCAGGATGATCTGAACTACAATGCGCCTTTTGCGATTTGTCGTGCCGTGGTGCTGTACGTTTTCCGCACGCTGGTCGGCTCCGATATCCCGATGAATGAAGGCTGCATGAAGCCCATTGAGATCATCGCGCCGGAAGGCAGCTTCATCAATCCGAAATATCCGGCTGCGGTGATTTCTGGAAACACGGAGGTCAGCCAGAGCATTGCGGATGCACTCTATGGCGCACTCGGTGTACTTGCCGGAAGCCAGGGCACGATGAACAACTTCGTCTACGGCAACGACACGCTTCAGAACTATGAAACGATATGCGGCGGCACTGGCGCAGGCCCTGACTTTGACGGATGCTCGGCTGTCCATAGTCACATGACGAATACGCGAATGACGGACCCGGAGGTTCTGGAGACGCGTTTTCCAGTCCGTGTGAACGAATTTTCAATACGAAAGAATTCAGGCGGCGAGGGCCGCCACAGCGGTGGTGACGGGATCATCCGCGAGATCGAATTTCTATCCCCCATGACCGTTACGGTTTTATCATCCCACCGGCAAACCCAAGCCTTCGGAGTGAACGGCGGAGAAGCGGGTGCGAAGGGTGAAAATCTGGTGCATTGCAAGGACGGCACAATCGAGCAACTCAATGGAAATGATCAACGCGCCATGGCAGCAGGTGACGTTTTCATCATGAAAACACCGGGTGGCGGCGGTTTTGGCGCTAAGCGATAGATGCGTGAGATCTGCATAGACAACTGCCGATCCCTTGACACTTCGCGTGGTAACCCATCCAACCCAAAGCCACTTAAATCCCTGTCGGAATCGTTTCGATGAAAATAACAAAGCTCACCACCTATATCGTCCCGCCGCGCTGGTGCTTCCTGAAAATCGAAACCGACGAGGGTATCAGTGGCTGGGGCGAACCCGTGCTGGAGGGCAAGGCGCTTTCGGTGGAAGCGATGATCCACGAATTGAGCGACTACCTCGTCGGCAAGGACCCGTTGCTAATCGAAGATCATTGGCAGGTCATGTATCGCGGCGGCTTTTATCGCGGCGGAGGCATTCACATGTCAGCCATCGCCGGTATTGATCAGGCGCTTTGGGACATCAAAGGCAAGGCGGCTGGGTTACCGGTCCATGCGCTGCTTGGCGGCAAATGTCGTGACAAAATCAAGGTCTATTCATGGATCGGCGGTGACCGCCCATCGGACGTTGCTGCGAACGCGCGTGATGTGATGGAGCGCGGCTTTACGGCCATCAAGCTGAATGGCTGCGAAGAAATGCAGATCGTGGATACAAATGCCAAAGTAGATGCTGCCATAGAAACAATCGCGACGATCCGCGATGCGGTCGGCTACGATCTCGGCATTGGCGTCGACTTCCATGGTCGCGTTCAAAAGCCGATGGCCAAGGTGCTCGCCAAAGAGCTTGAGCAGTTCAGGTTGATGTTTATCGAAGAGCCAGTTCTTTCTGAAAACAAGGAAGCCCTGCGCGACATTTCAAATCATATCGCGACGCCGATTGCGCTCGGTGAACGGCTTTACTCGCGCTGGGATTTCAAATCTATTCTGCACGAGGGCTATGTCGACATCATCCAGCCTGATCTTTCTCATGCGGGTGGTATTTCCGAGTGCCGGAAGATCGCTGCCATGGCTGAGGCCTATGACGTTGCGCTAGCGCCCCATTGTCCACTTGGACCGATTGCGCTCGCCGCGTGCCTGCAAATCGATGCGGTTTCACACAACGCATTTATTCAGGAACAGTCACTCGGAATTCACTACAATTCGTCGAACGATATCCTCGATTACCTCGTCAACAAAGATGTATTCGAATACGACAATGGCAGCGTAACCATCCCTGATGGTCCGGGCTTAGGTGTCGAGATTGACGAAGACTATGTCATCGAACGTGCCAAGGAGGGCCACCGCTGGCGCAATCCGATCTGGCGCCATGATGACGGTTCCGTTGCCGAGTGGTGATTGGTAGGCGGGTCAAGCGTCGCGCTGCGCAATCCAATCGTGATCGGGATGGTTTTGAAAACGCCATTTGCGCAATGGCCCAGCCATCACATTGAGATAATACATCTCATACCCGTAAGGAGCCGCGCACGGGTGATGCCCTTTCGGCACAAGCACCACGTCATGGTCGCTGACACTCATTGTCTCATCAAGTGAACCATCTTCGGTGAAAACACGCTGATGACCGTAGCCCTGCGGTGGATTGAGACGGTGATAGTACGTCTCTTCTAGATAGGTCATATGCGGATAATCACCCTCATCATGGCGATGGGGCGGATAGGATGACCAGTTACCGGCAGGCGTGAAAACCTCTGTTACCAGCAATGAATCGGCGACATCGCTTTCTTCCATCGCGATGGGATAGATGTATCGGGTGTTCGCACCTTTTCCCCGTGTCACGAGGTCAGGGACGTCCAGAACACGAGCAGGGTGGTTGCCCTTACCGGGCGCGCTACAAACCGCGATTGTACACTCAGTTGTCGCCTTCACCGTCCACGCCGAGCCAGGTGGTGCGTAGAAGCAAGCGGGCTTTTCGCGCTCGAACACGCTCATGCGATTGCCGAGTTCGCCGAAGTCTTCGCTGCCGATAGATGTCGAAGCTTTTCCCTCGACGATTACGATGATCGCCTCTTGGTCGTTAGTCTGCTCAGTGGCGATCTCACCCGCTTTCAAACGATAGAGGCTGAAGCCAACGTAAGACCAATCTGGTGATTTTGAAGTTCGCGCGCTTTCGATCGTGATGTCATGCACCTTGCCGTGGTCAGCCAAAGGTTTGATGAGAAGGTCAGACATGGATCAATCCGCGCGTTGCAGTTTGCGATTTGCTTCAAAAGCTGCACGTGCTTCGCGCACCTCCTCGCGTGTGGAGACTTCCGGCACACCGACCTCCCACCACGTTCCACCCGCCTCGGTTGAAGGGTAGGGGTCGGTATCGATGACAATCGCAAACGGACCGCCTTCATGCTCTCGTGCTTCTGCCAGAGCCTTTTCCAACTCGGCAATTGACGCAGCTTTCACCGATTTTGCACCCATGGATGCCGCGTGCGCAACGAAATCAATGGTTGACGGGTTCACATGGTACGCATGGTCGAGGAGGTTGTTAAATTCGGCACCGCCGGTTCCCATCTGCAGGCGGTTGATGCAGCCAAACCCTCGATTATCGGTGATTACGAGCGTGAGCTTGATGCCCATCATGGCAGCGGTTGCGAGCTCAGAGTTCGCCATCATGTAAGAACCGTCCCCGACCATGATAATGACATCGCGGTCCGGCTCGGCCATTTTGATCCCGATGCCGCCAGCGATCTCGTAACCCATGCACGAAAAATCGTATTCCATGTGATAGGACATGGGCCTGTTGGCCTTGAACAGCTTGTGAAGTTCGCCCGGCATGGTGCCGGCAGCGCCCATGACGACCGTATTGTCTTGCGCCGCGCGCTGCACCGCGCCGACCACCTGCATGTCAGTTGGCATTGCGTTATCATCAGGCGCAGGAGCGGCAGTGACTTTGTCAGCCGCAGCGAACCAAGATGTTCTGAGCTCCGGGTCCAATTCTGGTCCTCGATAATCGCCAAGCATCTCGGTCAGGCGCTCAAGCGTTCTCAGTGCATCGCCGGTCACCGATAGAGCGCCATGCTTCATCGCATCGTAGGCTTGCACGTTTATAGCCAGCAACTTTCGATCTGGATTTTTGAAAAGCGACCAAGAGCCGGTCGTGAAATCCTGAAAGCGCGTCCCAACGCCGATGATCACATCGGCTTCCTCTGCAAGCGTGTTGGCTGAGGACGCACCCGTCACACCGATAGGGCCGAAATTATTCGGGTGGTCCCAAGGAAGCGCTGACTTACCAGCTTGGGTCTCAGCAACCGGGATGCGGTGCTTTTCCACGAACCGCTCGAATGTTTCCGTCGCGAGCGAATAATGAATGCCACCACCGGCAATGATCATCGGTTTTTTGGCCGCGCGAATTGCGTCGGCAGCCGCAGCCAGATCATCAATATCCGCTTCCGGTCGCCTGATGCGCCACACTCTTCGCTCAAAGAAACTGACAGGATAATCGTAGGCTTCGCCTTGTGTGTCCTGACAGAAGGCCAGCGTGACCGGGCCGCATTCGGCAGGGTCTGTCATGACCCGAAATGCGCGGGGCAGGGCAGTCATGATCTGCTCGGGCCGCGCAATCCGGTCGTAATAGCGGCTGACAGGCCGAAAACAGTCGTTTGCCGAAACCGTACCATCTTGAAAATCTTCAACCTGCTGTAGAACCGGATCAGGTGCCCGGCTGGCAAACACATCGCCCGGTATGAGGAGCACCGGAAGGCGGTTCGTATGCGCCAACGCTGCCGCTGTCACCATATTGGTCGCGCCCGGACCAATGGAGGATGTGACCATCATCGCGCGGCGGCGTCGCGATTGTTTCGCATAGGCAATGGCCGTGTGCGCCATAGTCTGTTCACAGTGGCCACGATAGGTCGGCAGGCGCCTGCGCTCGCCGTAAAGCGCTTCACCGAGGCCAACAACATTGCCATGACCAAAGATCGCCCAGCAGCCAGCAATGATCGGCTCGCCGTCCTCGGTCACTTGGTTAGCGATATATCGGATTGCGGCCTGCGCCGCTGTCAGCCGAATGGTTTCGGTCATGAAATTCCTCCCTCAATTCCCGCCTCGCTGCGGGCCACATCCCACGCCTCGCACAACATCGCGTAATTGGTTGCCATCTTGTCGGTCGCTTGATCGTCGTTGATTTTGCCTGCCATCCATGCACTTGCGGCGTCTGCAAAAATGCTACGACCAACCGCGAAACCTTTGACCAGAGGCTCTTTGGCGGCGAGCGCGAAGCTTTGTGTCAATGCTCCAAGTTCATTGCCAAGGCCCAACACTACAATCCCACGCGTGTATGGATCGTGCTGTTCGATTGTCTGGCACACGTTTCGCCACGCAGAAGGTGCGTTGAGTGGTTCCAGCTTCCACCAATCGGGATAGATGTCGTTGTGATAGAATCGCTCTATCGCGCTGGCGGTTGTCTGGTCATCAATCGGTGCACCCGTTTTCGATGAGACAATCTCAAGCAGGAACTCCAAGCGATTACGCCGCGCCGCGGTGAAAGCGCGTTTCACCGCTTCGATTTGCGCAGACCACAACGCGTTATGATCGTTAGGGTGGCAGACGCACAGGCACTTGACGATGTGTTCAGCTGGCCACGAAGTGAGGTCTCCCAAATCGCGCCCCAGCTCTTCTTCAAACTCCAATGGCCGCGAGCCCGGTAACTCTACCGGGCGGCCGATCCAGAGCCCCGTCCGCGCTGCTTTGTGAAGCGCTTTGCGCCCAAAACGATCATCGCAGAGAATGCCAAATCCATCTGCCGCACCCGATGCAATTTGCTTGTCACGAACGCGGATCGCCGCGTGTAGGCATAGCTCTTTAAAGTGCCCAATACGCTCATGCGAGACGCCAGCCTGATCGGCGAAATCCGTCATCTGTGAGCGATGGTCGAACGCGAAAACGCGAAGCTCAGTCCAGTTACGCTTGCGGTTAGTTGACCAATGAATCTGTTCGATCTCAGTGTCGTTACGCAGGTCTTTACGGATAATGCCGCGCTTCAAAAAGAACTGTAATTCGTCCCACGAAGGGTAAGCAGGCGTGCACCCATGGCGCGAAACTGCGAGTGCACCGCAGGCGTTGGCGTAGGTAACCGATGTCTCCCAAGGTTCATCGCGCAGCCATCCGCGCAAGAGACCAGACATAAATCCATCGCCTGCACCAAGCACGTTGAAGACTTCGATCTCAAAACCCGGCCCCGATATTCCGTCATCGAGCTTTGCGGGAATTGCATCTTCGAAAGCAACCGCGCCCATCGGTCCGCGTTTGCAGACAAGCGTCGCATTCGACAGCTTACGAACGTTCCTCATCGCTTGGATTGTATCGGTGGAACCTCCCGCTATGTGGAACTCTTCCTCAGTCCCGACAATCAAATCGAAATAATCGAGCGTCGACTGCAGCTTCGACGTGACCAATTGCGACCCGATAAAACGGCTCTCGCCGTCCGCGTGTCCCGCAAGCCCCCACAGATTTGGGCGGTAATCGATGTCGAGCGCCGTTCGGCACTCGTGCTCACGCGCCAACTGCAATGCCTTTATAACGGCAGCTTCAGTCTTCGCGTTCGAAAGATGTGTTCCAGTCACACAGACGCATTTTGCAGAAGCAATAAAACTCTCATCTATATCATCCTCGCACAGCGCCATGTCGGCGCAGTTCTCGCGATAAAATATCAGAGGAAACGTGTTCTCGTCTCGAATGCCAAGCAGGACCAGCGCTGTCAGGCGTTCGGGATCGGTTTTCACCGCCGTCACGTCCACACCCTCACAGATCAATTGTTCCCGGATGAAGCGTCCCATGTGTTCATCGCCAACGCGCGTGATCAGCGCACTCTTTAATCCAAGTCGCGCAGAGCCAGCAGCAATATTGGTAGGGGAGCCGCCGATATACTTCGCGAACGAGCGCATGTCCTCAAGCGCGCCACCGACCTGATCACCATAAAGATCAACCGATGAACGGCCGATGGTAATCAGGTCCAGCTCTCGTTCTTGCAAATCTGTCATATTTTGAAAATCTCGCTCCCGTGTTTGGTGTATCGCGATGCATCCGAAAGTAGGACACGGGAAATGACGGATTTCTCGCGCGTGCTAAGGTTGCCGTGCGCTGCAGCAAATTTACTTCTTAATCCGTCGAATGAGTTGGGACGGTAATGGCTACGCGAGAAAACCAAGCAGAACCCTGCGACTACGTCGTCTTCGGTGCGACAGGTGATCTAGCCGAACGCAAGCTGCTGCCAGCTCTTTATCACCATCAATTGGATGGTCAGATCGTGGATGGGTCGCGGGTCATCGGTGCATCGCGCAAGCCAATGTCGGACCAGGAATTCCGCGCATTTGCGAAGGCGGCTCTGAAAGAACACGTAGGCTCTTCCTACGATGAGCCCGAGGCCGATACATTTATTGCGCGGCTTCACTATATCTCCGTTGATGCGCGAAGCGATGATGGCTGGAGCGATCTCAAAAGCGCGCTGGGTGAAGATGAAGATCGCATTCGCGCCTTTTATCTTGCGGTTGGTCCCGGTATTTTTGCTGATATCGCGAACCGTTTGAGCGCACATGGTTTGGTCACCCCCAGCAGTCGGATTGTCGTGGAGAAGCCGTTGGGGCGCGATTTAGCCTCTGCAAAGGCATTGAATGACGCCATCGGCGAGGTCTTTGACGAGTGCCAAATTTTTCGCATCGACCACTATCTCGGCAAAGAAACCGTCCAGAACCTGATGGCGTTGCGTTTTGCAAACATGCTCTACGAGCCACTCTGGAATTCCGCCAGCATTGACCACGTTCAGATCACTGTCGCCGAGACCGTCGGTCTGGAAGGCCGTGCAGGCTATTACGACAAAGCCGGTGCGCTGCGAGACATGGTCCAGAACCACCTTCTGCAACTCCTCTGCCTGGTCGCCATGGAACCGCCTTCTTCCATGGATGCTGACGCCGTCCGCGATGAGAAACTAAAAGTGCTCCGCGCGCTGCAGCCCATCACGGCGGAGAATGTCGAGCGCCATACGGTGCGTGGCCAGTACAAAGCAGGCGCATCCGGTGGCGGCCCTGCAAAAGCCTATGCCGAAGAGCTCGGTCGTGAGAGCGATACCGAAACCTTTGTGGCAATAAAGGCGCAGATCGCCAATTGGCGATGGTCCGGGGTGCCATTTTATATGCGGACCGGGAAGCGCTTGCCAGAACGGGTGTCCGAAATCGCAATCGTGTTCAAGCCCGTTCCACACTCGATCTTTTCGTCCGCTTCCGGTCGCATGTCGTCAAATACGCTCGTCATTCGGTTGCAGCCCGACGAGGGAATGAAGCAGTTGCTTATGATCAAAGACCCCGGCGCGAGCGGTATGAGGCTGCGTCAAATTCCACTCGACATGACCTATTCAGAGAGCTTCGGCGGTAGAAGTGCAGATGCCTATGAGCGCCTCCTGCTCGATGTCGTGCGTGGTAACCAGACGCTCTTCATGCGTCGAGATGAGGTGGAGGCTGCCTGGCAGTGGGTTGATCCGATCATGAACTGCTGGGCCGAGACACAGCAGTCGGTCAGCCGTTACACCGCTGGCACATGGGGCCCGTCGTCGGCAATTGCCCTTATCGAGCGTGACGGCCGCACCTGGCATGAAGGGGCGTGATTATGGTCACCGAGCCAAAGTTTCACGAATACGAAACGCGCGAGCAATTGGCCGAGGCGCTAGCATCGGGTGTGGCTGCCGTTCTCGCAGGGGGAATTGCCACGCGGGGCCACGCACTGCTTGCGGTTTCCGGTGGCAGCACGCCAAAGCTCTTCTTCGATCATTTGTCGAAGGCTGAGATAGACTGGTCCAAGGTGATGATCATACTGGTCGACGAGCGATTGGTACCGCAAGATCATCCGCGATCTAACTCGCTTCTGGTGCGTGACCACTTGATCAAACAGCACGCAGCAGCAGCCCGTTTCGTTCCTTACGTCGTTGATGGTGATACACCTGAGGAATGTGCTGAGGCGTCAGAACTGGCATTCGACATCGCCGGTCATCGCATAGATGCTGCCATTTTCGGTATGGGCACCGATGGGCATACGGCGTCTTGGTTTCCCGGCGCTTCAAATCTGGATCAGCTCACCGATCCGGAGAATACATTGGAGGTGTCTTCGACCCATGCGCCGTCTCAAGGTGAAGATCGATTAACGCTCACGCTTGCTAAGCTTTTGCAGTCGCGTTTTCTGGCTTTGCACATTGAGGGCACTGAAAAGAAATCGGCGCTCAACGTCGCGCTGAAACTGGCCGATCCTCAGCTGTATCCCGTCGCAGCGCTATTTTCCCACGATCCGCCCCTCATAGACGTATTCTGGGCCGAATAGGACTTAGATTAAGGGTGACGCGGGTCGCGAAGGTCCAATGTGAGTTCTCACTTTGAACCGGCAAAATTCTTTGCGGATTTCAGCGTGTTTGCCATTAACATTGCGATGGTCATTGGCCCCACGCCGCCGGGCACCGGTGTTATGTGCGTTGCAAACGCCTGAGCGGCTGTGAAATCAACATCACCGACCAACTTCGTTTTCCCTTGCCCTCTTTCGGGCGCATCAACACGGTTGATACCGACGTCGATGACGGTCGCGCCTTCCTTTACCCAATTGCCTTTTATCATTTCAGGCCGACCGACGGCCGCAACGAGAATGTCTGCTGTGCGGCAAAGACCAGGCAGATCATTCGTTCGTGAGTGAGCGATGGTGACTGTCGCATTCGCCGCCAGCAACAGCGACGCCATTGGCTTTCCGACAATGTTTGATCGACCCACGACAACTGCGTCGAGCCCCGATAGGTCTTTTCCGCGGGCGTTTTCTATAAGCTTCATGCAGCCTGCTGGTGTACAGGGAACAAACGCGTCGTCGGACTGGCCGACAGCGATGCGTCCGACATTTTCAAAGTGGAAGCCGTCCACATCCTTTTCACGAGCAATCGCTTGGATGACGGCGGTTTCAGAAATCTGTGGCGGAAGCGGAAGCTGCACGAGAATACCGTGTACAGATGTGTCTTCGTTCAATTGAGCAACGAGGTCGAGCAGATCCTTCTCATCCACATCCGCTGGGAGATTGTGCCGGAACGACTGAAAACCGCACTCCACGGCTTTCTTTTCCTTGTTAGCAACGTAGACCATTGATGCCGGATGTTCGCCGACGATCACGACGGCCAGGCCCGGTTGCACCCCGGTTCGTTCGATAAACGAGGCTGTCTCTGCTTTCACGTCGGCAGTCACGGCTGCAGCCGTTGCTTTTCCGTCCATGATTTTTGCCATGGTACACTCTCAGTTTCGGCCATGTTCCTATGAGCGTGAAGATGTAACGCCGCAAGACGAAGGCGGTAGCAACCTACTTTTGGGCATAAAAAAAGCGCACCGAAGTGCGCTTCGTGGGACTATCGGGACCGTTCGGTCACGCCTGTCGCCGTCTTGCGAGAATATCGACCACGTTTTTGATGTCGCGGACCGACTCCCGTAAGTCTTCCACATCGCGATTGGGTTCTGCCGCCTCTTGAGGAGCATTTTGCGTCGGTGCTGATTGTTGTTGCGCTTGAGGTTGTGTGGGCGCGACCGCGGCAGGTGGTTGCTGAAACACCGGCATGATCACCGGGTGCACATGGGTTGTTGGCATAGGCACTTGCTGCGGCATTGGCCCGTGCGGCTGCGTTGGCATCGGATGCATCATTTGCTGCGGATAGGGCTGCCCCATGACCGGCATTTGAGGCGGATAACCGACCGGCGCTTGGGCCATCGGCATTTGCGGCATTGACAATTGCGGCATGGGTGCGGGGCCCATCGGCGCAGGGTTCATCGGCGTCTGGCTCATCGGCACCTGCGGTTGCGGATACGGGTAAGGAGCAGTGGGAGGGGCATAAGATGCCTGTTCCGTTGGCTGCTGCGGCACCATCTGCGCTTGCTGCGGATAGCCGGCTTGCTGCGCTGATTGCTGCATAGGATATGGTGCGTAGGGCGGATAGGGATACATGTTCTCATCCATTTGTTGGGGATCACTGGTCATGTTTGGATATGCAGCAGCGCTTGGATCGGGGTCATCGCCATTTGGCTGACCCGCAGATGCTGAAAAGGCGCGGGAGAAGGGACGTCTGTTAAGATTGCGACTGCTGCTGCTACCGGAGATACTCGACGATAAACTCTTCAAAAGGCCCGCGAGCACAGCCGCCCCAAACCCGAATATAAAGCCCGCCATCGTAGTGCCTGCCACCACAATTTTTCGCGATGTTGACGAGGGGTGAAGCGGGACTTCCGCCTCAGAAACAATCCTTGCGTTTTGTTGGGGAAGTGCTCCAAGCTCGCCTGTCTCCCGGAACCGCAAGAGTGTCGACTCGTAGATTTGTCGGGCAGCAGCGGCCTCGCGCTCCAGCTCCAATAGTCTGATCACAGCAGGGGACGTATCGGACCGCGATGCCTTTAGATTGGCAAGTTCCTGGTTGGTCTGCTGTTCATTTTGTATCGCCGCGCGAAGATCAGCCTGTGTTCCTGAAACGATCCGACGAAGCTCGGCACGAATATCGTCTTCGACAGCGGCAACCGACTGCTTGATGTTTTCCAGCCGCGGATGACGTGGACCTAACTGGTTTTCCAAAGACGCCGACTGCTGTTTCAAAGAAGCATATTGGGCGCGAAAGGTCGTCAGCGCCGGTGTCACAAGCGATGTTGGAACCGCACCTTCGACGACACTTTGGAAATTGATCTGTCGGGCGGCGTCGGCAGTGGAACGGGCCTCGATTGCACGGTTTTTCGCGTTTGTAGCTGCCGAATTTGCGGCAAGAAGTTGATCCTCGGCAATCAAACGTCCCCGTGCATTAAAGAGGTTATTTTCACGCCGGTGAGCTTCGACCCGTCGTTCGGCCTGTTCCACGTCTTGGCGTAGCGTGTCCAGACGCCCGGAAAGCGCTTCGTTGGCCTGTCGTGCGCTATCGGACTGCAGATTGGCTTGCTCATCGATGAACGATTGAGCGACTTCATTTGCGAGCAGCGCGGCCTTCTCAGGCTTTGCAGATTGGACCGCGATGTTGATCAGAAAGGTCCGGTTGGTGCGCGTCGCTTCCATGTTGTTGCGGAGGTTTTCAAGCGTGATGCGCTCTAAACCGCCGGGCGCACTATCGCTGCCACCGAGCAGCCCGCGGATGATGGTCATCACCCCGACTGCGCCCGTGCCTTCACCATTGAACTCGGTATCGCGTGTGAGCCCAGTACGTTCAATAACGCGCTCTAACACCGAGGAAGACGATGCCAGCCGAAGGCGGCTATCGACAATCGATAGGGCAGCTTCGTTTGCGAGAAACTCCGGCGTCAGATCGCGATCAACAAGCTTGATCTCGCGTGGATCAATGAGGACAGTCGACGCCGCCGTGTATTCCCGCTCCATCGACAGCGCCAAAAACACGCCGATCAATCCACCGAGGACAGTCGACCCGACGATAGGCCACCGCCATCTCCAAACAGTATTGATCACTGTGGCCGGATCGATGAGCGCCGTGGACCCTGCCAGCGGTGCGTCATTGTTTTGTACGATGGGTGCAAATGGGACTTGCGGGGCAACTTGCAGGGCTTCCTGATCTGCATCAGTGGCCCCACCCGACGGGTCGACATGTGTAAGATCACGCTTGGAAGGCTCAACATCTGGTTGAACGAATGGCTCTTGCGCATCCTGTACCGTTTCACGTTTGGAGCGCGTGAGCCTGTCGAGGAGTGAGGGAGAAAAATCTGCAATGGCCTCCGCATTTTTAGCTGAGCGTTCAGCTTTTGCTTTGGCATGCGCTTCGCGAGCATTTTCGTTCGGCGATTGTGAAGACCGGCGTCGTCCTGCCATCAGCAGGGAAGGCTTTTCGCCATTTGAACCGGGATCGAACATCAATACGCCTGAAGGAACAAAATTCTCGCAAGCAGTCTGCGAGTAAACACAAGCTAAAGATTTGTGGGAAACAAAAGGTTAATGCCTCAGCTGATTGCCGTCTGTATCTGCCCCTACGTTAGGAGTTTTTTGGAACCGGAATTTAAGGCTCATCTGCTAGCGTGTCCCCATGAAAGTGCTTTCTGACGCAAACTTGGGCTTCCTGGGCAGATCATTCGGTGGTGAAGCGCTCGGTGTTACGATCTTAAAATATGCCAAGTCCCTTAGCGGTGATGGCAGCCGTATCCTCATCCAGCTGATATATTTCTATCTCGTCGCCAACACACTCTCTATTGAAGAGTTTGGTTTGTTTGCCACCGCCTCTGCGGTCGGCATCGTTTTGTCGCGCCTCAACGCATTCGGCTTTATCTCACCGCTCTACCGTGCTTCTGCCGTCAAACCGCATCTCATTGGCACATTCACTGCAGGCTATATCGCGGCGCTCATTCTATCGTTGCCGGTGATCGTCGGGCTTGCCTTTGGAGCACATGCAGCCTTTTTCGCTGGCAAGATGTTGCTTTTGACATTCGCTCTCATCGTGACGTCTGAAGTGCTGTTCTGGCGTGGATTTGAAGTCTGTATCGCCGTCGTTAAAGGCACAGAAAAGTTCGGCGTCGCGTCCATCATGATCGTCTTCGCCTTTGCGATGAAAGCAGTCGCTGCCGCGATCCTCGCATTTGGAAGCGATGGTGACTTAGACAGTTGGGCGACGATCTATGTCAGCGTACAGGGCGTGATGTTTGTGACCTGTGCGGCGCTTTTCTATCCAAAGAAAAAGCTCCGGTTCTATCCGCGACTTTATTTGAGACGATGGCGTGAAGCGTTGACCGTGGCCGGCTCAGACATGTTGATGTTTGCTCAAATGGAACTGGATAAGCTGATTGTTCTCAGTTTGGCCGGAGAGTTCATCGCTGGCATCTATTCGATGGTCATGCGATTGGTTGATTTAACCGCAACACCTGTGCGCGTGTTCTCAACGATCCTTACCCAACGGCTTATGCGCACCCCTGAACTGTTGCAGACGATAAAGGTACGCGCGCTGATTGAGACCGGGGTGATTGGCGTCTCGCTCGCCGGGATCGGTGCGATTGTCTCTGTGTTATGGCTCAAGCCAGATATCCTCGGATCGAACGTCGCTGCCGCGGTGCCTTTCTTGTTTCTGGTCGCGCTCATTCCCGCTTTCAAAAATCTTATCGAATACCATGCCGAACTTCTCTATGGCCGAGGACAGACCGGGCTCAGGCTTATCAATTACGCCTTGCTGGGTGCAGGCAAAATGATTTTGATGACAACCCTGCTCCTCAACTTTCCGAACCCAGAGCAATGGTTCATCTGGACCAACGCAGTTTTCGCAGCACTGTATGCATGCTCGTTTCTGCTGACTTACACGTCCTTAAAGAGACCCGCCGTCAGGATTTAGACTTTCGCGGGTTCTTCGTGCAGCGCAATTTCTCTGATCCAATTTGGTGAAACATTGACAAAGGACTGGATGCCAAAACCAACTTGGTAATTCTCAAGCTTCTCGGCAAACGCCCGAAGCTCGCCTTTGGAAGGGGGCGGATTGAACCATTGAACCCTGCACAGTGATCTATGATCCCGCCAGTGCTTGTCTGGCTCGTCGAAAGCATCGCAGTATGCACCGTAAAGCATACACTCGGAGAACTTGCGTGACCGGGCGACCGCTGAAATCCAATGGCACTGATTCACGCGTTCTAGATGTTCACACATTTGCCGAACCGTATCGGCGCGCCAGGCAATAAACGTTTGGACGTAGTTATGGCGGCTTCGCAAAATTTCCTGCTTCTGGAAAATGTCAGCCGCATGACTTAGCCAAATCACGTGGTCGCTCTTGGCCACATCTGCTCCGTCGTCTTCTCTAAAAAGCCGAAGCGCTTCCCCTCGCCACAGAGTGTTGAGATCAAAGTGCTTGGTGAAGATGGTGTCGGAATCGCAATAGAAAAAAGCGTCTTCGTTTCTGTGTAGCGCTATGGCGATCCGCCGTAATTGCTGCACGTGCCAACCATGTAGGATCGTGGTCCGTCTGCTGAACCAAAATGGCCGCCCCTTTGGCGCGATCCGACCGGGGAAGCGATGTAGCCAACTCGGCAGGAGTTCGCGATCTGCTACGATCTCGCGGTTTTCAGCTGCAAGCGCGCTGAACATTTCCTCGTCGTGGTCATCGACGAGAATATAGTGCTTGGTGTATCCAGTGGCGTGACGATCAATGCTCTCACAAAGCATTTTGCACCGTTCGAAATCGCCGGAGTAACTGGCGGTCACAATCGCATTTTGCTTTGGTGAAGCGCGCACTGGTTAGGAACGTCCGCTTAGCTTTAGTGCCAGAGCGCGAGCAAGAAAAATACCATTACCGATGAGATAACGTTGCCAGAGACGACCCGGTTCGCGAGACAGCCTGTAAGCCCATTCAAACCGCGACTTGCGCACCCAATTGGGCGCCCGATCAACATTTCCCGAGAGAAAATCGAAGAGAGCTCCGACCGTCAAAACAAGCGTGGTGTGGCTCGCAGTAATGTTTTGAGCAGCCCATTTTTCCTGCATCGGGGTGCCCATCGCGACCAGCAGTATGTCGACGGGGCTTTGAGCAAGATCAGCAACGAATTTGCGCCGCTCATCATCAGATAAAAACCCGTGTGCAACGTGTTGAACATCGACCTGCGGCGCAAGCTCGTTAATCGACGACGCAGCCCTGTCAGCGATGCCGGGTGCCGCCCCAATCAATCCGATCGTTGTCCCTCGCGGGGCTGCCTCCAGAAGCTTTGGAACCAGATCTGTCCCGTTTAGGTCCGCCGTAAACCGCCGCCCGTTAAGCAGCCGACACGCCAAATCCATACCGATCCCATCGGGCAGTACAGTGCTGTTGGTGAGCGCGGACCGGAAAGCACCATCGCGATGGGCGATGTTCACGTTGTTGGCATTGGCGAAGTTGACTCGCCGAAACCGTTTGGCCTTCACCTCATCAAGGAGTCGACCGACCACTTGATCCAAGGTGGTGTCGACCACATCCAGACCAAACATCTGCAGTGTCGGCAGGAGATCTGATGGTGCAAAATGCTGATTCATGCGCTGCCTCGCGCCCTAGCATCTGCAAAAACCGACACCGCTTTCGCGATAGCTCTATCCATCTGCTCAATTTGCGCTTGGCGAAAAGCTAAGCCGTCCGACTTTGGCAACTCGCCCAGCCAATGGCTTTTTGCCTGAGCAGCAAGCGCCATGGCAAAGGTTTTGGCGTCGTTGGCAACCAGCACATTGCTCGGTATATTTTTAATGCCGCGCAGTGACGATGGTGTTGCAACGCATGGAAGCCCCATCTCGAACGCTTCTATCGTTTTTAATTGTACACCGGTTCCCGCACGCGCGGTAAGCGCAATAACCCGGTTCTGGCGGCAGAACTCTTTTGCATCCAGAACGCGCCCTAAAAACAAAACCCGTTTTTCGCGTTGGGCTAATCCGCGCGGCATGTCGCCCGCGACTGCAATTGAGATTTCTTCAGGCAGCTGGGGAACGACCTTTTGCAAGAACCATTCGAGGCCGATGCGGTTCGGCGTCCAGGTCCAAGACCCGATCAGCCCGATATCGAAGGCGATAGGATGGTCCGCATTCGCATTCTCGGCGTCCGCCGGCGTCACGAGAGCGACGGTGGTGGAGCGCTCGCCATCAGCAATATTGAGGCCTTGGCGGTCCTCATCGGTTAGGGTCAATACGTGTTGGGCTTTAGCGCACAGGCGTGCTTCCAAGCCCTGCAAATACTTTGCCTCGCGGCGATACATCAGCTGTTCCACAGCTCCGGCCGCGTCGTCTGCATTTTGTTGAGCGGAGACGTGCTCCACATTGTGCGCCACAAAAATATACGGCTTCGCGGTCAAGAGCTTTTCAAATGCGCCAGCCAGCGTCACGCCATTGAGGATCACACCGTCCACTTTGCGGTTGAGTTGCGCAGCACGCTCGATTGCCGATAAAACTTCATTTTCGCTCACGACGCGGAGCTTAGCCGAAGCAAATGTGATGGAGTTGGCGACCGCCTTCAGCAGCCATTGCACTTTCTGAGACCCCGATGCGCCCTCGGTTTTCAATTCCACTTCACCGAGACAAACCGTATTGTCTGGATCAGACAGCGCACGCTTTGGCCATTTGAAGCCGATTTCGGTCACAATGTGCCCTGCGCGACGAAAGCCATCAATAATTGCAGCGTTGGCAATCTCGTAGCCACTTTCCGGAGGGCCGCAGGAAACCAGAGATGTTAAAAAGACAAAATGCATCGAATTTAGCGCCCTGTGCAGAGCGAATTACCGCATCGCCGTGAAGATGGGATTAATCCCAAAAATTGATTTATACGCCAATACGTTTGCTTAACCTTCTATTGACCATAACAAGCTGCGGTAGTTCTTGGATGGAAAGATGGAAGACGTACAGCACGGTGGAGCATCCGTCTTTGTCCGGTCCCCCGGCCTAGACGCCGCAAATATCGAAACAGCCGTTACCATTCCGACCTTTCGCCGTCCGGAGCATCTGCTGCGCACAATCGAAAGCGTCCACGATCAGATAGATGCCGCCACGACTGCGATCATTGTCATTGAAAATGAGAGTGTAAACCGAGCTGGTGCCGAAGCGGTCGGCCCTTTGTTTTCCGAAAATGAATACAACGGACTTGTCATCGTCGCCCACGAGCGCGGCAATTGCCAAGCTTACAATGCCGGATGGTCCGTCTGTCTGAACGAATTTCCAAACCTGAAATGGGTGGCGGTGCTCGACGACGACGAGATCGCGTCACCAAGTTGGTTGGAGGGCATGAAGCAGACTGCGGACGAATGTTCAGCAGATATCTGCGGCGGTCCGCAAATTCCGGTGTTCCTCGGTAACCCACCAGAGAAGTGGAAATCGCATCCGGTTTTCACACCGCATTATTGCGAAACCGGCCCGGTCGAAACGCTTTATTCGTCCGGTAATCTACTGCTGCGGGCCGACGTTTTAAGACAGATGCCACAGCCATTTATGGATTTGGCATTCAATTTCACCGGCGGTGGCGACACCGACTTCCTTCGACGTGCAAAAGCAAACGGCAAACGCCTAGCGTGGTGCAACGAAGCTCCGGTCAATGAGACAATTCCAGAGACGCGCGTCACCCGTGATTGGATCATCAAGCGCTCCCTTCGAAATGGCGAATTGTCTGCTCGAATTGAGCATCGCGCTCGCGCCAAACAGTCCTTTGGCCGTCTCATTACAATCGCACGTTCAATTGCGCTTGCAGGTGCTGCAATACCACGCTCAGGCGTTGCATACCTTAAGCACGGCTCGTTTTTGAACGGCTTCTATCACCTCTACGTGGCGCTTGGGCGGCTGCTGTCGGAATTTGGCTATGTCAACGAACAGTATCGCAACCCAACAGACTGAGGCACTTCGCGTCTGGCTGGATCAGACAAATGGCATCTTGCGAAGCGTAATCGCGGTTGCCGTTCTGCTGGTATTGTGGGTGTCGCTTGAACCATTCGCCGCAGCCAAGATCGCAGCTGGCGGAGAGTCGTCAGACGGCGGAAATATCGTCAACCAGATCGGCTTTACGCTTATTTTCGCAGCCACGTTCATGGGCTGTATTCTGCTCGTTCCGGTGGCCACTGTTGTCAGGCTTCTCTCGTTCTCGTGGATTGCGATGCTAGCATTGCTCGCCGGTTCAGTTGTCTACGCGCCAGACCCAGATGCTGCGATCAGAGCGTATTTGTTCACGCTTTTCGGCATCGTGTCAGCTGCTGGGCTGGTCGTGTTGCCGCGTCAAGCTGACGACTTTTCGCGTCTCCTTGTGATTGCTGGCTCTGTTGTTATCGCTCTGTCGTTCGCCGGTGTCATCTTGCTGCCGCAGGCGGCTATTCACCAAGGCGGCGAGGTCGAAGCACAGCACTCCGGTCTCTGGCGAGGCCTCTTCACCCACAAAAACGTGGCAGGGCCGGTTATGGCGGCAATTGCATTTGCCGGATTTTATCTCTGGCGCCGGGGCTGGAAATGGAGCGGATTTCTCATTGGTATCGCTGCCTGCATCTTCGTCTACAAAAGCGGATCAAAGACCACGGCAGCGCTTGTGCCAATCGCTGTTTTGCTCGTTGCGGGTTTTGGTGCCGCAGGAGTGCGTAGTGTTGGCGCGTTCGCTGTGGCGCTCGCCATATTTGGCATTCATGCGCTTACGGTCGGAACCGCGTTCGTTCCGCTTTTCGACGACATCTTGCGGACGTTCAACGAAACGGTGACGTTCACCGGGCGCACTGAAATCTGGAACTTTGCAAAGGATTTCGTTTTCGCGCGCCCTTGGACAGGATACGGTTTTGACGGGTTTTGGGATACAGCGACCACAGACAACGCGGAGCGTTATTTTGATCAGGAGTGGAATCCGCGAAGTATCGTGCACGGTCACAATGGCTTTTTGGACATCGCGCTGAGCTTTGGCCTTCCTGCTCTTCTGGTTTCAATTTGGCTCATTATCATCGCGCCAGCTGTTGCCTACGCGCGCACGCTCAAAACGCGCGAAAATCAGCTCATGGCAGACTTCTTCTTCATGATTGTCGCCTTTACTGGCATGAATGCAGCGCTCGAAAGTTTCTATTTCAGCCGAGCAGATCCGGTTTGGCTCACGCTTGTCATTGCGCTTTTTGGTTTGCGGATGACAAACCGTTTCGTGGTCAGAACGCAGTAACAGCCTTTTGCTTGTCAGCCACCTCGGTGCAGCCTATGCCGCGGACAAACGGAGGTCATCGTGACATGAGATTGGTGCTGGTCGGTTGCGGAAACATGGGATTTGCCATGTTGCAGGGTTGGCTCTCCGAAGGCGTACTCCGGCCCTCCGATGTTTCCGTGGTGGAGCCGAATGCTACGCTTCGCGCACGCGCCAATGATCTCCGTGCACACGCAGTCACGAGCGCAAATGATCTGCCCGTCGATTTGCAGCCTGACATCATCCTCCTCGCCGTTAAGCCACAGGTCATGGCCGACGTCGCACCGGCCTATGCCAGGTTTTCTAACCCTGCCTTTGTCTCGGTTGCCGCGGGCGTTAGCACTGACAAGCTAAGCCAATATCTCGGAACCGAGGCGGCAATTGCGCGTGTCATGCCAAACACGCCATCCGCAGTCCGCCAGGGGATGTTGATCACCTATTTCAATCACGCAGTGACCAACGAACAAAAGGCATCGGTTGAAAAGCTCATGGCGGTAATCGGAGAAACCGCCACCATCGAAGACGAAGATCTGATGGATGCGGTCACCGGCGTTTCCGGTTCAGGTCCGGCGTATCTGTTCCACATGATTGAGGCGATGACAGCTGCGGGGGTCCAAGCGGGCTTGACCGAAGAACTTTCGGCAAAGCTAGCGATGCAAACAATCTACGGCGCTGCGGTCTACGCGAAGGAGAGCGCAGAGACGCCTGAGGTTCTGCGGAAACAGGTTACGAGCCCCAATGGCACCACTCAAGCTGGGCTCGAAGTGTTGATGGCCGAAGGCGACGGCCTAACCGAACTTATGACCAAAACTGTCGCGGCGGCAGCTGAAAGATCACGTAAATTACGCTGAACTTCGCCCGATGGCCCCCTGTTGACGGAAAATTTCTTGCATTGCACAAGCCTGTGGATTGTTCTTAGCTAGTGCGATAGCAGCAACGTTTTCCGCGCATGATTGAAGTTCGAAATGTCAGCAAACGCTTTGGCGGCGTCCTCGCGGTCAATGATGCGTCGATCACGATCAAGAAGGGCTCCATCACGGGGCTTATCGGGCCAAACGGTGCTGGCAAGACGACACTCTTCAACATCATCGCCGGTAACATCAAACCGACGAATGGCGAAATTCTGCTCGACGGAGAGGACGCGACAGGTCTCGATCCGCACGAGCTATTTGACATGGGGCTGCTGCGCACATTTCAACTCGCGCATGAGTTCTCCTCACTGACTGTTTTGGAAAACCTGATGATGGTTCCCGGAGAGCAGTCAGGCGAAAGCCTGCTTAACGCTTGGCTTTCTTGGGGCGAGGTAAAGCGAGAGGAGAGGGCCATACGTGAACGCGCGATGGAGGTCATTGACTTCCTCAATCTATCACATCTTGCGCAGGAACTCGCGGGCAACCTTTCCGGCGGACAGAAGAAGCTTGTTGAACTTGGCCGCACCATGATGGTGGATGCGAAGGTCGTGCTGCTCGACGAAGTTGGGGCAGGGGTCAATCGCAGCCTGCTGCGCGAGATCGGCGATGCAATCCTGCGGCTCAATCGTGAGCGCGGCTACGCATTCTGCATGATCGAACACGACATGGACTTCATCGGGCGGCTTTGTGATCCCGTGATCGTGATGGCCGAGGGCGCTGTTCTAGCCGAGGGCACAGCCACCGAAGTGCGCAACAACGACGCTGTGATCGAGGCTTACCTCGGACGCGGTGTGAAGGCGCGCAAAGCGCCTGCCGGAGTGGACGCCTGATGTACCTCCACGGGGAAAACATGACCGGTGGATACGGTGCAGTCGACATCTTACAAGACTGCACAATCGGCGTGGAAAAGGGTGAAATCGCTGTTATCGTTGGTCCCAACGGTGCTGGCAAATCCACTGCCATGAAAGCGCTTCTCGGCATGCTGACCATGCGGTCGGGCTCGATTACGCTGGGTGGCAAAGACATTGGTGATCTGAAACCGCAGGCCCGGATTGCCGAGGGGATCGCGTTCGTGCCGCAGACCAACAATGTTTTCGCGACCATGAGCGTTCGCGAAAATCTCGAGATGGGCGCGTATCTTCGCACGGACAATTTCGAAAAGACGATCCAGCAGATCTACGATCTGTTTCCAATCCTTTATGAAAAGCGAAACCAGCGGGCAGGGGAACTCTCCGGCGGTCAACGCCAGCAGGTAGCAGTCGGCCGTGCGCTGATGACGGAGCCGACCGTCCTAACGCTTGATGAGCCGACGGCGGGGGTCTCACCTATCGTGATGGATGAGCTCTTCGACCGGATCATTGAGGTGCGCAACACGGGCATAGCCATACTGATGGTCGAACAAAACGCGCGCCAAGCCCTTGAGATCGCTGATCGTGGATACGTGCTCGTACAGGGTAAGAATTGGCGCGAAGGCACCGGCGAAGAACTGCTCGCTAATGCCGAAGTGCGTAAAAGTTTCTTGGGTGGGTGACGACAATGGAAGCTTCTCTCATTCCCACCGGAACAGACATTTTGAACGCTCTCGTTTTGATGGCAAACTTCGTCTTCGTGCCAGCGCTAGCTTACGGCTCACAGCTCGCGCTTGGTGCACTTGGCGTCACGCTCGTCTTTGGTATTTTGCGCTTCGCGAACTTTGCCCATGGTGATCTGATGGCGTTTGGCACTGCGGCCGTCATCTTGCTGACATGGGCGCTTCAGGCTTTCGGTATTTCCGCTGGTCCGGTGCCCACCGCGCTCATCGCTCTCGTTCCGGCGATCATCATCACCGCGATTGCAGCTATCCTGATCGATAAGTCAGTCTTTGCATTTTACCGCAAGAAGCGCGCCGCTCCCGTAGTGATGGTGATCTCATCGGTGGGCGTAATGTTTATGCTGTCGGCTATCGTTCGCTTTATCATGGGCACAGACGATCGTCGCTTCACCGATGGCGAACGCTTCCTCGTCGGCGCGCGAGAATTCCGCGAGTGGAGCGGTCTACAAGAAGTATTGGTTATTCAGACCACGCAGGCAATTACCGTGGTGATCGCGATACTGGTCGTCATCGCTTTGTTTTTGTTCTTGAACCGAAGCCGGATGGGCAAGGCCATGCGCGCCTATTCCGATAACGAAGATTTGGCGCGTTTGTCCGGCATCAATCCAGATCGCGTTGTGCTTGTGACTTGGATTATCGCAGCCGCGCTCGCGACCATCGCTGGCGCACTCTACGGGTTAGATAAAAGCTTTAAGCCTTTCACCTATTTCCAGCTGCTGCTGCCGATTTTTGCCGCCGCTATCCTGGGCGGCATTGGTCAGCCGATTGGTGCGGTTGTTGGCGGTTATATCGTTGCGTTTTCCGAGATCATGATCACCTACGCCTACCGCCGCTTTGCAGGTTGGGTGGTTCCAGAAGAGTTTCAGCCGCAAGGCCTGCTCCAACTTCTTTCGACCGACTACAAGTTTGCAGTGTCGTTCATCATCCTTGTCGTCGTTTTGTTGGTCAGACCGACGGGCATATTCCGCGGCGCGGTAATCAAATGACGGGTGTCCGGCCATGAGTGCAGCCCCTGAAACTACATCAGCCGCTTCGCCGGATAAGCCTGCACCCCGGACAACGGAAGCAGCGGCTTCGCCGTGGCGCGCGCCATTGGCGTTTCTGTTCATCGGCGGTGCGCTTGTAGCGGTGGGTCTTTTTCAATCGCCCGCCGTTGCGCTTGCGATCCTCAATATGAGCCTTGTCTCAGCTGTGATGGCCATGGGGCTAAACCTGCAATGGGGTTATGCTGGCCTCTTTAACGCAGGTGTCATGGCATTTGCGGCACTTGGCGGCGTTAGCGCAGTGCTTGTCGCGCACCCGCCGGTGACTGAGGCAATCGCTGCCGGTGGGCGTGACCTATTGGTCGCGTTCTTGCTGATAGCTGCTGTGGCGGTCACTGCAGTTTTTCTCGGCACCAATTTACGTGGCAAGATGAAGGGCTTTGCGGTTTTTGCGACCATTGTGATCGGCTATTTCGTTATCCGCCCAATGTTTGCAGACGCTACCGGCGCGATTGAAGCAATTGAGCCTGCACGCACCGGCTTCATGGGCGGGTTGGGTCTCCCAATCACTCTGTCGTGGATCGTCGGCGGTGGCATCGCGGCAGCAGTCGCGTGGCTGATCGGAAAGATCTCGCTTGGCCTGCGCACGGATTACCTTGCGATTGCAACACTTGGCATCTCCGAAATCGTCATCGCGGTTTTGAAGAATGAAGATTGGCTCGCGCGTGGCGTGAAAAACGTAACGGGCCTGCCCCGCTGGCCGGTGCCTTACGAGGTCGATATCCAGACCCAGCAATGGTTCATTGATTTGACCGCCAGCGTTTACGCATCGCGGTTGGCAGCTCTGGATGAAGCCGCGCGCGGCGAAACTCTGCGCCAGTTGGTGGTGGAATTCTCAGG
>JBCDLI010000026.1:0-30411 GCA_038745535.1 Pseudomonadota bacterium | reverse complement strand
CACAACTTGCCAAGGCGAACACATGAAAAAAGATGACCGTCGTCCACCTCGCGGTGATAAACCCGCGCGTGGCGGCAATGATAAGGGGCGACCTGACCGGAGTGATAGAAACGGCGGGCGATCCGACCGAGGCGACGACCGAGCTGAACGCGGCGACAAGCCGATGCGCAGTCGCGGCTTTAAAGACCGGCCCGGTGGCGGGCGTCCGCCACGAAATCGCGATGACCGCCATGACGGCGAGGGCGGTGAGCGTAAACCGTTCAAGGGTGCGCGAGGCATGAAAGACAGGCCGGGACCAGACACGGTTCGCGCGAAGCCAAGATTTGATGACCGTAAGCCGAGGTTTGACGATCGCAATCCGAGACCTCCGCGCGATGATGCGTCCGAAGTACCGGTCGCGCCAGAAGGCGAACGCATCGCGAAGCGCCTTGCAAGAGCAGGTGTCGCGTCACGCCGTGAGGCGGAGACGATCATTATGGCAGGCCGCGTGAAGCTCAATGGCAAGGTTTTGACCACGCCTGCGGTGAACGTCACGCTGGATGATCGCATCGAAATCGACGGCAAACCTCTGCCGCAGGCCGAACGCACGAGGCTTTGGCTCTATCACAAGCTACCCGGTCTTGTGACCTCGAACCGAGATCCTGAAGGCCGTCCCACGGTGTTTGAAAACCTGCCGTCCGATCTCCCTCGCGTGATTACCGTTGGCCGTTTGGACATCAATACCGAGGGCCTACTCCTGTTGACCAATGACGGCGGTCTGGCGCGCGTGCTGGAACTTCCGCAGACGGGATGGCTGCGCCGGTATCGTGTCCGAGCCCATGGTCGCGTGACCCAAAACCAGCTCGATAAGTTGAAAGACGGGATTTCTGTCGACGGCGTGTTTTACGGTGCCATCAATGCGGTGCTGGAGCGAACCCAAGGGACCAATGCGTGGATTGAGATGACGCTTCGCGAGGGTAAAAACCGCGAAATCAAGAACGTTCTTGGCGCACTTAACTTGGAAGTGAATCGCCTCATCCGCACGTCCTACGGTCCATTTCAGTTAGCTGACTTACCCGAAGGCCACGTCTTGGAAATCAAGGGTAAGGTGCTGCGAGAACAGCTTGGCGCAAAGCTGGTGGAAGAATCCGGCGCAACCTTTGATGCGCCGGTCCTGACCCAGTTCCCGAACCGGCCAGTGGCGAAAACAAATGAAGAGACGCCTGTCGAAGAAGAGCGTCAGCCGACCAGACGCCGCGGCGATTGGGTGAGTTCAAGCGGTAACCGTCGCGATGAACCACTTGAGAAACTTGCAACCAAGCCACCACGCAGCGGCGCAACCAATGTGTGGCACGGCAAGGGTGCGCGCCCTCAAGGCAAGAAATCGCGCCCCAGTGGCCCGCGCAAACCATCTGGCCCCAAAAGGGACCGCTAGTGCGGATTGTCGGCGGTCAGTTTCGCGGGCGGCGTTTGGCAGCGCCAGCCGCCAATGACCAACGCACACGCCCGACTACGGATCGTACACGGGAAACGCTTTTCAACATTTTAGAGCACCGCTTTGGCGACAAAGTTGGGGGTGCGCGCGTGATCGACCTTTTCGCTGGCACTGGAGCGCTTGGATGCGAAGCGATTTCGCGCGGTGCTTCGTTCTGCCTATTTGTGGAACCGGCGGGCCACGCGCGCGCGCTTATTCGCAAGAGCATTGAAACGCTCCAACTGCAGGGTGTGACGCAGCTGTTTCGACGTGATGCGACGCGCATGGGCCCTATCGGCACGATGAAGCCGTTTGATGTGGCCTTTGCCGATCCGCCGTATGGAAAAGGACTGGGTGACCGGACGCTTGTGTCTTTGGCCGAAGGTGGCTGGCTTTCAGATAGTTCAATCGTGGTCCTGGAAGAACACGCCGCAAGTGACGTGGCGCTTCCCGACCACTATGTACTGCGGGAACAAAGGTCTTTGGGTGAGACCAAACTGCGATTTCTGGAGTATTCACTGCCATGAGCAATGCGGCGACCGGTTTAACGCCGGTGATAGAAGGGAGTGCGAGTGGTGATCCCACCATTGCAATTTCCTTCGGCGGGGGCGGTGCGCGCGGCTACGCCCATATCCACGTCATCGAAGTGATGGACGAATTGGGCATCAGGCCCGTTGCCATTTCCGGCGCATCCATCGGTGCGATCATGGGCTCTGCCATGGCATCGGGCATGCGAGGCGAGGATATCCGCGACTACACGCTGGATATCATGTCGAACCGTGGAGCATTGCTTTCGAAATTTTGGGGTGCACGCCCGAGCGGCCTCGCCGATATGATGAACGGCGGCATGCGGCTTGGTCAATTCAATATCGAACGCATCTTGAAGTCGTTCTTGCCCGAAGAAATTCCAGACACATTCGAAGCCCTCAATATCCCCTTGGCGATCGTCGCGACTGACTTCTACGGCCACAAAGAAACCTATTTCGAATATGGAGAATTGCGCAGCGCAATCGCCGCATCTGCCGCGCTGCCCGGCATCTTCAAACCGATTAAACGAGACGATGTGTTTTACATCGACGGCGGCATCTATAACCCAATCCCCTACGAGCACCTTGTCGGCAAGGCCGACATTATCATCGGAGTGGATGTCATCGGCGCACCGGAGGGCGATAGGTCGAAGGCTCCCAAAGCGATTGATAGTCTTTATGGCACGTCCCAATTGATGATGCAGTCGCTCATTCAGATGAAGCTACAGTTGAGCGCGCCGGACATTTTTGTAACGCCGCCGGTATCGGAGTTTCGCGTCATGGATTTCTTGAAAGCAAAACGAATTCTGGAAGCGACAGCCAGCGTTCGCGACGATCTGAAATACAGGCTTGATGGGGCAATTACCGCCTTTGAAGCAGACAGATGCGCTGGCGGCTAGGCTTTCGTTTCGGTCTCGGCGTCAGACATCTCTTCGTCACTATTTATGATCGTCGCATCATGCAGAGGCTTTACCAACGGCTCCGGGACAGGCTGCTTAACAGGCTCGGTGTGGAGCATGTCTTGACCGGCGTGAATTGAACCCTCTGCAATTTGAATGCGCAGTCGGTCATCGTCGCGCTTTTGCACATCCTCGCGTATTTCCTGCGCGAGACTGTCAGGAATGCCAATTCCACGCAGCACGTCGGTTCCAAATGAAAGCGCTGAACCGAGCGTCTCTCTAATCTCATATTCGATCCCGCGTCGTCGAAGGTCGATCGAATGGGCGCGATCATAGGTGCGCACGTACAGCTTAACATCGGGATAGGTCGATGAGATGAGCTCCACAATTTTGTTTGTGACCTCTAGCTTATTGGTGCAAATGGCCACGATCTTGGCCTCTCTAAGCCCCGCTGCTTCGAGCACGTTCAGGGTTGTTCCGTCGCCATAGTAAATGCGGAAGCCGAAACGTCCGGCAGCGCGAACACGCTCGGTGGAGTGGTCGATGATGGTCACCTCAGAACCACCTGCAAGCAGCACCTGAGATGCGATTTGCCCGAACCGCGAAAAGCCAATCAGCAGAACATCGGACCCGGCATCTTCGAATTCCTCGTGCATCTCGTCTTGTTGATCTGATTTTGGAGCGAACCGAGCGAGCAGCATAGCAACCGGCGTAAGCGCCATGGATAGGGTGACGATGACGATCAGGATTGATGAGATATCATTGCCAAAAATCCCAAGGCTCGCCGCAAGCGAAAACATCACAAAGCCGAACTCACCACTCTGGGGCAGGGCTAAGGATGTCCGCACGCAGACCTCTCGCGTGTTTCCAAACAAACGCGTCAAGAGATAGAGGACCGCTGACTTCACGATCATGAGGGCGGGCACGCAGGCCAGCACAATGAGCCAATTGTCCAGCAGCACCGACATGTCCAGCGACATGCCAATGGCAACGAAGAACAAGCCCAGAAGGAGACCGCGGAAAGGTTCGATGTCGGCCTCAAGCTGGTGCCTGTATGTGGATTCAGCAAGCATAACGCCGGCAAGAAATGCGCCCAAAGCCATCGATAACCCGGCAAGGGTCATGAGATATGCACTTGCCAGAACAACCAGCAGCGCGGTTGCGATCATCGCCTCACGGGCGCCGGTATTTCCGACGATGCGAAACAGCGGATCCAGTAGATATCGTCCAGCGATGATGACCGCAGCGATGGCGCCCACTGCGATTAACACGCTTTGGATGGGCGAGGCTGCGCTGTCTTCGGCACGCGGTGCGAGCAGCGGAATGATCGCCAGCAGAGGCACAATCGCCAAATCTTGAAAGAGCAGTATCGAGAACGATTTTTGACCGTGCGGGGTGTTCAGTTCGCTTCGGTCCTGCAGCACCTGAATTGCAAACGCGGTGGAGGACAGTGCCAGTCCAAACCCAATGACAAGCGTCGCTGAGGTGCTAAACTCGGTGAACGTCGCCAGCAGGAAATGCAACACGACGCCCGTTACCAGAACCTGTGAGGCTCCAAGACCGAAGATGTCGCGCCTGAGCGACCAAAGCCTTTGCGGTTTGAGTTCGAGCCCGATGACGAACAGCAAAAAGACAACGCCTAATTCCGAGATTTTCAAAATCTGGTCCGCGTCGGCGATCACCCCGAAGATCGGGCCGATTACAATCCCTGAGGCCAGATATCCGA
The DNA here is from genome assembly GCA_038745535.1 of Pseudomonadota bacterium. Classification (GTDB taxonomy): domain Bacteria; phylum Pseudomonadota; class Alphaproteobacteria; order Rhizobiales; family Rhizobiaceae; genus JBCDLI01. The sequence goes on along the minus strand of JBCDLI010000026.1, from coordinate 25,806 downwards.
GCACGGTTCCAAGGCCTGCCCGCTTGAACAAAGGTGCGGCGACCACAGCGACGCCTAGGATCACCACCGCGTCTGAAAAAAAGGAAGGGGCTGAACTGCCAGCCATGGCTTTGCGTGCCTTTCGCTAAATAGTGCGGTCTTTCGGCCCGTGATCTTGCCGAGGACACTACCGGGGAATACATCGCACACAACACGTGCGATGCGAACGTTCAACCGTGCATTGTTCAATTGCTATTCGGTATCGGTGATAGCGACCAAAGCGTAGGAGCAGCAATGGGTTTCCATGACCAAAAATTAATCGACCGTGCAATGAGTTTGGTCGATGCTGCAAAAAAGGCAGGCGCAACGGAAGCTGACGCCGTCGTTGTTCGAGGTTCTTCAAAAAGCGTATCGGTCCGGGATGGCCAAGTGGAATCCACGGATGCGTCCGAAAGCAATGACATGTCGCTGCGTGTTTTTTGCGGAAAGAAGGTCGCGTCAGTCTCGGCTGCAATAGATGGCGATGCCGACATGCTGGCCGAACGCGCAGTCGCCATGGCGAAAGTCTCGCCGGAAGATCCCTTCAATGGGCTGGCGCCAGAGCAATTGCTCGCAAAGGAAATCGCTGACCTCGACCTTTACGATTCCACCGAGATGACAGCCGACGAACTTCGCGACGAAGCGCTGGCGATGGAGGCAGCGGCGCTGGCGGTCGATGGTGTTACAAAATCGTCGGGCGCGGGCGCGTCTGCTGGCTCCGGCGGCTTGGTGCTCGTAACGTCTCACGGTTTCGTCGGCAGCTATATCGGATCGCGGTTTGGAAAATCGGTTTCGGCTATTGCGGGAACTGGTACCGGCATGGAACGCGATTATGACTTTTCCAGCGTAATTCACGCCAGTGAGTTAAAGTCCGCCGAAGAAGTGGGCCGCAATGCGGGCGAACGCGCTGTGAAAAGGCTCAATCCACGAAAAATGCCAACGGGTAGCGTAGACGTGGTCTTCGATCCCCGCGTCGCGAGAGGAATTTTGGGCCATGTCAGTGCTGCCATCAATGGTGCTGCTGTTGCGCGGAAATCCAGTTTCCTGCGGGATAAAATGGGCGAGCAAATCCTGCACGAGAACATCAATATCATCGATCAACCGCACATTGTACGCGGTCCGGGCTCACGCCCTTTTGATGGTGAAGGCGTTGCCGGCGAAACGCTCTCGATGGTCGAAAACGGGGTATTGAACCATTGGTTCTTGTCGAGTTCAGTTGGGCGCGAACTCGGATTGCCCACCAATGGCCGCGGCACGCGGGGCGGAAATGTGGTCACCGCATCATCCACAAACCTCTCGTTAGAGCCGGGTGAAATTTCGCCCGAAGACATGATCAAGGATGTCGGTACCGGCTTTTACGTCAATGAGGTCATTGGTCAGGGCGTGAACATGGTCACCGGCGAATACTCGCGCGGAGCCTCCGGGTTCTGGATCGAAAACGGGGAACTCGCCTTTCCAGTCTCAGAAGTGACGATTGCATCGAACTTGAAGGACATGTTCCTCCGATTGATCGCAGCAAATGAAATTGATCGCACCTATTCCACCGCTGCCCCCACACTTCTCGTAGAAGGCATGACGCTTGCAGGCACCTGACACAAAAGAGGCTGCTGTCATCGACAGCCTCGCCGATGATCTCGACTTGATCTGCCGCGAGACGGCGAAAGCAGCCGAAATTGCGCTTGATTACTTTCAGTCTCCCAATCGGCTGAATGTTCAAATGAAAGAGGGCAATTCGCCGGTCAGCGACGGCGATTTGGCGACCAATGACTATCTGCAAGAGAGTTTGAAAAGAGCCCGGCCCGACTACGGCTGGTTATCGGAAGAAACCGAGGAAATAGACAGTGGCGCTAGACAACGCGCCCGGCGCACGTTTGTCGTTGACCCAATCGATGGCACCCGCGCCTATATTTCCGGCGGACGAATGTGGTGCGTTTCCGTCGGCATCGTGGAAGACGGCTTGCCGATAGCAGGCGTTCTCGTATGTCCGGTGCTTGGCGAAACGTGGCATGCCGCAAGGGGGTACGGAGCGTTTCGCAACGATGTTCGTCTGAGTTCTGCCGTGCCTGACGGGCCAATTGTGATGGCAGGTAAAAAGCACCTCATCGCGTCGTTCGCCGATCAGGCGGGAATCACCGCTCACACCCATCCGCATGTCCCATCGCTCGCGTACCGGATTGCCATGGTGGCCAGCGGACAATTGGCAGGAACATTTGTGCGTCGCGGTTGTCATGATTGGGACATCGCCGCAGCGATGTCGATCTTGTCAGAAACGGGCCGTGAAATTTGCGACCACGATGGTCATTCCATCCGTCTCAACGCAGAACTGGTCAAAAAACCCGCGCTCATTGCAGCCGATAATCGGTGCATAGAGACGATGGTAACAGTTGCCGAGGCTTAAGGTGTACTCTAAACGCTCGCGCGAGGATTCCTGATACGGACGAGCGGGCAAGATGGCTGAACAAGCACACTCAGAACAACGGTTACACATGGTAATCGGTGGCGAATTGGATTCGCTGGAAGGTTTTACATTTCGCGACTTAGATGCGTTGGATATTGTCGGCGTGTTCCCCGATTATGAGAGCGCACGCACGGCATGGAAGTCGAAAGCACAGCAGACGGTCGACAATGCTCACATGCGTTACTTCGTTGTTCACCTTCACCGTTTGCTTGAACCACACTGATATTTTGCGTTCGGCATTGAGGCCGAGCCATTGAAAAGCCTCTGGAAGCGTATTCGCCGGTATTTGGTCGGTAGTCCCACTATCACCGGCGTACTCGCCTCTGTCATCGCCGCTTATCTTCGGCTGGTGCGCGATACCAATAAACTGGTGCGCGATGACGGACCGCGTGTCGATGACCTATTGAGCGATGGAGCACCGCTGATCTTCACCTGTTGGCACGGTCAGCATTTGGTCATTCCGTTTTTGACCCGCGATGGTGAGCCTTCGGCGATGATGGTTTCCCGTTCTGCTGACGCAGAGTTGAACGCGCGGGTCGTAGAAAAAGCCGGTGTGGAAGCGGTCCGCGGGTCTGGCGGTCGCGATGGCGACAAGAAACAACGCCGAGGCGGCGCACGCGCGCTTGTTGCGCTTCAAAAGCGATTGAAAGAGGGGCGTTCAGTTGCGTTTATCGGTGACGTTCCCAAAGGCACTCCGCGCGAAGCGGGTATGGGCATCATAACCCTTGCGAGGGTTTCCGGGCGGCCCATCGTACCGATCGCCTATGCCACATCTCGGCGACACGTGGTCGAAGGTTCTTGGGATAAAACAACTGTGAATCTCCCCTTTGGTAAGTCAGCACTTTGCGCAGGGGAACCTGTTCACGTTTCGCATAATGCTGACGATACCGCACTTGAAGCCGCTCGGCTGACTTTACAATTGCGCCTAAATAATCTCACGAAAGAAGCCTATGCTGCAGTTGATGGAGATCGGAGAAACACCGCTTGAGTGACCGTTGGGCAAAAACAGCGCTCCAGGCTTACCGTTGGGTGGGCCTCGCCGCCTATCCGTTGATAGGGCTTTATGTTGCTGCGCGTGCGACTCAAGGCAAGGAACAGCACGAGCGACGCGGCGAGCGATATGGCAAGTCCCGCATCAAACGCCCCGACGGGTCTCTCGTTTGGGTGCACGCGGTCAGTGTTGGTGAAACCGGTGCGGTCTTCGAAGTTGTCCGTCGCCTGCGCGATAGCGGCCTTCAAGTGGTGCTCACGACTGGCACGGTCACGTCTGCGCGTTTGGCAGAACAGCGTCTTCCCCAGGGCGTGATCCACCAATACGTGCCGCTTGATCTAAAGCCCGCCGTCAGTCGTTTTCTGAGCCACTGGAAGCCCGATCTGGCGATTTTCGCTGAGTCAGAAATTTGGCCGATGACGATTTTGGAGCTCGGTGCACGGCGTATCCCGCAAGTGCTCATCAATGGGCGCATGTCGGATCGCTCATTCAAGCGCTGGAAATCCCGACTTTCCCTTGCTGAATCGCTGTTTGAGAATTTTTCACTTGTCGCAGCGCAGAGCGAGAACGACGCCGAACGTTACCGTGAACTTGGCGCTCGTCCCGTTGCAGTCAGTGGTAACCTGAAAGTCGATGTTCCGGTTCCCGAGGTGAAAGAAAACGAACTCGCCGATGCCGCAGACGCGGTGGGAAGCCGTCCTGTCTGGGCGGCAATTTCGACCCATGAGGGTGAAGAGCTTGCAGCGGTTAAAACGCACCTCGCCCTTAAAAAAACGCAGCCTAATCTTTTGACCATTATCGTTCCACGCCACCCAATTCGTGGTGAGCAGATCGCAGGCCTTGCGCGTCAGGCGGGTTTAAATGTCACCACGCGAACGAAAGACCGGGTGCCCGCCGCCGACAGTGATATCTTTGTCGGGAACACGATCGGTGAGATGGGACTCTATTTGCGCCTTTCACCAGTGGTGTTTGTTGGCCGTTCTCTGGGCAAAGTGAAAGGCGGGCAAAATCCGCTGGAACCGGCAGTCCTAAACTGTGCGATCCTTTCTGGCCCCAATGTCCAGAATTTCGCCGATGTGTATGGCAGATTGACCGATGTAAACGGCGCTCGCATTGTCAAAACAGAAGTGGAACTCGCCAAAGCCGTCCATTACCTCCTTCACAATCCTCGGACGAGACGCGCGATGAGCCGCCAAGCCCAAAGCGTCGTCGTCGATTTGCAGGGCGCGCTGACGGACACCATGTCAGTTCTCGACCCTTACGTGAAACCGCTTGTGTTGCATGCGTCTTTAACACCGCGCGAAGATCCGCCGACCGACGAGACCTTCTTTGCTACGGGCAGCGCGTAGAGCCGATTATGCCGGGCTTCAAAGCACCCGATCACTGGTTCGAACCACGTGGATGGAAGTCTGCGCTTCTTGCGCCTTTGGGTTTTGCTTACGGACGCGCCGCGCGCTGGCGCATGGACAAGGCCGAACCCATTACCGTCGACGCGCCGGTTATCTGTATCGGGAATGTCACCGTTGGCGGCACAGGTAAAACGCCAACGGCAATCGCACTCGCGCATGCCGCTCGTAAGCAGGGCTATGCGCCCGGTATTGTCAGTCGTGGCTACGGTGGAATTCACAAGTCTGCCCATCTTGTTGATGCGAAAAATGATGCGGTTCGCAATGTAGGCGACGAAGCGCTTCTGCTGGCACGTGTGGCACCCACCGTGATTGGGGCAAACCGGGCAAAAAGCGCTGAACTTCTCATCGAGAACGGCTGCGATTTTCTCCTCATGGATGACGGTTTTCAAAGCCAGAAACTCTACTTCGATTATGGGCTGATCACCATTGATGCGCGGCGCGGGATCGGAAACGGCCACTGCATTCCAGCTGGACCATTGCGCGCGCCGCTACGCGATCAGATGCGGATGTGCGATGCTGTCGTGCGCATCGGTTATGGCGATGCAGGCGACGAAGTGGTTCGCGCAGCAGCGCGGGCTGCGAAGCCTGTCATGTCGGCAACCCTAAAACCGGCGAACGTGCGCGAAATCTCCCAGAAAAAAGTCCTTGCGTTCGCGGGCATTGGCGATCCGCAGAAGTTCTTCGACACGCTATCGACCTATGGCTGCTGGCTGTCCCATGCGGTGCCGTTCGGCGATCATCACATGTTCACGCCCGCAGATGCGCAAAAGCTTTTAACACTCGCAGACTCCGAGGGGCTGGAACTGGTCACTACGGAAAAAGACCATGTGCGCTTAATCTATGATCAGGGACCGCTTGGCGAGCTCAAAAAGCGTTCGCACGTGCTGCCGGTCTCGCTCGTTTTTGAGGCCAAATCGGACGCGCTTTCCATAATCCAAGCGGTGGAAAGATCCTTTGATGATCGGCGGCTGAAGAAAAAACTCTAATCCGCTAAAAAGTACTAGCGCGCTTTTCAGCCTCATGGGAGGCCGAAACATCAGCGTAGGCTTCCTGTCGTTCCACGCTCCAATAGCGCAGCTCATCGATGGGAATTGCTTTTCCGGTGATCACACAGCGAACGAACGTGCCAGGCGAAAGCACACGAAAATCCGCGTCCAAGAACCTAATCTTGGCCTCTTTGCCTAGCGATACGTCGTGGATGTTCATTCGTAGCGTCCCGTGAAAAGCCGACTTAGCGTCTGCCGAACAAACGTTCAATGTCTTGCAGTTTCAGTTCTATAAATGTGGGACGCCCGTGGTTACAAGTCGCTGATCCGGGCGTGGCTTCCATATCGCGCAAAAGCGCGTTCATTTCATCAACGTTGAGCACGCGACCCGCCCGCACAGAACCATGGCACGCCATCGTGGATGCGACCGCGTGGATGGCCGCTTGCAGCGTTTGGCCATCGCGCTCGTCGGCCAAATCATCGGCCAGTTCGCGAACAAGCGCCGGGGCGTCACACTCACCAAGCATTGCGGGCGTACCACGCACGGCGAGAGCACCCGGGCCAAAGGCTTCGATTTCGAGGCCGAGTTGTGCGAACTCGTCGGCTTTACCGGTTAGCCGCGCCACATCATCAACCGGCAGGTCGATGATCTCGGGCACCAGCAACAGCTGGGACGGCAGCGCCGTCTTGGCGTCCAAAGCTGCCTTCATGCGTTCATAGACGATCCGTTCGTGCGCTGCATGTTGATCAACCAGCACCATGGATGAAGCGGTTTGAGCCACGATGTAGGTCTTGTCGATTTGCGCCCGCGCCGAGCCAAGGGGAAAGCCGTCGGCTTCAATGGTAGCGTCGGTTGGCACCACTTGTTGGCGCGCCGACGGCGGGGCAAATGCCTCGCTTGCCCCTTTTGCCATGGCGACTGCTGAAACATCGAAACTCGCCTGATGCTCAGCAAAGCCCCCGCTATCGGGCGCTTGCCAGCCTGACCATTCCCGTGGCGCTGGTTTCGTCGAAAAGCCCGCTGTTGGAGCCGTGAACGCGCCGCGCATCATGTCGGCATGGGTTTCCGACGTCCGCACCTCGCCTTCGGCGAGCGCACGTCGGATTGCAGAGATCATGGTCGATTTGACGAGACCCGGATCGCGAAACCGCACATCGGCCTTGGCCGGGTGCACGTTTACATCCACGTCCGCTGGATCGACTTCGATGAAGACAATTGCAGCTGGGTGACGCCCTTTTGCGAGCATATCGGTGTAAGCTGCCCGCAACGCACCGTGCATCGCCTTATCTTTGATCGGGCGACCATTGACGAAAATGAATTGCGACAGCGCATTGCCTTTGGAATAGGACGCAATGCTTGCCTTTCCAGCGACGCGCACGCCTTCCTTTTCGCCTGCAAAAGATGCGCTGTTGTTTACAAATTCATCGCCCAGCACAGCCTTGATGCGCGACAGCCCGTCATCATCCGCAGCACGGTAGTCGAAGCTGACCCGATCCGGCCCTGAAACCACGAACGCAATTTTCGGAAACGCAAGCGCGATGCGCCTGACCACGTCGTTGATCGCAGCTGTTTCCGCCTGATTGGATTTCATGAATTTCAGGCGCGCCGGCGTCGTGTGAAAAAGGTCCGTGACCTCAACGATTGTGCCGGCATTGCACGCTGCGGGCTTTACCGCTTCGACCGAACCGTTATCGACCGTGATGCAATGCCCGATTTCGGCTCCCGCCGCGCGCGACGTAATCGTCAGACGCGCGACCGAACCGATTGACGGCAGTGCTTCGCCGCGAAAGCCAAGGGTGGAGATTGCATTCAGCCCGTCGCCCATCTTGGACGTGCAGTGACGGTTTACGGCGAGCGCCAGATCATCCGCGCCCATGCCTGCACCGTTGTCGATGACACGCAAAAACGTTTTGCCGCCGTTTTCTGTCGCGATCTCAATCCGTGTTGCGCCCGCGTCGATAGCGTTTTCGACCAGTTCTTTGACGACGCTTGCTGAACGTTCCACAACTTCACCAGCGGCGATTTGGTTGATCAGCGTTTCGTTGAGGTGGACGATGCGATTCGACATTTAAGCACTATAGGGCAGGGGAGCCGTTTTGAGGATTGTATCGCGTGCTTGCGACCGTTAAGCCCACAGGTGTTCGACCGGAGACCTGCAATGACTGCAAAACTTGAAGCTTCTAACCCTCGCGACATCGATGATGGGGTTACCGTTGCCGGTCAAATCAGCAGCGATCAGGTCGCTGAAATTGCGGCGGCCGGATATAAAACGGTCGTTTGTAATCGCCCAGATCATGAAGGCGAGGCACAACCAACGGCTGAGGAAATTGGCACCGCAGTCGAAGCAGCAGGAATGCGGTTCGTTTATCAGCCTGTTGTGTCTGGCGGCATGACGATTGAGAACGTGCAGGAATTGGCAGCAAACCTGTCTGCGGTCGAAAAGCCAATATTTTTCTACTGCCGTTCCGGTGCGCGCTCCACCCAGCTCTACCAAACCGCGAAAGAAATCGCGTCGCGCTAATCAACGCGCAGAAGCAACTCTGCGGTGACGCATATCGGTGCTTGGCCTGGAGCAAGTTCGCCTTTGAACAATTCGCCTGCGCCATTGCAGATCATTGCCTGCACAATTGCCCGGCCACCGCGCACCTCGCCTGAAAATCGCATGACTTCCATTCCAACGTCATCGAATTGGATGTCGCTATTGTTGCCCCGAAGGAGCGGTGCGTTAAGACTTCCAATACTCGGTAGGATCGTCGCGTTTGAGATGCGCAAGTCCGAGCAAGCCTTTTCCAACGCTTCTGTCACATCGAGGTTCGGCCGCAGCCGAATGAAATAGCTCTCCGGTATTGGGTTGTCGCCAGCAATATTCGGTTCAAAAACCGAATGGAGCGTTTCTGCATCGGGCTGTTGGGTGAGTTCCACATCCACAAGACCGTGGAGCTCGACGCCAAAATTACTATCCAATAGGCAATCATTGGGAAAGAGATGACCGCCTGAGCGAAGCGGAATCTCATCGCCGTCCATCACCGCGTGGCAATGCACGAAGGGTTCGCCATCCAGATCGACGCCCAGTGTGAAAACCGCTTCGCTGACATACGTCGGACCAAACTCCCGTATCCACGTGTAATTGGCGGCTCGACCATCCCGTGCGGGACCACCGGTGGTAAAGCGTGTTTTCGATAGACCACAATTTCTGATCGTGCCCACGGCAGACTTAATGCCATGCTGGGTCGAAAACACTGAAATCGCCTTGGCAAGGCTCTGGCCGCTTTCACCGCATGGGCCAGAAACGCTTCTGATAGCAGAGGGAAGCGCCACGATCCGCTGCTCTGAGACCGGACCCGGATGCTCCATGAAATGGGGCCGCACTGGGCTCACGCGATGTCCTCGATCAATCCTTTGTCGCGCAGCATTGCCTTGATCGTTTTCTTCTCGACCTTGCCATATCCAGACTTGGGAAGCTCATCCCAAAAGAAGATGTCCCGTGGCCGTTTGTAGGCTACGACACGATCCGCGATCCACGCCGGTAAATCCGCTTCCTCAGGGTTGCTTTCGCAGACACAGACCGCGATGCCTGCCTCGCCCCATTTTTCGTCCGGCACGCCCACAATCGCCACTTCCTTTATGGCAGGATGCGTGAGCAGCACTTCCTCAATCTCGCGCGGATAGACGTTGGAACCGCCGGAGATGTACATGTCAGACCGACGGCCTGTGAGGTACAAATAGCCCGCTTCGTCCAGATATCCGATATCGCCGGTGATGAACCAGCCGTTCAAAAAGCTCTCGGCATTGGCTTCGGGATTGTTGAGGTAACCGGCCATGACAGCGCCGCCGCGCACGCCAATATTTCCCTGTTCGCCCGGTAAGAGGCGTTCACCTTCATTCGACAGGATGGCAATTTCGATGCCGGTGCGCGCGTAGCCTACCGTGCCGACACGCATCTTTTCATCGTCCAGATCGTGCTCTTCGGTTGGCAGCACGGTGATACAGCCTGTGACCTCACCCAGTCCAAAATACTGCACCAAAGATTTGCCGAGCACCTCAAGTGCACGCTTTTGATCGGCACGGTACATCGGCGCGCCTGCATAGATCACATGCCTCAGGCTCGAATGGTCAAAGCGCTGTGCCGCATCGCTTTCAACCAACCGTTTGATGATTGTCGGTACGGTAAACGCATTGGTGATGCGGTGTTTCTCGATGAGCGCAAAAGCATCCTCCGGGTCCAAGCCGTCACCCGGCATCAACACATTCGTCGCGCCCTTCGTGACGTTGATAAACAGGTGCAAACCTGCGCCGTGGGAAAGCGGCGCGACCACGAGGGACGCATCCCGCGATGACAGCCCAGGCATCAAATCTGCCACGTGGTTTGTCAGCACGAAACCCAATTGGTCGTGAGTAAGGACGGCGCATTTGGGAAAGCCCGTCGTGCCGGAGGTGAAGAAAAACCAAGCCGGATCATTTCTGATGACCTCAGCTTCTAAGAACGGGCCTTTGTGGCCATTGGCGTCAATCAGGTCATCAAAGTCACCGCCGATGATGAGTGTCCGACCATCTGCGAAGCCATCGTCTCTGACCGCGCTCACATAGTCCGCAAAATCGGCGTTACCGATAAACGCAGTCGAGCCGGAAGCATGACCCATCTTGACCACGTCGGACGGAGACACACGGAAGTTTGTCGGTACGATCACCGCGCCGACCTTCCAGATTGCATAAATGGCGATAACCATTTCGAAGCAATTATTGGAGTGGATCAACACCCGGTCTTTGTATCCAACACCCATCGTCGTCAGGTATTGGGCCAATGCGTCTACCGCGCTGTTCAATTCACCATAGGAAAGCTGATTTTCGTCGCGGATGAGTGCTGGATGGTTTGGCAGACGGGCCGCAGTCTGGGTCAAAAAGTGACCCAAATTCATCGTCGTATTGGACTGGCGCGGGAATTTGAAATCCAGATCAGGCACGCTTAGGCCATCCTCTCTAGGATCGAGACGTAATTCGTGACGCCCGTGCCGCCCATGTTGAACACGCCTGCAAGTTTCGGATCCTTGGCTTGCAGACCGGGAAATTCCCCGGCCAACTGCATCGCCGCAATAACGTGCATGGAAACGCCTGTGGCGCCAATCGGATGACCTTTAGACTTTAAACCACCCGAAAGATTGACCGGCAGCTTGCCGTCCGCCGCAGTGACACCTTCGCGGGCGACTAAAGCGCCTTTGCCGCGCGGCGCTAACCCCATCGCTTCGTATTCCATAATTTCCGCGATGGTGAAGCAATCATGGGTTTCAACGAATGAAAGATCATCGAGCGTCGTGCCGCTCGCTTCAAAAGCTTGTGCCCACGCACGCGCGCATCCTTCCAGCCAAGTCTTGTCGCGGCGTGACATGGCCATCACGTCGTTCACCTGTTCCCGCGCACGAAACGTGATCGCGTAGCCAGCATCTGCCGCCAGCTCATCGTCGACGATCAGCAGCGCGGCTGCACCATCGGAAATCAGTGAGCAATCGGTGCGCCGCAACGGACCGGCAACAAGTGGATTCTTTTCCGAAGGCTGGTTGCAAAATGTAAACCCCAAGTCCTTGCGCACATGGGCAAGTGGATTTTGCGCGCCGTTGGCATGGTTCTTTGCGGCCACGTAGGCCAGCGCGTCCGACTGGTCACCATTGGCTTGAAAATAGGCCTGCGCAATCTGGCCGAAGACACCTGCAAAGCCGCCGTCTATCTGTGATTCTTCCGCCATGTAGGAGGCTTTGAGGAGTGCATTTCCAACATGGACAGTCGCCATGTCAGTCATCTTCTCAACACCAATCACCAGAACGGCGCGGGCGCGCTTCGCCTCGATCTTGTCGAGTGCTGCGTGGATAGCTGCCGACCCTGTCGCGCAGGCGTTTTCCAACCGGGTCGCCGGTGTGTGCCGCAACGCGTCAACGCCCATGGAGATGAGACCGGCCGCAAAACCCTGGTCGCTCAGACCGTGATTGTAAGTGCCGAGAAAGACGTGGTCGATGTCTGCCGGGTCGATCTTCGCCTTCGCAATCGCATCGCTCGCGACCGTGCCGATGAGGCTCTCGACTGTTTCGCCCTCGAGCTTACCGAAGCGCGTATGCGCCCAGCCTATGATCGCTGTCATGACATCCTCCCTCGGAGCGGGATTTGGCGCGGTATGTGATGCGGATCAAGTGCCGCAGAATGTTTGATGGACCTGTTCGCCTCGTGCTGCGGGCTGTTCAAAACCGGCAGCATCATCCCGCTTGGTGAATGGATCGACTAGCACTGCGTTGAGGTTTGTGAATGCGCTCAAATTGCCCTCGTGGGCCGCATGGATGGCTTCCTCGACGCGGTGATTACGAGGGATATATACCGGATTTGCAACGTCCATGGCAGCGCGGATTTCATCCTCGCTCAATGACTGTTCGTGGACCCGCACCCGCCATTTTTGAAGCCACTGTTCTATGGGATCGGATTTACCAAAAAGGCCCAGAAAGCTTGTCTCTTTGTCTTTATCCAGCGCATCGCTCAGTCGACGAAATGACAGGGTAAAGTCGACGTCCTGTGTGTGCATCAGCTTCAAAAGCTCTTGCACCATAGGCAAATCGTCAGCGGTAGCATGTTCGATCCCGATCTTCGCGCCCATGCGTTTCGCGTAAGCGTTCTCAAACATATCTGGAAATTCATCCAACGCTGCTTGCGCCAATTTCAGAGCGTCGTCTTGATCATCGGAAAGGATTGGCAACAGGGATTGCGCCAATTGAGCCAAATTCCACTGCGCGATCTGCGGCTGGTTTGAATAAGCATATCGCCCGAAATAATCGATTGATGAAAATACCTGCGCCGGATTGTAGGCCTCCATGAAAGCGCAGGGCCCGTAGTCGATTGTCTCTCCCGAAATCGTCATGTTGTCGGTGTTCATCACGCCGTGGATGAACCCCAGCGACATCCAGTGTGCGACGAGTGAAGCCTGTTTCTCGATAACATTTTCCAGAAGCAGCAGAGAGGGATTATTCGCCTCCGCAGCCTCGGGAATATGCCGTGCGACTGCATGGTCTGCCAAGGCACGCAGAGCGTTCGTCTCATCGCGCGCATAAAGATACTGGAACGTACCAACGCGGATGTGGCTGGAAGCAACACGCGCGAACACGGCACCCGGCAGTGGCGTTTCACGATAGACGGTCTCGCCCGTCAGCACCGCACCAAGCGCACGACTTGTCGGCACGCCAAGCGCATGCATCGCTTCGCACATGATATACTCGCGCAGCACCGGCCCAAGCGGCGCTTTACCGTCACCGCCACGCGAATAAACGGTTCTGCCAGAGCCTTTGAGGTGAATGTCTCGGCGCCTGCCGTCCGTTCCAACGACTTCACCAAGCAGCATCGCGCGTCCATCGCCCAGTTGCGGTGCCCAATTGCCAAATTGATGTCCCGCATAGCCGAGCGCGACACCGGCCGCGCCTTTGGGAAGTTGGGAGCCAGAAAGTGCTGCCAAACCTTCATCAGAGCGCAGCCAATCAGCGCTTAGCCCCAGCACCTCTGCCAGCCCGTCATTGATGGCGATGAGCTTCGGTTGATGGCCTTTCGCAGGAGGCTGCGACTTAAAAAGAATGTCCGGTAGACTTAGATAAGAGTTATCAAAATGAGGCGTTGATTGCGCGTGTTCTGGCATGGATTCCAGTCTCGAGTATATTTCTTTGGCATATAGGTGTTTTGAATTGCGTCGCCTACGGCGGCAGCCCTAAAATGCGTTTGAAGTGGAGACCGAAGTGACCGACCAATCGGTGACATTCACATTGACTGGTCTGCACTGTGGCGGATGTGTTTCCCGCGCTGAAGACGCCATCCGCGCTTCCGGGGCAGTATCGAGTGCGACAGTCAATCTCGCAAATTCGCGTGCGGACGTGGCCCTTACATCCGATCAATCCCTTAAGGATGTTTTCGCAGCGCTAGACAAGGCGGGGTATCCAGCCGCGACCGAAACGATCACGCTTCAAATCGACGGCATGCATTGCGCCTCTTGCGTCGCTCGCATTGAGACCGAGCTGAACGCACTTGTAGGCGTCCAGACCGCCAATGTGAACCTTGCGGCTGAAACAGCGACGGTCACTTTCGTTTCGGGCATCACATCGTCCGATACCATAACCAAAGTCATTGCGAATGCGGGCTACCCCGCAGAAATGATCGGCGATGAAAAACATCGTCGCGGCGACAGGCGGGATAAAGAGCCCAGAGAACACCGCCGCAATGCGATCATCGCGGGTGCGCTCACGCTTCCGGTTTTCTTAATTGAGATGGGCGGGCACCTGTTTCCAGCATTCCATCACTTTGTTGCTGGCACCATTGGCCAACAGATCAGTTGGATTTTCCAGTTCGCTCTGACGACGATTGTGCTGGTCTGGCCCGGTCGCGTGTTCTTCAACATCGGCGTGCCAGCCCTTCTGCGTGGTGCGCCAGATATGAATTCACTGGTCGCGATTGGTACGTTTGCCGCCTGGGCGTTTTCCACGCTCATGGTGTTTGCGTCGTCAATCTTGGGCGATGCGCCACGCGCGGTGTATTTTGAGTCAGCAGGGGTCATCGTCACTTTGATCCTGCTTGGCCGCTATTTTGAAGCGCGCGCAAAGCGGCAGACCGGCGATGCGATCCGCAGTCTGATAAAGCTGACGCCGGACAGGGTTTGGGTCGAGCGCGACGGCACGCGCGTCGAAATAGGAGTCTCAGGCCTTAAGCAAGGTGAGCATTTTCACGTAAGATCAGGAGAGCGTATCGCGACCGACGGTCGAGTCGTCGCAGGTAGCTCTGTCGTGGATGAAAGCATGATCACTGGCGAGCCAATCCCGGTTTCAAAAGCGGAGCGTGATCGTGTTGTGGGCGGTACCGTGAATGGCAACGGCTCGCTCGTTGTAGAGGCGACAGACGTCGGTCTCGACACCGTGTTGTCGCGCATTGTTTCGATGGTTGAGACAGCCCAAAACGCGCGATTGCCCGTGCAGGATTTGGTCAATCGGATTGCGCTGCGTTTTGTGCCGGCAGTTCTCGGTATCACTATATTAACCTTCGGCGCATGGCTCAGTTTAGCATCTGGGAACGAACTTTCCCTCGCGGTTGTCGCCAGTGTTTCGGTGCTCATAATCGCTTGCCCGTGCGCAATGGGATTGGCGACGCCGACGTCCATCATGGTCGGGACCGGACGGGCCGCCCAGATGGGCGTATTATTCCGCGATGGAGATGGCTTGCAAAAGCTCGGACAGGTAGAACTCGTCGCCTTTGACAAGACTGGAACGCTCACGCTTGGCAAGCCGGAGGTCGTATCGAGCGTTTTCGCTAAACACGAGGACCAGCAGGACACCCTGTCGCTCGTAGCGGAAATCGAGCGCGGCACGGATCATCCGCTCGCTGGCGCTCTCTTGGCTTTTGCAGACACGAGAGAGCCAAATGCGGTCGAAGTCACAGACGTCAAAACACTTCCTGGTCTTGGCGTATCGGCGATTGCTCACGGTACGCATATTCTGATCGGCTCCGAGAAACTGATGTCGAAGGAGCACGTTGATACGGCGGTTTTTTCGACCGAGATCAGGGACTGGAAAAAGCGTGGTTGGACAATCGTCTTCACATCAAAAGAGGGCTTGTGCGTCGCTGCCTTTGCGATCTCCGACCGGATCAAACTTAGCGCAAAACAGACAATCGCATCGCTTCAGAAGCGCGGCATTCAAACCGCAATCATCAGCGGCGATAATAGAGGGTCAGTTGCCCAAGTTGCGTCGGAACTCGGCATTGATGAGGTCGTTGCGGATGTGATGCCCGCTGGTAAAGTCGACACGCTTAAATCACTGCGGGCCCGTTTTGGCACGGTCGCTTTTGTTGGTGATGGCATCAACGACGCGCCAGCGCTTGCTGCCGCCGATGTTGGCATCGTGGTGGGAACGGGGACTGACATTGCAAAAGAGGCCGGTCACGTCGTGCTCATGTCCGGCGACCCGCGAAGTGTACTGGACGCAATCGAAATTAGCCGCGCCACCATGCGCAACATCAAGCAGAACCTAGGTTGGGCTTTCGGTTACAACACAGCGCTCATTCCGGTTGCAGCGGGCGTCCTGTATCCCGCGTTTGGCATCTTGCTATCGCCGATGCTCGCCGCCGGTGCGATGGCGCTTTCGAGCGTGCTTGTGGTCACCAATGCGCTACGTCTTCGTAATATTGGCTCTGTCTTGCACGCGAGTGACGAATAGGATTTTGATAGGGCTCACCTGTTTCTCCAACCCTTTGGACATTCGCCATGGCAAATATCGGTCTAATCGGTCTCGGCACGATGGGCTCCGCCCTCGCACTCAATATCGCAGACAACGGTTTCGACATCGCAGTCCACAACCGCACGACCGCCCGCATCGGTGAATTTGTCACCGAAGCGGGACCTTTGGGCGACAAGATCATCCCCGCCGAAAGCTTAGAAGCCTTCATTGACGCGCTTGCATCACCGCGATTGATCATCCTTATGGTGCCTGCAGGTCCGGTGGTGGACAAACAGATCGCGGCATTAGAACTGTTATTGGCGCAAGGCGATGTCGTTGTGGACGCAGGAAACGCAAATTACATCGACACGAACCGACGCTACGCGGAAGCCGAAGGCAAACCATTCGAGTTCTTTGGGCTAGGCGTTTCCGGTGGAGAAGAGGGCGCACGTTTCGGCCCTTCAATGATGGGCGGCGGCAGCCGAGCGGCTTGGGACAAGCTTTCGGACGTTTTGCTCGCCATTTCGGCAAAACACACCGACGACACACCGTGCGCAGCGCGTTTAGGCGATGCCGGAGCAGGGCACTTCGTGAAGATGGTGCACAACGGTATCGAATACGCCGATATGCAGATGATCGCGGAAATTTTCGGAATTTTGCGCGATGGCCATGGCTGGTCAGCGGATCGCTGCGGTGAACTGTTCGAGCAGTGGAACAAGGGTCCCTTGCGGTCCTATCTCGTCGAGATCACCGCTGAGATCTGTAAGGCCAAAGACACGAAAACTGGTAAGCCGATACTCGACGTCATTCTCGACAAGGCTGGCCAGAAGGGCACGGGTCGCTGGACCGCGATTGAGGCCCAGCATCTCGGTGTGCCTGTTGCCGTGATTGAGGCTGCCGTGAGCGCGCGCAACATGTCAGCACGGTTGGATATCCGCAACGAAGGCGAAAAGCGGTTCGGCGCTTTGACTGCGATGGATGACGAGGCGGATTTGGATGCACTGCATGGAGCAATGCTTGCAGGCAAAGTCATCTGCTACGCGCAAGGTTTTGAGATGTTAGCCGAGGCCTCGGACGAGTTCGGCTGGAGCCTTGATCTGGCCGAGGTCGCTCGTGTCTGGCGGGCAGGGTGTATCATCCGCTCCGATATGCTGGATGACATGGCTTCTGCCTTCGAAGGCGGCGCATCGAACCTTGCCTTTGCCGATGATTTCGCAACTGCAATCGCCGAAAACCATGCTCACCTACGGGCTGTTGTCGCAAAGGCTATTGCGCACGGCGTGCCCGTGCCATGCTTGTCGGCGGGTATCGGATGGCTTGATCAACTTCGTCAGGCGCGTTCAACGGCAAACCTTATCCAAGGTCAGCGGGATTTCTTCGGACGCCATGGTTTTGCCCGTCGCGATGTTGAAGGCGATGACCATCACGGACCTTGGGCAGATTAGCGCCAAAGGCCCACGATAAACTGTTCGTCGCACAGGCCTTAAACCGGACGCGTTAGTGTCTACATCCCGCCTAGAATGAAGATCCATGCATTTCGGCATTTTGGGGAGTAATTATGATCTCACGCAGAAAATTGGCCGCTATGGCATCTGGTGCTGCCCTGTCTTTAGCGGTTTCCACGAGCGCTTTTGCGCAAGAAGTCACACTCAAGCTCCACCAATTTTTACCCGCGCAAGCCAATGTGCCCAAACTCATCCTCGATGTCTGGGCCGACAACGTCCAGGAAGCATCTAAGGGTCGCATCAAGATTGATCGCTACCCCTCCATGCAATTGGGTGGAACGCCGCCGGAACTCATAGACCAGGTCACCGATGGCATAGCCGACGTTGTTTGGACCGTTGTGGGCTATACGCCGGGTCGCTTCCCCTCCACGGAAGTTCTGGAACTTCCTTTCATCATCTCCGATACCCGCGCGGCCTCCTACGCCTATTGGAAGCTTTTTGAGAAGCACATGCGCGACGCCGATTTTAAAGACATGCATGTGCTTGGTACTTGGGTACACGGACAAGGTGTGATCCACTCAAATCGAGAAATTAAATCGCCCGCCGACATGCGTGGTGTGAAGCTGCGCGGCGCTACTCGGCAGATCAATGCGATGATCGAGGAGCTAGGCGCAGAACCAATCGGCATGCCGGTTCCTGCCGTGACCGAGGCATTGTCAAAAGGCGTAATCGACGGTGCAACACTGCCCTGGGAAGTGACGACAGGCCTGCGGGTACCGGAATTGGTGCAGCATCACACCGAGTTCGATGGACCCCATCTCTATAATCTTACCTTCGTGCTCGCGATGAATAAAGATCGTTACGAAGGACTGCCCGATGATCTGAAAGCAGTAATCGACGAGAATTCCGGTCTGGAGTTTTCCGTTTTCGCCGGCGGCACACAGGCCGATTCCGATGCGGAAGCGCGGCAGTTTGCAGTCGATCTTGGCAATGAAATAGTCACGATCCCCAACTCCGAAATTGAGGCTTGGCGGGATAAAGCAGCACCAGTCTACGACAACTGGATCGCCGAAGTCGCGGAAAAGGGCATTGACGGACAGGCTCTGATCGACGATGCGCGTGCCTTTATGGAGGAGTACGCTTCGACCCGCTAAGCGCTTTTGGCTTATTGGCTTCGGGGCAGCAATGATCGCTCAGAGGGGGCGTGATCGCTTTGTCGTCGAAAAGCGCTGCGTTGCGTTTCCACAACCTGCTTTTGCTCATCGCGCGTCGGCTGACATTTGCTTCCGGCGTTGTTTTGCTTGGCGTGGTCGCAGTGACGTGCCTGTCGATACTCGGTCGGTCACTTTCTGGCTTTCTCACCTCACCATTTGCGGATACGAATTTTCCAACGGTCGCCAACACCCTTTTGGCACTCGGTATCGGACCTATCCGTGGCGACTATGAATTGGTTGAAGCAGGCGTCGCATTCTGTATCGCGGCGTTTCTGCCCTACTGCATCCTCACACAAAGCCATGCGATCGTCAGTGTTGTGACTGAGAGACTTCGGCCTGCCACCCAACAGGCTTTGAAGCTACTCGCAGACCTTTTGCTTGCTATCGGCTTCACCATTATCGCCATCCAGCTCGTCAGCGGGACGATATCGAAATTCCTGGCGGGCCAGACCACATTTCTTCTCGAATTGCCGGTGTGGACGGCCTACGCGCTGTGCAGCGCTGGATTGATGACAAGCGCGATCTGCGCGTGGTGGCTCGTGATCGCACGTTTGCTGGAGACGTTCGGCCATGACCCGATCATGGCGGACTTTCGGGAGGTGGACACTTGAGCGACGTCGCCATTGGTATCGCCGCTTTTCCCGTGATGCTGGCGCTGATCTTGTCACGTGTCCCCATTGGGCTTGCGATGTTCGGCACTGGTTTCTTGGGCCTCGTTTTGATCACCGGTGATTTCTCATTGCCGCTGGCACGATTGAAAAACGAGACCTACACGACGTTTTCAAACTACTCGCTCTCCATCATTCCGATGTTCCTGCTAATGGGCAATTTCGCAGCCCAAGGCGGTATGAGCCAAGCGCTTTTCAAGGCGGCACAAAGCTGGATTGGCCACCGGCGTGGCGGTGTTGCCATGGCGACAATCGGGGCCTGCGCAGGCTTCGGGGCGATCTGCGGCTCCTCGCTCGCGACCGCAGCCACAATGGGCCGTGTCGCCCTGCCGGAGCTGAAAAGATACGGTTATCCGCCCGGTTTCTCAGCCGCGACCATTGCAGCAGGTGGCACACTCGGCATTCTTATTCCGCCGTCGCTGGTGCTGGTTATCTACGCAATTTTGACCGAGCAGAACATCGCAAAACTGTTCGTCGCAGCGATTGTGCCAGGATTGATTGCAGTTGTTGGCTTCACACTTGCAGTGGCAATATATGTCCGCGTCAACCCGGAAGCTTCAGGTACGCAACCGCGGATCGCCTATGCTGAACGGATGAAATCACTGGCGAAAGTCTGGCCTGTTGTCACCGTGTTCGCGCTTGTGGTTGGCGGCATTTATGCCGGCTGGTTCACACCAACCGAGGGTGCCGCAGTGGGCGCGCTGGCGACCGGTATCATCGCATGGCGCTCGGGCGGTTTGGATCGCCGCGGACTATCGAGTTGCTTTAATGCAACGGCGCGAACGAGCGCGATGATCTTCTTCATCATACTGGGCGCGGCATTCTTCAACGGTTTCCTCGCGCTCACCGGGGCACCGCAACAATTGGCGGCTTGGATCGAACTCCGGGATCTGAACCCGTACCTCGTCATAGTCTGCTTGCTGATTATGTATCTGTTGCTCGGGTGCGTGATGGACAGCCTGTCGATGATCCTGCTGACGATCCCGATCTTCTGGCCAATTCTGCTCGGTATGGACTTTGCCTTCGTCACGATGGCTGAACTTCACGCCGCTCGCTTTGAAGACGTTGTTGCCAGCGGCGTGAAGATCGCCCCCGATTTTCTGGACCAGGTGCAGGCAACAATCGCTGCAGGCGCAGAGCTAACGCGCGAGCAATTACGCGAGCTTGGCATGCGTGGCGTGAACGATTTTGCCCTTGAGCGCATCAATACGGAACGTCTCGCGATCTGGTTCGGCATTATGGTGCTCATTGTTGTTGAAGTCGGCCTCGTCACACCCCCGATTGGCATGAACATCTTCATCGTGGGAGCGATGGACCGAACCATCCCCGTTATCGGAATTTACAAAGCGATCTGGTATTTCGTGGCGTCGGATTTGATCCGCGTGGTACTGCTCTTTGCGTTTCCGGTTTTGACGCTCGGTTTCCTATCGCTTTAGAGAAGACTTTAGGCGCAGCGGCCGCATACGCCGCGCAATTCGATTGTTGCCGACGACAGCGAAAAATCGGACCGGTCCGCAACGTCTTTGAGGTTGGAAGAGAGATCGCCGTCGGACGCTTCCATAACATTTTCGCACTCATTGCAGATCATGAACACGGTGTTGCGGTGCTTGTCACAGGCAGGATGGCTGCAAGCGACAAAAGCGTTCAGGCTTTCCAGCCGGTGGGCAAGGCCGATATTTACCAGCTTGTCCAGCGCACGATAGACCTGTAGCGGCGCGCGAAACCCATCGCCGCGCAAGCGATCTAAAATGGAATAGGCAGAAAGCGGCGACTTCGATGCCGACAGCGTGTTCATTACCAGTTGTTGGTTCTTGGTAAGTGCGATTTCGCTCATTTTTCTGCCTCCGCAATACGTTTCCTACTACCAGATTTGATCGTTTGAAACAAAAGCCCAACGACAAATAGCGTTAGCGCGCCGACAACGATACTCGGGCCCGATGGCGTATCAAATTGCAACGACGCAAACATGCCGCCGAATACGGCGATTATTCCGGTAACCGCGGCCGCAAGCGCCATCATCTCAGGGCTTGCTGCCAGGCTTCGCGCGGTCGCGGCAGGAATGATGAGTAGGGCTGTGATCAATAATACGCCGGCCACTTGCATGGCGATGGCAACAAGGCCCGCCAAAAGCGCGATGAAGATAAGGTTTAAGCGCGCGACTGGCACGCCTTCGGCCTGTGCCAAATCCGGATTGACGGTGGCTGCCAAAAGTGGCCGTGAAATGAATGCCAGCACCGCCAGAAGGCATATCGAGGTCACCCATATAACGCCGACATCGAACCGCGAGACCGCTAGGATGTCTCCAAATAGAAGCGAGTCCAGATCCACGCGGACAACCGTTATCAACGATAGCGTAACGAGCCCGACGGCAAGCGCCGAGTGCGATAGCAGCCCCAAAATGGCGTCTGACGCTAAATAAGTGCGCGCTTGAAGATAGATGAGCCCAAGCGCGACAAGAATCGCTACGAAAAATACTCCAAGCGTCAGGTTCACATTCAGCAGAAGCGAAAAGGCCGCGCCGAGCAGTGCAGCATGGGCCAGTGTATCGCCAAAATAGGCGAGACGCCGCCATATCACAAAACAGCCGAGCGGTCCGGCACAAAGCGCAACCCCAAGCCCTGCCAGCAGAGCGCGGGTGAAGAAATCATCCAGCATCGCGCACGCCTTTAATTTGTGGCGGTGCCTCTGTTTTGACCGACCCATCCGCAAGATGCGTGTGATCGTGCTGGTGCTCGTAAAGCGCCAACGTTGCGCTGGCGCGCGGTCCAAATATTTCTTGGTAGGCCGAGCTTTTTGCAACGTCTGTGGGTGTGCCTTGGCAGCACACATGGCCATTAAGGCAAATCACACGATCTGAAGCCGCCATCACCACATGAAGATCATGGGAGACCAGGAGGACACCGCAGCCGAGCCGGTCTCGAATTTCGCCGATCAAATCATAGAGTGCTACTTCGCCGGAAAAATCTACGCCTTGGACCGGTTCGTCCAACACCAAAAGGTCTGGCTTTCGCGCAATCGCACGTGCGAGCAACACCCGCTGAAACTCACCACCAGAAAGCGTTGCCATATCGCGTTTGCCCAGCAAACGGGTCCCAGTCTGTTCTAGCGCCGCGTCTATTTCCGCTGGCTTTGGCCGACCCGTAAGCGACATGAACCGCCGAACCGTGATCGGCAACGACCAATCCATCGCCAGCTTCTGCGGAACATAGGAAACAACCGGATTGCCTACCACCCCGCCGTTGCCTGCCGTGGGCGCGAGAAGACCGAGCAGCATTTTTGTGGTGGTCGATTTACCTGACCCGTTTGGTCCTATGATGGTGACAATCTCACCACGCGAAATCGAGACATCGACCCCGCGGACGAGCCATTTTCCGTTTCGGTAGACACCAGCGGCTTTCAGCTCGGCCAAGACCGTCTTTGGAGAACTATTGACGCTGGTGTTCAGCATGGTTGGCCCGGTGATAATGTTGGCTCGCGCCGTCATCGCGCCGCCTTGACTCATGTTATGCCATAACGCAATGGGTTCACTGTTACACTATTACATCCCGAGGTTTGTCATGTTTTCATCTAAACTAATACGCGCGCGGCGTCTGTTGACGTCCACTGCCGTTGGCGCGGCGGTTGTGTCCTTATCTGCAGCGTCTGCGTTCGCGGATGACGCAAACGTAGTCTCCACCATCAAGCCGATTCATTCGCTGGTCTCCGCTGTCGCAGGCGATTTCGCCGATGTCGGTTTGATCGTCGACAATGTCGTATCCCCCCACGACTTCTCACTTCGTCCGTCTGATGCGCAGGCCGTGCAGGATGCGGACTTGGTGTTTTGGGTGGGTCCACAGATCGAAGAATTTCTCGACCGCACGGTGGATAATCTGGCAGATGCATCGTCGGTCGTGACGCTGATTGAGACTGCAGGCCTTGAGACGTTTGAATATCGCGAGACCGAACTAAAAATCGAAGAAGGCCACGACGACCACGGCCACGATGATCATGGTCACGACCACGCCGCCGAAAAGGTGGATGATCACGGCCATGACCATGCCGCCAAAGCCACAAAGGTCGACGATCACGGCCACGATCACGGACATGGGCACGATGAGCACGCTGCCAAAGAGGTCGACGACCACGGCCACGATGATCATGGCCACGGGCATGATCACGCCGGCAGCGTGGACGGGCACATTTGGCTCGATCCTCAAAATGCATCTGTCATGGTGGATGCAATTGCTGCGGCTTTGTCTGAAAAAATGCCAGACCACGCGAGCGATTTCGTAGCGAATGCTGCCAGCACGAAAGAGCGGCTAGCCGCGTTGGAAACCTCTATTGCTACGTCATTGGAAGGCGCATCGGACAGCCGGTTTATCGTCTTCCACGACGCGTATCAGTATTTTGAGCGTCGTTTCGGTCTCGAAGCCATTGGTTCGATCAATCCCGGCAGTGGCGAGGTTGCAGCTGGCGCGCGCCGCATTGCGGAACTGCGCGAAGCGGTCACTGATAACAGTATCTCGTGCGTGTTTTCTGAGCCGCAATACGATCCTGCAATCGTGACCACGGTGGTAGAAGGTACGTCAGCGGTTGCGCTAACCATTGATCCGCTCGGCAGCGGCATCGAGCCCGGCGCGGACCATTACTTTGAGACGCTTGAAGCGGTGGCTGCTGCATTTGCCCAGTGCGGTGCAACAACCGGTTAATACAGCGTCTTATGTGCATTCTGTGGGGCCATAGATGCGGCCTCGCGGATTTGTTTGCTCTTTCAGAAATGCGATTGAAGCACAGCCGTCAATTTGCTAGCGGTTCGTTGAAAGCACCCGTAGCTCAGCTGGATAGAGCGCTGCCCTCCGAAGGCAGAGGTCACAGGTTCGAATCCTGTCGGGTGCGCCAATGATTTCAATGACTTAGCAAAGTTGGTGATGTGTCGAAATTGCTCGGGGTAGCACCAGGGCAGCACGCAATCAGATTATTGTCGGCTGTTTCTTCGCCTCGAATTTCGCGCGATGTTTCGCGATATACTTGAGACTTGGTCGATCAGCTTCGGTTTTTGGAAGACCAATGGCTTCGCCCGGCGATTTTACAACTTTTTTGACATCAGCTGGCAAAAGTTCTTCGCGTATAAGCAGTCGGTAATCTGAAGATATCGAAATCAAATGTCTATCGAACAACCAGTGAGCAGTTGATGAAAGGGCTAGTCCGTTCTGGGTTGTGTCCGGCCCACCCTCAGCAACAGGCCAAATATGAGCTGCTTGAACTTCGAAATTGCCGTCTTCATCGGACATGCGAAACCCGGTCACAGCGCAGCGGTTGTTATAAGCAAGGCAAATACGGCGTCGAAAATCTCTGTCTCTAATCACGCGATTGGTCAACACCTGCTCCACTCGCCTTGGCCGATCTGCTTTCAACGCCAGCTCAGTATTGGGAATCTCATCCCAATAGGTGGGCAGCCCCACGGCTATCATTCTATTGAAATCGTTTTCTTCGAGCGGTCTAACTGAACGGCCCCGCATAAATACACCGACTTCTGCTTTTGGAATATCCCTAAGTGCCTGTTCCGCGTATTGCCCATTGTCATTCCATGGTACGACATTTTCGAACTCCAGAAAGTTCTGAAGATAGGCATAGAACATGCCGGGTGCGGACAAGTCGGGTTCAATTTTAGCTACTCTCGCCGTAGCAAAGTACGCCAAATTTCCGCCGTCGGCGCGAGGACGACGGAACACCACCCAGTCATCCAAACTGTTTTCGGCTATCGAAAGATACCGTTTTGGAAATTGGTACTTCTGCGAGATATCGTCGTCGTAACCAGAGTTAGGCTTGGTGTCGAATACGGACTTCACGATGAACCATGACCCGTATAGCTGAGGCCTATTCTTGTCATTGTTAGACCAAGACGATTGATCAGATTTAGTGCAAATTCATAACGTAGCTGACTGGAAACTCTAACTTTGTGTTTTTTGCTCTCAATCGCTTCCTGCTTCGCATCTAACGTAAGTATGCCAAAAGAGTTGTCTTCGCTTAACACACCCTGATTCAGTGCCACAAAATTGCTCCATGTGACTTTAGGAGCTTGCTCCACCGGGTCAGATGATTTTTGGAAAGAGCAGTAGACTTCAACATCGCCGTCCTTCTCCAAAAAAACAAAATTACCAGAATTTATCTCTGTGTCCGTTAGGTTGTGACCGTTTTCATACAGCTGGAGGGCGACAAATGGACGGTGATCCTCATGGATGTTTTCAAAGCCCATTTGTCTTTGACCGGGCACCATGTCGCATGCCGGAGAAACCACAACCCACTTTTTGCCTTCTAGCTCAAAAATGTGGCCGCACGTTAAATGGTAACCGTGCACTGGAATGCACGACACATAGTGGTTGTAATGTCGGACAGCTATGTTGGCCTCACCGGCGTTTT
>JBCDLI010000025.1:0-32177 GCA_038745535.1 Pseudomonadota bacterium | reverse complement strand
ATCCGCCCGATT
This sequence comes from Pseudomonadota bacterium, assembly GCA_038745535.1. GTDB lineage: Bacteria > Pseudomonadota > Alphaproteobacteria > Rhizobiales > Rhizobiaceae > JBCDLI01. The sequence continues at coordinate 32,165 of JBCDLI010000025.1, read as the reverse complement.
GAGCTGACAGAAGAAGAGCAGGCCTTCCTCGACGGGCCGACCGAAGAGCTGTGTGAGATGATGGACGATTGGGCGATCCGTCACGAGCACAAGGACGTGCCGGATCACATCTGGAAATTCATCGCCGACAATGGTTTTTTCGGCATGCTGATCTCTAAAGAAAACGGCGGGCTTGGTTTCAGCGCGCAGGCACAGTCGATGGTTTGCGGCAAGATTTCATCGCGCTGCCCCGATGTGTCGACCGTTGTTATGGTGCCGAATTCACTCGGCCCCGGCGAACTTCTTGAGCATTACGGCACGGACGCGCAGAAAGAGTATTATCTCCCGCGCCTCGCAAAAGGCAAAGAAGTGCCTTGCTTCGCGCTAACGGGCCCGACCTCCGGCTCTGACGCGGCGACGATGCGCGATATCGGCTATGTGGCCAAAGGCATGCACGAGGGCAAAGAAGTGCTTGGTATTCGCGTCACGTGGGACAAGCGCTATATCACGCTTTCTCCAAAGGCGACGCTTTTGGGCCTCGCATTCCGTCTGTTTGACCCCGAGGGTCTGATTGGCGAGAAAGAAGACATCGGCATTACACTTGCGATGATCCCGACGACCCATGACGGCGTGAACATTGGCCGTCGCCATTTGCCAAGCGGCTCGGCGTTTCCGAACGGTCCGAACTGGGGCACGGATGTTTTCATTCCCATGGAGTGGGTGATCGGCGGACAGGAGCGCGTGGGCCAGGGTTGGCGCATGCTGATGAACTGCCTGTCCGTTGGCCGTGCAATTTCGCTGCCTGCGTCTAGCACGGCTGGCACAAAGGCGATGCTGCGCCACACGACGGCCTATGCCCGCATCCGCAAGCAATTCGGCATGCCAATTGGCAAAATGGAAGGCATTGAAGAGCCGCTCGCGCGCCTCGTTGAAGCGGCCTACATCTCCGAAGCTGGCCGCGCGATGACAGCCTCTATGGTCGCAGCGGGCGAAAAGCCTGCTGTGGTATCGGCAATCTTGAAATACCAGTCGACGGAGTTTATGCGCCGCTCGGTTAACGATGCGATGGATATCCATGGCGGTCGCGCGATCTGTGACGGGCCATCCAACTATCTACAGGGCGCTTACCAAATGATACCGGTCGGTATCACGGTGGAAGGTGCAAACATCCTCACGCGAACGCTCATCACCTTCGCGCAGGGGTCTCTTCGCTGCCATCCATATCTCCTTGCTGAGATTGGCGCGGCAGAAAACAAGAACCGCTACGCAGGCTTGATGCAGTTCGACAAAGCGTTTCGCGGGCACGTATCGTTCGTGTTCTCCAACATGGCGGGCGCATTCTTCAACAATGTCACGCGCGGTGTCTTCACCAAGGTGCCTGATCAGACGGGCGACCTGACAGATCACTACAGCCAGTTGGCGCGAGCCAGCCGCAACTTCGCGCTCGTGGCCGATCTGACGGTGAGCCTACTCGGCGGTGACTTGAAGCGGAAGCAGCGCATCTCCGGTCGTTTGGCCGACGCGCTGAGCGAGATCTACCTGATCTCGGCCATGATCAAACGTTTTGAAGACGACGGCCGCTTGGCCGAAGACCGTGACACGCTGCGCTACTGCGTGGAAAATGCGCTCTATCGGTTCGAGCGCGCGCTGCATGGCGTCGTCATGAATTTCCCGATTGCGCCTGTTCGCGCGCTGCTGCGCGTGCTGGTGTTCCCGGCTGGTCTGCGGCGCGTTCCAGCGTCTGACAAGCTTGGTAAGAAAATTGTGGGTCAGGCACTGCAGCCGGGCGCCTATCGTGATCGCCTGACGCGGGACATCTACGTGTCGAAAGATCCGACCGACGCAACCGGTGTGCTGGAATACACGCTTGAGAAGGTATTAGCCGCTGAGCCGATTGAGAAGAAACTGGAAAAGGCCATCCGCGCCGGCAAGGTGCGCCGCTATCACGGTCTCAACTGGCTGGTGGATGCACAGAAGGCCGGTGTCCTAACCGGTGAAGAAGTGGCAGCCCTGCGCGAGCTGGAAGAACTGGTTGGCCGCGTGATCGCTGTCGATCACTTCCACCCGGACGAGGTGAAGCCGAACTACGCCAAGATCGAAGAGAAGCCTGCGCTCGTCATCGCGGCGGAGTAGGCGATAGCTATAGCAATACCCCCGTACTTTGCGCGGGGGTTTATGCATTCAGAACTGTTTTGGCAATCCTGCTTGCTTCAATGTCTCGTTCGCGGTGTGACGCGATTTAGTTCCCTGATCGACCGTGAAGTACCGGTTCGTTATCGGACTGAACCAAATCTCATGGTCGCCTCGACCCTGACGATGAAACGTGCATCCGGCGGTCGTCAGCAGCTTCTTGAGCTCGCGGAGATAGCTCGCCACAGGAGTTAGCCGGCTGGATTTGGAATTCTCGAAAGGCGTTCCGCCATCACATGGATCGGGATTTCAGGAGTGTCGAACGGGGAGCCGTTGAGTTCCATGAGGTCAGTGATCGCGTCGATTACTCTGGTCTCGAGCGCTTCCAGCGTTTCGGCTTCGACCGATAGCCCATCAATGTCTCTCGTCGATGCGACCCAGACCTTGGCTTCCTCATCCCAAAGGGCTCGGACAATAATGGACGCATGTTTCATAATTTTCGATCCTCGGCGATGCACTTGCGCTCATGTCCATATAACCGCGCTCAAATAATTTTGCCAATTGCCCCTCGCTCTCGAAGTAACTGAAGGCCCGCCTATGAAACTCCTCGCCAAAATCATCGTCGTGGTCATGCTCGCGGGCATTGCCGTGTGGGCTTGGATCGGGCCGGACTGGCGGCGTCTGCTCTCGAACCTGCCGACGGCCAATGACGTTTTGTTTTGGACGCAAGCGGAACGCTCGGCGGGCTTTCGCATGGGCGATAAGCTGACATTCATTGTGAGTTCCCGCGATATCCCGAACGGCGATAATGTGCGCGACCTACCCATCGGCGAGCCGCTGGACCTCGATGTGGATATCGACGCATTCATGGAGGCCAATAACACCGCCGCGGTGATCGTTCTTCACAATGGTGAGGTGCTGCTGGAGCGCTACGGCCTCGAATTCACCCGCGAAGGTCGGTGGACCAGCTTTTCGGTCGCGAAGTCGTTCACGTCCACGCTTGTCGGCGCGGCGATCCGGGATGGGCACATTGGAAGCCTCAACGACACGGTTTCCACCTATGTGCCGGGCCTGCGCGGGTCCGCCTATGACGAGGTGACAATCGAGCAATTGCTGACGATGACATCGGGCGTCGCGTGGAACGAGAACTACAGTGACCCAGCGTCCGACGTGGCCAATTTCATCAATGCCGAACCCGAAGAGGGCGAGGCGAGCATCGTCACCTACCTCAAGCGCCTGCCGCGCGCGCACCCGCCGGGCGAGGTTTACAATTACTCCACCGGCGAGACCAATCTGGTTGGCATTCTCGTGGCGGAGGCCGTGGGCCAGCCGCTCGCGGACTATCTGTCTGAAAAAATCTGGGTGCCCTTTGGCATGGAGCAAAAGGCGACGTGGTTGCTCGGCAGCACCGATGAAGAACTAAGCGGTTGTTGCATTCAAATGGCAACGCGGGACTTGGCGCGCTTTGGCCAGTTCATGCTGGAAGGCGGCGTCGCGGGTGGGAGCGAAGTTCTGCCCGACGGATGGATCGAAACCGCGACGTCCAATCTTGTCGGCGAAACCGACCGCGACCGCGGTTACGGCTATCAATGGTGGACGCTGCCCGGTGACGAAACGCCGATGGCGAACGGCATCTTTGGTCAGGGCATGCTGGTCGATTTTGAACGTAATCTCATCATCGCAACCAACAGCAATTGGCAAACCAGCCGCGGCATCGAACACGGCGAATATGACCGGCAGATTGAGTTTTATCGGGCAGTTCAAAGGGCCGTGGAGTGAGGGGGTACATTAGACCTACCAAAATGAAAAATGTTTCTGCATACCCTCTCTTGATAGCAAGCACACAGCGCCGGTGCATTCTCCCGACAGAAGGCGCGTTCTTATTGTCAGAGGTTTTTAATCTGTTGGAAATGCAAGCGCGTGCTCCGAAACAGGAGTAATGGAGCTACTCCTAATTCCATAAACAATCCCATCTGGTGACCCGTGGAAGGGGTGCCATCGGCAAAAATTGACAAGCCGCGGGCAAGTCCGCCTACCACCGTCAACACGGCCAGAAGCTGGAAGCGTCGTAGCCAATCCCCCATTGCAAGCGCAACTGTCCAGTAGGCTACGCCGATTGCCAAGAAAATTCCCGATAGAAACCGGAAGTGACTGGATGCGTTCGCATTTTGCGACACCACGTCAAATCCAGGAAACGAGAGGCCGTAAAAGACACCTGCGGCTCCCGCGCTAATCGGTATCAGTGCCAGCACGGCCACGATACTGCGAAAAACGGTGACCTCGGTGCGGGACTGCATGGCGATGGCTTCAGTTTGGTAAGTTGTTTCAAAATTGCGAAACCCCGCACGCGGTTAACGCGTGCGAGGCTCCCGATTTCCACCCGCGAGTGGGTTACCTAAGCGGATGAAAGGGACTATGCAGGCGACCTACATGGCGCTTTTCGACGTTGCGAAACCTCCGATGTCTGCTGTCCCAAGATCGGCCAACAAAGATGCAGCACCGGTTTCAAGATCGATTGTGTAGAGACCCGCTGTCTCTTCTCCGTCGATTTGAAGCACGGCGTAGGCTTCGTCTGTGCCTTCCTCAGGTGAAACAATATCAAAGCCACCAACCGGCAAAATATAGGCAGGCTCACCATCAATCGTCACCAGCGCAACGGTCTCCAATGTGCCTGCGTTGTTTGCAAGACTGACGAGAGCGTTCGCCCGTGCATCAAGTGCGTACTGAAAGGTGCTTTCAGCCGTTCCGCCATTGATTGCGTTCGTGTAGGCGTTGGCAAAAATCAGCGGCTCAGCACCTTCTGACGGGTCGCCTTCTGCGTAAAAGGCGTCAGTGAAGCGGCGAACGGAGTTTGCCCGTTCATCATTGTCGCCAAAGCCGATTGGGAAGTAGACGAGGTTGTCACCGGTGGATGAGACGGCGCGAACGGCGTCGATGGCGTTGTTGAAGTCAAAAGCAACGACCGCGTCGCTTGCAATCGAAGCATCGTCTGCAAACGAAGCGCTCTGGTCGGTGGCTTCACCGGTTTCAGGGTTTATCACTACGATGCTTCCATCAGCGTAGCCGAGCAACTCGCCAGTGACCGGGCGCCAAGCGATTGATCGAACACTGGAGGACAATTCAACGGACTTCACGTCGTCGGCAGCGGCTAAGCTGTCCATGATCAATAATGTGGTTCCGTCTGCGCTGAGGGCGTATCCGGTGGTGTTGGCATGGTGGTCAGCAAAGGCTGCCGATGACGATAATGCTGCAATGGCTGTTATAAACGCGATGCGTTTCATTTTGAGTTCCTTAGGTAATATCGGGATGAGGTTTGCGCAGAAGGGCCGCCCGCTCCGCGCAGAAATGCGACGTTGCGGGCGTTCAATCTGTCTTATTTCGGGAGAAGAACGTCATCGACGACGTGGATCACGCCGTTGGATTGATTGACGTCAGCGGTGGTAACTTCCGCTGCGCCGCCGCTCTCATCAAAGATGAAGAGCTTTCCGCCTTCGACGCGGGCGGTCAATGCATCGCCGCTTACGGTTTCCATGTTGAAGGCGCCGCCCATGGACTCAATGTTCGCCATGATGTCAGCACCTGACAGTTTGCCAGCGACTACATGGGCTGTGAGCACCTTCGTGAGCATGTCCTTGTTTTCGGGCATGAGAAGCGTGTCGACGGTTCCCTCCGGCAACTCTTCGAAGCCTTCGTTGATGGGAGCGAAAACCGTAAACGGGCCTTCCGAATTAAGTGTATCAACAAGGTCAGCTGCTTGAACAGCTGCCACCAGTGTTGTGTGGACCGGCGAGTTCACTGCGTTCTCGACAATTGTCTTGTCAGCGAACATAGCCGCGCCACCGACTTCGGGGTTCGTTGCCATCGCGACTGTTGTCGACAATGCGATTGCTGCTGCGGTCAATGTTGTTTTTAGTTTTGCCATTTTTGGCCTCCTTACGTGCACGCTTTGATGCATGCTCAGAAGAAGACACGGGCCCGGTGGCAAAAAGTTTCAAATAAACTGAATTTATTTCTTAAGCGCTGGTTGAACCGTTCTTTTGGCGTCCGGACAGGCCGCCAATCAACACATCAACCCTCCAGGGAAAATTTTGCTCTAAACTCCGAGGAGGAGAACGGTCACAAAAGCGAAACCGACTATGCAGGCTGCCGTCACGACTGTGAAATCTTTTACAAACATATCAATGCTCTTTCCGAACTTCAGGAAAGGATACGTCGCAGGACACAAAAAAGTTTCAGACGCACTAGATTTCGGTCAGTGAGCCGGTCACCAGCACTGCACCCGTCGGTTGTCCCGTCGGCGAGCCGCCGAAGGGTTCATCACTGATGGCCAAAACAGCATCCGATGCGAGGCGTTCGAGCGCTGTTTCGGGGACAGTAAGCTCACCAGATGAGGCGTCCGGCAGAAGGCCAAGTGAAACCGGCGGATTGTCTCCGGCGATAAGCCAGAGCTGCAGAGAGCGGCCATCTCGGGGCACGCCGCCCGTCCTATTCACGCGGACAGTTTGCTCACCGGGATTGTAGGATGCCATCACCCGAAGAACCGTGTCTGTACCCGTTAATTGAGCGACAAGCTGCGTATCGCGGATGGCATCATCATTATTTTGCAAATTAACTGCCAACAGCGTTGCGACAACAACGAGTGCCGCTGCAGTGATTGCAGACAAGCCCCGCCAGAACCTCATTTTTTCCGGTATTGAGCTTTGAGCTTGTGAGTTCGGAAACAATCGGGTTTCAACCGCACCAAATGTTGCTCTTGGCGGGGTCAACGGGCTCAATATCCTGTGAAAAGGTGACAAGCTGGGACTGCCACCAATCAAGTCTTTGCTGGAGTTCGGCGTCCCTTTTGATTTCTATTTCCAGCGCAACCCGTTCGTTAAAAGGCAACGTCCCGAGCGCGTACTCTGACAGCAAGATATCTGTCTGATCATCTATTTTGCCGCGCGAGCTCATCGCTCCAAACACTTTCTCAAACTGAGGAGACTTCGCCTTAGCCAAGTCCGCATTGTGTTGACAGGAACGGCATACCGTTCTGCCAGTTCAACATAGCTGTAGCCGTCCACATACGCACCGCGTACCGCCTGCGCTCTCTCGGTCTCCAGTTCCTGCAGACAGTTGTCGATCCTTGTTCCTTCCGAAGAATTGATTGCCTCTTCTTCCGGATTTTTCGCATCCGAAGATACATCAAATGCCTCGTCAACTTCGACCGATATGGGCTTGCGTGCCCGCAAGACATCAATCGCGTGGTTTCGCGTAATGACCACCAGCCATGAAAGGGGACTGAATTCGTTTGCGCGGAATCGGTCGGCGCGATGCCATATTTTAATATAGACTTCTTGTAGCGCATCCTCAGCATCGCTTCTGTCATTGAGAACACGTAACAGGACCCCAAAAAGTTTCGCTGATGTCGCCTCATAAAGTGGCGATAAAGCAGATCGGTCGCTCAGGGCGCAACGCGCTATGAGTTTTTCTATCTCTTCAGGACTTGCCATTAGCGTTCTTTTCGCCGGGGTCCCGGTCCACTTTTCTGGTGTTGTTGTGCTAAGCGCCAGTGTACTATTCTGTTCCGCAGCTTGCGTATTTTGCGGCGCAAAAGACGCGTGGTGCTGCTAGAGAGATTTGAACTCTCGGCCTCTCCATTACCAATGGAGTGCTCTACCCCTGAGCTATAGCAGCAGCAGACGCGCGCATGCCACACGCGCCAAAGCACTTCAAGACGCAAATTGATTTCCAACTGGGTTGGCACGCGTTGTATGTCGTCGGAGTTTAAGGCTTTCAACGGGCGCGGCTGCGCGCTATTTCGCATCTCATGGGCGACGAGGTTCAAAAATCGAAGCGGGAAGAGCGGTTGCGCGAGCAATTGCGGGCCAATCTGGCGCGGCGAAAGCAGCAGACCCGTGCGACGCGCAGCGGCAAGGGCGACAAACGCAAGCCCGGCATTGCCGCGGCTTCGGTGACGGATAATGAGGCCGAGTCAAACGACTAACCCACTAATCTTGAAGCGGCCCCAATGATGGTCTAGACCCCGGATGCTCGGGCGCAGTGGGGCTGTTCGGGTCTGCCTTGCCGACTTTTTAGGAACACAGATGGACAGCATCAAGATCACTGGCGGTGCGCCGCTCAACGGCGTTATTCCGATTTCGGGCGCGAAAAACGCTGCCTTGCCGTTGATGATCGCGTCGCTTCTGACCGAGGAGACGCTGACGCTGCAAAACGTGCCGCATTTGGCAGACGTTGAGCAGTTGATCCGCATCCTGTCCAATCACGGTGTGGATTACATGGTTGCCGGTCGGCGTCGGGCTGCCAATGGAAACAAAGCGCGCACGATCCACTTTACCGCCCGCGACATCGTGGATGTGACGGCACCTTACGATTTGGTGTCGCGCATGCGGGCGAGCTTTTGGGTGATTGGCCCGCTGCTGGCACGGATGGGTGAGGCGCGGGTGTCGCTGCCTGGCGGCTGCGCGATTGGAACGCGGCCTGTTGATCTTTTCTTGGATTCGCTCGGCGCGCTTGGCGCGGACATTGAAATTGAAGCCGGTTATGCGGTTGCGACTGCTCCAAAGGGATTGATCGGCAATCGCTATGCGTTTCCCAAAGTGTCGGTCGGAGCGACCCATGTGGCGATGATGGCGGCGACGCTCGCCAAGGGCGAAACCGTGCTGGAAAATGCTGCGCGCGAGCCCGAGGTCGTCAATCTGGCCGACTGTCTGATCGCCATGGGCGCCCGGATCGAAGGCGCGGGCACGTCCACCATCCACATCAAAGGCGTGCCTTCGCTGCACGGAGCGACCCATCGCATTTTGCCGGACCGCATCGAGACGGGCACTTACGCGATGGCGGTCGGTATGGCTGGCGGTGATGTGCTTTTAGAAGGTGGACGGGCAGCCCATTTTGAAAGTGCATGCGAGGTGCTGCGCGAGGCGGGCGTGACGCTGACGCAGGAAGAAGAAGGACTGCGCGTTCACCGAAACGGCAATGGGCTTCTTCCGGTTGAGGTAAGCACCGAGCCATTTCCCGGGTTTCCGACCGATCTGCAAGCGCAGTTGATGGGTCTGATGACGATGGCGAATGGGACGTCGACCATCACCGAAAACATCTTTGAGAACCGCTTCATGCACGTGCAGGAGCTTGCGCGGCTTGGCGCTTCGATCTCGCTGGATGGTCGCAGTGCAAAGGTCACCGGCGTCGGTGAATTGACCGGCGCGCAAGTCATGGCGACGGACCTCCGCGCGTCTTCGGCTCTTGTGATTGCTGGTCTCGTTGCCAAGGGTGAGACGGTCGTCAACCGGGTCTACCATCTTGATCGCGGATTTGAGCGGTTGGAAGAAAAGCTCTCCGCCTGTGGCGCTCAGATCGAGAGGGTCCGGCCCGGTTAGGCCGCGGTACACGCCGATGGAAAAGCCTGTCAGACTGGTCGCGTTTGACGCTGATGATTTGAACGTCATCGGTGCATTGGTGCAGGACGCGATCACCAAGCCTGCTGCTGTTGAATACGATCCGAAATCGGCCCGGTTCTCGCTCCTGTTAAATCGCTTCGCATGGGATGCCGAGACGAAAAAGTCTAAGCGCAAGAAGACGCACCAGCGCCGTCAGTCGGCACTGTCGTTTGCCCGCGTAAAGGGCGTTCAGTCCACCGGCGTGAAGCGCGGCGATGATAGCCAAGCGCTCTCATTGCTGGCCCTGCGGTTTTCGGGCGCTGATGCGCCTGCGGGAACAATCGAGATTGTATTTTCTGATGGTCCTGCCATACGGCTTGACGTGGAGTGCGTGGAGGCACAATTGGCCGATCTTGGCGGCGCGTGGGAAACCCGCTTCAAGCCGCGTCATCCTGCCTGATACACATAAGTCTTCTGACTGCCAAAACTTTTGGAGCTGTTTTTGCCAACCCGTTTGAACATCGCTGACACGGATTTCGATGCCTCCTTTGCGGCCTTCCTCGCAACCAAGCGGGAAGTATCGGCAGATGTGGATGCGGCAGTGCGCGAGATCATTGAGGATGTACGCACGCGCGGCGATGCGGCGGTTCTGGAGCGAACCGAAAAGTATGACCGGCTTACGCTGACGGCTGAAACGATGCAGGTGAGTGCAGAAGAAATCGAAGACGCGTTTGCGTCGGTCGATCCGGAAACGTTGGAAGCGCTGACGCTGGCGCGCGACCGGATTAAATCGCACCACGAGCGGCAATTGCCGAAAGATGATCGCTACACCGATGCGATCGGCGTGGAGCTTGGCTCGCGCTGGACGGCAATTGAGGCCGTTGGGTTATACGTGCCGGGCGGCACGGCGTCCTATCCAAGCTCGGTGTTGATGAACGCGGTTCCGGCCATCGTTGCCGGTGTGGAGCGCATCGTGATGGTGGTGCCGTCGCCTGATGGGGCCTTGAACCCGCTGGTGCTGGCAGCTGCAAAATTGGCGGGCGTGACCGAAGTTTATAGAATCGGCGGCGCACAGGCTGTGGCAGCACTTGCCTATGGTACGGAAACGATTGCGCCGGTTTCGAAGGTCGTTGGCCCGGGTAACGCCTATGTGGCGGCTGCCAAGCGGCAGGTGTTTGGCACTATCGGTATAGATATGATTGCGGGTCCGTCTGAAGTGCTGGTTGTCGCCGACGGGCACAACGATCCCGATTGGATCGCAGCCGATCTTTTGGCCCAAGCCGAACACGACACGGGCGCCCAGTCCATTTTGTTGACCGATGATGCTGGATTTGCAGATCGCGTGGGTGAAGCAGTTGAAGCGCAATTGAAGACGCTGCCGCGGGCAGAAACGGCCTCCGCCAGCTGGCGCGATTTTGGCGGGATCATCATTGTTGATGATCTAAAGTCGGCGAAAACCATGGCAGTGATTAACCGCATTGCAGCCGAGCATCTTGAACTTGCTTGCGATGGAGCCGACGAATTGGCGGCCACGATCCGCAATGCGGGCGCGATCTTTGTCGGTCGCTACACGCCAGAGGTGGTCGGCGACTATGTGGGCGGGTCGAACCACGTGCTGCCGACGGCACGGTCGGCGCGTTTTTCATCGGGTCTCGGCGTGTTAGATTTTGTGAAGCGCACATCTATCCTGAAGTTGGAGGCCGAACAGTTGCGTGTGCTCGGTCCTGCTGCCATTAAGCTGGCGCAAGCGGAGGGGCTCGACGCGCACGGACGGTCGGTCTCGGTTCGGCTTAACCTTTAGATTCTGGTAGACACAAGAAAACGGGCGAAATGGCCGGTTCTGGCGAATTTGCGGAGACTGATCGGCTCACCGATCTCCAGCTTGACCAGAGCATTGGTCGAGCTGCGCCCGATGTTGAGCATGAGCGCGCGGTCGCGATCTTCGACCTTCTAGAGCAAAACAGCTTCAAGCCGATTGGCGATGGGGGAACGGGGCCGTACCATCTTAAGCTGTCAGTCGTGGACGGTCGGCTTGTTTTTCAGACAACGCGGGAAGACGGCGAAGAAGTTTCGGCGCACATCCTGTCACTTGGACCGTTCAAGCGGCTCGTGCGCGATTATTACATGATCTGCGAAAGTTATTTCGAAGCGATCAAGACCGCCTCGCCAAGCCAGATCGAAACAATCGACATGGCGCGCCGCGGCGTTCACAATGACGGGTCCGAAACGCTTCAAGATCGGCTCGATGGTAAGATCGAAGTGGATTTCGACACCGCGCGGCGTCTCTTCACGCTCATTTGTGTGTTGCACTGGAAAGGCACATAGCGCGGCGAAGACCGGCTACTGGCCGAAGGAATGCCGAGTTTCCGGTTGTTTCACCGTGACCCAAGCTATATGTGTGCACGAAAATAGCGGGGTTGCCGCTGCAAAATTGAAAGAACATCTGCTGAATGGCAAAAGAAGAACTTCTGGAATTTCCGGGCGAAGTGCTGGAGCTGCTGCCCAACGCGACCTTTCGCGTTAAATTGGAAAATGATCACGAAATTATCGCGCATACCGCTGGTAAAATGCGCAAGAACCGCATTCGCGTTTTGACCGGTGACAAAGTCCTCGTTGAGATGACGCCGTACGATCTGACAAAGGGTCGTATCACCTATCGCTTCAAGTAAACCGTAGTACGTGCTCCTGCTGATTGGGGTTTGATCCATGGGCGTCGATCAGAAACTAGTGCTGGCTTCAGGTTCGCCCCGTCGGTTGGCATTGCTTCATCAGATTGCCGTTGAACCTGACCATTTGATCCCTGCGGACATTGACGAGACACCGATGCGGTCAGAACACCCGCGTTCGTTGGCGCGGCGGTTGAGCCGCGAGAAGGCGCAAGCCGTCGCTTCGCGCACCGTGCCAGACGATGATCACCACGGTGCTTATGTTTTGTCAGCGGATACGGTCGTCTCAGTAGGCCGAACGATTTTGCCAAAATGCGAATTGCTGGATGAGGCGGCGCAATCGTTGCGGCTGCTGTCGGGCCGCGCTCACCGGGTGTATACCGGCGTTTGCCTCGTTACGCCAAAGGGCAAAGTGCGCCAGAGCGTGGTGGAAACGCGGGTGCGTTTCAAGCGCCTGTCGCGGGAAGAAACCGAGAGCTACCTTGCGTCTGGCCAATGGCGCGGAAAGGCTGGTGGCTATGGTATTCAGGGGCTTGCGGGCGCTTTCGTGGTCAAGCTGATCGGTTCCTACACAAATGTTGTTGGGCTACCACTGAATGAGACGGTGTCGCTTTTGACCGGTGAGGGCTATCGCGTGCATTTTAATTGGCTTTCGGCGGGTGCCTGATGCCAGCAGGCGAAGCAGCAAAGGTGGAGCCTCTGCGACCCAAACGCAGCTGTCCGGAGTGCGGGAAACCGGCTGCGCGTGCAACCTATCCGTTTTGTTCAGAACGTTGCAAAAATATAGACCTTAATCGCTGGCTATCGGGGACGTATGTCATACCGGGACCGCCAATGGATGAAGACGATGACGGTGTCTCGACACCGCCGACCGAAGACCCCGATTACTAGCGCATGCGCTAATTCAGCTCTTCTTCGTCGGGCACATCGGGTAAGGGCATGAACTCTATGCCATCCTCTGCAAGCTCGGTGACTTCTTCCGGCGTCGCCTTGCCGTATATGCCGCGCGGATCGCTTTCGCCGTCGTGAATCTTGCGTGCTTCCTCGGCAAATTTTTCACCAACGTTTTCCGCGTTGGCTTTCACGTGTTTTGCCATTTCGCGCATCGCGGCAAACATTTTGGCTTGAACTTCGGCACCGGCAGCAACCGACATCTCTTCGCGCTTTCTGCCCGTTGAGACCGAAGGGGCCATGAGCGTTTTGCCGACCTTGGACGTGCCGCAGATCGGGCATGAAACGAGACCGCGTTTCGATTGGGTGTCGAAGTCTGCATTGTCGCGAAACCAGGCTTCGAACCGATGATCGGACGCGCATGAAAGGGTGAACTTTATCATACGGGCGCCCCGACATAGGTTCGCGCGTTTTTCAGGTTCGGGATGCGCTCGCGGGCGGTTTTCACTGCATCGAGGTCCAGAACCGCATCAATTACCCCGGGTTCATCGTCGTTTTTCTCAGCCAGAATTTCGCCGGTTGGCGCAATGATCAGCGAATGGCCGTAGGTTTCGCGGCCATCTTCGTGGGTTCCGCCTTGGGCAGCCGCGATCACGAACGCGCCGTTCTCGATAGCGCGAGCGCGGAGTAGGACATGCCAGTGACGCTCGCCGGTTTGCTTGGTAAACGCTGCGGGCACAGTCAGGATGCTTGCACCGGTAAGCGCCTGATCGCGGTAAAGGTGACCAAAACGCAGATCGTAGCAGATGCTTATGCCGAAATTCTCGTCATTGACTTGGGTAAAGCCCAGCTCTTCGCCCGGCGTGTAAATCGCTGACTCACGCCAGCTTTCACCGTTCTCCAGATCGACGTCGAACATGTGAATTTTATCGTAGGTCGTCGCGAGTGTGCCGTCAGGCGCAAAGATGCCGGCCCGGTTGGCGATTTTATCATCGTCGATCTTAATCGGCGTGGAACCGACATGGACCCAGATACCAAGTTCCCCGGCCAATTTGGACGCGCACTTGAACAGCGGGTCTAAACCTTGCGGTTGGACGACCTCGTGCAGCTTCTTAGGGCTGCGCTGCACGACGCCTGTCATCTCCGGTGACTGCACATAGGTGGCCCCGCTCGATGCGGCGTCACGCACCAACGTTTCAAATGTCTCGACGTTGACCGCCGGGTCGGTCGTTGACCGCATTTGCAGAGCAGCGACGTGCATCAAATTAGGCTTTCAGGAGTGCATCCAGCGCGCCGGACTCTTCTGCCGCGAATAAGTCATCGCACCCGCCGACATGTTCGGATCCGACAAAAATTTGCGGAAAGGTCGCGCGGCCAGACTTCTTCATCATCTCTTGCTTCAGGCCCGGATCGAACGTGGCATCGTGTTCGGTGTAGGCGACGCCCTTGCTGTCGAGCAGCCGCTTTGCACGGGTGCAAAATCCGCAGAGTTTACGTGTGTAGATCGTTACTTCGGCCATCTTAAAATCCTCTCGCGCCATATAGGCGTGAGGAGTGTAAAACGCAAAACCTACGATGTAGTCGTTTTGGCGTGGAACGAACTGGCGATTGTAAATGTCAGTACGTTCACTTGGGCTGCTTTGGCCAGAAGCAACGCCTTTGTCGCGGCATTGACAGTCGATCCGGTGGTGATCACATCATCGATGAGCAGCACTGAGCGCCCGTGGACGTGAATGTTTTCCGCGTCTGGAACACGGAAAGCACCACGGACGTTTGTGACACGCTCTTCACGACCCAGACCAACCTGCCGGGCGGTTTTGCGCTTTCTTTGCAGTGCTTCGGGCCGAAAATCGAGGCCCGTTTGTTTCGCCAGTGCACGGCCAAGTTCCGCCGATTGATTGTAACGGCGCGACCAATGGCGATACTTGTGCAGCGGGATAGGGATAATCAGGTCGGACTCGGCGATCAATTCCGCTCCGCTTTTCGCCATGTACTGCGCCATCCAAGGGGCAAGGTCGGTCCGATCATTAAATTTCAGCCTGGAGACTAGCCGTGCGGCCACGCTGTCGTGCAAAGCAACCGCGCGGGCCCGAGTGTAGGGTGGAGGATTGGCAATCGCTTCCGCAGAAGCCATTCGCTCACCGAAAGAGTATTGAAACGGCATGCCCGTGATCTCGCAGTGCGGTTGCGAAATAAACCGCATCTGCCCCCAGCATTCAGGACAAAGAACGCCCTTGCAGCTCACCGTGTTTTCGCAATTCAAGCAGAGATCTGGGAGAACCAGCCGACGCGCCGTTTCAAAGGCGTCAAATGTGAGGTCGCGCAGTGGCTGAACGCGGGAACGTAAGAGCCTAAACGGTGTGAGGTTTCGTAAGCCATCCATTGATCGACCGTTCGTCACGAGCGCTCAGCGGTTCAAGCAAATGGATGGAGATTCACGAATTTAAGATCGTCGGAAAATCGTGCAGCTTTTAGCTCAACACGCTGTTCGCCTCATCGGTCCAGTTTGTCCACATGTCGCCGAGGGCGTCCGAAAAAGCCGAAAAAGCGCCCAGTGTCGTTATGGCAAAAATTGATCCAACCAATGCGTATTCGATGGCAGTGGCCCCCGTCTCGTCCGAAACAAAACGCTCAAACTGTACGACACTCAACATGGCTCAGCACCTGCCTTCGAAAGTGCCATTGGCACGGATGATGCAGACGTCGGTGGGGGATGGCTGCAACACGCTGCGCCGCACCGTGTAGACTTCGGAGGATGAGCGCACTGTCGCCGTTGTGATCGGATCGACGCCCGAGCCGCGTGCGATACGCCGGTCGGCTTCCCCATCAATAAATGGAACCGCGACCAAAGCGAGTGCCGCAACACCAGCGCATGTCAATGCGATCAATCGAAGTGCAAATTGCGATTTGGAACGCGACCTTTCGCGATGTTCGCGGATTAAGTCCCATTCATCACCGTCATACATATGCCCGCTCCTCATATCTTAATGAGGATCGTTAACAGCGGCGACTGAATGTTTGATTAACATTTTGGGCGAAAACGGCACGCCTGCGAAGACGGGGTATTAGCCAAACCAGCGTGCCAACTACAAAAGGTCTTGCAGTGCGGGAATAAGCGGGTCGTCTGCAGGCGGCATTGGGTACTCACGGAGGCTTGCGGCACGGACCCACTTGAGGCTCTGGCCCTCGCGGCCCACCGGAATGCCCTCGTACTTTCGGCAGATGTAAAGCGGCATCAGCAGATGAAAGTCATCATAGGTGTGGCTGGCGAACGTCAACGGTGCCAGGCACGAACCTTGTGTGACGATGCCAAGCTCTTCTTCCAGTTCGCGGATGAGGGTTTCTTCGGGTGTTTCGCCTGTCTCGACTTTGCCGCCGGGAAATTCCCAAAGGCCCGCCATGGATTTGCCTTCGGGACGCTGGGCAAGAAGAACACGATTGTCGCGATCAATCAGCGCGCAGGCCGAAACCAAAACGAGTTTGCGTGTCGCCATCACAGATTGTTCCCGATGCGGTAGACATAATTGTAGACCTCTTCAAACCCCATCCGGTTGTAGAGCTGCAGCGCGCGTTTGTTATCGATCTCAACCTGTAACCAGGCCTTCGTTGCGCCCTGCGAGGCTGCCCAGCGCAGAGCGCCGCGCACAATTGCCCGACCGTAACCGCGGCCCTGTGCGTCTGGTCGAACGGACAGATCAAACAGTCCTGCCAGATCATTGTCGTGAACGCATAGGCAAGCAGCGACAGGGCCGTTCGCGTCTTCGAGCACAAACATACCATGGGGCGGGCGGATGGCTTCTATAACTTCGGTCAGACCCGGCTTGTGCTCGGGCTCTTCGCCTGAAATGCGAATGGATGAATTCACATACCGGTTGATGTCTTTTAGCGGAACAAGGTCAAAGCCGCCGTCGATATCCATTTCCTCAAACTCGCCGAGCATCACAACGCTTTCGCCAGCGCGTTGCCAACCGAGCGCATCGAAGTGCATCTCTAGAGGTGCCGGAGCCAGAGGCGATAGGCGAAACACAAGCGGGCGGTCGTAGGATTGAAACCGTTTTGCGGCGCGGGCCACCCGCTTGTCGATGTCCACATAGTCGGCCGGATCAAGCGGATTGACCGAATTCAGCCGTCGAGACGGATGGCTTGCTGTCAGGCGTACCGCCCAGCTCCCGTCATAATGCACTGACGCAGCAGGCCACGCGCGAAAGGACACCGCTTCCATACGCCGAACAAGTGGAAGGGAGACCACGACACTAACTCCTATAGTCAGCGTTTATAGACACATATTCGGCTGTCAGGTCGCAACCCCACATGAAGGCTTTTCCCATGCCGAGACCGAGATCGACCGCGATATGGATTTCGGCGTTCTTCATATACCGTGCGCAGTCGGCCTCAATGTAAGTCGCTGCGCGCTCACCGTTCGACGCGACGAGCATATCGCCGATATGGATTTCCAAGCGGTCGCGGTCTGCCGGTTCGCCTGCTTTGCCGACGGCCATGACGATGCGTCCCCAGTTGGGGTCTTCGCCGGCGATGGCCGTTTTGACGAGCGGGGAATCAACGATTGCTCGCGCGATGCGCTTCGCTGACGCGTCGCTTGCGGCACCGTTAATATCGACACGGAAACGTTTTGTGATGCCTTCGCCGTCGGACACGATCAGGAGGGCAAGCTCTGACATGACATCGCGAATTGCACTGGCTAACGCGGTGAATCCTTCGCTGGACTTTGCCGTAATCTCTGTATTGCCCGCAGCACCCGTGGCAAAAGCCAGAAGCGTATCGGACGTGGACGTGTCGCTATCGACCGATACGGCATTGAAGGTGTCGCCGACACTATCCGACAGGATTGTCTGCAGTGCGGTTGCAGAGACAGAGGCATCTGTCGCGATGTAGGCGAGCATCGTCGCCATGTCCGGCGCGATCATGCCTGCGCCTTTCGCGATGCCGTTGACGGTGATGGTTTTGTCCTGCGCCTGAAAGGTGCGGCTTACGACTTTCGGAAACGTGTCGGTCGTCATGATCGCGCTGGCTGCTGCGGCCCATCCGTCGGCCACGGTTTTCTCTGAAAGCGTGATCAGAT
This sequence comes from Pseudomonadota bacterium, assembly GCA_038745535.1. GTDB lineage: Bacteria > Pseudomonadota > Alphaproteobacteria > Rhizobiales > Rhizobiaceae > JBCDLI01. The sequence goes on along the minus strand of JBCDLI010000025.1, from coordinate 14,043 downwards.
GCGACCCGAATTCCGAGGTGTCCATCGGTTCGCCGATGACACCGGTCGATGAAATGAACACTTCGTGCGGCGCGCAACCGATAGCTGCGATTGCGGCGCTGACAGTCTCATCGGCGGCTGCTTTGCCTTTCATGCCCGTGAAAGCGTTCGCATTGCCGGAGTTGACGACGAGCGCGCGCGCTTCGCCATGGGGCAGATGTTTCCGGCAGGTCTCAACGGCGGCTGACGGGCATTTTGACTGCGTGAAGACGCCAGCAACCGTCGTGCCGGTCGCAAACGTCATCAGCAATAGGTCCTCCCGGCCTTCATATTTGATGCCCGCCGCCATCGATGCGAGCTCAATGCCGCCAATGGGTGGAACGTCGCCGATCTCGCCCGGTGCAAACGGGGAAATGTGTTTGCTCATAGATGAAACGTTTCGAGATTATTCGGGCGTGGCTTCTGGCGTTTGCTGCTGGCGCGCCATCGCAGCGTCAAACGCTTCCTTGAGCGCTGGGTCGGTCACGTCAACCGGCGCATCGGCCCGCAGTGACTGCAACAGGTTCAGATAGCGTTCGCGTAGAAGCGCATTGCGGATTTGAGGCTCAACTTGGGCAAAAGCGGGGGGCTGAACCGGTCGGCGATCCTCAACGCGGATGACATGCCAGCCGAATTGTGTCTGCACTGGCTCTGCGGTTATCTCGCCTGGGTTCAGCGCGTTCACCGCCGTATCAAACTCGGGCACCATGCGGCCCGGCCCAAAATAGCCAAGATCGCCGCCTTGGGGCGCGGAAGGCCCGGTCGACTTTTCCTGCGCGACTTCGACAAAATCAGCACCGCCATTAATCTCTTCGATGATCGCTTTGGCTTCGTCTTCGCTCTCAACGAGGATGTGGCGCGCACGGGTTTCATTCGTCGGTGGCGTTGCCGCGACCTCTTCGTCGTAGCGGGCGCGAACCTCATCTTCGGTAATCTGATCGATCACCTCGCTCTGGAAATAGAGATTATGCAACGCCCTCGTGCGTAGAAACTGCATGCGTTCCTGAAATGCGTCGGTCTCGTCAACGCCCTCTTCGTCGGCCTTTTGGGCCAGCAAACGGATGTCGATCAAGGACATAAGAGCTGCAAAGCGTTGCTGGCCGGGCGGCATCTGCGCAAACTGGCCTTCAAGGTCTTGCAAGGTATATTGCAGATCGCGTTCTGTAATCTGCTCATCGCCGACGGTGCCAACGACAGTGTCCGGCGAAACCTCGGCGGGTGCCTCTTGAGCGAACGCCGCTCCGCATGTGATCGTAAGAAACGCCGTCGCGGTGGCAAGTAACCGCTTCGTTTGGAAAATTGTCATGGGCTTGAAGTGTCCGTCGTCGTTTGAATTTGCAGAGCTGATTTGGTTAGGGCGGTACCCAAAAAGTGCTGATTTCTGGCGCGTTGTGAGCGTTGACATCATTTTGGCCCCCTCTTATCTGCGAGGTGGTTTCGCGTCCATAGAAGACTTGCAGGCGCGCGCCCCGGATTGACACCTTAATCCGGCTGACGCGGAACATCCGCACAACTGTATGTGAAAGGCCCGCACGAGATGGTCAGCTTTGGCGGCTTTGCCCGTAAACTTTTCGGTTCGGCAAACGACAGGCGCGTGAAAGGTTTTCAGCCCCGCGTTGCGCAAATCAACGCGCTTGAAAAAGACATGGAAGCGCTTTCCGATGAAGCCTTGGCTGGAAAAACACAAGAATTCCGCCAGCGGTTGGAAAAGGGCGAAGTGCTGGACGAGTTACTGCCGGAAGCCTTTGCGGTTGTGCGAGAGGGGTCCAAGCGCGCGCTGGGAATGCGCCCGTTTGATGTGCAGCTCATCGGCGGCATGGTGCTGCACGATGGCGGCATTTCGGAGATGAAGACCGGTGAGGGTAAGACACTCGTCGCGACATTGCCGATTTACCTCAACGCGCTAGCGGGCAAGGGCGCACACGTTGTCACCGTAAACGACTATCTGGCCTCTCGCGATGCGGAGTGGATGGGCCGCCTATACGGCTTCCTGGGTATGTCGACGGGCATCATCGTCCACGGCCTGAGTGATGATGAGCGCAAAGCCGCCTACGAATGCGATATCACCTACGCGACCAACAACGAACTTGGGTTCGACTACCTTCGCGACAATATGAAGATGGACCGAGCGCAAATGGTGCAGCGCGATCACTTCTTCGCGATTGTGGATGAGGTGGATTCCATCCTTGTCGATGAAGCGAGGACCCCGCTGATTATCTCCGGTCCGCTGGAAGATAAGTCTGATCTCTACGTGGCCGTGAACAAGTTCATGCCGAGCTTGGATGGCGCGACGGACTATGAGCTTGATGAAAAGCAGCGCACGGCGACCTTTACCGAGGACGGTAATGAGAAGATCGAAAAGCTTCTGAGTGAGGCGGGGCTTCTAAAAGATGGGAGCTTGTATGATGTCGAGAACGTCACGCTCGTTCACCATGCCAATAACGCGCTTAAGGCGCACGCGCTCTTCCAAAAGGACAAGGACTACATCGTTAAAGGCGATGAGATTGTCATCATCGACGAGTTTACGGGCCGCCAGATGCCCGGTCGCCGTTTTTCGGAAGGTCTGCACCAGGCGCTTGAAGCCAAAGAGGGCGTAAGCATTCAGCCGGAAAACCAGACGCTGGCATCGGTGACATTCCAGAACTATTTCCGCATGTATAACAAGCTTGCCGGTATGACTGGCACGGCTGCAACCGAAGCTGAAGAATTCGGCAATATCTACGGTCTGGAAGTGACCGAAGTGCCGACCAATTTGCCGATCCAGCGTTTGGATGAAGACGACGAAGTTTATCGCACCGTGCAGGAAAAGTATGACGCGGTGACGCTCGACATTATCGCGGCACAGCGGCAGGGCCAGCCAGTTCTTGTGGGCACGACTTCAATCGAAAAGTCAGAATTCCTGTCGGCGATGCTGGGAGATAAAAAGCAGTTGAAGGCGATGCGTGAGCGTGTCGCGGCGCGACTGGCCCAGATCAAGGAAGGCAAGGAACCTGAACTGCGCGCAATGTTCGAAGAAGCGATTTCACACCTCGATGAGGCTGTAAAAGCCGGTGGTGTAAAGCACGATGTATTGAACGCCCGTCAGCACGAACGCGAGGCGCAGATTGTGGCGCAGGCCGGTGTGCCCGGTGCTGTGACCATTGCAACGAACATGGCCGGTCGCGGCACCGATATTAAACTCGGTGGCAACGTTGAGATGCGGATCGAACAGGAACTCGGCGATATGCGCGAGGGCAAAGAGCGCGATGCTAAAGCTGCTGCCATACAGGCCGAAGTTGAGAAGCTGAAAGAGCAAGCGCTGGCTGCTGGTGGGCTCTATGTGCTGGCCACCGAACGTCACGAGAGCCGGCGTATCGACAACCAGTTGCGTGGCCGCTCCGGTCGTCAGGGTGACCCCGGGCGGTCGAAATTCTTCCTGTCGCTGCAAGATGATCTGATGCGGATTTTCGGGTCAGAACGCATGGACTCGATGCTGCAAAAGCTTGGCCTTCAGGAAGGCGAGGCGATTGTTCACCCTTGGATCAACAAGGCGTTGGAAAAGGCGCAGAAGAAGGTTGAAGCGCGCAACTTCGACATCCGCAAAAACCTGCTGAAGTTCGATGACGTCATGAACGATCAGCGCAAGGTGATCTTTGAGCAGCGTTTGGACGTTATGGACGCCGAAGAGCTGGAGACCATGATCACCGAGATGCGCCACGAGGTGGTAGAAGACCTCGTCGACGAGCACATTCCTGAAAACACCTATCCCGAACAGTGGGATACCGAAGGCCTCTACAAGAATGTCGTAGAATATCTGAACATGGATATTCCGGTCATCGAGTGGGCCAAAGAGGACGGTGTTGCCGAAGACGATATTCTGACGCGGCTCACCGAGGTGACGGACGACCGCGCAAAGCAAAAGGCTGAGGACTTCGGCTCGGAGATCAACATTTACATTCAGCGATCGATGATTTTGCAGACGCTGGATGAACTATGGCGTGAGCACCTCGTGAGCCTTGACCACCTGCGCTCGGTTGTGGGTTTCCGTGGCTATGCGCAGCGTGATCCGCTGCAGGAATACAAGCAGGAGGCGTTTGAACTCTTCCAGAGCATGCTTGCAAATCTGCGCCGTACGGTGACCCAGCGGATGATGCGGGTCGAGCTCGTGCGCGAGCAGCCACCGGCTGACGAGGTGCCACTGCCGCCTATGCAAGCTTCTCACGGTGATGCGCCCGCTTCGGGCGAGTTGGAAACCGCGAATGCGGCAGGCGGGTACGGTGCGGCTCTGCCAGCAGCAGCGGCTGCAGCCGCAAGTGCAGCGAGCGGTGTTGAGGACGAAACCTGGGGCAAAATCGGTCGAAACGAGTCGTGCCCGTGCGGTTCTGGCAAGAAATTCAAGCATTGCCACGGTTCATTTGCGTAGTCTGACAGCATCCAAACACGTATTTTTGATCGCTCCCGAACGGAATTTTAAATCCTAGAAGATACTTGGTTCTCGTAGTTTTGTGCGGGAATTTGAGTTTTGCGTATCTCCGCGGTCGATACATTGCAGGCACGTCTGCCTGACCCGCTGTGGGAGCGGGCGAGACCGCTCGCGGAAAAATTCGATGAGTTGCTGACCGGAACCGACAGCGCGTCTTCGGCCAAGCGTACCTCGCTTTCTGCTTTTGCCATCCGTGTCGCGAGCGCTGCGGTGGCGTTTGCCAGTCAGGTCCTGCTTGCCAGATTGATGGGCACCTTTGAGTACGGTATTTTCACGCTCGTCTGGATCTCAATGGTTATCCTCGGCAGCCTGTCGTGTTTTGGCATGCAGGCCGCAGTCGTGCGCTTTCTGCCGGAGTATCTTCGCGAAAGTGACTTTGCCCGTATGCGGGGTCTTTTGAGAACATCGCGGTTTTTCGTGCTATCAACGTCAACGCTTGCTGCGCTTATCGGCGCGGGAGCGGTCTATCTGGCTAGCGACTTGCTCGCTTCACACTACGTTCTGCCGTTCTTGATCGCGTTCATCGCGCTGCCGTTTTTGTCGCTTGCCGATGCTCTGGAATGCACTGGTCGTGCCCATGGTTGGGCATTTCGTTCGCTGACGCCCACTTACATCCTGCGCCCGGCCTTGCTGTTTGTCTTCATGCTGGTCGCTTGGATGCTGGACTTTCCAATCAACGGCACGACCGGTGTTATCTGCGCAGTTCTCGCGACTTATATGACAACCCTCGGTCAGCTAGCGCTCATTCATCGCGATGTCACACGCGAACACAGCCTCACTGTAGCGCCGATCAGCGAGCTTCCGGTTTGGCTGAAAGTGGCGCTGCCGATCTTCCTCGTTGAGGGTTTTTTCTTTTTGCTCGTTCACGCTGACATCATGATGGTCGGGCTGTTGATGCAGCCGGAGAACGTCGCGGTTTACTTCGCGGCGGTGAAGACCCTTGTGCTCATCCAGTTCGTTTCATTTGCCGTGAAGGCGGGCGTTGCCCATCGCTTCGCCGCTGAGATCAACAACACCGACAAGACGGCGGTACGCGAATTGGCCGTCAAAGCCGCCAGCTGGTCGTTTTGGCCTTCAGCGGTGCTTGCCTGCGTTCTCGTTGCGGCGGGACAACTTATTCTCTCGCTATTTGGCTCAGAATTCGTGTCGGGCTATTCGCTGTTGTTCGTACTCGTCATTGGCATTGTGTTGCGCTCCACAGTTGGACCAGCCGAAAGCCTTTTGACGATGACGGGGCACCATAAGATCTGCGCTGTCATTTATGCGGCGGTTCTAGCGGTCAATCTGGTAATAAACGCCGCCCTTATTCCCCAATTTGGCTTAATGGGCGCCGCCTTTGCGACTGCGAGCGCAACGATACTGGAGGCACTTTTGCTGTTCATCGTGGTGCGCCGGAAAATTGGCGTGTCAATGTTTGCGTTTGCTGGCCCCCTGCCACTCAGGAAGATGTAAGAGATGTCTAGCCTTCCAATGATCGAAGAAATCGTTGCGCGCGAGGGCATTTCGCCGGGTGCTGCCACCAGCGCAAAGGAAAGCAAATCCGATTTGAAATCGGTAAGCCGCCTGAGCGTCGGTGAGCGCCGTTTTCTCGTGTATCCGCCAAGCTCAGTTTTTGGCATACAGGAGCAAATTGACGGCTCAGCTGACTTTGCCGTTGAACCGAATATTTTCTTTCAGCCTAAGTTTTGTGTCCCGGCGCTTAATCGCATCGAGGAAAAACAGGTGCGGCTCCTGCTCCTGCAAGACGGGGGACGGGATGATGCGCTGACGCGATTCTTGATGCCGTTTACCGTGGAGCGGCCCGGATTTTCTCTTGGGCCGTCCATTATGCGCGCATGGTCTAGCCCCTATGGCCCTTCCGGCGTGCCGATTGTCGAGCGTCGTGAAGCCTCTCAGACCGTAGAAGACGTCTTCTTCACACTCGCTCAAAGATCGCTTGATCTGCCGAAAATCATGGTTCTGCCGCAGGTGCCGGTCACCAGCAAAACGATCTCACTGATGCGGTCGGTTGCGATCTCACTTGGATTGCCGACAGCGTCCACGAAGGCCGAACAGCGCCCGGTTCTGGACGCGACGATGGAACCGCAGCTGTTTTTGCAGGAGTCCATGTCCGGGCACCACCGTCGCAACTATAGCCGCCTGCAGCGGCAGTTGGATCAGGCGGGTAATCTGAAATACGCAATTGCGCGAAATCCCGATGAGGTGCGCCTTGCGCTGGAAGAATTTCTGCTTCTGGAAAACCGTGGCTGGAAGGGTGAAAAACGAACGTCACTCGCGTCAGACCGTTACCGGGGCGCATTTGCCCGCGAGGCGGTGAATAATCTGGCTCAAAGCGACAAGGTTCGCATCCACTCCTATACATTGGATGGTGCCGTTATCGCGTCGTTGATTGTGTTCGTGGACGCTAACCGAGCGTGGACTTGGAAGACGACCTATGACGAGGACCTTTCACGTTTCTCGCCGGGCGTTTTACTCATGATGCGCGCGACCGAAACCATGCTGGACGATCCTAACATCCTATCGGCCGATAGTTGCGCGATTGCCGAACATCCGATGATGAGCCGGTTGTGGAGCGAGCGCACTGATATAACCAATTTGGTGATTGGCATGTCGCCGGAGCTTGAGACCGAAGTTCGCCAAGTTGCTTCTCAACTCGATCTTTATAAATCCACGCGGAACTTTGCCCGCTCCATGCGGGACCGATTGGCGGAAATGATCAAGCGGCGTTGATGGACGATAAGCCGTTTTCGCGGAAGCGGCGGCGGATGATCTTGCCACTTTCGGTGGTGGGAATGTGATCTACGAAATGCACCTCGGCGGGGGTCTGATGCGGTGAAAGCCGCGACCGCACGAGCGACCTCAATTGCTGGGCAAGCTCCGGCGATGGGATCGCGTTTTGCAGCTTTACAAAAGCTGTAATGCGTTGGGTGCGGACAACATCGCTAATACCCACGACGGCAGCAAGTGAAACATGATCATGGCTCGTGAGCACGTCTTCAATCTCAACAGGACCAACGCGATAACCGGACGTGGTGATGACGTCGTCGGTGCGTCCACGGAAGAAGAGAAACCCGTCGGCATCCATGCGTGCTTCGTCTCCGGTGCGCAACCAGTCGCCGGAAAACTTAGCATCCGTCGCTGCCTTGTCGCGCCAATAGCCGAGGAACATGGCCGGACTATCGCGGTGGATCGCAATTTCGCCATAGGTGCCTTGAGGTGCTTCAGCACCCTGTTCGTCTAACAGCCTTACCCGATGGCCAGGCGTGGCCTTGCCCATGGAGCCCGATTTTACCGCTCCGAGCAGGGATGACGATCCAATGACCGTGTTGCACTCGGTCTGGCCATAAAACTCGTTGATGTTGAGGCCCCAAGCGGCTTTCGCGCGGTCTAGCGTTTCTGCGCCAAGGGCTTCGCCCGCTGATCCGATTGAGCGCACGTCTCCCAGCGGGCCGACGTTTTCGGCCAGCATCAAACGCAGGGCCGTCGCCGGCATGAAGAGGTTGCGCACACTTACTTTCGTGATCAATGACGCCGCCCAATGGGGGTCGAACCGCGACGTGCGTGCGGCGACGACCGGAACGCCGAGGCTGAGTGCCGTCAAAAGCGCGTTGAGCAGTCCGCCTGCCCAGGCCCAATCGGACGGTGTCCAAAGCAGATCGCCTTCGACGGGCATAAGGTCTTGGGAGAGTTGAATGCCCGGTACGTGCGCGGGCACCACGCGATGGGCGTGAAGTGCTGCCTTTGGCGTGCCCGTGGTGCCGGATGTAAACAGCATCATCGCCGGACCGTTGGCGGATGTGCTGACAGCTTGAAAGTTGTCCGATGCTTTGCTGCAGAGCGTTGAAAAGCTGTCTTCGCCTTCGCCGTCTGTCACCGCTAACTTGAGATCAACACCGATAGACTTTGCGGCTGCCTCAAAACGCTCGCGAACGTTTGATGACACGACCGCAAATTTGGCTTCTGAAACGTTCAGCCGATGGACAATCGCGTTGTGCCCAAACTGCGCAGCCATGGGCACGGCGATTGCGCCGAGCTTGTAGATCGCCAGATGGGCGGCAGCGGTCTCGATCGATTGCGATGCCATGATTGCCACGCGGTCTCCGCGTTGGACTTTGTTCGTCACCAGCACATTCGCAAAGCGGTTTGACAGGGCATCCAGCTGCGCAAAAGAGCAGGACCGCACCGTGCCATCTTCGGCGACATCCAAAATTGCCAGCGAATTCGAGTGGCGATGACGGCGCGCGCAGGCCGTGCCGATGTTATAGCGCTCAGGAATGCTCCAGCGGAAATTGGCGCGTAAATCGTCGTGGCTCTTCGGCGTCTCTTTGATGATCAAGCCTGTGCTCCACGTCCGTCTCGTGTTGCAGTGCAATATAACATTGGGACGATTTCTCAATATTTAATTGGTGTGGGGTAGGTGGGTAATCTCAGAAGGAGCGCTCTCGTCGTTTCTCTGAAACGACTGCCGCTTTTCTGCAATTCGCTATACGAATTGCAGTGTAATCGCTACGCGATGTGACTGCCGCTTCTGCCTGTTTCGAAGAAACAGGCTTGGTGCCCCTGGCCCGACTCGAACGGGCACTTCCGAAGAAAACGGATTTTGAATCCGTCGCGTCTACCAATTCCGCCACAGGGGCACGCAGCCGTCCGTATTTTGAACGCCATCGAGCGTCAAGCGGTTATGGGCATCTTTACTTGCGCAAGCCTATACTACGCGTGAAGGACGGGACGTGCATGAACGCTCACACCATGATTGACGAAAAGACCGACGAAGCGCCACGCGGTGCGTTGGCCAAGATTGAAGCCGTACTGGCTGCCAAGGCGCAGACCGGAACGCACATCACGCTTGGCGATCTGTCGGACGCGCTGGGCGAGCGTGCCTATGGCCTTATGCTACTCATCTTGTCGCTGCCGTGTTGCTTGCCGTTTGTGTACATCCTGCCGCAGATTGTGGCGCTGCCTATGGCGGTGCTCGCCTGGCAGATGGCCGTGGGCAGACGCGCGCCTTGGCTGCCGGAAAAACTGCGCAACCGCGAGATCGAAATCGAGACTATGCTGGGCGTGGTGGCGCGCGCAAAACGCTATGGCGGCTGGCTGGAAAAGCTCGCCCATCCGCGCTTTGCGGGTGTCACGGGAAGGCTTGGAAGCCGCATTGTCGGTGCGCTGATGGTGGTGCCCGCGCTTTCCGTGCTTGTGCCCCTGCCGTTGACGAACACCGTACCGGGCTTCGGCATCGCGCTTGCGTCCGTGGGCCTGATCGAGCGGGACGGGCTTTTCACCATCGCCGGACTTTTGGCAGGATTTATCTGGGTCGCGCTATTGGTCATCGGCGGTCCAGCGCTGATTTATTTTATTGTCGATTTTCTCACGGCGTAATATCGACTGCCGCCATGGCAGCACCTCATACAAACTCTCTCCTGGTGGACGGCTCACGACAGTTTGTGTGGGCGCTCGTGCTGGCCGTTGGCATGGGCGGCGTCATCGCGACAGCTCTGTTCTTTGAACACGGTCTTGGCTACACGCCGTGCGCGCTCTGTCTGGAACAGCGCGAACCCTATTATGTCGCCATTCCCGTTGCGCTAGTTGCGGCGATATCGGCGTGGTTTGTCTGGCCCGGATGCATCTCGCGCGGCATGCTGGCTATCACGGGCTTGCTGATGACCTACGGGCTGGTGCTCGCTATCTATCACGCGGGCGTGGAGTGGCAGTTTTGGGCAGGGCCAACCGATTGTGCTGTGCCCACCGGAGGCGCCGCCGCGACCGATACGACGAGCCTGCTGAACGCGCTGGAAAGTACGCTTCCCCCCTCATGCGATCAGGCTGCAGGCCGTTTTCTTGGCCTATCCTTTGCGGGCTGGAACGTACTCACCAGCGCAGCTTTTGCCTTTGTAGCCTTTAGGGCTGCTGTGGTCGGGGCGGAGTAGGGATAACTCTTTTAATGGTCAGGTTCTTTTAATTGGCACCCGATTTCCAAGTAAACTGGCTTCTGTCATGAGCATTAACGGCCCAGTTTAATCGCATTCATAGCGCCCGTGACAGACACCGACTGCTCACACCCCGCCCACCCCTCAAGGCTCCAGTTCCACATCCCAATATAGATAATCCATCCAGCTTTCGTGGAGGTAGTTGGGTGGGAAGGACCGTCCATTGTTGTGCAGTTGATGCACGCTGGGGCGGAAGGGGTTTTGGCGCGGGTGCATGCCCGCTTGGCTGGGCATCTTGCCGCCTTTGCGCAGGTTGCAGCTTGAGCACGCGGTGACGATGTTTTCCCACGTGGTCTGCCCGCCATAGCGGCGCGGGATCAGGTGGTCGAAGGTCAGGTTTTCCGGCGAGCCGCAATACTGGCACTCGAAGTGATCACGCAGGAACACGTTAAAGCGCGTGAATGCCGGATGGCGCGCTGGCTGCACATATTCCTTTAGGCTGATAACGCTCGGCAATTTCATCGCCATGGACGGCGAGTTCACGCAGTGCTCATATTCGGCCACGATGTTCACGCGTTCGAGGAACACCGCCTTGATGGCGTCCTGCCAACACCAAACGGAAAGCGGATAGTAACTCAGTGGCCTGTAGTCGGCATTGAGTACCAGTGCTGGAAGTGATTCCGGTGATACTGCGACGGTCACAGTAAAATTGCCTCTCCTGTCCCTGCGTCCTTATACTAAGCGGCTTGTGACGAGATTGTGAAGCCTTTTCGCAACTCTGCGACAGTCCATACACACGTCAATTCCGCTTGCTTTCCAATATTTTGTGCTCACTGGTGCGCGGTTCAAGGCATGACTTCTCGACTTCGGGTCACACCGTACCAAGCCCAGAGAACCCGCGCGGCGACCGATCGCCATGGCCGCCATGATTCGGCGATTGCCGATAGCTCTCTCGGTTTGGGGCGGGCGTTGAGGTCCAGGGCTTCGTGCGCTGCGATTTGCAGGGCGAGGTCTCCGGCGGGAAAGATGTCGGGATGGCCGCCGCAAAACATGAGGTAGATTTCCGCCGTCCACGGGCCGATGCCCTTGATCTCGGTCAGTCTGGCGATGGCCGTTTCTGCGTCTTCAGATGCAATTGTGTCGAGATTGATGGCGCCGGCCTCGCAGGCGGCGCACACGGCGGTGAGTGTGCGCTGTTTGGGTCGCGAGAGGCCGATGCGACGCCAAGCGCCTTCGCCTGCCTCGATATAGCTTGTCGGATTGGCAGGTGTGATCTCGTCGAAGAAGCGTTTGGAAATTGCGTCGGCGGACGCTTTGGAGACCTGCTGCGCGATGATGGTGCGCGCCAGACCGCCAAATCCGGGTTCTGATCGCCGAAGAGGTATGTTGCCCGCCCTAGCGATCATTTGCGCCATGCGCGGGTCGGACATTCTGAGTGCTTCGAGACCAAGGGCGATATCGGTGCGCGTTTCAATTGTTGACCTCTGGCTCATGATGAACGGATACGTCAGTCTGAACTGCCGACCAAGCCGTGATTGAACATCCGTGACCGACCAGCCGATTTTTCGTTTTGCGCCCAGCCCCAATGGCGAATTGCATCTGGGTCACGCGTTTTCGGCGTTGACCAATTTGCGCCACGCGCGGGAGGCGGGCGGTAAGATGCTGTTGCGGATTGAGGATATTGACACCGTGCGCTGCACGCCTGCGCTCGAAGTGCAGATGCTGCGCGATCTGGAATGGATCGGCTTTGAGTGGGATGAAGAGCCAATCCGGCAGAGCGAGCGGTTCGGGATTTATGGAGTGCACGCCGACGAGCTTGCCGATGCGGGGCTGCTCTATGGTTCACGGCTCAGTCGTTCGAATATCACGGGGATTGTTCAAGAGGCCGAAGCGCAGGGTCAGATCTGGCCGCGTGATCCCGATGGCAGTCCACTGTTTCCGGGCAGGGCCTATGAAGATGAGGAGTGCGATGACCGTGGGGCTGCGCTGCGCCTTGATGTGCGAGACGCGATTGCTCACGCGGGAAGAGATTTAGCGTGGACCGAATTCGGTGAAGGACCCGACGGCGAACACGGAGACGTGCAAGCGTCGCCGAAGGCGTGGGGCGATTTCGTGCTGATCCGAAAGGACACGCCGACGAGCTATCATCTGGCGTGCGTGGTCGATGATGCGCTGCAGGGTGTGACAGATGTGGTGCGCGGCGTTGATCTTTTTCATGCGACGAGCGCGCATGTGCTGCTTCAAGCGCTATTTGGGTTTGTAACGCCCGCCTATCGGCATCATGGATTGTTGATGGCAGACGACACACGAAAATTATCGAAGAGTGAGCGCGATACGAGCCTTCGATCATTGCGGGAGGCGGGCGTTCAACCCGCCGATATTTGGCGGATGATCGGGTTTGCGGCGGGTTAAAAACCGAAGCGGCTCGTCACCATTTTTGTAATGATCAGCACGGCTAATGTGCCAAACGCACCGCAAATGCCCCACATGAGCAACAAAATATAATCATCCTGAGGTACTGCGAACTCGGCGCTTACGTGAATGCCAAATACACTGCCGCAACCCAAGATGATCATGTTGCCGACGACGTCAAAAGCTTCGCGGTCCAAGATCTGGTCCACGAACGTGCCCACAAAATAGCAGATGGTCATCACAGCCGTAAGGAAAAACGTAAGTTCCCAAGGTCCCAATGTGTCAAGCATATGCTCCTCCATGACGTAGAGGTATGCTCTCACAATTTACCCAGAATTCGATGAAATTCTTAGGTGCAATTTTACAAGCTTGATGTTGGTTTCGGAAACCGTTTTTCAGGCAAGAGGCAATGAGGGAAGCTCCGTGTCAGACAAGCCGAAAACTTCGATATTGATAACCGGGTGTTCGACCGGCATCGGTGCCTATTGCGCGCTTCGGCTGGTAGAAAACGGCTATGACGTACACGCTACCGCCCGGCGCAATGTCGACATTGAACGGCTTCGGTCTGAGGGCTGCAAAGCCTACCACCTGGAGCATCGCGACCCCGATAGTATCGCGAAGCTGTTTGAGGATTTGATGCATGCCACAGGCAGTCGGCTGGACGCGGTGTTCAACAATGCGGGCTATGCTCAGCCGGGCGCGGTGGAAGATTTGCCGGTCGAAGCGTTGCGCGAGCAGATCGAAGTGAACTTGTTTGCCTATCACGAGATTATGCGGCGCGCGGTTCCAGTGATGCGCCGTCAGGGGCACGGGCGCATCGTTAATTGCTCTTCGGTGTTGGGCCGGGTCGTGATGCCATGGCGCGGCGCTTACAACGCCTCAAAATATGCGCTGGAGGGGTTGAGCATGACGCTTCGCCAAGAGCTCATGGGCACCGGCATCCACGTGTCGACAATCCAGCCCGGCCCAATACCATCCAACATCATGGTCAATGGCGCAGCGTATGTAGAGAAACATATCGACGTGGAAGCGTCACCGATGCGGGAGAAATTTGCGTTACGGCTGGAAAAGCTGAGGGCATCGCGACCGCCGGAAGATTTATCCGGTGTTGAGCCGGTATTCCGTGCGTTGCAGCACGCGCTGGAAGCGAAAAGACCGCGTGCACACTATCCGGTGACGGGACAGACCCATTTCGCTTTTCTTGCAGATCGAGTGTTGCCGAAGGGT
>JBCDLI010000024.1:0-32832 GCA_038745535.1 Pseudomonadota bacterium | reverse complement strand
TCAAACAGCGATTGACACTAACCTGTATGTCAGCGGCAGACTTCCCAGGTCGTCACCCGTTCGCCTGTCGCTGCATCCTTGCCGTCTTTCAATTGAATCCCACGCGCTATCAGATCGTCGCGTATTTGGTCCGCTACAGCCCAATTTTTCTCTTTGATGTGGTTCAGACGCTCTTCGATAATCGTTTGAATTTCGCTTTCATCAATTCCTGTTTTAGGCTGCTCCGGCGGCAATCCAAGCATCTCTAATGCCTGCTTGAGCGGTTTGCCTGCCATTTGGTTCAACACGCGGATCGCATCACAGGTGTTGAGATCATCAGCCAGTGCACGATCAATGTCGTCAGCGTCCCCAACACTTTCCGCATCTTCCGCACGTCGCCAAAGGCGTGCGAGGATATTCTCGGCCTCGGTCAAACGGGCCAGAGAAAAGTCGATGGGCTCGCGGTAATGGGTCATCATCATCGCGAAACGCAGCACCTCACACGGCCAAGAACGTCCACCGAAGCGATCCGTCTCCAGCAGGTCATTAATCGTGATAAAGTTTCCCTCAGATTTCGACATCTTACGGCCTTCAACCTGCAAAAAGCCGTTGTGCAGCCAGTAATTGGCCATGTACTTTTCGCCAGAGCAGCAGCGTGATTGTGCGATTTCGTTTTCATGATGGGGGAAAACGAGATCGATACCGCCCGCGTGGATGTCAAAAACCTCACCAAGAAAATGCTTTGACATCACCGAGCACTCGATGTGCCATCCCGGCCGACCACGAATATGCTGATCGCCGAATTTGGCATCCCAACCGGGCTCCTTGTCAGCCGCCTGCTTCCAAAGCACGAAATCCGATGCGTGTCTTTTATGATCTTTCACCGCGACCCGCGCGCCCGCCTGCTGGTCCTCCAGTTTGCGATTTGAAAGCGCGCCGTAATCCGGCATGGATTCAACGCTGAACAATATCTCTTTGCCGGCTTGCCCGGTCGCAAGATACGCGTTGCCGCTTTCCATCAGCTGGTTGATCATCAAAATCATGCCCTCGATGTGTTCGGTCGCCTTCGGTTCATAAGTCGGCGGCACGCAACCAAGCGCAGCTATGTCGGCGTGAAATTGAGCGGTGGTCGTTTGAGTAACTTCCGCAATCGCTTCATTGAGCGATAATGCGCCGCTCGCAATCTCATCAGCATAATCCCGTAGCGCACGCGCATTAATTTTGTCGTCCACATCGGTAATGTTCCGCGTATAGGTGACAGCGCTTTCGCCATAGGCGCGCTGCAAAAGCCGAAACAGCACGTCGAACATGATAACCGGACGCGCATTCCCGATATGGGCAAAATCGTAAACGGTCGGCCCGCAGACATACATCCTCACATTCGCCGCATCGATTGGCGTAAATTGGCGCTGACTACGCGTAAGAGTGTCGTAAAAAGAGAGGGTTAGTTCGGCCATCTTGACTTCGTGATTCGGTTTTTTACTGCGGGATAAAGATTGGAAACGTTAACGTCCACAATTGACGAAACGTTATCCTTTTCAATCTTTGCGAGACATCGAAAATGCCGACTACCCATGGTTATCTTTCGTTGATGAAATATTTGTTATTTCTCGAAAATATTGGAAAAAACCGCCAGCGCAGCGTGGCTTTCACAGTAGTGCGTCGGTACACCTTGGGTGCACGAATTTTTCGTGCCTGGGTATCGTGTATTGAAGTTTGCGCCCCATTGTTCAGTGCACATGGCTGACGCTTTCTTGGGACCATGATCGCGTCAGCAGATACCTGGCGCATCAAAACAAAGCCAATTGATCGCTCGTTGTCTCTTCGTCCCCTTCATCTGCCGCCTTCAATGCGACTTCCACCTGCAGTTCTGCGTTGTCGTTTATGACGCTATTGACCTGTTTTGAAACGGGCCTGGCCTTGAAGAAATCATCGCGGGGAGCGCTTAGCAAATGCGCAACATCGCGCGGCTCGTTTTCTCGACAATTCAGCCACTCGCGCTGCGCTTCATCACCATCGATGACAACCGGAATACGATGATGAATGTCTGCAAACGCTCCGGTCGCCTCTGTTGTCAGAATTGCGACGGTGTCGATCTCACTTCCATCTTTTCCCGCCCATGTTTCATAGAGCGCAGCGAAACCAACGATTTCTCCGCCCGGACGCGATACCCAATAGGGTTGTGAGGTCTTGTTTTCGCTGTCGCGTTTCCATTCATAAAAACCACTTGCTGGCAAAATGGCCCGGCGATGCCGCATCGCCGCTCTAAAAGACGCCTTTGTCGCCGCAGTTTCTGACCGGGCATTTATGATCAAGGGAAAGTCATCGGGGTCTTTCACCCAGCCTGGGATGAAACCCCAGCGCATCAGCCGAATAAACCGGTCAGGGCGATTGCTGGCCGATGCCTGAGCATCGATGTCTTTCGCAACGACCAAAACAGGCTGCGTTGGCGGAATATTATAGCGTGGCGGAAAAGCATCGATTGTTTCGACAGCGAAAGCATCGGACAGGTCTTCCGGTGAATGGATCAGAGCAAATCGTCCGCACATTTTCCGCTTCCCGCTACAAATTTGTGTCAGAACGCTTGGAGGATACGTTCGCTCAAATGATTATGGCACAACCTTTGAAAATCCAACTCGCTGTTTCGTCCATCGTCCATCACGACGGGCAATATCTACTGGTGAAACGTGCAAACCCACCGTCAAAGGATCAATGGGCATTTCCAGGCGGTCGCGTAGAGCCCGAAGAAGACATTCGCGTGGCGGCAATTCGCGAACTTAGAGAGGAGACCGGTTTGCATGGCGAAATCATCTCTGTTTTCGATGTGCATGACTTTCCGCTCGATCCCCTGGCGCGTCATACGAGCCGGATGGTGCTGATTGTTTTTCGTGTTGCTGTTAGGGATATGGCACCTCTCACGGCATCAAGCGATGCTGCCGATGTCGGATGGTTCACGCCCGAAGACGCCCAGCTATTATCGATGCCGAATTCGATGAAAATCGCGTTCAACACCCTGAAAATGAGCTAGCGCTAAGCCCACGGTAACAAAGTTACCCAAGTTACATTCCGATCTTCAAAAGGCCCGAAAGCTATGTGAGTTGATCGTATGGTACGACGTTCTTTTATTTCTGTCTTCTTTCTCTCAGTAGCTTGTTTGCTGCCAAGTACCACGATTTCGCAAACCGCTGCGACTGCGCCCTACGATACGCGACTGAACCGCCTCGCAGAGGTGCTTGGTTCAGTCCACTATCTCAGCAATCTTTGCGAAGAGCCGTCAAACCAGTGGCGAGACGCAATGCAGAATATACTGTCCGTCGAAAGCCCTGCGCCCAATCGTCGTGCCGATTTAATAGCAAGCTTCAATCGAGGGTATCGCAGCTTTAATAGCGTGCACCAAACGTGCACCGATCAGGCCCGACAGCTCAACCTCGGCTATGTCCAGGAGGGCCAATCCATCGCTGCTGAGATCACCGCACGGTACGGCGAGTAAATGTTAACAGGCCATTAACGCTTTCGGTAAGGTTGCCCTTTAATCACCGGGCGAAGCTGTTAAAGTCTGTTGACAGCAGGAAATTGTAAAGCCGTTCCGATGAAAGCGACATTAGAAGAGCTCGACAGCATAATAGAGCGCGAAAAGCGTCACATGGCGCGCGAAGTTCACGATGAAGCTTGGGCGGATGGCTATCTGGAAGGCATAGACGCACAATTGCTAGCCGAGGCAGCGATCTGTCGCGCACTCGAGGAGACTGTGTTGTTGGAAGGCGAAGACGCTGCTCTTTCCCTTCTGGAATCAATTCGCGAGCGGGTTGTCTCTGGCGACTTTAATGCGCACCGTACTGTCCAGTAGGTTTTAAAATTTATGAGCGCCGGGAGATGGTGCTGATTTTTCTGAAGTTTGGTTTCTGTTTGCGGCTCACAGTTGCGTTTATCGTTTTGATTGGCGGCGTTGTGGGACCATCTGCGGCTCAAGACCTAACGGTGCCGCCACCAGAGCCTTTTCAGCTTATCACGCCCGAAACGTCATCGGACAGCGGGGACGTTCGAGGCGGACCGGCACCAATTGTTTCCTCAGACCTCGATCAGCTGCCTGCCCCTGTTCGCACAATGCGGGAGCAACTGATCAAGGCAGCGAAATCAGGTGAAATTGAAGCACTGCGCCCACTGCTCCAGGAAGGTGCCGAACCTACACAGCTTTCACTCGCCGATATTGACGGGGATCCGATTGAGTTTCTCAAATCCATGAGCGGCGACACGCAAGGCCATGAGATGCTGGCGATTCTGCTGGATGTTCTTGATCTCGGGTACGCTCATCTCGACCGCGGAGAACCGACCGAGATTTTCGTTTGGCCGTATTTCGTATCGGTCGATTTGGAAATGCTCACGTCTGTCCAGCGCGTTGAATTGTTTCGGCTGGTCACCGCGACTGACTACGAAGAAATGCGGGCGTTCGGCGCATACATCTTTTTCCGCGTCGGCATCACGCCTGATGGGGCCTGGCGGTTTTTTGTGGCCGGGGATTAGCCGG
Source organism: Pseudomonadota bacterium (assembly GCA_038745535.1). GTDB lineage: Bacteria > Pseudomonadota > Alphaproteobacteria > Rhizobiales > Rhizobiaceae > JBCDLI01. The sequence goes on along the minus strand of JBCDLI010000024.1, from coordinate 28,328 downwards.
TTACATCCCAGTGCAAAGGGAACTGGGGGTCGAACATCGTGACCGGTCCGTCAGCAGTCTCTATTTTCGATGGCGGCGACCACGCGTCTTCCTTACGCGTTAGCGTTATCATCTCTGCATTTGCCGGCAATCGATAGTAGGCGGGACCATTTGTTGAAGCGAACGCTTCGAGCTTATCGAGAGCGCCGCGTTCTTCAAACACATGCGCGAGGCACGCCATAGTAATTGGTGCGGTGAAAATTCCAGCGCACCCGCATCCGGTTTCTTTGGCCGCATCCACGTGCGGCGCTGAATCCGTTCCAAGAAAGAATCTAGGATCACCCGATGTAGCAGCATCGACGAGAGCGACGCGATGTTCCTCCCGCTTTGCAACCGGAAGACAATAATAGTGTGGGTGGATACCGCCCACGAGAATTGCATTGCGATTTATAATGAGATGATGCGTGGTAATCGTCGCGCCCTGATTTTTGTCCTGTGAAAGGACGTAATCGACACCATTTTTGGTGGTGACATGCTCAAGCACAACACGAAGCTCGGGAATTCTTTTGCGCAGCGGCTCCAGAACCGTCTCAATAAACACCGCCTCGCGATCAAATATATCAATATCGGCGCTCGTGACTTCCCCATGGACACACAGTGTCATGCCAATTTCAGCCATTCGCTCCAGGACGGAGTAGACCTTCGTGATGTCTCGAACGCCGCTTTGGGAGTTGGTCGTTGCACCCGCTGGGTAGAGCTTTACTGCGGTGATAGCGCTTGACTGAAAGCCCGCAGCCACGTCATCCGGATTGGTGTCTTCTGTCAGATAAAGCGTCATCAGCGGTGTGAAGCTATGATCGTCCGGAAGGGCTTCAGTGATGCGTTGACGGTAGGCCTCTGCATCCGCCGTTTCGACGACGGGCGGAACGAGGTTTGGCATTATAATTGCGCGTGCAAAGTGGCCCGAAGTCTCCGGCAGCACTGCTTCGAGCATCGCCCCATCACGCAAATGCAGATGCCAATCGTCCGGTCGACGGATCGTCAGGTGTTTCATGGTTTATCGGTCCCGATCATGGTGCGCGATCCCGCGAATAGCATGCGGGCAAATGGCGTCAACGCAGCTCAGGCACTAAGTGTTTACAGCGTTTAGCTTGTCGCGAAAGACGCCGCACACTACGGCTATGGTCAAACTATGGGCCATAAAATGCAACACTGTCTTTTGCCGGAACGGAAACTTGTGACCGTATCCGGTCCTGATGCGGAAACACTTCTGCATAATGTGATGACGTGCGACATTCATAAAATCGCAGACGATGTTCGGCAGCCCGGCGCGTTGTTAAGCCCTCAAGGCAAAGTGCTGTTTCAATTTCTTGTCGGAAAAGACAGCGACGGTGAATTTCAAATTGATATTCCAGAAGCAGATGCGGACGCCTTCCTAAAACGCATGACGATGTATCGCCTGCGTTCGAAGGTTGATTTTTCGCCGATAGATCAGGCCTCTGTGAGCGTTGTTTGGGAAACAGATTCAGCGCCCGCGGAAGCTTTTAAGCGCGACATTCGCTTTCCAGAAACGATGCCCGTTTTTAGGGGACCGCCTATAGCTCAGGCATCTAAAGATGAGGCCTACAGCGCGCTTCGCATTGAGTTTGGAGTACCTGAACCAGGTATCGACTACGAACTCGGCGACGCTTTTGCCCATGATATTTCGTTTGATCAAAACGGCGGTGTCGACTTCAAAAAGGGATGCTATGTCGGCCAGGAGATTGTGAGCCGGATGCAGCATCGGGGTACTGCACGTCGGCGGCTCGTCACCGTGACGGGGAGCGGCCTCGTCACCGGTGAAAATGTTATCGCAAATGGAAAGCCCGTCGGTTCCATAGGCACTGTGGTCGATGATAGAGCGTTGGCAATTGTCAGACTTGATCGGATTCAAACAGCCAAAGAAGCTGACGAACCGATACAGGTTGGCGATGCGCTTGTGACCGTGGAATTGCCCAAAAACGTATCCTACACTTGGCCGGAGACCTGACACGTGCCAGATCGAAAATCAGCGCCGCCGCGTGCTTGGCAGCGGATGCTCTCCGGTCGTCGGCTGGACCTTCTCGATCCTTCACCTCTAGATATCGAGTTAGAGGATATTGCGCATGGATTGGCGCGTGTGGCGCGCTGGAATGGGCAAACGAGCGGCCAGCATGCATTTTCAGTGGCGCAGCACAGTCTGTTTGTGGAGGCACTGTTTCAAGTGATCATGCCGAACCCAACGCCAAAGGCATTGCTGGCCACCATGCTTCACGATGCACCTGAATATGTGATCGGTGATATGATCTCTCCGTTCAAACAAGTCATGGGCGGCAAGTACAAAGAGGTGGAGGACCGCCTGCAGGCGGCAATTCACCTCCGATTTGGATTGAACGCAAAATTGCCAGCCGCACTGAAAAACGCGATCAAGCGTGCCGATCAAATTGCAGCATACCATGAGGCCACGCAGTTGGCGGGGTTCTCTCATGACGATGCGCAGACGTTCTTTGGCAAGGCGGCGGAATTGAAAGACCAACTTTCTCTTCTGGAACCAATGCCGACGAGCGAGGCTCAGGCCGCATTTTTCAACCGCGTTGTGGTGCTGCTTAAACAAGTGGATGCTCGTTCATGAGCTATCTTGTCGTTTGTCCACTTTTGGACCTCGCCAGGGTGGTGACTGCGCACAGTGCCAGTCACGTTTTGACAGTGATCAGCGATGACATGCCAGTGCCAACGCCGTCGTCGGTTTCGCTGGAAAATCATTTGACCCTGCACTTCAATGATATCGCGGTCGCGTCGCCAGGACTTTCTCTGGCTAAAACGACCGACATCGACAAAATGATCGGCTTCGCGAAGAGCTGGGACCAAGTACGCCCGATGGTCATCCATTGTTGGATGGGTGTATCACGCTCAACGGCGTCGGCGGCGACGGTGCTGGCTACACTTCAGCCAGATCGACCGGCGCAGGAAATCTTTGCCGAGATTCGTTTCAACGCGCCGTTTGCGTCGCCGAACCACCGTATAGTGACGCTAGCAGATGCTACGCTTCATCGCGGCGGTGAAATGATCGCTGCACTCGAAAACCTAGCCACAGCGCAGGAGTGCTTTCAAGGAATGCCGTTCAAGCTCGATTTGGATTAAGTACACGCCTCAGCTGATTGAAATATCAAGTCCGAGATCAATCGGTGGGGCAGCCATGGTAATTTTTGAAGTGGAAATCAGATCGACGCCGGTTTCGGCAATGGCTTTCACGCTGTCCAGATCAACGTTGCCTGACGCTTCGAGCGCTGGCTGATGATCGCTGCGGTTCTTGCGGTCGACGGCGTCTTCCATGTCGGCGGTCGACATGTTGTCGAGCATGATGATGTCTGGCTTTGCAGCGAGCGCTTCATCAAACTGATTGAGATTGTCGACTTCGACCTCGATCTTTACCGTGTGACCGACATAAGACTGTGCAGCTTTAATCGCCAAAGCGACGCCGCCTGCAACAGCGATGTGATTGTCTTTGATGAGGATCGCATCGTCCAAACCAAACCGGTGATTTGCTCCACCGCCGCATCGAACTGCATATTTGTCGAACATACGCATGCCCGGCACCGTTTTGCGAGTATCGCAGATTTTTGCGCTCGTGTGTGCGATGCGTTTTTGAAACACGGCTGTGTAGCTCGCGATCCCCGACATTCGAATCAAGAAGTTTAACGCCACGCGTTCAGCGGTCAGGATTGAGCGCGCTGAGCCGGAAATTGTTGCTATTTCAGTGTCAGCCGCGAGCGCCGAACCGTCATGAACATCCGTGTCGAATGATAGGTATGAATCAATGATCTTGAATGCCGATTGCGCACATTCGATACCGGACAGAATGCCTGGGTCCCGGGCGTTGATGACAGCAGTCGCGGTTTTCTCGTCGCCAATCGTAGCCATCGTCGTTATGTCACCGGCTCGCCCAAGGTCTTCGGCGAGCGCTGCTCTCACTGCCTCTTCCACTGCCAACGGCGGCAACATAAGCGCGATTGGTTCAGGCATCTTCGGTGACTTTCGCAGATGGATAGGCTGTTTCTGCTTGCTCAAGCGTGGTTAGCGTTCGCCGCTGCCAAGCCGGGTCCGCCTCTGGGAAGTCCGTGCGCGCGTGCCCGCCCCGGCTTTCCAATCGGTTGAGAGCGCAGATGGCGATGAGCTTTGCAGCTGTAAGCACATTGGCAAAGCGCTGTGAATGGACATCCCCTTCCAGCTCAAGAATAGTCGCGAGTGCTTTTCTCATCCCCTGCTCATCTCGCTGAACACCAAGATATGCACTCATGGTCTCACGCAATCGGGTCATGTTGGGATGATCCACGTTAACCGGGTGCTTATCTGTCAAAACTGAGCCATCGCGCCAATTTTGGTCGGCATCCTCGCAGGCCGGATCAGCTTTAAGCGCTGTTGCTATGCGACCTGCAAAGACGACTGCCTCAAGCAGGGAGTTCGATGCCAGGCGATTTGCTCCGTGGGCACCGCTAGACGAGCATTCGCCAGCTGCCCAAAGCCCATCCACAGATGTCTTTCCGAAATCGTCCACCCACGCGCCGCCCATGAAGTAATGCGCAGCGGGAACAACTGGAATTAAATCACACGACGGGTCTATACCCGCCTCCACACAATGGGCGTGCACTGTCGGGAACTCTTCCGCGAAGTTATGAATTGCCTCTCGGCAGTCCAAAAACGCACCACGGCCCGCTGCGACTTCGGCAAAAATACCGCGGGCCACCACATCACGCGGAGCCAATTCGGCGTCCTCATGTAGGTCGGTCATGAAACGATGCCCTGCTCTGTTGACGAGATGTGCACCGTGACCACGCAATGCTTCTGTCGCGAGTGGTGCGGGATCACCACCGACATCAATCGCAGTCGGGTGAAACTGAATAAACTCCATGTCAGCCATGCGAGCACCCGCCCGCGCAGCCATGCCGATGCCGCCGCCGCGTGCTTCATTCGGATTCGTCGTCACACGATACAGATGACCAACACCACCGGTCGCTAAAACCACATTGCTTCCATTTATCGTGTGCAGGCTGCCCTCGCCCGCATTGTCCCGTGCAACAGCGCCGACCACCGATCCACTCTGATCGGTGACAAGGTCCTCAACGACGTAGCCTTCAAGCAAACATATATGAGACGATTCTTGAACCGCGTTCACGAGCGCTTGCATGATCGCTGCGCCTGCCTTGTCCCCGCTAACGCCGATTACCCGACTTTGAGAGTGTGCAGCTTCACGGCTTACTGCCAGCGCGCCTTCTAGGTCTCGATCAAATGGTACGCCGAACTCCATGAGGTCAGTGACGCGGTCAACGGCTTCTTGTGCCATCATCCGCACGATCTGCTCATCCACGATGCCGTCACCGGCAACAATGGTGTCCGCAACATGCTGTTCAATCGTGTCGCCGGGAGCAACTGCTGCTGCGATACCTGCCTGGGCCCAAGCAGAAGATGCTCCACGGCCAATCGGGGCAGAGGCGAGCACCGTAACTGCTTTTGGTGCAAGCTTAAGCGCACAGAAAAGGCCCGCAAGACCTCCGCCGATGATAAGGATGGGTTTTGTCACCAATTTATGACCCTAGCACTCATATTTCACCCAGTATTAGGGTGAAACATAGCTAGCAAGTGACGTCACTGCTTCAAATTGATCATTCGCTCTACAGCGCGGCGTGCACGGCTCGCAATTGCAGGATCGACATGCACTTCGTCGGTCATGTTGCACAGTGAGTCCAATATTTTAGGCAATGTGATGCGCTTCATATGCGGGCACAAATTACATGGCTTTACGAATTCAACTTCTGGAACCTCGGACTCGATGTTCGATGCCATTGAGCACTCGGTGACCAGCAGAACTTTTTCCGGCCTGTTGTTCTTCACATAGTCGATCATCCCGCCGGTTGAGCCAGAGAAGTCGGCGGCCTCGACAACTTCAACGGGGCACTCCGGATGAGCAATGATTTCAATCGACGGATCACTCTTCTTGTAGTCGAGTAACTCTTGTGCCGTGAAGCGCTCGTGCACTTCGCAATGGCCTTTCCAGGTGAGGATTTCCACATCGGTCTGATTTGCGACGTTTTGCGCAAGATACTCGTCAGGAATGCATAAAACTCGGTCGGTGCCGAAGCTTTCAACAACTTCGACAGCGTTTGACGACGTGCAGCACACGTCCGTTTCCGCTTTCACATCGGCAGATGTGTTGACGTAGGTGACAACGGGGACACCCGGATACTTCTCACGCAGCATCCGCACGTCGGCTCCGGTGATGCTTTCTGACAGTGAGCAGCCCGCTTTGTAGTCTGGAATGAGAACAGTTTTGTTGGGGCTCAGAAGCTTGGACGTCTCAGCCATAAAGTGCACGCCGCACTGGACGATGATTTCCTGATCCACCTTGGTTGCTTCTCTTGCCAACTGCAAAGAGTCTCCAACGATGTCTGCCACGCAATGAAAAATATCAGGGGTCTGGTAATTGTGGGCCAGAATAACAGCGTTGCGCTCTTTCTTCAGCCGATTGATTGCCGCCACGTAGGGCGCATAGACCGGCCACTCAAATTCAGGAATGTGATGCGAAACTCGCTCGTAGAGGTGCGCGGTTTCGGCCTCGACCTCTGCATTCCACTCCAACGACGGTCGTTCGATTACGCCGAAGCGTTCCGCAGCAGTGTGAATTCTAGGTGTATTTTCAGAAGCGTTGAGTGTTTCGACATATGCCATGAGCGCCCCTCCAAAGCGTTTCTGCCTACGGGCCGGTGATGCGATGCGCAATGCCTGCCCAACTCTAAATGGGTGAGATATTTCGCTTTTACAATACTACATATCATGATATCTTGATGCATGGATATAAATTTAGCAGTCCAAGCGTTGGATAGCTTGGCACATGATACTCGGCTTAAAGTATTCAAATTGCTTGTAAAAAACGCAGAGAGTGGCTTGGCCGCGGGTGAAATCGCCCACGAACTCGGCGTCCGCCAAAACACTATGAGTGCCAATCTGGCGAGCCTTTCGCGAGTGGGCCTCGTGCAGGCTGAACGACGGGGTCGTTCGATCGTATACCACGCCAATTTTGAGACCATGCGCACGCTTCTGGCCTTTTTAATGGATGATTGCTGCGGTGGTCGGCCGGAATTATGCGATGCACTGATACGTGAGCGTGTTGGAAAGTTGAGTCCTGATGCGGCGCTAACCAGCTGATGTTATACGCCAATTCTCAAAAGCTCGGCGCTGAATTCGTCGGAACGGCTTTTCTGCTCGCGACAGTTGTAGGGTCCGGCATCATGGCCGAGAACCTCGCCGGCGATAACATCGCCATAGCGCTGCTTGGCAATACGATACCGACCGGCGCGATACTGGTTGTTCTTATAACGATGCTCGGGCCGATTTCGGGTGCGCACTTTAATCCGGCCGTAACGCTTGCCTTTAGACTGCGACGCGAGATCAGTTCCTCGCTTGGCACTCAGTACGTAATCGCTCAGATCGCAGGTGGGCTCTTTGGCGTGCTCGCCGCTCATCTCATGTTTGAACTTGATGCTGTGCAGTTCTCGCAGAAGATCCGGACGGGACCTTCGCAATGGTTCGCAGAAATTGTCGCCACGTTTGGCCTCGTGGCAGTTATCTTTCTCACAATCCGCGCGAAAGCGTCTGCAGTGCCAGTAGCGGTCGGTCTCTACATAACAGCGGCTTACTGGTTTACGGCATCAACGTCGTTCGCAAACCCTGCCGTGACGATTGCGCGAGGCTTCAGCGATACATTCGCAGGCATACGCCCGCCGGATGTTGCCGCCTTTATCGTGGCGCAGATTATCGGCGCTGCTCTCGCATGGGCCTATTGCCGTTGGCAGATCGGGGAAAAAACATGATCGTCATCCACCACAATCCGGCCTGCGGAACCTCCCGAAATGTGTTGGCGATGATCGACGCATCGGGCGCAGATCATACCGTTATCGAATATCTGAACACAGGCTGGACCCGCGAACAATTGCTTGGTCTGTTTGCTGCTGCCGGCCTAACGCCACGAAGTGCTCTTCGAACCTCGAAGTCACCGGCAGAAGAGCTTGGGCTCACCGATCCTTCGATAACAGATGATGCTCTCTTGGACGCAATGATTGAGTATCCGATTTTGGTGAATCGACCGATTGTCTGTTCACCGCGCGGTGTGAGGCTTTGCCGTCCATCGAAGGCAGTATTTGAACTGCTTCCCGAGGGTTCACTCCCAGAATTTACGAAAGAAGACGGTGAGATCATCCGGCCATGACGACAAACATTTTGGTACTTTGCACGGCGAATTCGGCTCGCTCCATTCTTGGAGAAGCGCTTCTGGCAAAACACGGCGGCGACCGCGTGTCGTCCTTCTCTGCGGGATCCACGCCGCGGGGAACGCCAAACCCCTTCGGTCTCAAACTGCTTGCTTCGAAGGGTTATGATACCTCGGTGTTTCGCTCTAAAAGCTGGCAGGAATTCGAAACTGCTGAAGCGCCAAAGATGGATATCGTGGTGACCGTTTGTGACAACGCAGCTGGCGAGTCCTGCCCGATATGGCCCGGCGCACCCGTTCAGGCCCATTGGGGCATTCCTGATCCCCACGGCGAAACCGATGACGAGTGGGTGGCGGCTTTCGAGACGGCTTACATGCTGCTTGAAGCACGCGTAATGGCCCTGATGGCGCTTCCGTTCGAGGATATGAACACGAAGGATTTGAAAGTTGCGCTGAATGCAATTGGATCGCTTGAGGGCGCAACTGAGCTCGCGCGGAGCTATACGTGATGAGCACTGAACGCGGTCAGCCCTGGATTGATGATCCATCAATGCCGAACATCATCGAAGATGCGCTGCATGAGATCCGGCGAGACTTTCTCATACCGTCCGATGGATCGCAGCACGCGCCACGGGTTCTAATGCTCTACGGGTCACTTCGCGGACAGTCTTTTTCGCGTTTTCAAACCTACGAGGCTGCTCGAGTTCTCACGCGGCTTGGTGCGGACGTCCGCGTTTTTCACGCAGACGAACTTCCTCTCGTGGATGACGTCGGCAGTGACGAGCATCCTAAGGTCGCAGAACTTCGCGAACTTTCGGTCTGGTCTGAGGCACAGGTATGGTGTTCGCCGGAACGGCATGGCGCGATGACAGGTGTGATGAAGACACAGATTGATTGGTTGCCACTGGCGCCGATTGGCGGGATTCGACCCACGCAAGGGCGTACCCTCGCCTTAATGCAGGTCTGTGGTGGGTCGCAGAGCTTCAACGCGGTCAATCAGATGCGAATTCTTGGCCGCTGGATGCGCATGGTCACTATTCCCAACCAGTCGTCGGTCCCGAAGGCATGGCAGGAATTTGAAAACGGTCGGATGAAGCCATCTTCGCTCTACATGCGCGTTGTCGACGTGATGGAGGAGCTCATGAAGTTCACCTATCTGATCCGCGACCGATCATCGTATCTCACTGACCGCTACTCAGAGCGGGTCGAGACCGTTGAAGAGGTGCACAAGCGCGTCAGCATCAAAAGTATCTAAAATTTCAGATGTGATGTTCTAATCTGACAGCCCAAATCATTTCGTTTGCAATGGTTCGCTTGCACGGTACGTTCGCGCGCACTCAAGGGGGCAGAGATGAACACAAGCGCTACTGCAAAATCAGACTATCCGTGGCTGATCATTTCGGCAGGTTGTGTTATCGCCGCCCTCACCTTTGGCCCACGCTCAGCAATGGGTTTCTTTCAAATCCCCCTGTTGCAAGACACTGGACTAACCCGGACCGATTTTGGGCTAGCACTGGCGATCCAAAACCTCATGTGGGGCGTCAGCCAGCCTTTCTTTGGTGCACTTGCCGACAAGAAAGGCACGTGGCGCGTGCTCGCCATGGCGGGCGTCCTGTATGCCGTTGGCCTCTACCTCATGTCGATGACATCATCGGAGGCGCTTTTGCATGTGGGCGGCGGGTTGCTGATTGGCATGGCAATTGGCGCAGGCTCTTTCGGTATAGTGCTGGCGGCGTTTGCGCGAAACGTCACCGCCGAACAGCGATCTTTCGCATTCGGCCTTGGTACCGCCGCTGGCTCGGCGGGCATGTTTATCTTTGCCCCGTTTAGCCAAGCGCTGATCAATCAATTTGGGTGGCAGGATTCGCTTCTGATCATGAGCGCGTTGATGCTTATCGTCCCGATCCTTGCGATCCCGCTGCGCGGTAATTCCGAGAGCGGTCAGACTTCCCAAGCGCAGATTGATCAGTCCATTGGCGAAGCATTGCGCGAGGCGTTCGGGCACCAGTCGTACCTGCTCCTGATGGCGGGTTTCTTCGTGTGCGGGTTTCAGGTGGCGTTCATCACCGCGCACTTTCCTGCCTATATTTCCGATCTCGGCATCGATGCACAATTTGCAGTGATTGGGATCGCAGCAATCGGCTTTTTCAACATTATTGGCTCGCTGGCCTCTGGCATCATCGGGCAAAAATACTCAAAGCCCATTCTCCTTGCGCTGATATATTTGGGACGTTCAATTGCCGTGACAGCGTTTCTGCTGCTGCCGCAGACCGGCACGTCAATCGTTATCTTCTCAGTCGTGATGGGTCTTCTGTGGCTTTCCACGGTCCCGCCAACAAATGCGCTCGTGGCGATTATGTTCGGCACGAAGTATCTCGGCATGCTCGGCGGAATCGTGTTTTTCTCACACCAGATCGGCTCATTCCTCGGAGTGTGGCTCGGCGGCGTGCTATACGATACCTACGGAACCTATGAGCCGGTCTGGTGGCTTGGCGTGGCCCTTGGCCTGTTCGCGGCCATAGTCCACTGGCCGATTAAAGAAGGCGCAGTGGAACGAGTTCAGCCGGCCTGACGGGCGATAACCGCAGGAGCGTCAGGCAGCGCCTTCACGATTGTCTTTCGAAATTCTTCCCGGTCGATGGGAGGTTTCATCCCACGGGGGAGCCACACATCGCGCTCGAGGAAGTATCCCGTCATCAGCATCGCATCTTCAAACGCCTCACTTGAACAGTCGGCTACGTTTGCCTTCAAAAATGCTGGCAGCGGCAGCAATTTATCCGCCCACGGTTCACCTGCCACGGCGCCAACGGCGTTGCCGCTTTTAGGACTGACATAGATCAGATCGGCCCGTTCGCCGGTTGCGGCACAGGCATCTAGGTTTAGCCCGAAGCCGAGCTCTTCGAGAAGCTTCAGTTCGAAACGCGCGACGAGAGGTCCGGCGATTTCAGGCGTTGAAAGGTGAGAAATAATGAACTGAAATGCATCGTATAATTCGACGTGCGGATCGCGCTCGGCAAGAAGCCGAAGGTATCCGCTCAACAGTTGAATGCCGTGGATCGCACATCGGCTCTCAAGCAATCGGGCAGCGTTCAGTTCCAGCGGTTCAACGGTAAACATGCCGAGATGTTCGTCGAGCCGCGCCCGCCAGTTGACTGCAATGAGATTGCCGACTTGCAGAACGGGACGCTGTTTCTTTGATCGCCCTCCCCGCACCAGCCCCAAATGACGCCCACGCTCGCGGGTCATCAATTCGATGATTAGGCTTGTTTCACCGTGCTTGCGCGTCCCGATAATGATGCCGTCGCCAGACCATTCCATGGACCTGACTTAACGTATTTTGAAATTCAGAAAAGCGTCTATGCCTTGCGTTGTGTCAACACCAACGCGCCTACTACAATTAATACAGCGCCGAGTAAGCTCAGCGGAGCTGGTAGGACCCGCCAAATAATGAAGTCATAAAGCGCAGCGAACGCCAGCACAGAATAAAATGCCGGGATCACGTAACTCGCCTCACCTCGTTTCATCGCCTGAATAAACATCGCCTGAGCACAGACCATAACCGTGCCAAGTAGCCAAAGAAGCAGCCACTGCGTTTCCGTTGGCCAAAGCCAAAATAGAAGTGAAACCGATAGCGAGATTGTTGCGCCGATTGCGTTGTTGATCAGCAAAATTCTAAGGGCCGGTTCGGCATCGCTTAGCTTTTTGATGAAGATGGCTTCCAGTCCCATAAAGGCAGACGCAGCAAGGGCGAGAAGACCGGCGATCTGAAATGCATCAACACCGGGCCTGAGAATTAAAAGTGCGCCCACGAGCGCAAAACCGGCTGCAATGATTTTCCGCAGGCCCAGATGCTCGCCGAGCATCACAATGGCCAACCCCATCGTCACGATCGGGCTGAGGAAACTAAGCGCTGTGGCCTCTGCAACTGGCATCCGAGCAACTGCGGCAAACATCGCTGTGACGCCAAGCCACCCGCACACTGTGCGGGCGAGATGCCATCGCCAATTGGCACCTTTAAGGCTTGGACGTCGCCCAGGCAGCAGCGCGAACACAAGCAGCAGAGCAAAAAGAGCAAAACTGAAACGACCTGCGCTGACTTGGAACGGGTGAAGACCGGGGGCGTCGGGCGTCTCTAAGCCCAGCGATTTCGCTATCAAAGATGTGGCTGCCACCAACGCACCGGCCAAAAACATAAACGCGATAGCGATTCCGGTATTTGATGATGCCGCAGGCCGGATTAGGCCCGCGCCAGAGGCTGGCTTGCCCAACGGCTCAATTGCCAAATTCAAGCCCCATCTCGCGATAGCGTTCCGGATCGTCTAGCCAATTTTCGCGCACCTTCACGAATAAAAACAGGTGTGCCTTGCGATCAATAAGCTTTGAAATATCGCGCCGGGCAGCAATCGAAATCGATTTGATCGTACTGCCATTTTTACCAAGCACGATCTTTTTGTGTCCTTCACGCTGCACGTAAATCACCTGCTCGATGCGTGCCGAGCCATCCTTTTGATCTTCCCATTTCTCGGTCTCAACCGTGGCCGAGTATGGAAGCTCCTGGTGCAGTCGCTCGAAGAGCTTTTCGCGCGTTATTTCTGCGGCGAGCGTGCGGGTGGGAATGTCGGAGAGTTGGTCTTCGGGATAAAACCAAGTGCCTGCGGGTAGGTTGTCAGCGAGGGCATCCATCAAGTCATCACAGCCAACACCTTTCAGTGCCGACAGCATGAATGTTTGGTCGAATGTGACCCGCTCATTGAGTTCGGCAGTCAACGGTAGCAACTGTTCGGGCTCAATTGCGTCGACCTTGTTGAGAACCAGCCATTTTGGCTGCTTGATATTGTCAAGTTCTGCCAGAATGCGCTCTTCGTCCTCTCGGATACCTTTTTGGGCATCAATCAGCAAAACCACGATATCGGCATCGAACGCCCCACCCCACGCAGCTGAGACCATGGCACGGTCAAGCCGTCGCTTCGGCTGAAAGATGCCGGGCGTGTCGATGAACACAACTTGGCTCTGGCCGCGCATGGCGATACCGCGGATCGGCGCGCGCGTGGTCTGCACTTTCCGGGTAACAATCGAGAGCTTCGTGCCGACAAGGCGATTGAGAAGGGTCGATTTACCCGCGTTAGGCGCCCCGATGAGTGCTACGAAGCCCGCGCGGGTTGCAGTTTGATGATCTTCAACACTCATGAACCTGTACCCGGTAATCGTTCCCAGACGCCTACGTCTTCGAGCAGTTCTCGAGCTGCATCTTGTTCGGCAACGCGTTTCGAGGGCCCTGTTCCATTCGCAAAAAGCTTGTCGGCTACGACAACTTTCACGACAAACACCGGCTCGTGATCAGGTCCAGAGCGGTCAACAACCGAATAGGATGGTGTGCACCGATGGTTTTTGTGACTCCATTCCTGTAGCTCAGTCTTTGAGTCGCGCCGCGCCTCGGCAACGCGGAGGATGCGCTCTTCCCAATAGCGGTTTACAAAGTGTTTTGCGCCCTGGAGGCCATTTTCCAAGTAGATGGCCGCAATCAGCGATTCGACGACATCGGCACGAACATTCTTCTGACGCGCGGAAGTCAAATCAGCGACATCCTCGCCGGCGCGAATGAAATCCACGAGGCTCATCTCCTCGGCTATTTCGGCCAGCACATCGGCGTTAACGAGTGCATTTAGCCGAACCGACAATTCGCCTTCGTTTGCGTCACGATATTGAGCGAACAGCATTTCGGCGACACAAAGACCTAAAACTCTGTCGCCGAGAAACTCCAAGCGCTCATAATCTGCACCCGTACTGCTCCGGGCGCTCGCGTGGGTGAGTGCGCGCGCAAGCCGCTTACGATCATTGAAAAGGTGTCCCGTGAGCGCTTCAATCGAAGCTAGTGTCTGATCAGAAACGGTCTCGGGCTTTTGTTGTTTGGCTGTCACCATCGTCATCAGTCGGCGCTAGCACTTTGAAAGAAACGTCCAAATCTCAAGTCCGATGGCCATTTCCAAACTTCGAGCGGCGATGATCCATCGGCAATTGAGAAGAAGATTACATTTGCACGACCAACCAGGTTTTCGTGCGGTACAAAGCCGACGCCCATTCGGCTGTCATTGGAGTTGTCGCGGTTGTCGCCCATGAAGAAGTAATGTCCTTCGGGCACGGTGAACTCACGCGTGTCATCGCCGAACGCACCTTCGCGTAGATCAAGGGTCCGGTAGGTCACGCCGTTTGGAAGTGTCTCGCGATAAACATCTACCGGTCCGCTTTGCTCGGTCACGTCAAAGTCTGAAATCTGGCCAATGAGTTCGCGTTCAACCGGCTCCCCGTTGATTACCAGCTTGCCTTCGGACATCTGAACGGTATCGCCGGGAAGACCAACAATCCGCTTTATGTAGTCAAGCGAAGGGTCGGACGGCAGTTTAAAAACCGCAACATCGCCCAGCTCGGGTTCGCCATCCCAAATTCGGCCTTCAAACAAGTCCGGGCTAAATGGAATGGAATGTTTAGAGTATCCATACGCCCACTTGGTTACAAATAAATAGTCGCCTTCCAACAGTGTCGGACGCATCGACCCCGATGGAATGGAGAAAGGCTGGAAAAGGAATGTTCGAATGACAAGAGCCAAAAGCAGCGCCTGAACAATGGTCGAGGTGGTCTCCCAGAACGCGCTTTTGCCTTCTGACTTAGCTTTGTCACTCACATCGATGTCCTGATTGTTCGGCGGTATTTGCTATGACTTCTGGATATAGGGTCGCCTAGCCGCAGAATAAGTTCCGTTCAAGACACATTCGGATGCGGTAGCGCTTCGATGATTACGAACGCTTGCGCGAGCGGAAAGTCGTCGGTGATGGTTAGATGGATGTGCGCATCGGTATTTTCCGGCAACAGCTTTTCTAAGCGACGCTTAGCACCATTTGTGAGCACCATGGTCGGTTTTCCTGACGGCAAGTTTTGTACACCCAAATCGCGCCAATAGACCCCTTGCGAGAAGCCTGTTCCCAGCGCTTTCGACATGGCTTCCTTTGCCGCAAAGCGCTTGGCGTAAGACGCAGCGCGTTGGTTTCGGCGGTCCGACTTTTTGCGCTCAATCGCAGTGAACACGCGGTGTGTAAAGCGATCCCCATGCCGTTCTAGGGTCTTCTCAATCCGGCGGATGTCGATCAAATCGTTGCCGATGCCGACAATCATCTGCCGCCCGCAGCCATGGCGTTCCGCGCATGAAGCGGCTTGTGGTTTTTCGCTTTGGCTGCACTTTTCGCTTTCGCGACAATGCCTTTCACCGCGATCGCGCGGCGTTTTTGGAATTTGGAAACGGCAAAATATGTTATCGTGAAGAGTGCTGCACCTGCAGCCAAGCCTAGCGGAACACCTCCGATCACCATTGGCTTCAAAAACGGCTCCCAGACGGCCAAGACGCCTTGATCCATGAACGCCGTCACAAATCCATCCGACCGCGCCTTCGGGTCACCCATTATGGTGTTTCCAAGACCAAGCGTGCATGCCCAAATCGCGGGAAAAGTGAGCGGATTGCCAACAGCTGTCCCAAGCGCGGATGCCAAAAGCGATCCACGCAAGATGTAAGCAATCACCAACGCAATGATAAAGTGGAGACCCAAAAAGGGTGTGAACGACGCAAAACACCCGGCCGCTACGCCCATAGCAATGGCATAGGGCGTTGCTTTAATTCGCAGGACACGTTTCGTCATGTATTTGGCTGATCGTGCATGACTTTTGCGCGGCCAAATGGTTCGTTTGAGTTTCTCAAACGCAGATGTGCGATTTTTTACTGTAAAGCCCGCCAAGCATCCACTCCTCGCTCCCCGTTATATAGGCCAAGAGCAAAAAATCACTAAACCGAACGGCTTAATCGCTCACGAATACGTTAGATATTTCGGCTACCGGGCTTCACCGGGGGGATCGCTGCCAATTCTGGTGGAAGTTCGTCTGGTTTGTACGCCGGCACCTCGTACTCAGCGAGCGCCACAAGTGGAACACCGACATCGGCCTTGCCAGCTGACCGATCAATAAGACAGGCCGCGGCGACCACATCAATTCCAAGATCAGATAGGCAGTTTACGGTTTCGCGGATCGAAAGGCCCGTCGTGACGATATCCTCTACAACGACGACTTTCGCGCCCTTCGCAACATCAAAGCGGCGCAGCTTGAACTCACCATCTTCTCGCTCAACCCAAACCGACAAGACGCCAAGATGACGTGAAGTCTCATAGGCTGGTATCAGGCCGCCGATTGCTGGTCCCACCGCATAATCCACATCGACAAAACCGGCATCTCGGATTTTTCCGGCAAGTGCCTTGCAGAGCAACTCCGTCTTATCGGCGTGCATAAACACGCGCGCTTTTTGCAGAAATACCGGACTTCGCAATCCCGAAGTCAGGATAAAGTGCCCTTCCAACACGGCATCAGCCGAGCGAAAAACCTCAATGACGTCTTCGGTATTCAACAGTGTTTCCCAACTTTATCAGTCTCAGCCGTACATCCGGTCGGCTGTGCCTATTGATGGCGATGAACGCAACGTGCGCAGCAGCCTATTAAGATGTTTGATGTCCCAAACCTCTACGTCAATAATCATCTCGGTGAAATCCGGCGCGCTTCGCACCATGGAAAGCGAATCGATGTTTGCATCGCTTTCTGCAATGATTGTCGCCACCGCAGCCAACATTCCCGGTTCGTTTGACACGTTGACCGCGACGCGCGCATTGAAACGGTCTTTGCTGCTGCCGGTTGGTTGATCCCATCGGATATCGATCCAGCGATCGGGCTGGTCGTCAAAGCTAGCCAACGCAGACGATTGGATCGGATACACAACAACGCCCTTTCCAGGTGTTGAAATCCCAACGATGCGGTCGCCCGGCACCGCGCCCTCTTTTGAAAAAATCACTGGAACCTGCCCGTCTGCATCGCGCGGCATGCGCTTCAATCCATAGGCGCTCGACTCGTCGATGTCGGGCAGCTTGAACACCATTCCGGTGTTCTCGCCCAGCGCCGCCCAGCCTTCATCGGGTAAAGGTCCAGTGACGATGCTTTTCGACTCCGATTTCTCATCGCGGTACACAGCTTTTATCACGTCACTTGGAGGAACCTCTCCGCGGCCGACCGCAGCTAAGAGATCATCAATATCGTCGAATGCGAGCCACGAAATCGCATCGCTTAAAACGTCCCGTGAAAACGCCCGGCCCGCGCGCTCAAATGCTTTTTGCAAGTTGCGAAAGCCCTGCCCCGCATATTGCAAGCGTACAGCAGCTCGTGTTGCGCGCCGGATTGATGATCGCGCCTTACCGGTGACGACCATGCTTTCCCAAGCAGCTGGCGGCGCAGCAGATGCGGAACATATAATCTCGACTTCGTCGCCGCTTTCTAAGCGGGTGACCAATGGCATGATCCGACCGTTGATCTTCGCGCCTATGCAGGAATTTCCAACATCGGTGTGCACTGCATAGGCGAAATCAACCGGAGTTGCGCCTGCCGGCAATGAGATAAGTTTGCCTTTCGGGGTGAAACACAGAACCTGATCTTGGAAGAGCTCCAACTTGGTGTTTTCAAGCACCTGCTCGGGATGGTCCCCTTCGCTCAGCGCCTCAATCGTCTCCCGCAGCCAGGCATAGGCTTGGGTCTCTTCAAAGTTTAGAACCCGCGCGTGGCCGTCTTTACCAGCGGTGTCCTTGTAGATGGTGTGCGCGGCAACGCCATATTCGGCAACGCGATGCATTTCATGGGAACGAATTTGAAGTTCGACGCGCTGCTTTGATGGTCCCACAATGGTGGTGTGCAATGAACGATAATCGTTCTGTTTGGGGATCGAAATGTAGTCTTTGAAGCGGCCGGGGACGTTTGACCAGCGTCGATGAACAATGCCTAGGGTGCGATAACACTCGTCTTCTGTGTCGACCAAAATTCGAAAACCGAACAGGTCAGACAATTGTTCAAACGCGATCCCCTTGGTCTCCATTTTCTTGAATATCGACCAGGGCCGCTTCCGCCGGCTGCGCACGTCGGCGTGGATCCCATTGTCGGCAAGGAGACCTCGGAGCGTTGCGGTAATCTCCTCCAAAAGAGGCTCAGCGACAGCCATTTGCTCCTTCAGGCGGTCAGTCACCAGAGCATAACCCTCTGGATTCATGTTGCGAAATGACAAGTCTTCCAACTCATCACGCATATCCTGCATGCCCATTCGACCCGCAAGCGGAGCGTAAATCTCCATAGTCTCTTCAGCGATGCGCGCGCGCTTGTCCTGTCGCATCACGCCAAGCGTTCGCATGTTGTGAAGCCTGTCGGCGAGCTTTACGAGTAACACCCGCACGTCCTGCGAAATTGCGAGGAGCAACCGGCGCAAATTTTCCGCTTGCGCGGTTTTCTTTGAGACGAGATCGAGCTTTTTGATTTTGGTCAGGCCATCGACCAATTTCGCGATGTTTGGCCCAAAAACGTCGCCAATTTCCCGGCGTGTCGCGCTTGTATCTTCAATTGTGTCGTGGAGCAGCGCGACAGCAATTGTCTCTTCATCCAGATGCAAATCTGTGAGGATTGCTGCGACTTCCAGCGGGTGAGAGAAGTACGGGTCGCCAGATGCGCGTGTTTGCCCGCCATGTTTTTTCATGGCGTAGACGTAGGCTTTGTTGAGCAAAACCTCGTTCGCATTTGGTTTGTAGAACTGGACGCGCTCGACCAGTTCGTATTGCCGCATCATGCCCGTGGACCCTTTCGCGAGCCCAAGACTACAGCCTGAATTTTCGTCAGAATAAAGCAGAAACTATCAGTCGTCCGATTTGTCTGGTGGAACGAGGCGTTCGATGCCCGAAATAAGCTCTTCCTCAGACATGGAGCCGAAGGTCAACGCTGGCGTTTCGCCCGGCGCGTCCGCTGTCTCGGTCACATCAATGATCTCATCTTCGGGCTCATCCACCTCAACGTGCTTCTGAAGCGAGTGGATCAGATCCTCTTCCAAATCGCCGGGCGCGAGTGTTTGGCTGGCAATTTCACGCAGTGCAACGACAGGGTTTTTGTCGTTGTCACGGTCGAGGGTGATGGAAGAACCTTGCGAGATTTGCCGAGCGCGGTGCGCTGCGAGCAGTACGAGGTCGAAGCGGTTGTCTACCTTATCGACACAATCTTCTACGGTGACGCGGGCCATTCACGCTGCCTTTTCGTATTTTTTTTGAGCTGTTTCACCGCAGATAGCCAAATTGCCCCGCGATTGCAATTACCTTGAAACGGACAACGAAAGGTTTAGCTGCATGGCACGACTGAAATCGCTATTTTGAGTTGAAAAATGGAATCGCGAGAACGCATCGCACTCTTCATAGATGGCGCAAATCTCTACGCAGCTGCCCGGACACTGGACTTCGATATCGATTATCGCAAGCTCCTACAGGCATTCCAAAAGCGTGGATATCTGCTGCGCGCATACTATTACACTGCGCTCGTGGAAGATCAGGAGTATTCCTCCATTCGTCCGCTCATCGATTGGCTGGATTACAACGGTTTTAAAGTCGTTACCAAGCCTGCGAAGGAATTCACCGACGCTTCTGGCCGCCGCAAGATCAAAGGGAACATGGACATTGAATTGGCGATTGATGCGATGGAACTTGCGCCGTCAATCCACCATGCGGTGATCTTTTCAGGCGATGGCGATTTTCGGTCTCTTGTTGATGCACTTCAGAAAAAGGGCGTGAAAGTGTCCGTTGTTTCGACCATGAAGACGCAGCCGCCAATGATTGCCGATGACCTTCGGCGACAAGCGGACCATTTCCTCGAGCTTGCGACGCTGGAGAGCGAGATTGCGCGTGAACAGACAGAAAGGCCGGTTCGCGATCGCGCTCCCCAGACAGAAAATGACGACAACCAAGACTATTTCGATCGTTGAAAACCTAGGGTCGAAAACCCCATCAACGGTAGATGCGCCGCCGAACTGTCGACGATGCCCGCGATTAAACGCTTTCATTCGACAAATTCGCCGTGACGAACCGAACTGGTACAATCGGCCCGTCAATACGTGGTTGCCCTTGGGCGGGCAGACTTCCGTAACGTTGCTCATCATCGGTCTGGCTCCTGGCATGAGGGGCGCCAATCGGACAGGGTTACCGTTTACGGGCGATGCGTCCGGCGACCTGCTTTTTTCTGTCCTGACTTCGCTTGGTCATGCGACCGAGTGTGACGGCGGTTTCCAACTCCATGGGACCGCAATCACCAATGCAGTTCGCTGTGTACCGCCTCAAAACAAACCAACGGCGGCCGAAACGGCAAATTGCCGTGACAAGTATCTCAAGCCGACGTTGCGGCAGTTTCCAAATCTACAGAAAATCGTGACGCTTGGCAGACTAGCGCACGACGCGACTGTTAAAGCGCTCGGTGAGGAGCCAAAGCACCACCCGTTTGGACACGGGAAGGGTTTTGTTTTCTCGTCACCTACACGATCAATGAGCTTGACGGCGAGCTATCATTGCTCACGGTACAATCAAAATACCGGTCGGATCACGTTTCAAATGCTCAGAGACGTGTTCACCGTTCCGGTTGTAGCAGAACCCTGAGCACATGAGGCGCTAGGCCTTAGGCTGTATCAGTCGCCTCAGAAACGACCGTGTCGCTGGCAGCACCCTCTTCCGGTAATACCAGCGTCAAAATGATCGCAGACATACCAGCCAGAGTTATCGGCGTAGCAACAACCTGCCTCATAAAGTCAGGGAGGTGCTGGGTGGCGTCAGGGACAAGCGTGACACCGAGGCTCAAGCCGAACGACACCGCCATGATGTAGACTTTCCGGCGGTCGATCTCCTGGGTCGCAAGAATGCGAATTCCGGCCACAGCGATCGTACCAAAAAGCACGAGCGTTGCGCCGCCGAGAACAGGTTTCGGCACCAGTAAAAACACAGAGCCGATAATGGGCAAAAAGCCCATGATTACCAGGATACCTGCAACGAATAGCCCGACATGACGGCTTGCAACGCCCGTCATCTGTATCACGCCGTTATTTTGCGAAAACGTCGTATTGGGAAACGTGTTGAAAATCGCGGCAATGCCGGAATTGATGCCGTCGCCGAGGATGCCGCCTTTTATGCGCTTCATATAGGTTTCGCCTTCGACCGGTTGGCCGGAAATCACCGAATTTGCTGTAAGGTCACCACTGGTCTCAATCGCGGTCACAAGGAAGATAAAAGCGATAGGGATGAAGAGAAGAAGATCAAAGTCGAGGCCAAAACGCAGTGGCATCGGGATGGCAAAAACCGGACCCGAGCCAAAGCTCGAAAAGTCCACTTGGCCCAGCGCCAAAGCAACAATTGTTCCTAACACCAGACCAATCATGATCGCAGAAATACGCACCATAGCGTTTCCGTAAAATGTCATCGCAAGGATCGTAAAGACCACAATAGATCCAAGCATCAGGTTCACCGGTAGGCCCAGATTTTCACCTGCTCGCGCGCCTCCTGCGAAATCGGTAAATCCAACTTTCACAAGGCTGAGGCCAATCACTGTGATTACTATCCCTGTTACTGTTGGTGTGATGATCTTTTTCAACTTGTCGATGAATTGGCTAAGGATGATCTCCACAAAACAGCCCGCCAAGCAGAGCCCGAAGAGCATGGCCAGTATGTCTTCCGGCGTGCCGCCCGCATTCTTGACTGCAAAGCCCGCTGCCAACAGCGCGCCGAGGAACGCAAAGCTTGTTCCTTGAAGACTTAAAAGGCCGGAACCGACGGGACCGATGGTTTTACACTGTATGAATGTTGCAACGCCTGAGACGAACAAGGCCATTGCGACCAGATATGGGATATACTCGCCCAAGCCTAAAACACCGCCGATGATGAGTGTTGGCGTGACAATGCCGACGATTGACGCGAGGACGTGTTGAAATGCTGCAAGAGCCGCAGCACCCGGTGGTGGTGTGTCATCCAGCCCGTAAATTAAATTTGTTTGCGTGTTGTCCGACATTTTGAAGACCCCGATTCTGTTCGATTTGAAACGCCAGCAGTTCGGGCGTCCGGAGTATAACATGCAAATTTCAAGCCAGCTTCGAAAAACGGCAGAAAAGCAGGGCTATCTCCGCCGCGCCTTATAGCGGCGCTTGTCACTGCGTAAAATTCATCAGCGAGCGAGTTTGTCAGCCCCTATCGCGAAGCAGTCTTGCTTTGTCCCGCTGCCAGTCGCGTTTTTTCTCGGTCTCACGCTTGTCGTGAACTTTCTTACCTTTGGCCAGGCCGATCAGGAGCTTTGCCCGTCCACGGTCGTTGAAAAACAGTTTCAATGGCACGATTGTCATGCCCTCGCGATCAACACCGTTGGCGAGCTTCACGATTTCCTTGGCATGAAGAAGGAGCTTACGCCGTCTTCTCGTATCGTGGTTGAAGCGATTTGCTTCCAGGTATTCCGGGATATTGCTGTTGATAAGCCACATCTCGCCATCTTCGTAAGATGCATAGCTCTCCGCAATGTTGGCTTCGCCGGTGCGCAAAGACTTCACCTCGGTCCCGCGCAGCTCAATTCCCGCTTCAAATGTCTCTAGTATCTCGAAATTGAAACGGGCACGGCGGTTTTCTGCGACCGTTCCGTTTGACGAGGTCTTTTTCTTTTTCGCTGCCATGACTGCGAGGTGGGTACGGCGACCGTCAGTTCAACAGTCCGGCATGGCGCATCGCATCGTCAATTGCATCCGCGCTCGATTTTTCCAGCGATACCATCGGCGAGCGCAGCTCGTTTTCGACATAACCCAGTTTCGAAAGACCGTACTTTGCACCGGCAACGCCAGCTTCCAAAAAGATCGTATTGTGAAGCGGCATCAGCCGGTCGTGAAGTGACAGGGCTTTGGCGTAATCGCCATCAAGCGTGGCCTGTTGAAATTCAGCGCAGAGACGCGGTGCCACATTCGCGGTGACCGATATGCAGCCCACACCGCCCTGCGCGTTAAAGCCGAGAGCCGTCGCATCTTCACCCGACAATTGGACGAAGTTCTCCCCACAGGCGATACGTTGCAGCGAAACGCGGTCCAGCTTCGCGGTCGCATCCTTTACGCCAATGATGTTGTCATAGGTGGAGGTCAGCATCGCCATGGTCTCTGGCGTCATGTCGATCACTGAGCGCGGCGGTATGTTATAGATGATAATCGGGATCGAAATTGCCTCAGCGATTGCAGCGTAGTGAGCGAAGAGCCCCCTTTGGTTTGGCTTGTTATAGTAAGGTGTGACCACAAGCACAGCGTCCGCGCCTGCGCCTTCTGCATGCTTTGCAAAGTCTACTGCTTCGGTGGTGTTGTTCGAGCCAGCACCCGCAATAACGAGTGCGCGCCCTTCATTTGCCTCGATACAGACCTCAACCACGCGTTTATGCTCTTCGTGGGAAAGCGTCGGAGATTCCCCCGTCGTTCCAACTGGAACCAGGCCCTTTGTGCCCTCTTCCACCTGCCAATTGACGAATTTCCGGTATGCCGCCTCGTCAAAGGCACCGTCCTTTGTGAACGGTGTCACCAAGGCTGTCATTGATCCGCGAAAAGCGCCTCTGTCTGGCATTTGTGTCTCCGAAATTCTGTCGGCGGGTATTGGACCCGATTGGGCGAAACCGCAAGCGGTTCTGAGGCACAGCCAACCGAAACCAATTCTTCACCGGGGCATTGTGAACTTGCACGCAAAGCGGCTTGCCCCAATTGCGCCGCTCAAACCCCTAATGGGCATATGATGGCAATTAAATCGCTATTTCTAGCTTCCGCGTTAAGCCTGCTAGGGCTGGTCTCCACCACTGCGGTCACCAACAGTGTCGGCGAAAACCAATTGCGCCAATCTGCGGAAATCCCAAATTCTGCTGTGGGCCAACCAAACGTTTCCGAGATCTTCGCAAGTGCGCTCGAAGCGGCAAAAACTGCGGATCGCATGCAGTTTACCGAGAGCGTTGATCGCCTCCAAGACACTAACGCGAACGCAGCCGACGCAGCGCGCTGGTATGCCATGGTGTTTCATCCGTCGATTTATGAAGTGTCAGACCTTGAGGCGGCGGTGGCACGCTTTCGAAACTGGCCTGCTTCGGACCGCGCGTCGGCAAATCTGGAGATCGCAAAGCTGAACGCGCCAACCTCGCGCTTGGGGCGTTTCTTCGGTTTTGATGAGCCTGTGGCAGAGCCGGTTACATTGCGTGGCAGGCTCTTGAGGGCCGATTGGCTCATCGAAAACGAACGCTTTGAAGAAGCACGAAGCATCGTGACACCGCTTTGGCATCGCGACCGACTATCACCGGAGTTGGAGAGCGAATTTCCGCTCAGGTTTGAAGGTATTCTGACCGAACAAGATCACCAAACACGATATCTTTCTATGATGGCACGAGACCGTATTCGGTCTGGTGGAAGGGTCGCGGAGCTTGCCGGTTATCAAGGGCTACATGCGGCCTACTCGGCCATTATCCGAAATCAGACGGCGGCTGATCGACTAATCGCGGACTTACCGGAAGCCCAAGCTTTGTCGGCACCCGGTATACTCGCCATGGTGGAACAGCTGCGTAAGCAGGATGAGCCAGCCGCGGCTGCTGAAGTCGCTGTTGAGTTTACGCAAACCGAAGATTTTGATTCACTCAACCCAACCGCGTGGTGGAATGAACTCCGCATCGTTTCGCGCATGCTGCGTGAGCGCGGCAATGTCGAAACTGCTTTCATGATCGCAGAGCTGATCCCCCCGGATGAACCAGTTGAGGAAGTGGATGCCGCATTTCACGCTGGTTGGATTGCTCTGCGCGAATTGAATGATCCACAACGGGCCCTTCCGCATCTTGAGAAAATCCTCAAAGTGGCGCGGGGGCCATCATCGAGATCGCGAGGCTATTACTGGCTTGGCCGAGCCTATGAAGAAATGGGCAATCAAAGCCAAGCTCAGACAAACTACAAATCCGCTGTCGAGCATCCAACGACTTTCTACGGTCAGGCAGCAGCAAGCGAACTGGACATCAGCGTTGTAGACGCTTTGTCAGTAAATCATGACCGCGTGGATGTAGCAATCGTAGTGCGCAATCCACTTGTGCAAGCGGGACTATATCTCGTCGAAGCGGGGGAAGAACGCGCGGCGCGGGTGTTTTTCACCGATATGGCGCAATTCATCCAAGACCCCGGTCTCATCTCGGCATTAATCGCTCAACTGGTTGAACGCCATCAGCACTTTACGGCGTTACGTTTGGGCAAAACCGCCCTTTTCGAAGGCTTTGTCAGAAATGCAGCGTCGCACATAGTCGGTGTGCTGCCGAACGATGCGAACCTTTCGCCCCGCGATCTGGCGTTGACCTACGCGGTCGCTCGCCAGGAAAGTGAGTTTCGAGTGGATGCTCGATCGACGGCAGGGGCACAAGGGTTGTTGCAATTAATGCCTGCGACCGCGCGTGAAGTCGCTCGTTCACTCGAACTTCCGTACTCAACGACGCGCTTGAGCAGCGATCCAGATTACAATTTCACGCTTGGCTCCGCTTATCTCGACCGCCAGCTGATAGCGTTTAACGGTTCCTACGTGCTGGCATTTGTCGCATACAATGCAGGTCCCGGGCGGGCGCGGGAATGGGTCAGCCGCTTTGGAGATCCGGGCAACCTTTCATTTCGCGATGCGATCGATTGGGTAGAACAGATTCCCTTCCCTGAGACCCGAGGATATGTGCAAAAAGTTATGGAGAACTACCAGGTCTATAAGGCACGGTTTGGGGAAATACCCGATCTTGAAAAGGACCTGACTGTCGGGCGGCAATGAGCGTCGCAACAGACGAGTTTAAAATTAAGAGACGATTTTGATGAGCAAATTTTCAGACAATTTCAAATTTGAACAGGGCGGAGAAAGTCACTTCTTTACGGCTCGCGACGGCTTGAAAATTCATGTGCGTATTTACGGAAAGAACTTAAGCGGCGTACCAGTCATCTGTCTGCCGGGCCTGAGCCGAAACGGGCGGGATTTCGATCAAATTGCCCGTGAAATTTCCTCAGATGGCAAAGAGCCACGGCCTGTTTACTGCTTTGATTTCCGCGGTCGAGGATTATCCGCCTACGACCCGGATTGGAACAATTATAACATTCTCAAAGAGGCAGAAGACGTTGTTGACGGGCTTACCGCTTTCGATATCGAACACGGATATTTTCTCGCAACGTCGCGTGGAGGGTTGGTCACGTTTGTTTTGACCGCGATGCGCCCGGGTGCGATTGCAGCAACAATTCTAAACGATATCGGTCCCGTAATTGAAGGCGACGGCCTCACCCAAATTCGGTTGTACCTTTCCAGAGCACCGGAACCGAAAAATTGGGCACAAGCAGCATCAATCCAACAAGACCTGATGGCAAAGGCATTCGGCGTGCTGACCGATGATGATTTTGAGCGGGAGGCGTGGTGTCGATACCGGGACATTGATGGCGCGATCAGACCAGACCACGATCCAAACCTTACAAAGACGCTGACATCATTGAGCCTTGATAAGCCGCTGCCAAGCATGTGGCCGCAATTTGAAGGTTTGCGCAATGTGCCCGTGCTCACCGTGCGGGGCGCAAACTCAAATCTACTAAGTCAGAAAACGGTGGAAGAGATGGGACAACGCCATCCCAATTTTCGCGCGGTCATAATCGATGGTCAGGGGCATGCACCGCTTTTGATCAACAACGCGATCAACCAACCCATCCATGAGTTTCTACGACAGCTCAAATGAGAACGAGGCCAACAGATGTCGGCCTCGTCATTCGTATGCGATGATTTGTGGGCAGGGTTTTCTCGGCCCTAATTGATCGTAGGCGTGTTCCAACCCTGGCTTAGTCGCTGCATTTATTGGGATCAGTCGGAGCGCTTTTCCGCAAGTGTTTTTGCGTTACCGATCCAATTCTCACGTTCCACGCGGCCCGGAAAACCAACCGCATAGCCAACCCACTTGGCTTCGCTTTCACTCAATTTGGCGATCTGATCGAAGTGGAACAATCCGATACCGAATAGTCTCTTCTCAAGTGAGGCTCCAACTCCATCAAGCAGGGTGAGCTTGTCCGGCCCACCTGCGCGTGCTTCCTGCAACAGCCCTTTCGGTTTGGCGCCAAGGTCGCCAATGGTTGCCGTGCCGATTGACGATGCAACCCCGCCTCTCTCAACACGTTTTGCAAAATCGGTTGAACCGCCTTTTGCCAGAACCTTTGCTTGAGAAACCCACTCTTCGCGTTCGATCCGGCCCGGGAACGCAAGTCTGCTGCCCCATTCGTCCACGTCGGCCCTCTTCCACTCTGCGATCTGCTTAAAGAAAGCGACGCCGAAAGCGTTTAGTCTGGCTTCGTTTTGAGGACCGATACCCTTGATGAGCTTTAGATTGTCGACTTTCGTACCCGCTTTGATGGGCCCGGTTGCCGCTTTTTCCCGTGCTTTCTTTGCCGGAACCTCTTTTGCAGCCGGCGTGACCGCAGCGGCTGTTTTTGCAGGTGCTTTCGGCTTTCGTGGAGCGACCACCGGCGATGGCATTACAGCCTTCTTCGGTGGCGGTGAAAACGCGACCGGTTCAGCTGGTTTAATGGGCTCAGGTGCTTTCACCGGCTTGGATGGCGCTGGCGGAGCGGGAGCCGGTGGAATTGCTGGTTTCGAGACCGCTGCGGCAGTGGCTGCGACCGCGCCACCGCCGACCACTGCAGTCGCAGGGCTAATTTCGGCTTCACCCGAGCCCGTTAAGGTTCGAAGCAAACACCCCAAAATGCAGCCGAGAATGTAGGCGATCGCGACAAGGAGCGCCGATTGTAAAATAAGAACGAGCATCGCTTAAACCCTCTCTCTGCCGATCAATGCGCTGGACGCAAAACTGTCGTGCGCCAGCCCACGATGAGGCCGATGATGAAAGCGATGGCGAGCCACAGCCAAATGTTGGTGATGATGTACCACATATACTGGTCCCCTTCTTATTCAACAACCGTGAGTTCGATCCGGCGGTTCTGGGCCCTGCCCTCCGGTGTCTGGTTTGATGCAATCGGGTTTGCTTCGCCAAACCCTTGTGCTTGAAGCCGATCAGCGGAAACACCCGCGTTTACGAGGTAATCTCGAACAGCGTTTGCCCGGCTGTCGGAAAGACCTTGGTTCAAGCTCCTTGAGCCTCGGGAGTCCGTGTGGCCTTCCACCCG
>JBCDLI010000023.1:0-33356 GCA_038745535.1 Pseudomonadota bacterium | reverse complement strand
TGCGGCCTGCTTGATGATCCCAAGCGCGTGAACAACAGCCAGAGGCTGTGTCTCGCCACCGATCGGGAAGTTCATGATGGAACGGGCAGTCTGTGCGCCGAAGTATTTCTCGTTTGGAATTTCGAGAGCACCAAAGGAGTCAGTTTCAGTACGGGTTCCAGATGACATGTTTTGCCTCCCAATGGGCGCACGAATGCGCTCGCTAACGTTTTGGCCCATAGACCAAAAAGGCGCGTTTATCGGTAGGCCGACAAAAGTTGACTGCAGGGGATAAATGAAAACGGCGGCCTGTGAGCCGCCGAAATGTGAGTGTCTAGTAGACGTCGCGCAGATAACGCTTCTGGCGCTTGAGGTCCGTCACGTATTCGGCGGCAGCGTCCTCGGACTTACCGCCGAATTTTGCGATCACCTTATGCAGTGTCGCATCCACGTCTTTCGCCATGCGTGTGGCGTCACCGCAGACATAGAAGTAACCACCGTCTTCCAACCAAGCATAGAGGTCCTTGCCGCTCTCCATCATGCGATGCTGAACGTAGATCTTATCTTCTTGGTCACGCGAGAACGCGAGGTCCAGACGGTTCAAGATGCCGTCTTCGCTCATTGCGGTGATTTCGTCTTCGTAGATGAAATCGTCTGCCCGATGCTGGTCACCGAAGAACAGCCAGTTCTTGCCTTTTGAGCCAGTCGACTGGCGCTCTTCCAAGAACGCGCGAAATGGCGCAACGCCTGTGCCCGGACCGACCATGATCATAGGCGCGTCGTCACTCGGTGGACGGAATGCGCGGTTTGGCGACATGAAGATGCCGGAAAGATCGCCTTCGGCCATCTGATCGGCAAGGAATGTCGAGGCTACACCCTTGTGCTCGCGGCCTTCATGCTTCCAGCGTACAGCGGCGACGGTCAAATGCACTTCGCCGGGATGCGCTTTCGGGCTGGAGGAGATCGAGTAGGCACGGTGTTGCAGCGGCTTCATCAGGCCGACAAACTCGTCTGCTGACATCATATTTCCCGATGTCATTTTCAGCAGATCAAGCGTGTCTTTGCCCCAAAGGAACGCTTCAAGAGCTTCCTTATCGCCGTTGGCAACCACGTTCGAAAGTTCATCATCACCAGCGCGTTTTTCAACGGCGTTGATCAGATCCTTTGACGGGCGCGCAACTTCCAGCTTCGTCCGCAATACATCTTTCAAAAGCTCATCGTGGCCCGCTACGGTGTCCTCCCCTTTCGCATGGAGTGTTGCGAGCAGCGTATTCACGTAGCCTTCGTCATTGACGGGCATTACGCCGAGGGCGTCACCGGCTTCATAGGTCATGCCACTGTCGCCAAGCGCAAATGAGAAATGCCGGATTTCTTTTGCCGAATTCTCACCTGAAAGAAGTCGATTCTCGACCACACGAGACAAGTAAGGGTTCTTGCGGCCCCACTTCTTTTCCGCTGGCACTTCGGCGGTCGTAACCACCTCGGCAATGGGTGCCGCCTTGTCATCATTGTCTGCTATCAGCGGCAAGAACTCGTTTACCCAAGCAGCAGACGGTTCTTCATAATCGACATCACAATCAATGCGAGGCGTCATCCGCTTTGCACCAAGTTGCTCAAAACGTGTGTCGATCAACTTACCGGCGTGGCAAAATTCATCATAGCTCGTGTCGCCGAGCGCAAGGACACCAAACCGCATCGCTTCCAAGCGCGGTGCAGTGGTTGCTGAAACCGCATCCCAGAAAATCTGAGCATTGTCCGGCATTTCACCCTCACCATAGGTGGAGATGACAACGATTACGTCCTTCATGGCGGCAAGTTGGTCCATGGACACGTCGTCAAGACCAGCAACTTTGGGCGCCATGCCT
This sequence comes from Pseudomonadota bacterium, assembly GCA_038745535.1. Classification (GTDB taxonomy): domain Bacteria; phylum Pseudomonadota; class Alphaproteobacteria; order Rhizobiales; family Rhizobiaceae; genus JBCDLI01. The sequence continues at coordinate 31,512 of JBCDLI010000023.1, read as the reverse complement.
TTCGACTTCGCCATTGTAGCTGCTTCCATCGCAACGTTTTCGGCGTTGCCGGTTTGCGTGCCGTAGAGGATGTTCACCTCTTGGCTTGGCACAGTTGCAGCCGCTGTTGCGACAGCGTCCGGCACCTGTTGGACACCCATAGCCGCCCGCGAATGCAGGCCTGCGAGAAAGCCAGAAAGCCAAGCGCGCTGATCTTCATTGAAGGGCGCTGCCTCTGGAATGAAAGGTATTTTCAGTGGATCGTTGCTCATTGTGCCGCTGCCAACATTGGTAGTGATTTGCTTGCGAATAGTTTTTCAAAGCTCGGAATTTCTCCGAGTATTTTACGGTTTTTGCGGTCCTGATGCAAAATCCAGCCATAGGACCCGCGACTTTCCATAGAGAGAATGTTGCGAAGGCTCAATGCGTCCTTAAAGTCCGTCAGGCGCTTGTTGGACACCATCGCCGCGAGCTCACGCTCATCGTAGTCTGCAACCGCTTCACGCCCGTGCTTCAAAAGCGCAGTCATGAGTGCAAAGTCTTCGGTAAGCACCAAATTACGGACCATCTTGTTGACTTCCGGTGACCGCACAGCGAATTCGCCGCCCAGACGCTTAACCGCAATAGCCTGCGCCTGTTCAATCACCGTGTAATTGTTCAACAGACGGAACATGGTCTCGGTATCAACCTCGCCGTAGCCCGGAACATCGCCGTGAAGCACGGGCTCGCCGTCACTCCACGCCTTGCGGAGTTTCGCGATCTGGCGCTTGGCGAGACCGGTCGCGAGTTCTTCCTGCAGTTCTTTCTTCGACTTGGCCGCAAGGATCGCATCGGCATCCTGATACTGCAGAAGCGCCTTTGGCATGATGAAGTAGAAATGCTGACGCTCATTTTCCCAATTGTCGAGAATGGCTTTCGCCTTGGCAGAGCCGGTCGCTGCAACATGCCAAACCAGCATTTGATGGATCGCCTCAGCGTGGATGGGCGCATGTTCGTCGTCGCCGGTCACCGAGTTCATCAGCACTGATTCTTTGCTGATATAGTCGGACAAGCGACCTTCGGGATCGTACTGATATGCGAAGCCACCAGACATTCCGTTACCAAAACCTTTGGAGAAACCGCCAAGGTTCAACACCGCGCCGTTGGTCATATACTCAGCACAGAAATCACCCACGCCCTCAACGACCGCTGTCGCACCGGAGTTGCGGACTGCAAAACGGTCACCTGCTTCGCCTTCAACGAACAAGCGTCCGCCCGTTGCGCCAAAGAGTGCAAAGTTGCCGATCAAGACGTTTTCTTCGATGCCATTTGGCCCGGCGGGCGGCGCTTTTACGACGATTTCGCCGCCGCACGCGCCCTTGCCAACGCCATCGTTACAGGTGCCCGTGTGCTCCATGACCATGCCATCATTGCAGAAGGCGCCAAAAGACTGACCAGCGGACCCAGTCGTAGAAACCTTGATTGAGCGCGGCTCAAAGAACCGTCGCCCGCGCTTGTCTTCCAACACCGCCGGGTAAGCCGACACATCTTTCAGTTCATGGTTCAACATGCGCTCAATATCGATTGCCAGCTGACCACCAACGGTCTTGTTGCGGTTCGTCAGATGCAAGTTGGCGCCGATTTCGATTTTGGCCTTCTTGCCATCAATGAGTGCAGAACGAACAAGATCAATAAGCTGGTCGTCGATCTCAAAGTCTTTTTCCATATAGACTGGGTTCTCGACCTTGATCTCCTCGGCGTACTTCAGCATCGCACGCAGGTCGAGCTGACCAACGGACGATGGGTGATCAAGCAGGTTCAGCATATCCATGCGACCACGGGCTTCGCGCAGCGATCTAAAGCCGAGATGCGCGAGCACTTCTCGAACTTCGTGTGCGATGTTCAATAGATACTGACCCAGCGCACGGGCATCGCCGTCAAACACTTCCGGGTTTGTCGTAAGACCAGCGGGGCACTTGATGTTGCAGTTCTTCGCCATCACGCATTTCAGCATCATCAGCGCGGTCGTGCCGAATTCGAAGCTGTCGCCACCGAGCAACGCAGACTTTACCACGTCAGCGCCGGTCTGGTGCGCGCCTGAGCAACGCAAAATGACCTTCTGGCGGATGCCGTTTGCGCACAGGGCTTGGTGCACTTCCGCCAAACCGATTTCAGCAGCACGGCCCGTATACTTCAACGATGTTACCGCTGCAGCGCCGGTTCCGCCCGTGCTGCCCGCAACGTTGATGACGTCCGCACCGGCTTTTGCAACACCCACCGCAATTGTGCCGATGCCCTCGGAGCTGACGAGCTTGACTATCACGCGCACCCGTGCCGCCTTCGCATCGTGGATCAACTGCGCGAGGTCTTCAATAGAATAGGTATCGTGGTGGGGCGGTGGAGAAATGAGCTCGACGCCCGGCGTACCGCCACGCGCGGCAGCAATCTCAACCGTCACCTTCGGCGCGGGTAGCTGACCACCTTCGCCAGGCTTTGCGCCCTGACCGATTTTAATCTCAATTTCTTCGAGATTTGGATCAGCCAAGTAACCCGCCCAAACGCCGAAACGTCCGGATGCAAACTGCTTGATACGGGAGGCTCGGATCGTGCCGTAACGCGAGATGTGTTCACCACCCTCGCCGCTATTGGACATGCCACCGACCATATTGGTTCCATGTGCAACCGCCTCGTGAGCAGTTGCGACGAGCGCACCGTGGCTCATCGCGCCCGAGGCAAGACATGGTGTTATTTCGCTCGCGGGCTGCACGTCGGCCAGTTGCAAAACCGGAAGCGCAGGTTTGATGCGCGAGATGTAATCCAATGCCCAGCCGTCGACTTCAACGTGCAGCTTGCCACCTTGGATCCAGCAGCGCGTCACGTCCTCGCCGAAGCGCTCTTTGAGGGACTGCGCCAGCGCATCGAGGCGTGCCGGATCGCTGCCCATAGGTCCGGTCAACTTTAATTCGTAGGAACCTTCACCCACTTTTTGACAATCGAGGCCCTGGATCACGAAATCATTGTTACCGGCGCGATTGAAGCGCATCATCTCGCGCTTGATGTCACCCGGCTGGGTGAGGAACGAGATGTCTGCAGGAAATTCCAACACATCGCGCAAAGCAGCCGGACGCTTGCGCCGCTCCTCGGTCATATCGCGCGAGAACTTCCGGTAGCCCTCGGTAATCTCGAACGTGTCGATTGCCTCTGGCGTCAGCTTATCGAAACTCGTGTTAACATAGCCTTCTTCGTCAATACCGAAGGCCGCTTCCATATTGCTCAGCGTCAACAGACGAAGAACGTCTATCTCGTCCTCACCGCCCTGCTCAAACGCGATTTTCTCTTCGGTCAGGTCTACGAAGCCGCGAACCGCAGCCGTTCCATAAGAGTGGCCAGCGCCTTCACTGCGCTCCTTAAAGAGACCCAGAATTGGCACATCGGACTCCGCCGTGACCGATAATGCCCGACGATGCCAATCGGCTGCCGACTGAGCAATGGCCGCAAAGTTCACGCCGCCAACCGGTGTCTTCATGTTTGGGAAATAACGCTTGAAAACCGGATCATCGGTATCGAGAAAGTTTGGCTCGAAAAACTCACCGCCTGAATAGCTTTCGACCGTGCAAAGCCCAACCTTGCCCATTGTCTTCATGAGCGACTTCTCAGCCGCTTTGACGAATTTGTCGAACGCTTTGAAAGGCTCTTTTGCGAACTTCTCTTCGGCCCGAAGTTGGACAGCCAGCGGGTAAACGGCCGCAGCACCAAATCCGAGAGCACACGCCACGTGGTGCGCAGACGAAATTTGGCCGCTCTCAACAATAAGGGATGCTTTCAGGCGCAACCCGGCCTCAATCAAACGCTGGTTCACCGCCGACACGGCGATCGTCATCGGGATTGCTGCATGCTTTTCGCTGATGTGGCGATCCGACAGGATCGCTATGCCGCCTGTTTCGGCTGCAAACACCTCAACTTTCTCGCAAAGTGCATCAATGGCGTCTACGAGCGACTTTTCGTTGGCCTTGGGATCGTCGAATACCGGCTCAAAGAGCATCTCAAACTCGGCAACTGCGGTCTCGCGCTGCCCACGAATTGCCAGCATGTCTGCCATCCGCAGCATCGGCGTCTGGAGAATGATCTGCTTGGAGCCGGTCGTCATTCCGCCATGGGGCTTTGCACCGAGTGCAACGCGAAGGGTCATACCGTCAGCTTCGCGGATTGAGTCCAGTGGCGGGTTTGTTACTTGCGCAAAACGCTGCGAGAAATACCGCGCCATACCGCCTTCATTGTCTGAAAGCGCATTGATCGCATTGCCATAGCCCATCGCCGAGATTTTTTCGGCACCATCGGCGAGCATCGGGTCCATAAGGAAACGGAAGCTCTCCTGATTGTGAGAGTAGGCAACATAGCGAGCAGTCGTGTTAAATTCGCCGCGGTAGTTTTTGATCGCCAGATCAGGATCGTCATTGTCCTGTGGAAGGTCCCGTATATGGACACGCGCCTGTTCCAGGAGCGACTGGTAGTCACGCTTCGAAGCGAGCATTTCCAGCGCTTGCTTGGTGTCGTAGCTGCGCTTTTCTTTGTGGTTGTAATAAAGCATGCCGCCAGCTTCGATCCGGCCGCGTTTGATAACGCTCTCCGATGAAAATGCTATCTGGCCAGCTTCTGACATGACTGCCAGATAATCGCCGGTCTCGACACTGCGAAGCGGACGAAGACCCAAGCGGTCCAGGCGCGCACCAATGATGTCTGCATCACCAAAAATCAGCGCAGCAGGCCCATCATTCTTTTCTTCATAGAGTGCAAAGTAAGCGAGCATTGCACGCACCGAAGGCGATAGACTGAAATCGTTTTCCCACGCAGGCGGCATCATAGAGACCACGGCGGTGACGAGGTCCATGTCGTCGTCGAGAATGCGCGACTGCAGCGTTTGATCCAAGCGGCAGCTATCTGATTGACCTTTGGGGCGAATGATCGAATTGTTCCGGGCGCGCGCAACCGCTGCCTCTGACAGGCGGTTTTTCTTATCCGTGTTCAATTCACCATTGTGAGCCATGAACCGGAACGGCTGCGCCATAGTCGGATGGGGGTCGGTATTGGTCGAAAAACGCGTGTGGAAGTACATTGTATGCACTTCGTGCCGCGTATCGTCCAAGTCCTTGAAGTAGGGAACGATCTCGTTGGAGTTCAGACGACCCTTAAATACCTGCATGCGCGCCGAAAGCGAAAGGGGATAAAGTCCGTTCAGTTCCGGCTTCGTGTAAGCGTGCGATTCTATTTCGAGCAGCGCTTTGTGAACTTCACGGTCAAGCGTATATTGATCCATGCCTGTAGGCGCGGCAAAAATCCACTGACGAACGGGAAGCTGCGCACGAACTGCTGCAGGTCGGATTACGGTATTATCCACCGGCACATCGCGGACAGTTAAAACATCAAATCCGTGACCGGTGATTGCCGCTTCAATGATCTGAAAAGCTTCCTCGTGAAAACTCTTATCATCGGGCAGAAAAAAGTTGCCGACGCCGAATGCGCCGCGCTTCAGCTCTTTGCCGCAGATTTCTGAGAAAAAGCGTTCCGACAAGTCAACACTGATGCCAGCGCCGTCTCCAATACCCTCCGACGACATGCCGCCACGATGAGGAACCGAACATAAAGCCTGATGACCCAGATGCAGGACCTCATGGGTTTGCTTCCCGTCCTTACGGGTAAGAAAACCAACGCCGCAGCTGCTTTTTTCATCGGCAGGGTCGTAGAGACCGTATGGAGAGCTTTCACGCACCAAATCGTCACCTGTTCATCATTCGTCGGGGCAGAGCTTTGTCACATTACGTCCGCCCACGTCGGCAGATTAGCATGTGGGCGAGATGTCGCCATAGCGTCCGCGATTATTTGCAGCATGACTTTTCAGCCTGCCACATTTTCTACATAAACTGTCCGGGAAAAGCTTGCAAGCGGGAGCGGTTGCTTAGCTCTGGGGCGACATCGCTATTTCACATTATAATTCAATGTCATAACGACGCATCATAGTCGCGATTAAGCTAAAAGCGCAGTCGATAGAGTTTCGCTGTTTTAACCACCGAGTCCAGCTAGGCCACCGGGCTGACAATAAACCGCGGGCATTCTTGCTAAATCGTCAGCGTTCCGCCGTCCATCAACAAACGGATATTCCAGCCCTGTGGTTCACCATCTACAAACTGTCGAACTGTGACGAGCCGCGGCAGGCGACCGGTTTTCGGAAAGGCCAATTCAATGTCTTCGGCGATTTCCACGTTGCGCGCGTAGAAGCCCGCGTACGTTTCATAGTCGGTGAGATCGGAAACAGGCTCCGTGATTGGTACGGCACAAACGCTTACCGACATCACGCCGTCGACCGGCGTTGAAAAACTTACCGGAACACTGGCTTGGTGAAGCATCAACGACGTGCCCTCAAAAAGCACATTGCTTTCATTCGTTCTCGCGGAGACCGAATTTAACACTTCGTCGGCCATCAACCATGTGCCGGTTTCGCGGAAAGAGGCGAAGTTGACAGCACCTTCGACACCCTTGAATTCAGCGGGGTCAAGCGAAAAAACCGGCTGCAAATCGGGCGCTTGGGCATTGAGGAACAACTCAATGTCATCACCCTGACGGTCCACGATCAGGTGAACTTTCGGGGTGAAAAAAGCTGTTGCCGCAAAACCAATTGCGGCAACAGCAACACTTACAAATGCGAAACCAAAAGCTCGCATGGATTAGCCAAGAAGGTTCTCGGACTCGACTTCGGCCCAGATCTCTTCCCAGACCGACGCTGCGCGACCGCGGTGCTTCACGGCTTTCGCTGTTTCCATGCTTGCCTGAAGGCCTTCGCCCTTCACAAGGATGAGACCAACCATGCCCAACGCCGAGTGTGGCGTGCAGAGGTAGCCGTAAGCACCAGGTGTCTCGAGCGTGACCTCGATCTCTTCGTTAAGCTTGCCTTTCCAGCCTTCTGCGCCCTCGGGTACCATGTCTGCAATGGTCAGTGCATTGTGGCCACGGTCCGTTGCGACGAACTTGATCGTGTCACCGGGGTTGGCAACCTGAATGCGTGGCAAGAACACGTTACGTTGACGAGGGTTGTCAGGGTCACGGTTCAGCATTTCGATTTCGAAAGTCTGTGGACCTTCTGCCGACGCATGTGACTCCGAAAACGCCAGCTTGCTAAACGCTGTCGATCCTGCGGCTGCGCCTAAACCAATCATCAGTGTCCGGCGATCCAAGTTAAAGCTCATAATATACTCCTCGTTGTTCCACGGTTCTGTGAAACCGCGATCTTTCGTGCTCACAACGTCAAGTCGGGAATGCGGTTCCAGCGTTCAGGTCCCGTGGCGCGGTTAATTTGCCTCCGGACCTGATCGATGCTGAGCACATCTCCGCTTCACCCCTACACTGTGAGCAATCCGTAAGTAGGATGAAAATACGATATTACCATGGCGGTAGTAGAAAAAGTCGCCTGGCATCGCAACACGTTTAAAGCGCCGAACGTGAAAATTTGGTCGCATGGTTGGCATCGTGATGGAGAAGTACGAGGATCATTCAGCAGCTATGGGAAGCGCGGGCTCAGGGGCGTCGGCAAACTGGTTTTCAGGTTGCTCGACCACACTTGAATTTGCTGTTTTACGCGCACTTGTCTTCTGTCTTCTGCGACGCCGCGCATAGACCAGCGCGAATGCAGGTGGCGTGAAGAAAAACGATACGATTGTCGACAGCAAAACACCGCCTGCGATGGCCACTGCAAAGGGTGGCCAAAAGCCGCCGCCTGCTAAGATCAACGGCAAAAATCCGCCAAAGGTGGTGATCGTCGTGGAAACGATATGGCGGCTTGATCCCATGACCACATCAACCATTGCGTCAGGATCACCGTGTTTGGCGTCTTCATTATTCTGCAGCCCGGTCATGATGATTATCGCTGCGTTGATAGACACCCCAATCGAACCAATCACGCCAAGAATGGCGTTAATGCCAAATGGATATTGCAGCACAGCAAGCGAAAAGATCGAGAGCCCCGCAGAGAGCACACAAACGACAAGCGCGACACCTGTCAGCCGGAACGAGTTGAACGTCATCACGATTGTGGCAATTGTCAGAGTCACGATAATGCCGACGGAGGCGAGGAGATTTCCAAGCGTGTTTGATCGCGCGTCGCTGTCACCACCAAGTTCCAAACGATAGCCGACCGGCAATTGAAAGTTGTCTTCATCCAAGCGCGTTTGAACTGCGGCCAGCGCTTCCTCAGGCAGCACGGACCTCAAGGTAAATCCTTGTACGGTGTTTACCCGTTCGCCGTTTCGGCGGGTGATTGAACTGTCTGAGGGCAGAATGGAGATTTCCGCGATTGCGGAGAGTGGCAGCGCTGCAAAGCCACCCGATTGCGTCAGGCTTGCGCTTTGTGGAGACGCAATAAGAATATCGCGGACTGCCGATAGGTCACTGCGAACACTGTCGCCAAGCCGTACACGTACGGGCAGTTGTTCAGTGCCTTCAACAAGCGAACCGCCTGTGACGCCCTCCAAGGCGGCACGGAGCTGGGCTGCAACTGCGGTCAGATCGAGACCAAGCGCCCGTGCCTTTGCCTCGTCAACATCGACAACGATTTTCGGCGCCCCGCTTCCGAGCGTCGTGCGAACACTCGTGATTGTGTCAACCTCAGCGAGCTTGAGCATCAATTGGTCGCCAATTTCTCGCAAGGTCTCAGGTTCTGGACCGACAATCCGCAACTCGACGGGTGCTGCAACAGGCGGTCCCTGCACCAGACCGCGCACGCGCACTTGGGCCGAAGGCTCCAGCTCGCCAAGGGACCGCTCCAGATCAGAAATCAATTCCTCGGTGACGGTTGAAGACGAGGTTGTGAGAAATGCTTGCGCGTAGCCCGATGCGTTTTCGCGCCCGCTTGGCACGTTGTAATAAAAAGCGGGGCCCGAACGGCCAACAGACCAGTAAATCTGCTCGACGCCTTCGATCCCAGAGAGATAGCTGTCTGCACGTTCCGCAAGTCGCTTGGTCTCGTTTATGCCGGTGCCCGGCGGCATATCGAATTCGATGAAAAACTGATCGCGATCCACGCCTGGGAAGAACTGAGCGGTAAGCGTCGACATGGACGCAAAGCCGATTACCGGCACAATGAGCGCCAGCGCAATCGAGCGGATCGGATTGCGGACCGCCCACGAAAGGCAGGCTTTAAAAAGCCACGCAACCGGGCCGCCGGGTACACCAGAATTGAAGAAGTTTGTCTTGCCCTGCGCAGGCATAATCCAGCCAGCGATTGCCGGGGTGATCGTCATCGCAAGCAGGAAAGACCAGACCAGCATGATGACGACGGCAAGCGCGATTGAGCCTACAAAATCACCGGCAGGACCGGGCAGCAAAATCATCGGCATGAAAGAAAGCGCGGTCGTCACCGTGGACGCAAACAGCGGACCACCCAAGCGCCGCACAGCATCACGAACGGCCTCAAGGCGGTTTACGCCTTGTCTCACACGTTGACCCACTTCGTCGGTCATCACGATACCCGCGTCCACCAACAGGCCAAGCGCCACAATCAAGCCGGTGACTGACATCTGGTGAATTGCAAGGCCGATGAAATTCATCGTCGCAAGGGTCGCCAGCGTAACGACGGGAAGGATCAACGCGACGATAAACGCTGCCCGTACCCCGAGCGTGATCAACAATACGCCGACAACCAGCGAAATACCGATCAACATATTAGTTCCGACTTCGGCTAGGCGGTCTACCGTGTAGCCGGATTGATCGAAGATCAGATCGAGCTCCAAGCCGCCCGGCAAAGCAGTTTGAAATGCGTCAATCTCTTCGCGGACAAACCCGGCCCAAACGTCGACTTGAAGGCCGTCTTCCAACGTTGAAGCGATGAGAATTGCTGGTCTGCCATTGTGGTAGGCAAACTCCGACCCCGGTGACTTCGCCTGCCGTTCGACAGTTGCGATATCGGACAAACGCGTTGCCGTTGTGTCTTGGCCACCGCGCACGATGACATCGCGGATGCGATCAAGGGCCTCAATTTCTCCGTTTACTTCGAGCACCAGATCGTTGCGCTCATTTCTAAGTCGACCGGCCTGGACTTTTGCATCCGCCAGACGGATGGATTCAGAGACAGCTTGCGCTGTAATACCGAGCGCAGCCGCACGATTTTGATCTACCGTGACGAGGATTTCGTCTTCTGGAACACCGAAGGTCTCGACCTGCTTTGTGCCGGGAATGTTGCGAAGAATGTCTGCGAGTTCCTCGCTGTAGCGACCCGCAATAGTCAACGGCACATCGTCGTGGGAAAGCCTGATTGTTGCAATTGCAGCGTAGGCACTTATGCCGTCGGCGTCGACTTCTGGCGTTGCAACACCGGCAGGAAAGCGCGTCTCCGCGTCTGAAACTGCATCGCGAACTTCAGACCAGATCGTTTCCAGTGCTGCATCTGGCAGTGTCTCGATCAATTCGATGCTGATGACTGAGATTCCGGTCGAAGATACCGACGTTATCGTGTCGACTTCTGGGATCTCTTTCAGCGAGTTTTCGATCTCCGACGTCACAAGCGTTTCGACACGCGCGGGAGACGCGCCCGGGAAATTGGTCGTTACGGTCGCAAACAGATTGGTGATTGTCGGGTCTTCTTGCCGCCCGATTGCCAAAAGGGCAGACAAGCCCGCGGCGATGAGCACCATCAGCGTCAGGAAAACGAGGCGTGGCTGACGGAATGTGAGCGTTTCAAGCGTGGGGCGCGGCATCGCGATCAACCCTCTTCCAAGCGGACTGACTGTCCGGCAACGACGCGGTGCACACCGTCAGGGATGTACTCATCACCGTCTTCAAATGTACCACGTACGAATGCACGCTCGCTATCGGCGAAGATGATTTCAACCGCCTCGACACCGACCGAAGGGCCCTCTTCGTCTTCGGCAACGGTCTTGATGGTCCACAGACCGCGCACGCCATCTTCGAGCGCTGAAATGGGGACCCACGCTCCGCGTGATGAAATCGTTTGTTCAAATAATGCGCGGCCCGTGGCTCCAAAAACGGAGGTTATACTCTCGCCAAGGCGCGCTCGAACGATCTGGGTACGCGTTGCTGCATCAATCTGAGGAAGAATTGAAATGATCTCGGCGTCGGTCTTACTCGTTCCAACGGTCACGGATATCGTATCGCCAATCGTCAGATCGCCGACCAAAACGGGGTCAACACCGACGCGGAACACCGGCGACGCATTTTCGACCAGAGATGCAATCGCCTGCCCACCGCCAACCGCCGTGCCGGGGTCTACGAGCCGTTGGTTCACCCGCCCATCAAACGGCGCGGTAATCACGGATTTTTCGATCTGAATTTCGGCGGCGAGTAACCCAGCATCAATCTCCGCCATGCGTGCTTCAAGCTCAGCAATCGACAAGCGCGTCTGATCGGCTGTCTGACGGGTCGCAAAGCCCCGCTCCAACAACTCTGACTGGCGGTCGTCGGTCAGCCTCGCGAGTTCCAACTGCGCTTCCAGTGCGCGTTTGGATGCCTGCTGGCGGGTTATCTCAGCCTGCAATAGGCGATCATCGAGACGCGCAATGACTTGACCATTTGTGACTTGGTCTCCGTCATCAATGGTCACTTCGGTAAGTGTCCCGCCCTGCTCGAAGGAGAGCGATACGGTCTGCGGTGCCTCTATTTGTCCGGTAAATGTGCGCGTGATCTGGTATGTGTCGACGATCTCGATTTGATCAGTCATGACTGCAATCGGCTCGGTCGCAGCAGGCGGCTCAACCGCCTGGGCACGCTCTGCAATTATGGACGAACCGAAATGAATTGCTCCTCCGGCGAGCGCGATAAAAAGAAGGGTCACAACCAGCGTTCCAAGCGCCCGAAAACTACGACGAGCCCATGAGGGCCTCACATTGGCATTTGCCGGGTCACGCTTTGGGTTTGTTTTGCCAGCTTCGATGTCGGAGGTTTGATCAGCCATGTTTTCTGTTCCCGGTATCCGCGACATTCATGCACTTACGATGCCAACTTGTTGCCAACGGCTTGGTGCGCACCTATGTTATGGGCATTAACATACGCCGAACAGCCCAAATGTCAAACAATGTTATAGATACTTACTTCAATCCATTTTGGATCACCGATGAGTGAAGCAGCAGATAATTTAGCACCCATTGAAGCCAAGGCGGGCTACCATCACGGCGACCTGCATCAGCAGCTCATCAATGCGGTTCATACGCTGGTCGAAGAGAAGGGCGCCGACGGATTTTCCGTTGCTGAGGCAGCCAGAAAAGCGGGTGTCTCCAGCGCCGCACCCTACCGCCATTTTAAAGACAAGGACGCGATCCTTCGCGCGGCTGTTTTGGACGCGATGGAAAAAATGCGGGCTGCTATGGAGGCGGTGATGGCCCCTCATCCCGTCGGGAGCCCGGAGGCGGTAAACGCGCTCGGCCAACACTACATCGATTTTGCGCGCGAGCGTCCCGGCATGTTTCGCCTCATGTTCGGCATCACAAGGAGCGAAGAGAGCGACTGCGCCGTCGCCGACAAAGGCTCGGAAGTATTTGGTATCGTGATAAAAGCGGTCGCCGATTACATGGGTATTTCTGCGGATGATCCAGAAGCGCGCCGACGCGCATATATTTTATGGACCGTCGTCCACGGCCATTCATGGCTGACTATTGACGGCAAGGCCGACCAGCAGAAAATAGACTTCCCCGAACCCGAGCTACTGCAGGCGGTGTCAAAAGGCGTGCTTGGTCGGCCTACATCAGCATCCGACCACTAGAGCATCCGACGACTAGACCTTGCTTAACTCGCCAGCTGTGCAGGCTTACCGCCGCGGCGGCCCTTGTCCTTTTGCGGTTGAGCGGTTCCGCTGCGATTAGCTGAACGGTTTCTGCCCGGACGACGCGGCTTTTGCTGACCGCTTTTTCCTTCCGCATCGGCGTTCCGATTGCGTGGACGACGCTTATTAGCGCTGTCTGCTTTCGCTTCTTGCCTTTTCTCACCCCGTTTTGGCTTTGGCCCGGCAGGTTTTGAACCGCGCGGCGGTCCGCGTCGCTGACGACGTGGCTTGGCTGCATCGATGTCTTTTGGATCAATCGCAAGCGGGTCGTACGATCCATCAACTCCGGCTTCAGAGTTGTCAGCGACAGGAACTGGAACGCCCATGAGCTTTTCGATCTGCTTCAAAAGCTTCATTTCTTCAGGTGCGCAAAACGAGATTGCCTCGCCTTTTGCTCCTGCCCGCGCGGTGCGTCCAATGCGGTGCACGTAATTCTCGGGCACCTCAGGCAGGTTGAAATTATAGACGTGGGTGACGCCTGAAATATCGATGCCGCGTGCAGCCACATCGGTCGCGACGAGGACGTTTATCTCACCTTTTTTGAATGCCTTGATCGCGCGGTCGCGCTGGCTCTGCGACTTGTTGCCATGCACGGAGCCAGCCTTGAAACCATGAGCGACCAACTGTTTCATCAGCTTTTCGGCGCCATGCTTTGTGCGCGCAAAGACCAACGAAACATCGTCGGCACGCGCGGAGAGACACTTTTCAAGCAGATGATGCTTGGAACGCGTGTGCACAAAATGAACCGATTGGCGGATTTTTGTCGCCGGTTTACCGGGCGGTGTCACCTGAACGCGTTCCGGATTGCTTAAATAAGTCTCAGCAAGCACTTCAATCTGCTTCGGCATCGTCGCAGAGAAAAGAAGCGTCTGTCGCTCCTCGCCCAGAAGCTTTGCAATTTGGCGAAGCGTATGGATGAAGCCGAGGTCCAGCATTTGGTCTGCTTCATCAAGAACAAGGAAGCGGACCGTATCAAGGCGCAAAGCCTTGCGCTTGGAGAGGTCGAGCAGGCGACCGGGCGTGGCAACGAGAATGTCTGTTCCGCTCGCGAGGTTCCGGCACTGGGTGTTGATCGACATGCCGCCGGTGACCGCAACAATGCGCGGGCGTTTGCCTTTACAAAAAGACTTCAGGTTTGCGGCGATTTGGTTGGCAAGCTCGCGCGTTGGCGCGAGAATGAGCGCACGTACGGTTTTCGCTTCGGGCCGCGACGTTTCTTTTGACACATGCTGGATCAATGGCAGTCCAAAGGCGGCTGTCTTGCCTGTGCCCGTTTGGGCAAGACCAATGAGATCGCGTCCCTCTAGTACAAGTGGAATAGCCTTTTGCTGGATCGGTGTCGGTTCTGTGATGCCAAGGCGCGTGACAGAATTCACGATAGCCGGGCCAAGCCCAAGCTCGGAAAAATTAGTCAAGATAATTGTCTTTCGTTCGGTCGATGCTGATTGAAGCATCTATGGATTCGCGGTTCGATTTACCGCGGTTCGGGGTCTCGCGACCGAAATCCATGTGGGTCCGTTCGGGAGCTGTTGCAGCGCAATACATGGTTTGGGGCCAACATACAATTGTTGTTTGCGCGATCTAGTCTTCCGGTCCGTAGCCGGTCATCTCCAAATACCCACGTCCCGTATGGCTACCCTCAATACGTACCGGTCCCTCCCAATAGGGAACGCTAACAGACATCCAAGACATTGGGTTCACCGCATCGATACGAACATCGACGGATTTTTCGGGCAGTTGGACCTGCCACGACGTTGGCACATCACGGCCCTCAACGCGGGTTTCTTCGAGCGGCGTCAACGTCAACGCCCCATCGGTGAATGGGGTCGCTGTTCCATCGGCTTCGATCCAAGTGGCAGATGTGAAGGGCGCGGTTGTGCGGTCACGCAAGCGAAAGCCCATCAATTTTTGACCGCCATCGAGATGCAGCGACACCCAGTCCCAACCCGTCTGCGTTTCCGATAGTGGTTGTGACGACCATTCGCGATCGAGCCAGCCATTTCCAGTGACGTTCACGTCGCGATCGGGGAGTTTGAGCGTTCCTGCGACTTCGAAGAACGGCTGCGAGTAATAATAGCTCGCCTGCCCGGCGGCGGATTTGACCGAGTAACCCTTGTCGCCTTGGAAAACGAGTGGACCGCTCGCTTCGAGGCGTAGCTGATAGCTGAAATCTGTTCCAGTCGCCGAAACCTGTAGGCCGTCATAGGCATCGCCACCCATGTTCAAGCTCTGCAATGACCAATCATCGATAAACGCTTCAAAGGGTTCTGCCGAAACGCCAGCTTGGCCTACGCCACCTCGCGCTAGACGCTCTGCGTGAAAATGCCCGTCCGGCGTCGTTAAGCCAGCATGTGCCATCCACAATTGCGGACTAGACCAGCCTTCGCCGCTTTGCGGCGCGAGTGCGGACCGAAACAGTGTCCACTGTATGCCGTATTCGCGCCCATCATCACCGGTCAGGTTCGAGGTGAGATACCACCACTCAATGCGATAGGCCGGATGGGATCCATGATCTTGCGGAAACGTAAGCGCTTTCCCGCGCTCAGGAATGGCGAAGCCTTCGGCGTCAGTTCCAAGCCCGGCGAACCCCTGCGCAAGAACAGTCGCGACCGTCGCAATCGCTGTTGCGATACCGAGAACCCAAGCCCTAGCGTTCATTGGAGAACACCTTCAAAAAATCCGCAGGCGCAGTCGCTGCCAGACGTCTGGCCGGTATAAACGCGGCGAGCGCGGCGGCGACGACAGCAAGAACAAATAGCCACAACCACTGCATTGGAAAGATATGCATCGGCAGTTGCCACCCAAAGGCCTCCACGTTGACAATTGCGAGGAGAGCCCATGCCAGTGCAAGTCCGACGGGAACGGCGAGCACGAATGTGAGCGCGGCCAACGCGACACTTCGTAGAAGTTCAAGGCGCGACAGCCTCTGCCGGGTGATGCCGAGTGCCCAAGCAGGCGCTAATTGCGGTAAACGCAGGCTCGCAAGGGTCAGCAACGCTGTCAAAATTGCAAAACCGGCCACAGAAAGTGTCAGCACGTTCAGTGCCCCGGTTATTGTGAAGGTACGCTCGAAAACGTTGAGCGAAAATTCCTTTATTGAGGCTTGGTCGATGATGTTTGCTGGATCAAGGCCGAAATCATCACGCATCGCACTCGCGAGCGCCGCCGCATTGTCGGATCGGATCGCGAAATTTAGCCGTGGTTCGTCCGGGAAACGCTGCTCCAACAGCGCGAGCGAAACAATAGCTTGCCCACGTGGATTGCCGTAGTCGGAATAGACGCCGCCGACTTCCAGTTGCCAGTCGGCACCGACGTTCACCGTATCGCCCGGTTGCAAATCTTCTCGACGGGAAAGCTGTTCGTTGATCAAGGCCGTTTCACCGGCCGCCACCCGGTCCCACACGTTTTGCTGGGCAGTCAACAATGGCCAGCTTGCGCGATAGGTTTCCTGGTCAATTACGCCATCAATTTCGCCCGGCGCGCCCTCAATCTGCGCTTCCACGGTGATCGTGGGGAGGACAGCATCGGCTTTGCCCTCAATCCATGCCTGAAAACGCTCGCTTTCTGCGGCATCGCCAACACTCACATACAGTTCTGACGCCAAGCGCTGATCAAGCCAACCGGTAAATGTTAGCCTAAACGAACCGACCATGGTCGAGACCCCAATATTGGCCGCAAGCGCCAGAAGCAGCGCCATCAGCGCGAGCGACAAACCGGGCAGTTGCTGGCGGGTATCTGCCCAAAACCACTGCGACTGAATTCCGCTGGCAAATTTTGCACCGACGCTGAGGACTGCGGAAAGTAGGACCGGCAACAGCAAGGCGGAACCAATCAACATGCCTGCGAGCATTGCAAACCCCGCGATAAGACCTTCCAAAAGCACAGGCATCAGCAAACCAAGCACGATCAATACGATTGCGGAAAGCGACTGAAGCCGTAGTGACGTTGATGATGCGGTCGCCCATGCGCGTGATTGGGCACTTGCGAGCAGTGGCATTGTTCGGATCTGCCATAGGCCTTGGCCGGCAGCGAAGAGCGCACCGACAACCGCAATTGCTAACCCATAAAGCGCCCAAACGGGATCGAAACTGAGCGTTCCCGGCACGCGTGCGCCGTATAAGCCTCGGAGTGTTGAAGCGACGTCGGGCAGCAATGCGCCTGCGATCAGGTATCCGATAAGGATCCCAGCGGCACCGGCGAATAATGCGATGATAAGAAGCTCAGCGAGCAGCATCAGCATGAGATCGCGAACGGGAAGTCCAAGTGCGCGGAGCGTTCGGAATGTGCTGCGCCGCTGCTCAAACGCGAGGCCAATTGCGCCGTGGACAATGAAAAGCCCGACAACGAACGACAGAAGACCAAACGCCGTGAGATTGAGATGAAAGCTATCTGTAAGCCGCCCGACATCGCCGCTTTCTTCCGCGGCGTTCACGCGAAGTTGCGGAGCGATCTCGCTCAACGGAGGGATGCGGCGTGGCTGGTCCGGCAGTAGGGTCAGACGCGTGATTTCACCCTCTCGGTCCAGCAGCCGTTCAGCGGTTCCGATGTCGGTGATGATCTGACCATCCGGTATCAGCGCATTGTTGCGGAGCCGAGGGATTTCTCTTGATCCAGCGAGGCGGGCAACGGTCTGCGGGGACGCGAAGCCAAGACCGGGCGGCGTGATCAAATCAAGCGCGTTGAAGTCCTCACCACCGATTGGTGAAACGGGAAATGCGCCGGGCGGTGCCGTCAAAAGTTCCAGCCCGGTAATTAGAACACGGGTGTCGCCGACCAATATGCGTCCTTCAAGCACCGGTGACACAAGCCATCCGGCACGACGCAACGCGATGAAGGTATCGATGGGGATTGGGCCAGCTGGATCCGTGATTGTCTCAAATCCGCTACCGCCGAGTGTACCCGATGCGCGGTCATAGCTTGCGCGGGCTTCCGCATTGATGGCCTGCACCGCAGACCAAAGCGCAGTTGCGAGCGCCAAGCCCAGCAAAAGCGTCACCAACTGACCGGGCTTTCGCCGCCAATGGGCGAGAATTGCAGTAAGAGCTATGAGCCTCATGCGAGCTTGCCGTTTGAGAGGTGAACCCGCCTCGAGAGGCGCGAAGCGAGCTTGGTCGAGTGGGTTACCATCAACAACCCTGCGCCCGTTTCTTCGATGAGTTCTAAAAGCAGATTAATGACCGTTTCGGCAGTGGCTTCATCCAAATTTCCAGTTGGCTCATCGGCCATAAGGACCGGAGGCTTGGACGCCATGGCGCGACCAATTGCGACGCGCTGCTGCTGACCGCCGGACAATTGTTCGGGATAGCGGTGCAAAAGATCAGTGAGACCAAGCCGATCTGTGAGTTCCGTGACCCACTCACTCTGCAACTTATCAGCCAAACGTGCCTGAAAAGTCAGATTGGCGTAAACGTCCAGCGCGGGAATGAGATTGAATTGCTGGAAAACTAAGCCGACGGTTTGTCGCCTTTGTTCTGCGCGGCCGGTGTCACTCAAATCAGAGAGTTTCGTGTCTTGAAGGGTGATTTCGCCGGCATCGGGAGCATCAAGTGCGGCAAGTAGGTGGAGGAGCGTGGATTTTCCGCTGCCGCTTTCGCCTGTTAGTGCTAGTGTTTCCCCGTGATCTAGGTCGAGAGAAACGCCGTTGAGTACGGTGACATCGCCGTCGCTTGATGAATAGCGCTTGCGAACATCGCGCGCGGTGATGAGCATAGTCTCTCCGAAGTGTGCACTGCGGAAAGTATGATAGGAGCGTCATTGGGCAAGGTGCCGGACGCGCAAATTGCGATTGCTGGTCGCAAGCTCAAGTGACCCAAAAACGAAAAAGGCCCGGCAAAAGCCGGGCCTTCAAAGCACTAGCTAATCAGATGATTAGAAAGAACGTGTGAAGCGGATACGACCACCCCAGCCTTCGCCATTGTCTGTGCCTTCAAATGCATCGCCACCAGCGTAGTTCACGCGAGCGTCGATGTCGAAGCCTTCAACAACTACGTAGTTGATGCCTGCGCCTACAGTGTAACCGTCTTCACCAGCTGCATCGTCGATGCCGTAGTTGAAGCCAGCACGTGCAGACAGCTTGTCTGTGATGCCAGCTGCAATGTCCGCGCCGAGAACGTGCTCGAAGCCTGCGAGGTATTCAGTACCCAGCTGGTCTTCATCAGAGTACTGGTAGCCGAGACCAACAGTTGCTACGCCGAAGTCGTATGCACCGTAAATCTTTGCGGTGAATGCTTCTTGTGACTCGTTGTATGCAACACCAGCACGCAGAGCGAGATCGCCGATTGCGCCGTCTACGTCGAAGACGACGTCAGGAGCGTAATCGCCGTCTTCGTCTTCCTCAGCAGCCAGTGTGAAAGCGAAACCGCCTGCATTGACAGTGTAAGCAATCATGCCAACAGCGCCAGGGCCGAAGTCAACAAGGCCGTCACCGTCAGCGCCGAAGCCCCAGTCCCAATAGGTCAGTTGCTGACCGATTGTGAAACCAGCGAGCTGGATGAACGCGCGGTCAACTGTTACGTTCGTTGAACGTGGGTTGTTGTCGCGATCGATGCGGATAACAGAGCGGAGAGTACCGAGTTCTGTTTCATTGCGAGCGTCGAGAACGAGACGGAACTCAGAGCGCTTGCCCCAATCGTCTTCGCCGTCAAGGTTGCCGTTACCAGCTGTACGATCGTCGTCGTTCACGTTGATTTCGTAACGAACATAACCGCTGATGCTCAGGCATGTTTCCGTGCCAGGAATAAAGAAGAAGCCGGTGCCGTAGGTGTCGCAAACGCGCACGTACTCTACCAGCTCAGGCTCTGGGATCACGACAGCGTCAGCTGCGCGAGCACCAGAAACAGCAACGAGAGCTGCTGCAGAACCCAGAAGAAGGCTCTTGATTGTCATGGTTGACCTCCAGTCAATTGTTATGCGGTTCGAGCGCGCCTTTTTGGCTTTGGCCCATCCCCAAAAAGAAAGACATGCTACCGCCCATCTCTCGGAGGTGAAATTACTCAACGGGGTTGGGGACACAACTCGATTTGGTGATCTGCGCGGTGAAGACGCTATGCATCCAGCCGTTTTGTTGCACGAAAGACACGATTTGGGCCGCTGGACCTTTGAAAATTCACACACTGTTAAGGATCGGCAGCGGTTCGTGACTGACAACTTGGCTGTTGGACGCAGACTCGATTCCTCTTGGCGCGTGTGCCGGCCCTCTTTCTTAGGCGTTGACCCAAGGCGAAATTACTTGCGCGTCTGAGAATGTATCGAGCACGTTTCCAGCCTCGTCGGCCAAAAACAAAAGTTTCACATTTGGACCGGCATCCATAGTCGCATAGGCGTGAAGCCCCTCTTCACGCGCCTGCCAAAGCCTCTCCAGCACGCCCCAAGTCCTTGAAGTCAAATAGCTAAACGATGGCCGCGCCGCCTGCATTGTCGCGTGCATGGCAAGTGCGTTGGCTTCTGCTGTCTCGCCGACGGTTTGAAAATCACGGTCTTTAATGGCTTTTTCGATTGTGGAGCAGTCGCGCTCTGCGAGCGCGGGCCATGCCTTGAAAAGAGGGCTCGTCTCCACGGTATGGTTCATCCCGTCCCGCGAGGACACTTTCTTTTGAGAAGAATCGACGTGCAGTATCGCGATCCGGAATTCTGGCCATTCGATACCAAGCGGCACGCCTCGGCTGTCGTTGCCATCTTCGGCTTCGCCCACGTTCCACTTCACGAAACCGTGCCAAAATGAACGCGCAGCGCTTCCACTGCCCAATCGGGCGATGAGGCTCATTTCTATTTCTGTGAGGTCCAAGGCGAAGGTGCCGCACAGCGCTTTCGTCAGTGCTGCAAAGCCGGAAGCCGATGAGGCCAAGCCCGCGGCGGTGGGAACTGTATTTACCGTCGAGATGTGCAGAGGCGTTTTATTCGCACCGCGGAAGAGGTCGGCGAAGGCAAGTGTTTTGCGCACAAAAGCAGTGTCGATGGCGAGTGTTTCGCCGTTCAATATGACTTCGTCTCTTTCGGCAGGCTCAATCGTCGTCTCCGTGCCCCAAGTGCCAAGCGAAATGGAAAGCGAACTGTTGCAAGGGAGGTTGAGTATCGTGTCGCGCTTTCCCCAATACTTTGCCAAAGCGATATTGCTCGGCGCGTAAGCGGTAAAACGCTGCGGTTCGGACGCATCGCGCCTAGCGTATTGGATAAGTTCGCGCGCTGCATCAGCCATGGATGGTCAGCCCTTCCGTCGCGATTTGGACTTGTGAGAACGCGGGCGGCGTCTCGCCGACAGCCAGAACACAATCGCCCAGCCCGGAGCCGGAAATTTTCACCGCCAGAGCGTCGGAGTTCTTCCGGGCACTTGAGATTATGCCGTCGAGCGTATCATCGCTTACGCCTAACTTCACCATGAGCGTTTGATATTCTGTCAGGGCTGCACCGAGCTTTTCGCGGTCGCCAGCCATCAAAGCCCCGAGAGCAGAGTCAGTGACGCTACCCATTTCCGCATAGAGCGCATAATACTCAGCCTCCCGACCACTTGCGCGCTCGGCAATCAGGCGCAGCACCTCTGATGTGGGTGTTTTATATCCCGCATATTTGACGCTGAGCGGTTCAGACCACGACACTGGTGTCATCTCCAAATTTGGTCGGGCGCGGTAAGCGATGACGCCACCTGCCAGGCTCGCAGCCAAGTCCGCACCACTGCCCCTGCCCTGAATGTCTAAAATGATGTCATGCGCCTTCGCGTGAAGGTCGCTGTCATCACATCCTGTTAATTCAATCAAAGCGCCAAGCACCGCAATTGTAACGGCAGCAGATGAGCCGAAACCAAGTGTCGGATCAATTTCCGACGTAATGTTTATGTCCACGCCGTTCGCTAAGCTCGATCGAAAAGACCGCAAAGACGCTGTTACGAAGCGATAAGGTCCGTCGGTGTTCAATGCATCAAGCGAGGTATGCAGCGGGTCGGCGATTTCAGACGTGATTATCACCTTGTCATCGGCGCGCAGCTGTAACTCCACATGAACGCGTTGATTGATGGCGGCGACGATGGCTCGATGACCATAGACGACTGCATGTTCACCACAGATCATCATAGAACCGGGCGCGCTGGCGCGGATCATCCGAGGGCTCCCGCTGCGAAGGGAACCGGAGCGGGCCCGATCGACGCGCCGTTTTTGGCCAGCTGAAGTTTTGACCAAGACATTTTGGAGTGCCCGGCCATGAAGTCGATCATCGCCTCACCGTCTTCAAGATGGACGAGAATGACACCGCCCGCATCACCACGGATGGACCCGGCGCCACAAATCTTGGCAGCCCCGTCGAGCGCTTCGACTTGTCGAACAAATTCTTTTGCATCGTCCGGCACCACACCGATCATCTCGAGCAGTCGCTGGTTCTCACGAATTTCCGCTTTGGCGTTTTCACCGTTCGCCATGGCGCGGATAAGAGACTTGGTGCAATTGCCGAAGCTATCCCACAAAGCACTGTCACTGCCGTGGTTTACCCGAACATGGCTGACGCATTCACCGGTGGAACTTTCTGGCCTGCCATGCAGAACCCAGTACCAGCCTTCACCGCGAAGCAGTCCGTGATCTTCTGGCAGTTCAGGCGCTTCAATGCCAACATTGTCCGCTCTCACGAGACCACCGCGAACAACAGCCGCGGCATCTATCGGACCCGCTTTGCCATGCTTTAACCGCTCACAAAATCGCACTCGCTCGTAGCGTTCTTCCAGTGTTTTTGGCCGGTCCAGAATATGCTCAAAAAGCACGGTGGTCGCTGCGACCACCGCTGCCGACGAGCCAAGCCCGGCACCGATTGGAAGGCTTGAGCGACTACCGAGTTGGCCGGGCGCAAGCAGCCGATTGACTGCGCCGATACCTGGAATTGACGACCCTTTTCCACCCGGTTCATCCTGAACAAGGGTCGCCAGCGTATAAACAGCAAGGTCATCGGGACGCTTCATGATGTTCAGAACATCCACTTCACCGCGCAAAAACTGGTCAAAGCGCCGATCAAGTGACGATTTGAACTGCGACAGCAATTTCAGCGGGTAGTTTTCACCGCTGGAGAGATCAGCGAAGACTGTGCGCAGCCCCTCGCCGGGATTAAGCGGCTTAAACCAAACTTCCGTATATTGACGAACCGCCATCGCAAGTGCGGGAGCGCCATAAAGTACCGAATGCTCACCGGATAAAATCAGTTTGCCAGGCGCGTGCGCGCGTGATTCAGCCACTGCGGTCCACGTAAATGCGTTTTTTCTCGTCAATGCCGGTCAGGCGATAACGACCGGATGTCTGCTCAGGCATCGTGGTCACGGCGTCACCGGTATCAGCGACAGGCTGCCATAGCTGGATGTAGTCATCATAGGACACCGCTTCGCGATTTTCGAAAATCTTTTTGTGACGATCAACGAAGAGCTTTTCGCGATAACCGTCGACCACGGTCGCATCAAAAAACTCTGCTGTCGCGCCGGACCCATAGCTGAAGAGGCCAAAACGATTACCGGTGAGGTTTTCGTTTGAATTTTCCAAGGTAGATAAGATCGCCAGGTAAATTGAAGCGGTATAACTGTTTCCAACCTGACGGTTGTAGATCATGCCGGTCAGCGCCTTGTCCATGTCAGCGCCGAGCTTGGCTTCTTTGGCAAGATGGCGATGCGCTTTTTCACCGAGGCGGGAAAACGGGAGGTGGTAACAGAAGTGATCAAGGTCCTCGTAGGCCGCGCCGCCCTGAGCTTGGTAATCCCGCCAGGCTTCGACAAGCGCATTCATATATCGAAGGGCTGATAGCTTGCCGTCGAACAGTGGCGTGCGGCGATCATTCGGCCGCCAAAAATCCATGATGTCTTCGGTGTAAAGACCAGACACCGAGCCGATTTCCAAGAGTTCAGGATCGGCTGACACAAGCATCGCAATTGCGCCCGCGCCTTGGGTCGCCTCGCCGGAACTATCGAGATCATAGCGAGCGATATCAGACGCGATGACAAGCACTTTGCGATCGGGTCTGCGCGCAACATAGGAGCACGCCATTTGCAGTGCGCCTGTTCCTGAGTAGCAGGCCTGCTTGAATTCGATGTGCCGAATGTTCGGGCGCAGACCCAGAAGGTCTTGCAAGAATATACCAGCAGACTTCGATTGATCGACGCCCGTTTCAGTCGCGAACAAGACCGTATCGATGTCGTGGGCACCGTGGCGCTCTACGATTGGCTTGGCAGCCTCTGCCGCCATGGTCACCACATCTTCGTCGTGGCCCGGCAGCGCAATTTTCTCCTGCCCGATACCCTTTGAAAATTTCTCCGGGTCGGTGCCGTAGTGCTCGGCGATCGTGTCCAGCGTCACATAGCGATGTGGCGCATAAAAGCTCATCGCGCTCAGTCCGGTCGATACCATATACGTCTAGTCCCTTTCAGCGTCGTGCCCGGTTCCGGTCCGATCAAAAACGTTCCTGAACGCGTCGCCCTTCATCGCCTCTTGTACGAAATTTGCGCCTGTCTCAACCCGACCTAAGGTGTCGCGACACAGATCAGCGCTCCATGCTCATATGCGTGCGCACCAGCTCACCGGGCGTGGTCTGGGCAGCGAGAAGCGAAAGCTCTCCACACAGCACCACACCAGCGCAAATACCTGCAAGCCTGCGTGCATTGTCGCCCTCGGGACGGTCTTCCTTACACCCCATCTGGCGCATGGCATCTTCAGCAACCTCGTTGCCTTTTCCCGAGCCAACGCTTCCAACGATCAGATTTGGCAGCGTACAGGAGAAATAGAGGTCTTCGCCGCGAGCCTCGCAATGAACGATGCCTTGGCTGCCTTCCACAATGTTTGCAGCGTCCTGACCCGTGGCGAGATAAAAGCCCAAAAGCATATTCGCAAAGTGGGCATTGGCCGTGCGAAGCGATCCGGCGAGGTTGCCGCCGATGAAATTCTTCTCGATGTTGAGCGCCACCATCTTTTCAGGTGTCGTTCGCAGCATACGGCGCAGAATTTTTCCCGGTATCTCGATTTCTGCAACGCAGTATTTTCCGCGACCAAGAAGGCTGTTCACCGCAGACGTCTTTTTGTCCGTGCAGAGATTGCCGGAGATGGACGCGTACGAGAGAGCCGGATTGTCTTCCAGAACCCAATTGAGAACAGCTTCCGCCGCCTTGGTCACCATGTTGTGGCCTGATGCGTCACCGGTGGTACACTCAATGCGAACAAAAAGCAGATTGCCAGCGATCTGACGGTTGAGCTTCACCAATTTTGCAAAGCGGCTGGTCGTGCCGATGATTTCGGCAACCTTATCAAACTGCGCTTCGATGCGTTGCCACGCGGCAAAGGCGCAAGCGGCATCAGGCGCGCGCACTGCAATGGACCGCGTCATGCGCTCATCAACAAGCGTCACATTGATGCCGCCGGAATGGCGAGAGACGCCAGCGCCGCGCGCCGTCGAAGGCCATAGCGGTGTCTCATAGGTTGCCAACGGCGCTTTTACCTCGCCTTCAACCACATTGCCTTTGAAAAGGATTGGTCCGACCCAGCGCGATGGCATGGGTGTGAAGTATGACGGCTCAGTTTGCACTCGGGCCCCTATTCTTTTTTCGCATCGTTTGGCGGCATAGCCGACTTCCCCCCGGATGTCGGGGCGCAAATGCCCGAACGCAACCGCGAAATACCTGATCATTTTGCCGCGCAGAGCAGCAGCAGCGAGCCCCTAGCACAAATGCGTGAGAGGCCAAGCTTTTGGATGTGAAAAAAGCAAGCTGCTGGCTTCTTGCGAATAAGGTGTGGCTCGGATGCCGAGAACCTTAACTCAGCCGGGTCAAAGCTGACGCCGAAAGAGAGCGACTGGTTAGGACTTCAAATGGCGCACCCGGCTCCGGTTCACAAAACAAAGACAGTGAACTGATTTCCAGCGGTCGGTTGGTGACATCGGCAAATCGGGCTGCGAGGTCTTCCTTTACATCGCTAATCCGCGCTTCTGGCACGCGATCCGTCAATGTCATGTGAAAGCGAAATTCAGAAAATATGTAGGGGTATCCCCACTTCACCAAGTTCTCGTGTTCGGCAAGCGACAGTGTTTCCGGTTTCCGGCGCTTGTAGTCTTCGTCAGACAGTGGCGCCCGAAGAGGCTCAAACTGGCGGACGCATTGCTCTGCAAGCGAATTAAGCGGCCGTTCAGTCTGGTTGGGCATTAGCGCGAAAAACGAGCCCAGCCGCGTCAGCACCAGCTTGCTGATCGTAACCGGGCTTTGTCCGGCGCAGAATTTTTCGAACTCTGAAATCAGGAACCCCTCCTCCATGCCATCTGCCAGACGAAACGGCGCTTTCATCGTCGCATGGAATCCGTAGCGCCGCGGCGATTGGGTGAGGTCGCTGTGCTGGTGGGTTTCAAAGAGCGCGGCTGGATTACACACATCGCGACCGAGCCAACGCGCTGCGGTTTTGGTCAAGTGTGATGAGTTAGGTGGAGTGAAGTAAATTGCGTATCGCATGGGGATTGTCGTATTCGGAGAATTCATTTCGCCATGCTTAATTAAGCGACGTTGATGAGCACTCAATGACAGTATCGAATTCAATTGTGCTGCGTGTTGGACCGGACTTGCCGAAAGTCATATCTAGGGGTCAGGGCCGAACTTGGAATTTTTAAAATCGTGACAACTTGCCGCCAAATTCGTGTCATCGGTATCGGTGCGGGAAACCCGGACTATATGACGGTACAAGCGATCAATGCGCTCAATGCATCCGACGCACTGTTTATACCCAACAAGGGGGACAGCAAGTCTGGCCTTGCGGATATACGTCGCGATATCTGCGAGCGGTTTTTGGAGAACACAAAAACCCGCATGATCGACTACGATATGCCAGACAGAAACAACACTTCGCGTGTTTATGCTGACGGCGTACGATCTTGGCGCGATGATGTGGAGGATGTGTATAGCGCGCTAATACGGGACGAACTTGGTGAGCATGAAACAGGCGCTTTTCTCGTTTGGGGAGACCCGTCGCTTTATGACGGCACACTCACCATTCTTGAGACCATCTTGGACAAAGGCGATGTTGCATTCGATTATGAAGTCATTCCGGGCATCAGCAGCGTTCAGGCGCTCGCGGCACGCCACAAAGTTCCGATTAACCGGATTGGAGATGCGTCAATCGTGACGACCGGGCGCAGGCTCGCCAGAGAGTTTCCTGAAAATGCAGGAACAGTTACGGTGATGCTGGATTCGCGAAACGCATACAAATCCGTCAATGGCGATGTGACGATCCACTGGGGCGCCTATGTGGGTACAGCTGATGAAATTCTGGTCTCCGGTAGGCTTTGCGATGTCAGCGACGAGATCGAGGAGGTTCGCAAGCAAGCCCGCGATCACCATGGCTGGATCATGGATACCTACATCTTGACCAAGCCAGATGATGGTGAAGCCGACTGACGCTTCGATCAATGCGTCCACCCTGTGACATTGGTTTGGTTTCGCACCTACCACGCGCGTGGTAGGTGATTATCTAAAGCACGTAAGGGTCTGAGAAGTCGGGCGTTCCTTGAGATATATTGACATAAACATATCTTTATGTGATCGGAAACGCTCTCTCGAGCATCACTGGACAGACTGTTGTGAACATTCGAACCGACATTCATGATGTGTTAAGTGGGAAGAGTGCCCACACACCCAAGATCAAGCAGCTTTACGAACTGGCGCATGAGCGCATCTTGATCCTCGATGGTGCGATGGGCACGATGATCCAGGCGCTGGATTTGACCGAGGAAGACTTCATTGCAAGCACGTGCCGGAGCGGTTGTTGCGGACCGAAAATTCAGACCAATCATCCTCAAAAGGGGAACAACGATCTTCTGGTTTTGACGCAACCCGAAGCGATTGAAGACATCCACTACCAGTTTGCAAAGTCCGGTGCCGACATCCTTGGCACAAACACCTTTTCATCAACCACGATCGCTCAGGCCGACTACGGTCTGGAGAAGGCGGTGTTTGACCTGAACAAGGCCGGTGCAGCTGTTGCACGAAGGGCAGCCGACAGAGCCGAAGCAGAAGATGGTAAGCCCCGCTTTGTCGCCGGTGCCGTTGGACCGACAAACCGCACCGCTTCTATCAGTCCGGACGTTAACGACCCGGGTTATCGCGCTGTGACCTTTGATGATCTTCGCCTTGCCTATGGCCAACAGATTGATGGTCTGATCGATGGCGGGTCGGATCTGATCTTGATCGAAACCATCTTTGATACGCTCAACGCTAAGGCGGCGATCTTCGCGGCATTTGAGGCGTTTTCACGCGCGGGCAAAGTTATGCCTCTGATGATCTCCGGCACAATTACCGACGCGTCGGGACGCACGCTTTCTGGTCAGACACCGACGGCGTTTTGGCACTCAGTCGCTCATGCCCGGCCATTTTCTGTCGGCTTGAATTGCGCCCTTGGCGGCCCAGCGATGCGTCCACATATGGCTGAAATATCGAGCGTCGCGAACGCGTTCACCTGCGCCTACCCAAATGCTGGTCTGCCAAACGCTTTCGGCGCCTATGACGAGACCCCGGAGCAGACCGGCGAAAATGCTGCCGATTTCGCGCGGGATGGCAGCGTGAACGTTGTCGGAGGTTGCTGCGGCACGACACCGGATCACATCCAAGCCATTGCGGATGCTTTGGGTGCCTTCGAACCACGCAAGGTCGCCTTATGACCGTGCCCTATCTGCGACTCTCTGGTCTGGAGCCCTTTGTTCTGACGACTGACATTCCATTTGTGAATGTCGGCGAGCGGACAAACGTGACGGGCAGTGCACGTTTTAGAAAGCTGATCGTCAATCGCGATTACGCCACTGCTCTCGAAGTCGCCCGCGATCAGGTAGAGAACGGCGCTCAGATCATCGACATCAATATGGATGAGGGGCTGATCGATTCCAAACAAGCGATGATCGAGTTCCTAAACCTCGTCGCATCCGAGCCGGATATCGCACGCGTTCCGATTATGATTGACTCCTCCAAATGGGAGGTGATCGAAGCCGGGCTGCAGTGTGTGCAAGGCAAGCCAATCGTCAATTCGATCAGCCTAAAAGAGGGCGAAGAAGCCTTCCGCCACCATGCCGGACTGGTCATGGCCTACGGTGCCGCAGTCGTTGTGATGGCCTTTGACGAGACCGGCCAGGCCGACACTTTTGAGCGTAAGACTGAAATTTGCGCCCGCGCCTATCGTATTCTCGTCGAGGAAATGGGCTTCCCGCCGGAAGACATCATTTTTGATCCCAACGTCTTCGCCGTCGCAACCGGCATCGAAGAACATGACAGTTACGGCGTCGACTTCATCGAAGCGACCCGGTGGATCCGAACCAATCTGCCCCACGCGCACGTCTCTGGCGGTGTGTCCAACCTGTCATTTAGTTTCCGCGGCAATGAAGCGGTTCGCGAAGCGATGCACGCGGTCTTCCTGTATCACGCCATCAAAGCCGGCATGGACATGGGCATCGTGAATGCGGGGCAGCTGGCGGTTTACGATCAGATTGACCCGGACCTGCGTGACGCCTGTGAGGACGTGGTTCTCAATCGTGTGCCAAAGGCCGGTGGTACAGCAACAGAACGCATGCTCGATATCGCCGAACGCTTCAAGGGTGGCGCCAAGGAAGAGAAGGTCCGCGATCTCGCGTGGCGTGAATGGACGATTGAAAAGCGCCTCGAACATGCGCTCGTCAACGGCATCACGGAGTTCATCGAAGATGATACAGAAGAGGCCCGCACTGCTGCCGAGCGCCCACTGCACGTGATAGAAGGTCCGCTGATGGCGGGTATGAACGTGGTCGGCGACCTTTTTGGCGACGGCAAGATGTTCCTGCCGCAGGTGGTGAAGTCAGCACGTGTTATGAAACAGGCCGTGGCTGTGCTGCTCCCCTACATGGAAGAGGAAAAGCGCCAGAACGGCGGAGAGGCCCGACAGTCAGCAGGCAAAGTGCTGATGGCGACCGTGACAGGCGATGTTCACGACATTGGCAAAAACATCGTCGGCGTGGTTCTGGCCTGTAATAATTACGAGATTATCGACCTTGGCGTGATGGTTCCAGCCACGACAATTCTCGAAACCGCGAAGGCGGAAAATGTCGACATCATTGGCTTGTCCGGCCTGATTACGCCGTCGCTTGATGAAATGGTTCACGTGGCTGCGGAAATGGAGCGCGAAGGCTTCGACATACCGCTGTTAATCGGGGGAGCAACCACCAGCCGGGTGCACACGGCGGTGAAAATTCACCCGCAATACGAGCGCGGTCAGGCGGTCTATGTGACCGATGCAAGCCGGGCAGTTGGCGTGGTCGGCAGTCTGTTGTCAGAAGATGTGAAGCCTGGCTATGTGGAAACATTGCAGGCCGAATACCGGAAAGTCACCGAGGCCCATGAGCGTTCCGAGCGCGAAAAGCAGCGTTTGCCAATCGCTCGAGCTCGATCAAACGCCTATCGCGTGGATTGGGCCGGTTACACGCCCCCAAAACCGTCTTTCCTCGGCACGCGGGTTTTCGACAATTGGAGCCTTGAAGAGCTCGCGGAATACATCGACTGGACGCCGTTCTTTAACACTTGGGAGTTGAAGGGACGCTACCCCAAAATCCTACAGGATGAAAAGCAGGGCGAAGCGGCACGCCAGCTCTTTGATGATGCACAAGCGATGCTGAAAAAGATCATCGCGGAAAAGTGGTTTTCACCCAAAGCGGTCGTCGGCTTCTGGCCCGCAAATGCAGTCGGCGATGACGTGCGTCTCTTCACCGATGAAAATCGGAGCGAAGAACTCGCAACCTTCTTTACCCTTCGCCAACAGCTGCAAAAGCGCCGCGATAAACCAAACCTCGCATTATCGGATTTCGTTGCACCGCAGGGTATCGGCAAGCCGGACTATCTGGGCGGCTTTGTTGTGACCGCAGGCATGGAAGAGATTGCGATTTCGGGACGTTTTGAGCGCGAAAACGACGATTATAATTCAATCATGGTCAAGGCGCTCGCTGACCGCATCGCTGAAGCCTTTGCCGAACGCATGCATGAAAAAGTCCGCAAAGAGTTGTGGGGCTACGCGCAAGACGAGCACTACTCGCCCGACGAGCTCATCGGCGAGCCCTATGCCGGTATTCGCCCGGCACCTGGCTATCCGGCACAGCCAGACCACACCGAGAAAATCACACTCTTCAACCTGCTTGATGCTGAGGCAACCACCGGCGTGAGCCTTACCGAGAGCATGGCGATGTGGCCAGGCTCATCGGTTTCCGGCCTCTATTTCTCGCATCCGGAAAGCTACTATTTCGGCGTGGCCAAGGTCGAACGCGATCAGGTCATCGACTATGCAGAGCGCAAGAAAATGAGCGTGCATGAGGTGGAGCGCTGGCTCGGCCCTATCCTCAACTACGTTCCTCAGCCGATGCCGACGGTGATTGCTGCGGAGTAAGTTTTTGAAAAATATCAGTTAGAGCGAAAAGCGGCGAGAGGAGTGTTCTCGTCACGCGCTGTGCGCTTTGACAGCTAGCTGCGCCCATTTCAACAGACAAGTCTGGCGCTTACGTACCCAAAGTTCTCAGACGCGCCTGCGAACCTCTCGACATTTGCTGCGCAAAGGTCTGGCGGTTCGACACGGTTTGCGCTGCAATGGATGGAAGGGTGTCCACAGATTGTGACCTGAGCCCCACAAACTCCTCCAAATTTGGGTAGAATTCGTCTCGAAGAATGGAGACGGATATGAAGCGATCACGGTTCACAGAAGAACAGATCATTGGGATGCTGAAGGAGCATGAGAGCGGAGTTTCGACCGCTG
>JBCDLI010000022.1:0-34521 GCA_038745535.1 Pseudomonadota bacterium | reverse complement strand
TCCAGATCGACGCAGCAGTAAACCGCGGAAACTCAGGCGGGCCCACATTCAACCTCTCCGGTGAAGTTGTCGGTGTGAATACCGCTATCTTCTCGCCGTCTGGCGGCAATGTTGGCATCGCGTTCGCAGTTCCCGCCTCAATCGCAAACGAGGTGGTCAACGAACTCATCAATAACGGTGCAGTGGAGCGTGGCTGGTTGGGTGTTCGTATTCAACCGGTAACCGATGAGATCGCGGACTCACTTGGTCTTTCTGAGGCACAGGGTGCACTGGTATCGGATGCCGATTACGGCGCGCCGGCAGCTACGTCCGGTATTCGCGCTGGCGATGTCATAGTTGCGGTCAATGGTGATACGCTGGAAGGTCCGCGCGACCTCTCTCGCGCTATCGCTGATTTTGATCCCGGTACAACCGTCGAAATTGGTATTGTTCGCGGTGGGCAAACGCAGACCATCGACGTTCAACTCGGCGAGCTTCCAGGAAGCGAAGTAGCTGCTGCGAACGCAGCTCCGACACCGCCCGAACCAGCGGATATGGATGGCTATGGACTGGTTGTAGCACCCTCCGATGACGGTACCGGGCTTGCGATCCTTGATGTGGAACGCGACAGCATTGCAAGTGAAGCGGGTCTGCGCGCTGGCGACATCATTACCGAGGTGAATAACACGCCAATCGCATCAATCGCCGACTTCCAAGATGCTCTTGACGAAGTTCGGGTCGCTGGGCGCGGCGCCGCGCTGATGCGCGTGGAGAGCGGAGATCGCAGCCGTTATCTCGCCATTCCGCTGCAAGGTTAGAGACAGCGTTTGGTTGGTTTAACCCAACGTCATCCCTCCCAGCCAAACCGCTCAGGCGGTAGTAATTCGCCCCCTCTGATTGCTACCGCCGCTTTTCTTTTCGCAATTTCTAGCTAGACGACCGCTATGCGTGTTTTGATCATTGAGGACGACCGGGAGGCGGCAGCCTATCTGCGCAATGCATTGGATGAGGCAGGCCACGCAGCAGATACCGTGCATGATGGCGAGGCCGGTCTTCACCGTGCCGAATGCGAAGACTATGACGCACTGATCATTGACCGCATGCTGCCCGGCCTTGATGGCCTATCAATTATTTCGCGTTTGCGAGTCGCTGGCGATACGACGCCCGCGCTCATCCTTTCCGCTTTAGGGGAGGTCGACGACCGCGTGACGGGGCTACGTGCCGGTGGCGATGACTATCTGTCAAAGCCCTACGCTTTCACTGAGTTGCTTGCGCGGCTTGAAGTCCTTTCCCGGCGGACGCTGGGACGCGAAGACGACACACAGTATGAAGTTGGCGATTTGAAGCTGAACCGTCTATCGCGGCAAGTGACCCGCAGCGGCGAGGAAATTGCGCTTCAGCCACGCGAGTTTCGCCTGCTCGAGTATCTTATGCGGAATAAGGGCCAGGTTGTTACCCGCACCATGCTGCTGGAGCATGTTTGGGATTACCATTTTGATCCGCAGACGAATGTGATTGACGTGCACATCTCGCGGCTCCGGTCTAAGATCGGCAAGGGCTACGACAAACCACTGCTGCAAACCATACGCGGTGCTGGTTATGTCATGCGCGAGTGATGGGCGATGAAGCGCTTCCTCGCTATTATGAACACGACGGCTGCACGTCTTTCGGCCTTGTACCTCGTCCTGTTCACGCTTTGCTCGATATTTCTCGTATTCTACATGACAGGCGTCGCAGCACGTTTTCTGACGGCTGATACGCGCTCCGAAATCGTGGCTCAGCTTAACACTTTAGATCGTGATTTTCGTCGCGGAGGTATGCGCCGGCTTCTTTTCGAAGTTGAACGTCGCAGTCGCGGGCCCGGCGCTAATCTATACATTTTAACCGACGCCTCCGGCCGGATACTTTCAGGCAACGTGTTTGCGATTGAGCCGGGCGTGATGGATGAATTTGGCTGGCGCAACCGGCCCTTCACCTATGCGCGGTTCTCCGATGAAAGCGATGTGCTAGGCCAGCCTGATCGTGCACCGCGCGCGATTGCCCAAGTTTCCCGACTACCAAACGGTATGCGGCTTCTTGTTGGACGAGACATCGGAGAACCGGAACGTTTTCGGCAGATCATTCGGCGCGCCTTAGCTCTGGCACTCCTGATTATGGGGATTGGCGCGACATTGATCTGGCTCTTCGTGGGCAGGCGAGCGCTGAAGCGCATTGATGCAATTTCCATAGCGTCCAATCGTATCTTGGCCGGTGACTTGAGCGGCCGTCTTCCGGTTTCAAAAGCCAATGACGAGTTTGACCGCCTATCGGCTGGCCTCAACACCATGCTCGAACGCATCTCGACTTTGAATGACGGCCTTCGTGAAGTTTCTGACTCTATCGCACATGATTTGAAAACACCGCTGACAAGGCTTCAAAATCGTGCTGCCGCTGCCTTTTCGAAAGCTGAACGTGGAGAAGCTACGCAGGAAGATATAGCGTCTATTTTGGGTGAGTCTGACCAGATCATACGCATATTCAATGCCCTGCTACTCATATCGCGGGTTGAGAGCGGATACACGAAGAAACAGTTTGAAGCAGTCGATCTGACTGAGGTGGCCACCGATATTGGCGATTTGTATGGCCCCAGTGCCGAAGAGGCTGGCGTCAGTTTGGGGGTCCAAGCCGACGAAGCCGTGTTTGTTCACGGCAATCGAGAACTCATCGGCCAAGCGATGACGAACCTGATCGAAAACGCGCTGAAGTACGGCGCTGTCGAAGATGGATTGAAAAAGCGCGAGGTCGCGGTTTCTGTTTCACGCGCACAGAATAGAATGGCGATACTCAGGGTCACTGATAACGGCCCCGGAATCCCTGACGCCGATAAGAACCACGTTTTGCAACGATTTGTCCGCCTTGATGAAAGCAGGTCGAAACCGGGTTCAGGCCTCGGGTTGTCACTCGTTTCGGCAATCGTTTCACTGCACAATGGGACAATGAAACTGATGGATGCTGAACCCGGTTTGACCGTCGAGATTCAGTTTCCAATTGTGGACTAGGGACCGCTGGAGACGGGAATGAAGTCGTCATCATTTGCCGAAGGTAATTTCAAGACTTTCGCGAGATCAGAAGCGGATGCCGATGCAGCAGAGGCCGCATCAATTGATTTTCTTGATGGAGATGAACTCAAAGAATTTCCTGAATTTCGAGACTTTCTACGCACTGTAGCAGAGAACTCACCTTATCTCTGTCGTGCGATTGAAGCCCATCCAAAGCTGATTATTGCGCTGTGCCAAAATCGATGGGTCTCGGTTTTTGAAGCGATCAAGAGCGAACTAGACGCCCTCGGTTTGCAGCTGAAAGGTCAAACAAAGGCCGAGGTGATGTCGGCATTGCGGACCACGAAGTCGAAGGTTCACTTATCTGCGGCGTTGGCGGAACTTTCCGGGCAGGCATCACCACTGGAAGCTGCCGCTGTCCTCTCGCGGTTTGCCGCCAAGGCCCTTCAGGTCGCCTGCGACTTCCTTCTGTTCGAATTAGCGAACGCAGGCCTGATTGAACTTGTGGACAAAAGTGCGGAGAAACCATCGGCCAAAAGCGGTATATCAATCATTGCGATGGGTAAGCTCGGTGCGCGGGAACTTAATTATTCCTCCGATATTGATTTGATCATTGTTTTTGATCCCACCTCCGATGTCATCCGTCTTTCTGGCAACAAGTCCTATCCAGAAGTGATGTCGCGTTTCGCTCGTGGTCTCGTTCAGATCATGGATGAGCGAACCGGGGAGGGCTATGTCTTTCGAACCGATCTTAGATTGAGACCTGATCCGGGCGCCACCCCACTCGCGATCAGTCGCGATTTCGCCCTGAGTTACTATGAAGCCCGCGGTCAAAATTGGGAGCGCGCCGCGCTCATCAAGGCAGACTGTATTGCAGGTGATATAGACGCTGGGTCTGATTTCCTTGCTGAATTACTGCCCTTCATCTGGCGCCGATATCTCGATTATGCGGCAATTTCTGACATCAAGTCGATTAAGAGACAGATCAACGCCCACCGCGGTGAGAATGGCATTGCCATTGAGGGACACAACGTAAAGTTGGGGCGGGGCGGCATTCGCGAAATCGAGTTCTTCGTGCAAACGCAACAGCTTATCGCGGGTGGACGTGATCACGACCTTCGCAAACGCGGTACAATCGAGATGCTTGAGGTGTTTGCCAAGAAAGGCTGGATAGCACCGCAGGTCTCGGTCGATCTCCAGCACGCCTATGAGTTTCTACGTCACGTCGAACACGGTATCCAGATGTATGCCGACGAGCAAAGCCATACCGTTCCGACTGATTCCAAACGCGTCGCTCAACTGGCGTCATTGCTCGGTTTTCCAGAGACAGACAATTTTCGCGAAGAGCTTCTCCATCAACTGCGAAGCGTTGAAAAACACTTCGGCGAGTTGTTTGAGAAAGAAGCCGACCTTGGGCTCGACGGAGAAAATCTGTCATTCACTGGAGGGGAGGTGGACCCATCGACTGTTGATGCTCTTGAAGCGCTCGGGTTTCAACGTCCACGCGATATTTGGAACATCGTTCGTACGTGGCATACGGGAAGATACCGTGCGCTGCAGTGGGAAAAAGCTCGAGAACGTCTCACCGAGCTGACGCCATTTCTTTTGGAAGAATTTGGAAAAACACAACAAGCAGATGCTGCGTTGATCCGGTTCGACGCCCTGCTTGCGCGCCTTCCGGTAGGAATGCAGCTCTTCTCACTGCTGCAATCCAAGCCCGAACTCCTGAGACTGCTCCCGACAATACTGTCTGCTGCGCCTTCGCTTGCCGATACTATTGTGGAAAATCCGCTCGTGTTTGATGGGCTTCTTGATCCGTCTTTCGTTGCTGGTGCGCCGGACACTAACGAACTGCAGGCGCGGCTAGACGCATTTCTCGAAGATATAGACGGTGAGGAAGAGCAGCTTGATCGAATTCGGATCTTTGCGCGCGAACAACGTTTCCTCGTCGGTGTCCGGCTTTTGACATCAGTGATAACGCCGGTTGAAGCCGGAAATGCATACACGAATATCGCAGCCTTGGTTGTCTCGAAAGCACTGGCGATCGCTGCGCACAATGTGAAAGAAAAACATGGGCTAGTCCCCGGTGGACGGGTCTGCCTCTTGGCGCTTGGGCGTTTAGGCTCGTGCGAAATGACCACCACATCGGACCTTGATCTTATCTTGATCTATGATGTCGAAGACGATGAGGTGATGAGTAATGGTCCCCGTCAGATTGCTGTTTCTCAGTACTACATCAGACTGACCCAACGGCTGATCGCCGCTTTAAGCGCACCCATGGCACAGGGTATTCTCTACGAACTCGACTTCCGGCTCCGCCCCTCCGGCAACAAGGGCCCACTTGCCACAAGCCTGCGGCAGTTCACCAAGTACCAGCGCGAAGAAGCATGGACATGGGAACATATGGCGTTGTGCCGAGCCCGGCCTATCTGCGGCGATGCAAGTCTTATGGCTGAGGTTGCTGAAACGGTAGTGAATGTGATCGCCGTCGAGAGAGATGCATCCAAAACCAAAAATGATGTCTCGGAGATGCGTGCCCGGTTGATGCGAGAAAAGCCCGGGGCCGACACGTTTGATGTGAAGCGGGTCAACGGCGGCAGTACAGATGTGGATTTCATCGCTCAATATTTGCGCCTCACACAATTACACAATGGTAATTTGCGCGCTGCCAAAGCTCCCGATATCTTTCGATCGGCGCTGACGGCAGGTGTCGCAGATGCCAGACACATGAATGAGCTCATCGCAGCATGGAAGCAATACACCGCAATCATCCAACTCACGCGTTTGTGCACGACCGAGGCGATAACGGCGGACAAAACTCCAACAGCAATCGTTGACCGAATGCTGAAAGAGTTTCCAGTCGACAGCTTTGAAGACCTCGAGCAACATCTTAAAGCGACACAAGCACGAGTGGTTGAAATCCGCGATGAGATACTTGGAAAACTGGAAGACTGAGACCGGGGCGGGTCTCAAAAAGCAAAAATTGGGATGGCTTTCAAAGGAGCCTACCATGGCACAATCAACCACGACCATCGCACTTACTGGACTACTTGTGTTTTCTCTGGGCGCAATCGGACAGGCGCATGCGGACGAGACAAAGCTCGGCGAGCGCGGTGCAATGCGCTTAATCCAACAGATTGACACAGACCGCAATGGCGCGATCACGCGAGAGGAACTGAGCGAATTTATCACCGCCCGCTACGCCGAGGCTGATCTGAATAACGATGACTCTGTAACGATGGAGGAGGCCGAAACGTTCGGTCAAAATCGTGGCATGCGCAGAGCACGTGGTGTGACCCCCGTAATGTCTCGCGTCGACATTGATGGTAATGGGACTGTCACGCTGGCAGAAATTGAGGAACGCGCCGACAAAGCGTTTGCCTTCTTCGATTTGGATAATTCGGGCAGTATAGAAGCTGACGAGTTACCTGCTCGTCGCGGTCGCCTTTGAAAGCAGCGGTAATATCACGAGAAAATCTAAGGGCGCCCATCCAAATTTTTGGATGGGCGGATAAACTAAGCGAGGAGCCCGTTTTCGCTGTTCTGCCGGACCTCTAAATCCGCGATAACATCAGCAATATCGGCACTGTCACGCTGCTCGCAGCAATTTCCGTGTTGTTGTGGAAGCGTGACGAGGACCCGGGTACCAACGCCTTCGGTTGACTCTACCTCTAAGGTGCCGCTGTGGAGTTCCGTAAGGGACTTCGCAATTGCAAGTCCAAGGCCCGTCCCCTTGTGATTACGTGCCAGATGACCCTGCACCTGCTCGAACGGCTTGCCAATTTTCGTTAGGGCATTTGTCGGAATGCCGCACCCAGTATCTTCTATTTCAATTTCGACGGAAGAATGCAGGCATCGCGCGTATACCGTCACCTTTCCACCCGCATCGGTGAATTTTACAGCATTGGAAATCAAATTGATAAGTGTCTGGCGCAGAGCGCGGCGATCAGCGAAAATCCGCAGCTCTTCCGGTATCTGATAGTCAAATTCAATTTCGTTTTCGGCTGCCTCAACTGATAGCATCTGCACCGCTTCGGCGATAATTGGCTGCAGATCCATATCCTCGCTCTCCAGCACGACCCGACCTGCCTCAATTTTCGACATCTCAAGGATGTCGTTCACCATCTCCATTAGGTGAGAACCGCTGGTGAATATATCGTGGGCGTATGCAGAGTACTTTTCGTTTCCGACTGGACCAAACACGCCCCGTTTCATGATATCAGAGAAACCAAGGATCGCATTTAATGGCGTGCGAAGCTCGTGAGACATGTTCGCCAAGAACGCGGATTTCGCTTCATAGGCACGCTTCGCACGGTCGGTGGCTTCTTCCAGCCGATGGTTGGCGTCTTCCAGTTTTTGCGTCTTTTCTTGGCTCAGCCGACGTTCGGCTTGTAGTTCTTCCACCGTGGCCATCAGCAATTGTTCGTTGCTGAGGTGCATTTGCTCATGGTTTTTGATCAGTGTGATGTCGGTGCCAACGGAAATCGTCCCGCCATCTTTCGTCGATCTCTCGCTCACTTGTATCCAGCGCTCGTCGTGGAGCAACCGTTCTACCGTTCGGCACCCCGACCCTGACAAGTCACTGGTCCCCACTTCTTTTTCCATAATCGGCGGCTTGATGAGAGCCTTTATCTCCTCGCGCGGCGTGCCAGGCAGCGCATCGCGAGGGTGCAAACCATGGAAATCCGCAAAGCGGCTGTTCGCCATTACCAGACGGTCTTTCGCGTCCCAAAGGGCAAAGCTCGCGGCAGTCGTTTCAATCGCCGCCTTCAAACGCTGGCTGGCCGCAGCATTTTCTCGCGCCAAACGATGGTTTTCGGTCACATCGGCGGCAATACCGATCATATGTATTTGGTTGTTGGCGCCCTCGACGACTTCCGTTCGTATCCGCACCCAGACATAGGAGCCGTTCGCGTGCCTCATTCGAAACAGCTCGTCGACGCGCTCAATCCGTCCGGCTGCGGCCTGATTTGCGATCTCGAAAAGGTCAATATCGTCGGTATGGACAAGTTCTGTCACGTCATTGATCGAAAGCATCTGGGTGGACGGAGGATAACCGAGAAGTTCATACATCGACCGCGACCAATGCACGGTGCCGTCTTTCAAGTCCCAGTCCCACAAGCCGCAAAGGCCGCGCGAAAGCGCTGTTTCCATACGCCGGTGGATCAGGTTTGACCGAGCATTGGCTTGGTCGGCGCGACTACGCTGGCGGTAAAAGCTGCCAAGAACAAAAAGCAATGGGATCGCAAATGCGGAGAAAATTGCCAGATGCAGCCAAGCAGATCGCCACCATGATGTGAAAACGGAGGTGGCGGTTTCGATCACCAATAATTGGTCTTCGCCGAAAATAGCGGGTGATAGAGCCGCGTAGGCCGCCGCTCCATCAACTTTGATAGGCATGACGACACCGGGGGACCTGATGAGCTCGCGAAGCTGCTTTCCAGCTAAAAAGCTCCCGACTGGACTATCTGAACCGATGCTGACTTCGCTCAACGACGCCTTCAGTTGACCCGCTTGATCTAAAATAAGGCAAAGTCGGTCTTCCGAGCACGAGGCCCGATGTAACTCGGCGTCGACAGAGGAGTTGAGGCTCGACGATCTGCGTGATGCATCTTGCTGGAGTGCAGCTTCTCGAGCTGCCAATTCGACGCGTGCGACGACGACCTCCAACGCGTCCATAGCGTGTTTCTCCGCATCAAGCCGATTGTGATTTAAGTGAAATCCGATTGCCGTGAGCGCGCCAAGTAGAACGAGTACGATCACCGCCGACAGCGTTAGCTGGTGAATTTGACTTCCCCGAAACTCGCCATCGACAACGTCATTTTTAGACGCAACTTTTCTGTTGATCGGAAGCATGCTTCCGAAAATTCCCTGAGCAAACAATAGATTCCCCGTTACGCGGCAGCCCCTGCCGACGTTAAGCCCCAAACCGAATTATACTGAGAAGAACGCAAACTCTGTCTGGTTGGGAGTGAATCAAAACTGATTCTCGTTGTCCACAGGGCAATGCATTTTTTTTGAGAGTGGATGGCCTTTAGCGGATCATTCGCTCAACCATTTCGGAAAGATCGCGCGATTTACGGGGCTTGCTATCCAACTCAGTCAGCGCGGCCAACGCTTTGTTGCGTCGGTGTTTTTCCAAGCTCTTCCATGAACGCATCGCAGTGAGCAGCCGTGCCGCGAGCTGCGGATTTTTCGCATCAATCTGTGCGCATTTAGCACATAAATAGTTATAACCTTCGCCATCCTGGCGATTGAACCCACTCGCATTACCAGCACTGAACGCCCCCAAAAGCGCGCGAACACGGTTCGGATTGTCCCATGAGAAGCGCGAGTGATTTGCAAGCTGTTGCACGTTATGCAGAGCGCCACTTCCAGGCTTGGTCGCTTGGACCGTGAACCACTTATCCATCACCACCGGATCAGTGCCAAAAGTATTTTCAAATTCCGAGACCGCTTCCGGTCCAGTTTCACCGTCAAGGTGCACCAAGAGCATTAAGGCATGAAGCTGCTCCGTCATGTTATTGGCGGACCGGAACCGTTCAGCGGCAAGCTCGGTTTCATCAGCGGCGTAGCATAATAGCGTGAGAAGGCGGTTTTTAAGCGCCCGTTTGCCCGCCTCTTTTGAAGAGGCGCTGAATTCACCACTCGTATCGATACTATTATAGAGCCTCCCTAGTCGCGCCGCACCACGCGTGCTTAAGCTCTCATACGCACTTTGAACCGCTCGGAAAATAGCGTCTGGATTGATGTCGTTTTGAATCTCACGACCAATATCCTGCTCACTTGGCAGCGTTAGGCAGAGCGCGCGGAACGCTTGGCCAAATCGATCATCGCAGGCTGTATCTAATATCGCATCAAAGACTTCTTCGCCGTCTGCGGCTTCATCGTCCGATAAGACAGCTGCTGAAATATGGCGCGTCATGAGGCTGTTGAGCGCATCCCAG
Source organism: Pseudomonadota bacterium (assembly GCA_038745535.1). Lineage (GTDB taxonomy): Bacteria > Pseudomonadota > Alphaproteobacteria > Rhizobiales > Rhizobiaceae > JBCDLI01. Next base: position 24,557 of record JBCDLI010000022.1, on the reverse strand, counting down.
CGTGCAAAATCATCGGTCTCATTTTGTGCAATGAAGAGCAGGTGAGAACGATCTGGCCGCGGCAGCGATGTTACCGGCGCCGAAAAGCCCAAAAGTGTGGAGAGGATCGGCTCTTGGTCGATTTCACCGAAAACAAAATCTTCGCTTGCTTTCGTGAGATGCATCACGCCGTCGTCCACCCGTCCGCCAGAAATCTGCGTCGGTGAAAGCGCTTCGCCGTCTTTGGCTAGCAAGTTGAACGTAATCGGCACGTGCATCGCCCGCGTTCCGCTGCCTGCAATTGGCGCTTTTAAAGTCTGCGTGGCTGACACCGTAAATGTTCTGCTGTCGGTGTCATAATCGGTCGCGAAGGCAATGTTCGGCGTGCCCGGCTGCTCGTACCACAGTGCAAATTGCGATAGGTCTTCGCCCGTGGCGTCCTCGAAGCACCTGACCCAGTCTTCAATTGTCGCTGCATCGCCATCGTGGCGGTCGAAATAAAGATCGATACCGGCTCGGAATTTTTCTTCGCCCAAAATCGTCCGCAACATTCGGACGACTTCCGAGCCCTTCTCATAGACCGTCGCGGTGTAGAAATTATTGATCTCTTTGTAGTGCCGCGGCCGGACCGGATGGGCGAGGGGGCCAGCGTCTTCCGGGAATTGCTGGGATCGCAAAAGCCGCACTTCTGCAATTCGTTTGACGCCGCGCTCGCGCATGTCGGCGGAAAACTCATGGTCGCGAAAGACGGTAAGACCTTCCTTCAAACACAGTTGAAACCAATCGCGACACGTGATCCGGTTTCCGGTCCAATTGTGGAAATACTCGTGCGCAACGATCGCTTCGATGTTGGCATAATCTTGGTCTGTGGCAGTCTTTGGATCGGCGAGCACATATTTATCGTTAAATATGTTGAGGCCCTTGTTCTCCATCGCCCCCATATTGAAGTCCGACACGGCTACAAGCATGAAAACACTGAGATCGTATTCGCGACCAAACGCATCCTCATCCCATTTCATGGAGCGCTTGAGTGCATCCATTGCGTACGCCGCACGAGCTTCTTTGCCATGTTCGACATAGATTTCGAGCGCTACTTCACGACCAGACATCGTCTTAAACGTGTCCGCGAGAAGACCCAGATTGCCGGCTACGAGCGCAAAAAGATAGCAGGGCTTCGGGTGAGGATCGTGCCAGACTGCAAAGTGGCGTCCGCCATCCAGCACGCCCTCATCAATTCTATTCCCGTTTGACAGAAGAAGCGGACATTCGTCCTGAGGCCCTTCCACGCGAACCGTGTAAGTGGCCAAAACGTCGGGCCGGTCGAGGAAGTAAGTGATCCGTCGAAAACCCTCAGCTTCGCACTGGGTGCAGTAGACCCCGCTCGATCTGTAAAGGCCCATCAATTGCGTGTTTGCTTCTGGATTGATTGTCGTGTGGATCTCGAGGGTGAACCGACCTTTTGAAGGGAGATTTCTGATCGTGAGCCCATCAGCTGTTATTGAATAGTCGTCAGCGCCCATGGCGCGTCCATTCAGAAACAAGCCAGCCAGTTCGAGCCCGTCACCATCAAGTGTTAGCGCCGTACCTGCTGAAGTTTGATTGCGCAGTTCAAACACCATCTTGGACACGACGTTTGTCGCATTTGGGTAAAGCGAAAAGCTGAGGTCGACCTCATGTAAGAGGTGACTTGTTGGCTTGTATTCTTCTAGGCGGAACACTGTGCCTGTTTCTGTTCGCATCGATATGCTTTCTGAGGAACCGCAGCGGCGCGGCGTGTGTTAGAGGCTAGAGAAGCTAGCACATCGCCTTCCGCTTAGGATAAGCCATTCGTCGACCATAACTCCCAATTCGTAGCGTTTCGAAAGAGCATTTCCCCGCCAAAGCGGTTTCGCAAATGAATACCTCACTTAAATTAAGCGCCGCTCAGGACCGCCCAGTACTCGGCATCGGTTTGAAGATCGCATCGGTATGCGCCTTCATGGCGATGGTAACCTGCATCAAGCTTTCCGGCCAATTGCCGCCGGGCCAAATTGTTTTCTTTCGTTCATTCTTTGCGATCCTTCCAATTGTCGTCTGGCTCTGGTTCGCTGGCAGTCTGCAAGGCGTTTTGAAGACAAATCACTTAAAGGGGCACATTGCGCGTGGAACAATCGGCGTGTGTGCCATGGCGCTTGGCTTTTATGGCCTGACACGACTGCCGCTGCCCGACGCAATAGCGATCGGATATTCTCGTCCACTGTTCCTCGTTGTCTTTGGAGCACTGTTTTTGGGCGAAGTAATCCGCGTCTATCGCTGGAGCGCGGTCGCGGTGGGTCTCGTGGGTGTGGTCATCATAACATGGCCGAACCTTGATGCACTTCGGGATGGCGAACTCAACGATAGGGAGGCGCTTGGTGCGTTGGCCACGCTACTGTCTGCGTGCTTGGCGGCTTTGGCTTTCGTCCTCGTGCGCAAGCTTATCCACACAGAGACAACGCCGACCATTGTTCTTTACTTTTCGATGACGGCAAGCGGCTTTGCGCTTCTCTCGATCCCGTTTGGATGGGAGCCGTTGGCCCCAGGTCAAATCATAGCGCTGGTGTCAGCGGGCTTCTGCGGTGGTCTGGGCCAGATCCTTTTGACACAGAGTTATCGTTTCGCTGACACCGGCACGATTGCGCCGTTCGAATACACATCCGTGATCCTCTCCATTGCAATCGGCATTGTCCTATTCGCGGAATACCCGACTTGGGCTGTGATTTTCGGATCAGCAATCGTCATCGCGTCGGGCGTTTTTATAATCTGGCGGGAAAACCTACGCGGTTCCAAAGCCCAGGCGGCCAGGCCAGTGATAACGCCTCAAGGGTAGCTGAGATTACACTGCTACATCCGAGCTTTTCGCCGAAAGCGCGTTTTCCTCTGCATCAATTTCGTACGATGAATAGGCGTCTTCGTCCGACCGCGGATCGAGAAGATAGCTTTCGGTGGTGACTGCGTTCGGGAGTGTGGGCGCGTAGTTAAAGTCGATACGCTCTTCTTCGGGCGCAGCTCCGCGTTGGGTGAGACGGAATGCAGCGAAAAACACCAGCACAATGAGCACAACGCCGACAGAAGCAAACAGTCCGTGTCGACCGACTGCGTCCATCAACACGCCTGTCGCAACCGGGCCGATCATTGTCCCCACGCCGTATACAATCAAAAGGCCTGAGGAGACTTCCACGAAATCGGCAGGATCAGCATAATCATTACCGTGGGCCACAACGAGTGAATAGATCGGCATGAACGTGCCGCCAAAACAAAAGACGAGCGCGTAGAGCGCAAAGCCGTTGTCTGGTTGAACGAGCACCAAAACACCAGAAATCAGAGCACACGCGAAAGATACGCCGATGATGACAATGCGACGGTCGATGACATCGGAAATTTTGCCGATCGGAAACTGAAACAAAACCCCACCTGCCATTGCCGCTACCAGCATGAAAGCGATGTTGCTTTGCGCCAATCCCCCATCTGCGGCATAAATCGCAGCGTGAAAACTCCACGATCCCCATACCGCGCCCGCCACAACCGCTCCGATGACAGCGACGGGCGAGTTTGTCAAAAGCTCGCGCAGATCGAGGGTCGCTTCGGTGAGCGGCTGAGGTGATGATGCGTTCGACAACCCCGTCGGGATTACCGCTGCCGCATAAAGAACCCCTGACAGAATAAAGAGCACGGTCGTCGCAGGGTCGCCGCTAATGAGCAGAAACTGGCCGGACACAAGACCGACCATGTTGACGATCATATAAATGGAAAAAACCGAACCGCGCGTTTCGTTGGTAGCTTGCTCGTTGAGCCAGCTTTCGACCACCATGTAGACACCCGCTAGAGCAAAGCCACCGAGCGCTCTCGCCACCAGCCATATCGGAACGTTCACGTAGACCGAATGGAGAAGCACCGACATGCAAAGTACTGCTGAAAGCACGGCATAGACACGGACATGGCCAACGCGCAGCACAAGTTTCGGCGTGAAGAAACAGCCTGCCATAAAACCTGCCGCATAGGCGGCTCCGAAGAAACCAATTGTTGTGGGTGACCACCCTTCAAGCTGCGCACGCAGGGGTACGACAACGAACGAGAGCCCCGTCGCGGCGAGCATGAAAAACGTGGATAGGAGTAGTCCCCAGACCGAGCTAAGTTGGCGCAACATGGCAGCTGACCCGATTTTGTCGGCGCGCCTCTATCACGTTTCAATGACAGTGCAATCTCAATTTACGCGATCCAATGCGGTGCGCAGCATTTTCAAATCTGACCATGCGTTTCGCTTTTGCAAAGGCTCATTCAACAGAAATGATGGCGCGAACGTAACGACCGCGCGAACACCTTTGAGATTGCGAACCTCGCCGCGCAGACCGACTAGGCCTTTGTTTGATTGAAACAGAAATCGTGCTGCTCCGTCCCCGACCATGGATAGGATCATTTTGGGCTTTGCCAACTCGATCTGTCGGTCAAGGAACGGTCGATAGATCGCCATATGTCGCGGATTTGGCGGCTGATCACCCGGCGTTCGCCACGGAACACAATATCCCCCATAGCAGTCCCTGTCTCGATCAAGTCCAATAGCATTCAACATGGCCTGCAGGAGTATGCCTGAAGGACCTTGAAATCCTGCTCCAGCACCATCGTCTTCCCGCGTCGGCGCTTGCATAATGACCATCAGGGATGCCCCCCGGGCACCGCTTTCAAACACGGTAGTCCGCGCGGTACGTTTCAGTGCGCAAGCGTCAAACGAGTGTACGGCCGCGTATAATTCTTCAAGCGTCCTAGCAGCTGCAGCAGCTGTCTCTGCCAGTCGAATTGCCTCATCATCGGGCACAGCTTTAGATTGTTGCTGGGGGGTTGGTTGGCGCGGAGCGCTATTTGTAGCCGATGAAGCGGTTGGAGCGGTGGGCGTATCTTTCTTTTCCGGCTTGGGCGCATCAAAGCGGTCAGCGTTCGCATCGCCAATCGGGAAATCCAGCCCGCTATCGGCGTAAAACGCCAACAGAGATGCGAGTTCTTCTCGGGTGTATTCGCGATCATCCATCATGATATTCTGTGTTAAACGATGCGGGGTTGGCAATGGACAACGCGCACATTCGGTGTGCTCCGTCTTCCAAACTCATATCGAGTACCCATCTCGATAAAATATGAAAACGTGCGGAGTTCGAAATGCAGATAATTTCATCACGCTCTATGTCGTCGGCAGCGATCGGTTTTTTTGTTGCAGGCATGACCATATTTACGCCGAATAAAAGCGTCGCAGACCCCGTAATGTTTGAACTCGATCCGACCCATACGACGGTCGCGTTTTGGATTGACCACATCGGTTACGCGAAAACGCTGGGGTGGTTCACCGAAGTATCAGGCTCGTTTACCTACAATGCCGACACACAAACGATTTCGGATGTATCCGCCGTCGTTAATCCCGCGTCGATCTTCACAAATGACCAGAGACGCGATGATCACGTGCGAAGTGCCGATTTCCTAAATGTTGATCGTTTTTCTGAGATCACGTTCGTCGCGGCAGGCGGCACGCCAAACACTGATAGTTCGGGCATCGTGAGCGGCAATCTGACCATTCTCGGGCAGTCGAAGCCCGTCGAACTTCAGGTCACACTCAACAAGGATGAAGCCTATCCATTCGGTCACGGTAAACGCACTCTGGGGTTGTCTGCCACAACGCGCATTAATCGCTCCGACTTCGGTATGACCTACGGGCTTGGCGGTCTTGTTGGTGACGAGGTTACGGTCATGATTGAGGTTGAAGCAATCGCGGAGGAGTAGGCCCGTACAGGCAGGTCCGCTTAATTGACGTTTACGTTAAAGGAATATAGTTGTCCTGACTGGAGGAGCTTCGAGCGTTCGACCTTGGAGACATGACAGACGAGAGTACAACTTCATGACGCTTGAAAGCTGGTCCGATGGGGGTGGCGAAGGTCCCGTGATGAAAGAATCGCGCGAGGCGATGGAATTCGACGTGGTCATTGTCGGGGCAGGTCCAGCTGGCCTTGCCGCCGCTATTCGGCTGAAACAACTCAACGAGAGCTTGTCAGTTGTTGTTTTAGAGAAGGGTGCCGAAGTTGGCGCGCACATTCTGTCCGGCGCTGTCATTGATCCCATCGGTCTAGACAAGCTCATAACTGATTGGCGCGATGATCCCGATCATCCGCTGAAAACTGAGGTCACCGAGGACCAATTTTTATTTCTCAGCGAGCGTCGGAGCGTGCGTCTCCCCAATTTCGCGATGCCACCGCTCATGAACAATCACGGCAACTACATCGCCTCGCTTGGAAATGTCGCACGCTGGTTGGCAGCGCGAGCAGAAGCGCTGGGTGTTGAAATTTATCCGGGCTTTGCCGCTGCGGAAATTGTTTATAACCCCGACGGTTCAGTCAAAGGCGTCGCGACTGGCGATATGGGCGTCGGTCGTGACGGCAAGCCAACGGCAATGTTTGCGCGCGGCATGGAGCTTCATGGCAAATACGTTCTTGTCGGAGAGGGCGTCCGCGGATCTGTTGCCAAAGAGCTCATCGAGAGGTTTGACCTCGATCACAATAAAGAGCCGGCGAAATTCGGCATCGGAATGAAAGAGCTTTGGGAGGTTGATCCCGACAAGCACAAGCAAGGTCTGGTGCAGCACACGCTTGGCTGGCCGTTGAATAACTCTACCGGCGGCGGATCGTTTATCTACCATCTTGAAGACAATCAAGTTGCGGTCGGGTTCGTTGTTCATTTGAACTACAAAAATCCATTCCTCTCACCATTTGAGGAATTCCAACGCTTCAAGCAGCATTCAGCTATTCGCGGTTTGTTTGAAGGCGGCAAGCGCATCTCCTACGGAGCTCGCGCGATCACGGAAGGCGGATGGCAGTCTGTGCCGAAGGTCTCATTTCCGGGTGGTGCACTCCTTGGCTGCTCGGCCGGTTTTGTAAATGTTCCGCGCATTAAAGGCTCCCATAACGCGGTGCTTTCTGGAATGTTGGCAGCTGAAAAAGCAGCCGAGGCAATTTCTGAAGGCCGACAAAACGATGATGCGCTCAATGCCTACGAAGCGGCGTGGCGCGGCAGTGAAATCGGTCAGGACCTAAAGCTGGTGCGCAATGTGAAACCTGCGCTTTCGAAGTTCGGCACCATGCTTGGAACAGTCGTTGGCGCCGCCGATATGTGGATCAACACAATTACCAAAGGCTGGTCCCCGCTTGGCACCTTGAGCCACCGCAAGCAGGACCATGCAGCAACCGAACCTTCCTCGAAGCACCAACCGGTGGATTATCCTAAGCCCGACGGCGTCATCTCATTTGATCGGCTTTCATCAGTGTTCATGTCGAACACAAATCATGAGGAAGATCAGCCAATTCACTTGAAGCTCATCAATGATGCGCTTCAAAAAGCATCAGAGTACGCTAACTACGCAGGTTTATCGCACCGCTATTGTCCTGCTGGCGTCTATGAGTGGGTCGACGGTGAGGGGAACACGGTTACCGCTTCTTCGCCCTACGATATTACCGATGATGTGCGCTTTCAGATTAACGCGCAGAACTGCGTCCACTGTAAAACCTGTGATATCAAAGACCCAAACCAGAACATAACTTGGACGGTGCCACAGGGTGGCGAAGGGCCGGTTTATCCAAACATGTAAGCAACTAGTGCTCGGCCGCATGGGTTGAACGGGGGTCCAATGCTACGGTCTCCGGCGTGGAGTTCCGGGCTGCTGGTACGGCTTGAAACTCTGTGCGATCTTCAACCGGCACTGGTGCGCGGCGGCTTACACGCCAAAGGGCAAAAAGCGTAAGCAACACATGACATGTTGCGATTGTCATGAACATACCTTCCGGCCCCATAATGGTCATGGCACCGCCGCCGATAAGTGGCCCGACGATTGAACCAATGCCGAAGATCAAAAGCAGACCACCAGATGTGCGCAGGAATGTTCCTTCGGTTGCGTGGTCATTGGCGTGGCTGACGAGCAACGGATACATGGTGTGAAGGCATGCGCCGAAGCAGGCGGCCGCGATGAAAACGGTCGTGAGATCACGCGGAGAGGTGCTGACGAAGAACGAAGACGCGACGATGCCCAAAATGCTCACGCCTATGAGCACATAGCGCCGGTCTGATCGGTCCGATAGCCAACCGACCGGCAGCTGTGCGAAAGCGCCTGCGAACAGCGTGGTCGAAACAAACAGTGCGATCACGGTCACCGACATGCCGATCGCTTCGCCATAGACGGCGGCAAGAGTGCCGAAACAAGAATTTGCCGAACCGACGAGAAAAGCCCCGCCGACTGCGATCGGTGAGTTTCGCCAGAGTGTGGGGAGGTCAAGTTTAACTTCGGTTAGTGGTTTGGGTTGCTGCGTGGCGTAAAGCGCAGTGGGCAGCAGCGCTAATGCATAGAAAACAGCGCCCAGTACGAAAAACGTTTCAGCTGCAGGATTGCCAAGCGGCAGAACCATTTGTCCGGCGGTATTAGAAGCGAGATTGACCATCGCATAGGTGCCAAATACGCGACCTCGGTTTTGTGTGGTTGAGCCTTCGTTCAACCAGCTTTCCATGATTTGAGCCGCACCCGCAAAGCAGAAACCTGCAAGCGCACGAAGGGGGATCCAGGCCCAAGGCGTAATGATCAATGCTGAAATCAGGATGGAAACAGCCGCAAACGATGTCATGGCTCCAAATGCACGAATGTGGCCGACGCGTCGCACAACGCGTGGAACAAGCAGGCATCCGGCGATGAAACCAATTGCCCATCCGGTGCCAAGGAGACCGAGTGTTAGCGGGGAAAATCCCTCTATCGCGCCACGAACCGGTAATATGAGACCGTTCAATCCACCCGCGAACATCAGCGAAGCAGCGCCGATCAGCAACGGCGAAAACGAGTCTCTCAACGCCATGGATTTCGTCCGGTGGGGTACCTGCTACAGCGTGTGATAGATCAATGAGCGAGAACTTCCCATCTCGATTTTCACCAAAGCTTGGCAAATTATCCGTCTGTCTCTAAGTTATAACAATCGTTACCACGAAGGAGACAACTATGAATGCGAGTTTGAAGGTTCGGAAGGTTGGAAATTCTCTAGGGGTAGTGCTGCCTAAAGAACTGATAGCGCAGCTCAAAGTGGGAGATGGAGACAGCTTTTTCGTCAGCGATGCGCCCGACGGAAGCTTGCGCATAACGCCGTATGATCCTGAGTTCGAAGAGCAAATGAAGGCCGCTGCGGAAGGCATGACGGCGTATCGCAATACATTACGTGAGCTGGCGAAGTGACCGAGCCTAAATGGCTGCTGCGGAGCGTTGTTGACGCCATGCATGACGCCCAACTTGCCGAGCACGGCGGGTTGAGCGGCATACGCGACGAAAATATGTTGTTGTCCGCACTTGATAGGCCACAGAATGCTTGGGGCTATGGTGAGAAAGACCTTCATAGTCTGGCCGCCGCATATGCTTTTGGTATCGTGAAAAATCACCCATATGCAGATGGCAACAAACGAACAGCCTTTCTGTGCGCATTCGTGTTTCTACGGATTAACGGTATTATGCTGAGAGCCGATGAAGTGTCTGCTACCACAACGGTGCTTAGAATGGCATCAGGTGACATCGGGCAGGATGAATTTGCACATTGGCTCCGCGACAACTCCATCGAAAGCCAATCGTGAAGTCACAGATTCAGTCAAAGCGTAATGATAGTCGATCCGGTGGTTTTCCGAGCTTCGAGCGCGCGGTGCGCATCGGCGATATCATCAAGCGCAAACCGCTGCCCGACATCCGGCGTCAATAAACCGTCTTCTACTTTCTTAAAAAGACGCTTCGCCATTGACTGGCATCGCTCGTGATCTCCTGTGAAGGTAAATAGCGTTGGGCGCGTAATCTTGAGCGATCCTCGTGATGCCAACGCACTTAATTCCATGGGCGGGACAGGACCGGACGCATTTCCGAACGATATCATCATCCCAAGTGGCGCAAGACTATCCAGTGAACTGGTAAAAGTGTCTGCGCCGACAGAGTCCATGACGACAGACACGCCTTTGCCGTCTGTCATCTCACGCACTTTGTCGCTAAAATTCTCAGATCGATAGTTGATGCAGTGGGCCGCTCCACGTTCCAACGCTAGCGCACACTTTTCCTCGTTGCCAGCTGTGCCGATAAGCTCAATGCCTTCAGATTTCGCCCACTGGCATGCGATCAACCCAACACCGCCGGCAGCTGCGTGAAAGAGCACTTGTTCGCCGCGTTTAATCGGAACGATCCGATGGAACAGGTACTCCACCGTCATACCCTTCAACATGATCGCCGCTGCATCTTCGAACGAAATAGCGTCGGGCAACGGGCAGATTTGAGCGGCGGGCATTACGCGCGCCTCTGAATATGCTCCCGATGGTTGCGCAGCATAAGCTGCACGATCACCAACTTTCAGGTGAGTAACACCCTCGCCAACCGCTTCGATAACCCCGGCAGCTTCCATGCCAAGGGCGTGAGGCAGCTCAAGCGGATACAGACCGTCGCGTTGGTACACATCTATGAAATTCAAACCAATCGCGTGGTGGCGAATGCGGACACCGCCGGGTCCAGGTTCGCCTACCGGTAAGTCGGCGATCTCCATTGCATCTGGTCCGCCATGGGCCTTGATCACTACCGTCTTTGCCATTTTTGTCTCGTTTTACTGAAATGCCGTCTCGAAGAAGCTGCGCAGCTTGCGTGAATGCAGCCGCTCCGGCGCCATCTGCGCAAGTTTTTCCATCGCCATTATGCCGATCGCCAAATGCTGATTGACCTGTGTGCGATAGAAGTCAGTCGCCATGCCCGGAAGCTTCAACTCGCCGTGCAGCGGTTTATCAGACACGCAAAGAAGTGTGCCGTACGGCACGCGGAACCGGAAGCCATTTGCGGCAATCGTGGCGCTTTCCATGTCGAGCGCGATCGCACGACTTTGAGAAAGGCGTTTCACCGGGCCACGTTGATCACGTAGTTCCCAATTGCGATTATCGATGGTGGCGACAGTGCCGGTTCGCATGATGCGTTTGAGTTCATAGCCCGAAAAGCCGGTCACTTCTGCGACCGCTTGCTCGAGTGCCACCTGTACTTCGGCAAGCGCGGGCACTGGTACAGACAGCGGCAAGTCATCGTCCAACACGTGGTCTTCGCGCACATAAGCGTGGGCCAGCACGTAATCCCCCAGTGCCTGTGAGTTGCGAAGTCCGGCACAATGGCCAAGCATCAGCCACGCATGGGGCCGCAATACTGCGATATGGTCCGTGATTGTCTTTGCGTTTGACGGACCAACGCCGATGTTCACCATCGTTATGCCTTTGTGGTCCTTCCCTACAAGATGGTAGGCTGGCATCTGCGGCAGACGCGGCGGCGGATGTCCGGTAGCAGCTGCATCTTTACCCCGTTCTGTCATCACACCACCCGGCTCAACAAATCGTAGATACCCGCTGTCGTCGTTTTTGATTGTCTCGTGCGCAAAAGCGCAAAACTCATCAATGTAGAACTGGTAGTTGGTAAAAAGCACAAAGTTCTGGAAGTGATCTGGGCCAGTCGCAGTATAGTGGGCAAGACGGTGCAGCGAATAGTCGATGCGTTGCGCCGGAAATGGTGAGAGGGGTAGAGGCTCGCCGTCATCGCTCTCAAAATCACCGTTGACGATGTCGTCATTGGTAACCGTCAGGTCTGGCACATCGAAATAATCGCGCAGTGGCTTGGTGAGTTTTTGGGCTGCTGCACCGTCCACATGGCTTCCTTCGCCAAATGCAAAGTGCAGCGGGATAGGCGTTTCCGAGACACCCACCCGTATCGGTAATCCGTGGTTGGTCACCAGCAGACGGATTTGCTCGCGCAAATAGCTGTCGAACAGATCTGGCCGCGTGATTGTCGTTGTGTATTCCCCAGGCTGAGCGACATGACCGAAGGCCAGCCGGCTGTCAGTCTGCGCAAAACTCTCCGTTGAAAACGAGAGCGATGGATAAAAGGCACGCGCACGGCCCGGCAGATCGCCATTCTTCATTAGCTGATCAAAATGGGAACGAAGGAATGACGTTTGTGCGGAATATATCTCCTGAAGCCGCTCGACGGCTTTTTCCGGATCAATAAACAGTTCGCCCGCTTGGATTGGCGGCAACAGAAAGTCGACCGATGTCGGCGGATTGACGGGTGGAGAATCTGTTTTGTTTAGAGTCATCGGAAGACATTATCAGAACTGAAGGACAGCCGGGTAATTGGTTCACCGTCACGGTCCTTCAATGCGCTAGGCCGGACCGTATTGGTTGGCGTTTTCTTCGCTCTTTTGAACATATAAGAAAATCAGCACGATGAGCCCCAGCAATGGCACGAAGATGAGCAATTGCCACCAACCGGTACGCCCAATATCGTGTAAACGACGTGCACCTACGGCCAAGCTTGGAATGAGAATACCGAGAGAGAAAAGTGTAGAAAGTGGCGAGACGTCTGGCGAGGCCAATACACCAATGTCGACGGCAGTGAGGATCAGTGATGTGAGAAAAGTGAAGAGCGTAAAATACCAAAACTCGGATCGGCGCGCTCGGCCTTTAAAATTGGCATAATTGTTGAAGACCTTCTTGACGCTATCCACAAAGGTGGTCGGATGCTGGCCAGTATCAAAACCTGTTGAAGTCCCGGCCGGGATTGGCGGCGCTCCAGTTACTTGACCCGGTGCATCGGGATTAATGCCATATTTGGGGAACACGGACGATGCGGCTTCCCAGTTGGACATTCCATCCGTCCAAACCAGCGTCTCCGGCTGAATGGTCCCGCTGGCAGCCAACTCAGTCAGTTTGGTCTGGTCAATCGGTCCCTGTTTTTGATTGTTGTTGGCATAATACCACGTGCGATCAGTCAACTTGTTCCCCTCGGTTATGACTGCAGTGAGCCCATCGGGAGGGATCAAGTCAACTCTTGATCACGGCCTTTGCAACGAAACGTAGAGGACGAAACCGGCACCGGTCATTGACCGCGTTTGTTCGCCTTTCGCAACTGCAAGCGAGATCATTGGTATCGTAATCAATGCAGATACAATGGCGATACGCAGAACGAGTTTAATCATTGATTTGGGCTTTCGGTTTCTTTGCGGGACGCGCTTTGATCTATTGAAATTGGCGGCTGACAGCTTGATGGCTCATCGAAAACGCACGGAAGCGCGTGCTGCACTTTTAAGGCATAAGCTGACCGACCGCTGTTTTGGATGAGATCGGCGATCAAGATACCGACCAATGCTGCAAACAGGCAGATGATCGTAAAGCGTTTTGCAATCCACATAGTCATGTCCCGAATTCTAAGGGCTGAATACGTGACTTCGATTGAACCAACGCTGAGGCCTGCATTCAGCTAGCGTTCAGGGTCTTTAACGCGGATGTGATCGCTGGAATGACTTAGACTGACGCCACGGCCTTTATTTATCCCACTTTCAGTCTACCTCGACAACAATCGCAATTGACTGATCGGACCTCACAAATGACCACCCAAACAAAGCCGATAGAACTCTTTTACTGGCCGACGCCAAACGGTTGGAAAATCTCCATCATGCTTGAAGAACTCGGTGCCCCCTACAACGTGAACTACATCAATATCGGCAAAGGTGACCAGTTCGATCCGGAGTTCTTGAAGATCTCACCGAACAACCGAATGCCTGCTATCATTGATCCTGAAGGGCCGGATGGAGAGCCGATCTCGGTCTTTGAGAGCGGAGCCATCTTGCAGTACCTAGCGCGGAAGTTTGGTAAATTTTGCGGGGAAACCGAGCGTGATCGCATCGAAGTGGATCAATGGTTGATGTGGCAGATGGGCGGGCTTGGTCCGATGGCTGGACAGGCGCACCACTTCCGCCAATACGCACCAGAACAGGTCCCTTACGGCATCGAGCGCTATACGAACGAAGTGAACCGACTTTACGGTGTTATGAACAAACGCCTTGCTGACCGCGAGTACCTCGCAGGAGATTATTCAATCGCGGACATGGCCTGCATCGGCTGGATTGTTCCGCACGAACGTCAGGGGCAGAATCTAGATGATTTTCCAAATCTGAAACGCTGGTTCGAAACGATGAACGCGCGTTCGGCAGTGCAAGCAGGAATGAGCATCGGCAAACAGGAGCGGGAGGCGACCAACCTCAAGGATGATAAGGAAGCGCAAAAGGTGCTATTCGGTCAGAAGTCGCAGTGATTTGGAGGTTCACCTCGGTTCGGTTGCCGAGGTGAACTTCACATCGTGATATTGTCAGCCCTTGCGCCAGGTATCTGTTCGGCCAAGCAAGCCGCCCAAAACCGCGCCACGCATTTTAAGGTTGGTACCAGAAAACCATGCTGATCCATTGTACGTGCGATCATTGGTGGGGTCCGTGATTTTACCCTTGTAGCGGTCGCCATCGCGATTGAAGCGGCCAATTTGTTTCCCGGCATGTTCGCCCGAGCGCACTTTCACGCAAAAAGCGCTGCCGCAGTTTGATACGGCAACTTTGCCGCCAGAGCCGGTGGTCCAGTTCCCCACAATTGGGTCAGCAAAGGCAATCGTTGATGAGACCAAAAGCGCAGCGGCAGATAAAATGACTGTTCTCATTGTTCTTCCTCCCAGAGACAATGGGGCGGTAATAATTGACGTTAACGTCAAAGTAAAACGAATTCCTCGGGGCCTTACCGGTTCGGCGGCATGCAAAATTAAGTCGAATTTGAGCGGTTCGATTTCGTAAGCGCGAAACGCGGTTACCAAACGGTGTTTTTCAGATCGGTAAAATGCTCTGAAAATTCACTTAAAATCGAATAAAAACAGAACTTTAGAGCCTTAACAAAGCACTCGATTTACACTTCTTTTTTATTTCGTTCGCCGCTCATTAACCGCAAATTTTAGCCAAGCTTTCAATCGCCATTGGCATCCTCCAACCCATCACAGCGTCGCACAAGAGACGGCGCAAAAAGAGAACCGGCAGAGGACAACAAGGGGATTTTGGCATGGCTCGCTTTGGAATTGAGAACTACGAGGCCGGAGATATCGGCGCAAACGCAACTGCAGACATCTACTGCGAAATGGGCCTCATGTATGCGACCGGTCGCGACTGCGACATGGATCTGATCGCTGCGCACAAATGGTTTAACATTGCCGCTATCAAGGGCTCGTCGCGGGCGGTGGCTCTTCGCAATGAAATCACAGCGACAATGTCGAAGTCTGATTTGGCGGCTGCGCTTCGTTCGGCGCGTCAGTGGATGACCGACCAAGGCCTTGGCCCCAAAAAGAAGCGTTGCGATTGCGACGGCTATGAGACTGCGGCGGTCTAGATTTTAGCTTTGGGGCGCAGCAGCGGGCGCAGGCGACGTGTGGGGACGCGTCGTCTGCGCCCGAGCGGCTGCACTATCTAGCTCGCACCCATATAGCGACCGGGCTTGTGATTGATCCCGAGTATCACGTTCAAGATTACCGCGCCGACGACGGACCAAGCCACCGCTTGCCAACCGATGACCAACAGGGCGGCGAGTAATATAATCAAATCGATTCCGAGTGACACATACCCGGCGCGAATATTCCGTGTGCTCTGCAGCCAGTAAACCAGGATATTGACACCTCCAAGGCCTGCGCCGTGGCGAAACAGCGCCAGCAATCCCAAGCCGATCATCACACCACCCATAACGCTTGCCAGTGCCGGATGAATATCGCCGACATCAATCCCGTATGGGATCAGCCTCACGACAACCGACAGCAGCGCTACGGCCGAAAACGTCTTAGCAATGTAGCCGATACCCATTCCACCGAGGCCAAACAGATAAAACGGCAGATTGAGTGTGAAGAACAGGACGCCGAAATCCCATCCAGTTGCATAGGACGAGACCAAGGCCATGCCGGCCACACCACCAACCACAATGTTGGCTTGCTGAAAAAGAAACACCCCGAAAGAAACGAGCAACACACCGATAAGGATCGCCAAAACGTCTTCCCAAGCGGTGTGCTCGCTCTTCTGCACGAGCGTAATCCGCTCTCTGTCCGTTTTAGTGTGCGGCGTTGAGGTCTTCGTGGTCTCCGACTGGACGGTCACGGCTTCACCATTTATGTCAGCACTGCTGACATAAATATGGCTATGCTGGCACCGATGTCAAGTTGCCGTGCTTAGCGCCGCCGTTTCGATTGCTCGGGGCAGGGCAGTCTCGAACCAATCGAGCTCTTCGTCTCGACCCACACTCACGCGAATGCAGTGGTCTAAACCTGGCGCCATGGATTTCCGAATGAATACGCCCTCTTCAGCGAGCGCAGAAATGAGTGCATTGGCGTACTGCGGACCCTCTTCGCATACGCAAGCGACAAAATTTGAAGCGCTTTCGATTGGTGTCAGGCCATTGTCCGACGCGATCGTCGCAATGCGGCTGCGTGCAAGCTCTATTTTTGCAATCGATGCCCTCAAATACTCTTGATCAGAAAAGGCGGCCATTGCGCCCGCCTGCGACGCTGACGTGACGCCGAAATGATCCCGAATTTTGTTGAACTGTGAGATTAACGGGGGCTCACCGATCGCATACCCGCACCGCATGCCCGCAAGACCATAGGCTTTTGAGAATGTCCGCATACGGATTACATTTTCAGGCAGGTTACCAATCGCGGGGATCGCGTCCGAAGGTGCGGTTTCGGAGTACGCTTCATCTAGGATAAACAAGGTTGTTGATGGAAGTGCGGCAGCAAACGCCTCTACTTTTTCTGCGGGCCACCACGTGCCCATCGGATTGTCCGGGTTTGATAGGTAGACAATTGGCGGGCGCACATCTTGAACGCGCTTCAGCAGACCATCCAAATCTTCGTGAAAGTCCGCATATGGCACTGTAGACAGCACGCGACCATTTCCAGTCACATGATAATTGAATGTGGGATAAGCCCCTAACGAGGTGACAATTTTATCGCCCCGTTCGCTAAATATACGGACAGTGAGGCCGAGAAGATTGTCGATCCCGGTACCAAGCACGACGCCTTCAAATGGGACACCGAGGCTATCAGCCAAGGTTGCACGCAGATCGTGGCCAGTAGGATCACCATACTTCCATGCGCTGTCTTGGGTCGCTTTCGCCATGGCTTCTAAGGCAGCAGGTGAGGGGCCAAAATTGCCCTCATTTGCGCCGAGCCGGGCCTTAAATATCACGCCGCGCTGACGCTCGGTTTCTTCCGGGGCGATAAACGGAGCCGCGCTGGAAAGCTTTTCAATTGTTGGGTTGATTTTGACCATGGGACCCTCCGGTCGCCTTCCTGCACAATTATAGCCTTGCGTGGAATACAAAAATCCTTAGACCGAAAAACACCGGAGAGGTGGCCGAGTGGCTGAAGGCGCTCCCCTGCTAAGGGAGTATGCGGTAATCCCGTATCGTGGGTTCGAATCCCATCCTCTCCGCCAGTGAATTTCCTACCCTCATCTGTGTCGAATTGCAGCTAGGTCCCCTGTCAACTCTATGACTGTCTGCCCCTGCTTTTCGATTCACGAAAAAATAACTCCCTTGCGTGGCCGACGAATATGCGTCTACGTTTCTACCAAGGTCTTAGTGGGCCTTAATCGCGGAGCGGAAACGTCCGCGCAAAACTAGGGAGAATTAAATGAAAGTATCAATGAAGGCAGTGCTGGCTGCCGGTGTAGCTGCTGTAACAGCGGCAGGTGTTGGCACCGTCAGCGCCCAGCAGCAGTTCTTCTCGATCGGAACGGGCGGCGTTACGGGCGTTTATTATCCAACAGGCGGCGCGATCTGTCGGTTGGTGAACCAGAACCGGCGCGATCACGGCTTCCGTTGTTCAGTCGAGTCGACTGGCGGTTCGATCTTCAACATCAACACGGTGCGTTCAGGCGAGCTGGAGTTCGGCGTTGCACAATCTGACTGGCAGTACCACGCATTCAATGGCACATCGCGCTTCGAAGAAGCGGGCGCGTTTGAAGGTCTCCGCGCTGTGTTCTCCGTACATCCGGAGCCATTTACGCTGATCGTACCCGGCGATTCAGAAGTCGATTCCTTTGATGATCTGAAAGGTCTTCGCGTGAATGTCGGTAACCCCGGTTCCGGCCAGCGTTCGACGATGGAAGTCGTAATGGGTGCCTACGGCATCGAAATGAGCGATTTCGCTGTTGCGACTGAATTCCAGGGTGCAGAGATGGCCCAGGCACTGTGCAACGGACAGATTGATGCGATGATCTACACGGTCGGTCACCCGGCTGCTGCGATCACCGAAGTTAGCACGACGTGCTCCGCGAAGCTGGTAGACGTCACCGGTCCAGAAATCGATAAGCTGATCGAAGACAACAGCTACTACCGCACCGCCACAATTCCAGGCGGCATGTATGCGGGCACCGATGAAGACGTGACAACGTTTGGCGTGGGCGCGACCTTCATCACTTCCGCCGATGTGAGCGAAGACATCGTCTACACGGTGGCTAAGGGCGTTTTTGACAACTTCTCAGACTTCACTGGCCTGCATCCGGCGTTCGCTAATCTCACCGAGGACGCGATGATTGCCGATGGTTTGTCTGCACCGCTGCACGATGGTGCGGCGCGCTACTACCGCGAGCGCGGCTGGATTGAATAAGCGAACATAACGAAGGGCCGGGCGCACAGTCCGGCCCTTCTTACAAGTGGCGCAGGTTGCCAGTGAAAAGACCGAATGGGTGAGAAATGAGCAGTCAGGGAACGACCGCTGCAGGCGCGGACGATACGAGAATTGACGTTGATGAGATTGTTGCTGAGGCCGATTCCGGCTCGCGGACGGTTACTGGACCGGTTGGTGTTACCATCGCGGCAATCGCGTTTATTTGGTCGTGCTTCCAGCTCTACATTGCCTCAGACCTCCCGTTCTTCCTGACCGAACTCACCGGCGCAAATTTCACATTTAACAATGTTGAAGCGCGCAACGTACACCTCGCATTTGCGCTTATTCTCGTCGCTTTTGCCTATCCGCTTTATAAAGGCGCATCAAAAACCAGCGTGCCGTGGTACGATTGGGCGCTGGCTGCCATCGGCGCTGCTTGTTGCTTGTATCTCCTGGTCGTCAAAGAATCGCTTGTTATGCGTGCCGGGCTGCCCACGACTGCCGACATGATTGCTTCGGGGGTTGGCATGATCTGCCTCGGCATCGGCGTCTATCGCGCCCTTGGCCTGCCAATGCTCGTCGTAGCTGGCATTTTCCTCACCTACACATTTTTCGGAAATCAGCCGTGGGTTCCCGAGGTTATTCAGTGGCGTGGTGCCTCGTTTGAAAAGGCGATGTGGCACTATTGGATGCAGACCGAAGGGGTATTCGGTGTTGCGTTGGCAGTGTCGGCGACGATGATTTTCCTGTTTGTCCTCTTTGGCGCGCTGCTCGAGCGAGCAGGTGCCGGATACTACTTCATTAAGCTCGCGTTTGCATTGCTTGGTCATCTTCGCGGTGGACCAGCGAAAGCTGCGGTGTTGGCGTCTGCCGCGTCGGGTCTTTATTCAGGATCGTCAATTGCCAACGTTGTGACGACTGGCACGTTTACGATTCCGCTCATGAAGAAGACCGGCTTCCGGCCGGAAAAGGCAGGCGCGGTTGAAGTGGCGTCGTCCACCAATGGCCAGTTGACCCCTCCGGTGATGGGTGCCGCCGCGTTCCTGATCGCCGAATTTACCGGCATCTCGTACACCGACATTTTGAAACACGCGCTTCTACCAGCCCTTATTTCCTATATTGCGCTCATCTATATCGTGCATCTCGAAGCCTTGAAGCTCGGTCTGAAAGGCATGGAAAAACCAAGCGCGACCGCGACTGTGGCTCAGCGATTGATCGGTTTCTTGACGGGCTTCCTCGGCCTCGTGGTGCTCGGTGGTATCGTCTACTTCGGCCTCGGTTGGATTAAGACTGCGCTCCCGGGCCTTGGCTTTTGGGCAGGCGTTGCGCTTTTCATGGCTGCCTATTTGATACTCCTTCGCATCGCCGCGCAGCGGCCTGATCTACCGATTGACGATCCAAATGCGGAGATCGAAGTGCTGCCACGTCCGCGTGATGTTGCGGTTACCGGCCTGCACTTCCTGCTCCCGATCGTCGTGCTGCTTTGGTGCATACTCATCGAGCGCTTGTCGCCTGCGTTCTCCGCCTATTGGGGCACGCTGTCGATGATCTTTGTTGTTGTGACCCAGCATCCGCTGAAAGCCATGTTCCGCGCAGGTACAGAATTTGCTGGCGACAGCAGCGCCAACGAGTGGAAGCGCGGTTTTGAGGATTTCGTCGTCGGCATGATCGCTGGCGCGCGCAATATGATACCCATCGCGGTCGCCACCGGCGTGGCGGGTGTAATCATTGGAACGGTTACGCTGACAGGCGCTCACCAGGTCGTGGGCGACTTCGTAGAGTTTTTGTCCGGCGGAAACCTCATCATCATGCTGTTGCTGGTCGCGATTATGAGCCTGCTGCTCGGCCTCGGCCTGCCAACAACTGCGAACTACATCGTCGTCTCGTCGCTGATGGCGCCGGTGATTGTGTCCGTAGGTGCATCTCAGGGCCTGGTTGTGCCGCTTATCGCTGTGCACCTGTTTGTGTTCTATTTCGGCATATTAGCCGATGACACGCCGCCGGTTGGCTTGGCGGCCTTCGCCGCTTCCGCGATCTCTGGCGGCGATCCGATCAAGACGGGCCTACAGGGCTTCGCATACGACATCCGCACCGCGCTTCTGCCGTTCCTCTTTATCTTCAACACAGAACTTCTGTTGATCGACGTGGGGCTTGCGAAAGCAGTGTTCATCTTCATTGTCGGCGTTATCGCGATGATGCTGTTCGCGGCAGCAACACAAGGCTACTTCTTTGCCAGAAACCGTTGGTGGGAGACGATCGCGCTTCTGCTCGTGGCATTTACGCTGTTTCGACCGGGTTACTGGCTCGATCAAGTTGATGATAGGTACGAGTTCAGACCTGGCACCGAGCTAGCGGAAATTGCTGAATCCATGCCTGCGGACGCGCGCCTGCGTGTAGAGATAAAAGGCCCTGATTTCGACAACCTAGAGCGCATGACGCAAACGACCGTCCTGCTTAATTTGGGTCCCGAAGGTCCCGGCGAAGAACGTCTCCAGCGACAAGGGATCACGGTCAATGTTGATGGTGATCAGGCGCTTCTGGACGAACCGTTTGCGGGCACGCCATTTTTCACCACGTTCCAAATGTTTGAGTTCTACGGCGATGAATTCGTGACCGTTGATAACGTTCAGCTTGAGCGGGATCGCATGCCGAAGGAAGTGTTCTACATCCCAGCACTTCTATTACTCGGCTTTGTGATCGCCATGCAGCGGCGTCGACAGACAGTCCCAGCCTTCTAGGAAGATAGAGAATGTACAAAAGCATACTCGTGCCGGTTGATCTGGGCGATGAAACCAGTTTCGACAACGCTCTGCCGGTTGCGGCGTCGCTTGCCGCCAAAGATGGCGCAGAAATTCACGTCCTGACTGTCTTGCCGACATCGGGGATGTCGGTCGTCAGCAGTTACCTACCGGAGGACTACGCCGAGTTGACCAGCGGCACAGCCAAGAAAGCACTCAGTGCAGCACTGGAAGACAAAAGATCATTGTGTGGTACCGTCACCGTAAAGGGGCATGTGGCGCGGGGCTCGGTGTATCAGGAGATTATCAGCGCCGCTCAAAGTTTCGAGTGTGATGCAATCGTAATGACGGCCCACCGGCCGGAGTTGAAGGATTATCTTCTTGGCCCAAACGCTGCTCGTGTTGTGCGTCACGCCCCGCAAAGCGTGATGGTAGTGCGTGACTAGCGAACACCCGGGCTCGACAAGGCTCTCGATTGTACAAGCCAACCCAGAGATGAACTGGCCAACGGAAGTTGATGATGCTCGACACGCTAGAGCAAGAGCCGATCGCAGGCGTGATTGCCCCCACATCGTATTTACGCCAGATCGCCACCGGGTTCACGTTTACCGAGGGGCCGATTTGGCATCCACATGAAAAGTGGCTGGTGTTTTCAGACATCGCCGAAAGCAAACAGTATAAGTGGGATGAAGCGAGCGGTCTGCGGGTTTTTCGCCAGCCATCAAATCAAGCCAACGGCAATTTCTTCGACCGGGAAGGCCGGATCATTTCGTGTGAACATGCATCATCTCACCTTGCCGTGCACGATCACGACGGCAAGCGGGTTCGTGTCATCGCCTCGCATTTTGAGGGCAAAGAACTGAACAGCCCCAACGATGTAATTTGCGATAGCAAGGGGCGGATTTGGTTTACCGACCCATCGTTTGGCCGTATTCGTGGGGACCTCGGTCTCCTGCGTGATCAAGAGCTCGGATTTCAGGGTGTTTTCCGGCTTGACCCCGATGGCTCTTTAATTTGTGTCGTTGATGATTTTCAGCAACCTAACGGGCTCTGCATGTCGAATGACGAAAAGCGCCTTTTCGTAAATGACAGCTGGGGGCCAACGATCCGCGTGTTCGATGTTTCGGATGATGGTTCACTCTCTGGGGGCGACGTTTGGGCGACGATTTCGGGTGAAGGCGAGGGCGTGCCCGACGGCATGAAAACTGATCTTGATGACCGCATCTTTTGTAACGGTCCGGGCGGTGTGCACGTGCTGGACGCGGACGCGAACCATCTCGGCGTAATCCGCACGCCCGAGAAATCCACCAATTTCTGTTTCGGCGGTGAGGGCATGTCGACGCTTCTCATCACAGCGAGCACGTCGGTCTACGCGATGAGCACCAAGACCAGTGCGATGCCCATGTTCTGATCCAATCCGGTAATAATGTTGCAGGAAGCATTGCTAACTCCCTTGCAAATTGAGCCGTCCGGTGAATAAACTTTCGTATAAATTGGGAGAGAGAAAATGAAATTAACTTTTTCAAAAGGTGTACTCGCGAGCGCAGCGTTGACGTTTGCGCTTTCGACAAGTCTTGCGAGCGCGGACACGATCCGTTTCTGGACAACTGAAGAACAGCCAGAGCGTCTTGCCAAGCAGGAAGAGATGGCAGCGCAGTTCGAAGCGGCGACCGGCACGGCTGTCGAGGTGATTCCCGTGACCGAAAGCGACCTCGGTACACGTGCCACGGCAGCTTTTGCCGCTGGCGATCTTCCAGACGTGATTTACCACACGCTGCAGTATGCGTTGCCATGGGCAGAGGCTGGCATCCTTGACACAGAGGCCGCAACCGAAGTCATCAATGAGCTTGGTGAGGACACCTTCGCGCCGGGCGCTCTCGCGATGGCGAGCACGGGCGATGGAACAGCATCTGTGCCGGTTGATGGCTGGACACAGATGATCGTCTACCGCGCCGACAAGTTTGAAGAGGCTGGTCTTGAGCCGCCGTCATCGTTTGAGAATGTAACAGCTGCGATCGAAGCGCTGCACAATCCGCCGGAGATGTATGGGTTTGTGGCCGCCACAAAAGTCGACGAAAACTTCATGAGCCAAGTGCTTGAGCACGTCTTCCTTGCCAACGGTGTATCGCCGGTCGACGAAGACGGCGCAGCTCCGCTTGACGTGGAAGCGACAACTGAAGTGCTCGAATTTTACAAGGCAATTGCTGAAGCCTCACCACCCGGTGAACTATTTTGGCAGCAGTCGCGCGAACTCTACTTTGCCGGTCAGGCGGCGATGATCATCTGGTCGCCATTCATTTTGGACGAGCTTGCAGGTCTTCGCGATAGCGCGCCACCAACGATCAACGATGATCCGACTTCCAGCGAACTTGCGTCGATGACGGGCATTGTGACCAATTTCTCAGGCCCATCGAACCCGGACGGCGCTGCTTGGGGTGACGTTCGTTACTTCGGCATCACCAATGACGCCGACACAGACGCGGCTATGGAGTTCGTGAAGTTCTCCATGGACGAAGGTTACACACAAACGCTTTCAATCGCGCCTGAGGGAAAGTTTCCCGTCCGCCGCGGTACTGCAGACGATTCGACCAAGTTCTCTGTCGCATGGTCCCAGCTGCCCGTTGGGGTCGACCGCAAAGCGCCCCTCGGCGAGCTTTATGAGCAGTCGATGATTGATGAGATCGTGGGTGGGCTCGACGTCGCCCAGCGTTGGGGCGTGGCCGAAGGCCAGCTCAGCTTGGCCTCGAAGATGGTCAACTCGCAGGTTATCAACCGCGTCGTCCGTGAATTCATCGACGGAGAGGTTGATGCCGCAACAGCGATCAATGCGATGAACGAGCAGCTTGCTGTCATCCAGTAATGCTCACAATTGCCCTGCATTTTACGGTGCGGGGCATTCTTCATTTCGCATTTTTCCGGTATAAAACGTGAGCGCTATTCTGCCTCCAAAGGGCATCGGCCCGCTGCAAAAGCGTGAAGCGCGCCTAGCGTGGTCGCTGCTATTCCCGACTATTGCAATCGTCTCCCTCGTCGTGATCTTGCCGCTACTGGCGATTTTCTGGATCAGTTTTAAGCCTATTGGCCTTGCCGATCTGCGTCCGCCTGCACCCATTGTGCGCGAGGCGCTGCGCGGGTCCGGCGACGACCTACGGGTGGAATATCGGCTTAGAAATTCAAGCCAAGACGTAGAGATCACGGGCGTCACTTTTTCCGACCGCTTGCCAGACGAGATCACGATCACCGGCGCGCTACCGGAAAGATGCGCACTCAACGCGCGTCAGCTTCTGTGTGACTTCGGCACGATA